>JBDKVA010000127.1:0-12598 GCA_039679375.1 Clostridiaceae bacterium
CGATGGATTTACGTAGTACATTTTCCTTATGCTTATGCGGCAGGTCAAGAAATTCAAGAACATAACTGTCGCGAAGTGCAGTTAAACCTTGACTTTTAGCGATAAACAATTTGTTCTTTTCATCGGAAAGCATGGTGCGCTCAAAGAGCATGCTGTCAATTTGGCGTTCCAGTTCTCTCTTAGAATAACGGTTTTTAACCGCAAGCATCAGGTAAAATTCCCGTGCTTCAACCGTCTTTGCCCGCGACATGATAATCAGATTATTCGTCCAATTAATTTCTCGTACCAGTGGTGCGAGTTTCTCATTGTCAAAATAAATCTCGTAAAATTGCCTCATGCGCCAGATATTTGAGGCAGAAAAGCCTTGAATACCTATATATTGATTTTGAATGAAGTCCGCGAAATCATTGACAACTGACTTTCCCCAGCCGTTTATTTTGACCTTTTCGCTTATATATTTACCGATATCCCAATACATCGAAATGAGCTCACGATTAACGGCACGAAAGGTATTCTCCCGCGCTTTTTCTATTATGGAGAGGATTTCGCCGAAATCTTCGGCATTATTTTTTGATATTTCTTTGCTCACCAAGTCACCTCCATTGCAAGTCGTATTTAGTAAAGATAATCCTAATTCATCTCATTCAAAATGCTTTCTATCAGTGGTTTGACTTTTGTCTGAATTTCTGCTGAATCATTTATTGGTTCATATCGAAAGCCATTTAAGTCAAAAGGCGGTTCAGAGTATTCTTTTGTTGGAGCAAAATAGAACAGCATTCGCTCTTTATCAGAATTGAGAGCATAACCGACTTCAACCATTACATTATGTCGGCAGCCTGTCAAATCTGCAATAAATATATCGCATTCTTTAATTTCGTTGTACATTACAGAGCGAATATCAAAAGTACCCCCATCCTGTGTTCCCAAATCAATTAAATTGAGGTTTAGGCGCTCAACAACACTTTTTATTGCATTGAATCTATGTTGTGCGTTTTGGTAATTTGGATCTGTTGTGGCAGGATACCAACGCGCCAAAAACACATTTTTAGGGATGTTATCATAAACCTTATCAAAGATGCTTATAAGTTCGTCTATATTAACAGTTTTAGCATCAGCGATATGATTTTTTGCTATCCACCTAATAAATCGTTTATACTTGTCGAGGTCAGAAAGCCTGTAATACGCTAACGCCCCAACAATCGAGCTATTATTAGAAGAGGCAACTATGCTGGCTTCGTTTATTGCATTCTCTACATTTACAAGCTCTTTTTTCACATCATCAACAGCCGTGGCATTGCTGATTAGTCTCTCTTTAAGCAAGTATCTGAATAAATCAGTAAAGAAAGAATACTTATTAGCATACACAAAATTTTTTATATGCGGAAAACAACCAAAATCAATTTTGCCATTTTCACACAGCAGTTCGCGGGTAAACTTATAATGCAACCCAAAGGGTTGGGGCTTTTCAAGAATGCTATCAGTAAAAACGCCGCTACTTTCTATAATTATCTTTATATTTTGCTCCAATTTTAACGGTATTTGTTTTGAATTTATATTATGAAATATTGCCCTTGAATTGTTTTTTGCTTCGTCTTCGTTAGGAAATATAATAAGACAAAAGAGAATCAAAATATCATTGATCAAGTAATCAGCGGCACTTAAGCGATGGTTTCCATCAATTCTGCTTAATTTTATATCATTTTCATCAAATGTTATTTGAGCAACTTTCAATTGCCTGCGGTCATCAATCAGCTTATTCTCGTCAGGCTTAAAATTGACTTTAACTTTCCCAACTTTCAAATTGAAGCCTTTGTCAGCCGAATCAACAGCAACGGCAAGATTTTCAAAGACTTCAACCTCATCAGATAGACCAACATTCATCGACAAAACAACTTCCGGGAAAAAGGCATACTCTCCCCTCTCTAAAAAGTCTTTCATTTCATCTTTGTGGTCTTCCAGCAAATCCCGTTGTATATCAGGATTGACTTCGGATATTTTTGCCAGCGACTTTATACTCGCAACACCACGTAAGCACAAATAATTGTCCATAACTTTTGAAAGCATTCCGTTTAATTTCATATGTGTTCCCCTTTACACAAGCCCTAAATATTTTTCGAAGAAGCCGAGTAGCTTCGCAATTACTCCCTGTTTTTTCTCAGATCGGTTGCCACCACCGAAACGGGACACGGGCGGCAGGATTTTGTCAATATCCGTACCGGTGGTCTTTAGCGCACCATCACGGAACGAATTGTCAATGAACCGCCGCGTTTCCTCTTCCTTAAGCTTCTCTTCGGCAATAAGCGTGGCGAGGTCAGTTTCTTTCTGTTCCAACACAAACTTGCGCCAGTCGTCGTCAACTTGGGTGGATGTATTAACACGGGCGACGAAGCTCTCGATGAGTTCCTTCTTGCTGCGCAGCTTAAGGCTCGAATTGACGGCTTTATCAATTGCCACGAGGATTTCTTTATCGGTGCAGTTGCTTTCGTGGTACTTCGCCACAAGCATAAGTATATAGTCGATGTTGACCTCAATCTGCTTTATGAGCTCAATTTCGAATACTATATCATCGTTGATGTTTTCTTTATCTCCGTTGTCTTTAGGTCGGAAATTCTGATACAGGTCGATATACAGACTTTGATAATCCTGAAAATCACGTGCCGAGAGGATTTCATTGCCTGCAAAATCGTCAAAAGCAGTAAGTATGTTACGGAGCCGCAAGATTGCGCCGAACAGCCGAATGAAGTCCTTTTGTGCTATCTCACCCAGAATTGCCATGCCGAGCGGGTAAGAACTCATTATTATTTCAATGAGTTCTTTATATCCCTTGTGCTGCTTACCGTCCTGCTCATACCCATTATAATAGTCATCGTAAGTTTTCAACAGCACGATGCCGCCCGCCTCCTTGTCGCCAAAATGAGCGATTGCGTCGTCGGTCGCTTTTTTTAGGTCACGGAAGCAGATGATGTTACCAAACGTCTTCACGCTGTTTAGGATGCGGTTTGTGCGGGAAAATGCTTGAATCAAGCCGTGATACCTGAGATTCTTGTCCACCCAGAGCGTATTCAATGTAGTTGCGTCAAAGCCTGTAAGGAACATGTTAACCACAATCAGCAGATCAATCTCGCGGTTCTTCATCCGCAATGAGATGTCTTTATAGTAGTTCTGGAACTTATCCGATGAAGTGTCATAGGCAGTACCAAACATTGCATTATAGTCGGCAATCGCTCTTTCAAGGAATTCGCGGGAAGATTGGTCGAGTTTATCGTTATCAAAATCTTCATCGGCAATAGTGCTGTCTGGTTCTTCCTCATTAGCGGCAAAACTGAATATGGTGGCAATACGCAAATTGCGTCCGCTTTGAGAAAGCTGTCTTTTGAACTCCTCGTAATAAAGCTGCACGGGTGAAATCCGTTGTCCGTTGATGACAATGGATTTTGAAACAGCGAATATTGAGTTGAAGCCATCAACCTTGAATTCTTCTTTTTTTTCTTTGATGCGGGCTTCAAAGATCTGGGCTTTGTCTGCCGCTACCTCTTCAACATTCGTGATAACCTTGTGTGTGTAGAAGCTCTGTCGTTTGGTTTTTTGATCGAAATGCTCCAACACATATTTGACAATGCCGCTGATGCGTTCAGGAGATGCCATTGCACTTTCAGTGTCAATAGCACGAACCTGCTCGTCCTTAATGTTGGCAGGCATCTTAACCGTGTTTACATAGTCGATTCTAAATGGCAGGACGTTCCCGTCGTTTATTGCGTCAACGATGGTATATGTATGAAGCGGTTTTGTTTTATATTTATCTGAGCGCGGTAATGTTTTGCCTTCCTTTTCACAATCTGCCACCCATTTGCTTTCGTTGAAATCGCCGCCGAACGCCTGCGGGGTTGTCCGCAAATTCGGGTCGCCGCCGTGTCCTGCGTTTAATGCGAATATCGGCGTGCCAGTGAAGCCGAAGATGTGGTATTTCTTGAACGCCTTTGTAATCGCCTGGTGCATATCTCCGAATTGGGAGCGGTGGCACTCATCGAAAATCAGGACGATGCGCTTGCCGTAAATCGCATGGTTCTTGTTCTTGCCGATAAATACGCCGAGTTTCTGAATAGTTGTGATGATAATCTTGACGTTTGAGTCTTCAAGTTGCCGTTTCAATACCGCCGTGGACGTGTTGGAGTTCGCCGCGCCTTTCTCAAAGCGATCATATTCCTTCATCGTCTGATAGTCGAGGTCTTTACGGTCAACCACAAATAACACTTTATCTATATAGGGCAAAGCCGTGGCAAGCTGTGCGGTCTTAAAGCTTGTCAGTGTCTTGCCGCTTCCTGTGGTGTGCCAGATATATCCGCCGCCTTCGACTGAGCCATAATTTTTATAGTTGTTGGCAACCTCGATGCGGTTCAAAATCCGTTCGGTCGCTGCAATTTGATATGGACGCATAACGAGTAAGGACTCTTCGGCGGTGAACACGCAATAGCGGGTGAGAATATTCAAAATTGTGTGTGTGGCAAAAAAAGTCTTTGTGAAGTCCACAAGGTCGGCGATGACCTTGTTCGTGCCGTCTGCCCAGAACGATGTAAATTCAAAGCTGTTGCTCGTTTTTTTCTTGTTCTTGCGTGCATCACCGCCCATCTCCTTGATATGCTGGAAGCGCGTTGTGTTGCTGTAATATTTCGTATGCGTACCATTACTGATAACAAATATCTGCACATACTCAAACAGACCGCTCGCCGCCCAAAAACTCTCGCGCTGATAACGGTTAATCTGGTTGAACGCCTCGCGGATGGCTACGCCACGCCGCTTTAACTCGATATGGATTAGCGGCAGACCGTTGACGAGAACGGTTACGTCATATCGGTTTGCGTGGTTGCCGGCGGTGGTTTCATATTGGTTCAACACTTGCAGGCGGTTGTTGTGAATGCTCTTTTTGTCTATTATGGCGATGTTTTTGGTTAAGCCATTATCAAGCCTGAAACTATACCGCTCATTTGCTTGAATTTTCCGAGTTTTCTCAACAATGCCCTCATTTTTATTTATAAGATATTCATTGCAAAAGCGTTCCCACTCACTATCGTAAAACTTATAATCGTTGAGCCTTTCAATTTGAACGCGGAGGTTGGCGATCAACCCCGCCTCGTCGGTGACACTAATATATTCGTATCCCTGCCCTTGCAGCCGCTTGATAAACTCGCGCTCTAAATCCGCTTCGGATTGATACTCCTGGGCTACGCGATACTCTGCGGCGTATTCTGCCACAACGGTTGATTTGTTGTCGGAACTGATGATGTTGTACTCGCTCATTAACTCACTTCCTTAAAGGTTAGGAGCTTATCCCTGTAATACTCGTATTGCTTCTGTCGCGCAGCGATTTCTGCAGGGAGCCCTGCGGTTATGTCGGTGGTCAGCGCGTCGAACTTATCGAGGATTCTAACAATGCGTTCTTGCTCCTTTTTTGTTGGGATAGGAATTTTCAAATTGCGAATGAACGTCAAATTTGCGATGGCCAGTTTCCCGCTTGCAAACGAAGTAAACTGAGGGTATAGGTTTTGGCAAGTGTAAAACAAATATGACGGATTCAATTCCTCCTCGTCTAATGGATACAATGCCGCTACATTTTGATTTGTGCTTGCTTTAAATGTTAAGTAGGCAACCTTACCGATTGTAGCACCGACCATTGCGATTAGCGTCGTTCCTTCCTGCAATACACGTGCTGACGAATTTTTCAATCCGAGTTCGGTAATGTAGTCCGTCACTTCGTCCACAGACTTTTTGCCTTTGCAGACGGTTGAACCGAGCCACTTTATTGTGCCATTTTCCCAGTATTCGTGCTTGCCCTTTTGCGGTGTGCCACCGGAAGATACTTGCGCAACTTGTACAATTTTTTTCCACTTTACTCCATCTCTGTTTACATCAAACGAGAGCAGTGAGTCACGGTAATATTCATACTGCCTTTTCCTTGCTGTAAGCTCCGCTGTAAGCTCCGCTGTAAGCTCCGAGAATTTGTCGAGAATACGGACAATTTCGCTCTGCACAGGCAGCGGCGGGAGTGCAATCCTGACTTTATCAAGCACGGTTTTAGTCAAGCTCGGAACGCCTCCTGCTTCGTTTAAGTCCTCAACGTGGACCATCGTCAGATAGTAGTATAGGAACTTCGGCAAAATGCGTTCTGAAATTTTCGTATAAAAAATCGTATCAACCGTCCAGAATGGTGTATTCACATAAAAGATATTGCCAATCGACCCCTTGCGCGGTATCAGCACGGATTCTTGGTCGTAAATGTACTGGTCAGCGTAGCGCATAATGCCTCCGGAACCATACACGGGAAATTCTCCATCTGCAAGGTGCTTATGGTCTTTGCCGTTTGAAATACGTGCAACATCGGCAAGATCAACGTATTCAACCCCATCAGGGCAAAGTTCCGACAATAGCTTTCCCAGCTTGCTCATATCTCCACTCCCTCAATCTCCGCTATAATTGCGTTTATTTCTTTACGCAAAACATCCTCACGGGCGACAATACTGGCAATCTCGGCGTTCAGCGCCTTGATGTCCACCGCCTCGCGTATATCCTCCTGCTCGACGTATGTAGACACCGAGAGGTTATAGCCCTGCGCGGCAATTTTGCCGTTCGGCACAACTTGAGTGAAATAATCCACGTTTTTTCGTTCCACATATGCAGCTACAATTTTATCAACATTACCACCTATGTCTGTTGTCAGCTTGTTGCTGTTGGTCACTTTAATAAATTCGTGGCTTGCATCGATGAACAACGTGGAGTTTTCACTTTTACCTTTTTTAAGTACCATGATGCAGGTGGCGATAGATGTTCCGAAAAAAAGGTTGTCTGGCAACTGAATCACGCAGTCTACAAAGTTGTTATCAATAAGATATTGGCGTATTTTTTGTTCCGCCCCTCCCCGATAGAGAATGCCGGGGAAGCAGACAATGGCTGCAGTTCCACTTGTAGCAAGCCAGGAAAGCGAATGCATTATAAACGCAAGGTCAGCCTTACTCTTCGGTGCAAGTATGCCCGCGGGGCTGAACCTCGGGTCGTTAATCAAGAGCGAATTTCCGTCCCCGTCCCACTTGATGGAGTACGGCGGATTGGAGACAATCGCCTCGAACGGTTCATCATCCCAATGGAGCGGGTCGGTGAGTGTGTCGCCGTGACCGATATCAAACTTGTCGTAATCGATGTCGTGCAGAAACATATTGATGCGGCAGAGGTTGTAGGTGGTGATGTTGATTTCCTGCCCGAAGAATCCGTTTCGTACATTTTCTTTGCCAAGAATCTTCGCAAATTTTAATAGCAGAGAGCCTGAGCCGCAAGCGGGGTCATACACCTTGTTAACCTCGGTCTTGCCTACAATCGTCAGACGTGTAAGCAGCTCTGAAACCTCCTGCGGCGTGTAGTATTCGCCGCCCGATTTTCCAGCGTTGCTCGCATACATACCCATCAAGAATTCATAGGCGTCACCGAAAGCGTCGATGGTATTGTCTTTATAGTCGCCGAGTTTCATATCGCTCACGCCGTTAAGAAGCTTTACAAGCCGTTCATTACGCTTCGCTACCGTACCGCCGAGTTTATTACTGTTTACGTCGATGTCATCAAACAATCCTCTGAAGTTTTCTTCTGAGGGCGTACCCTGTGCAGATGCCTCTATATTTTTGAACACCGTTTCAAGGGTTTCGTTTAGGTTTTCATCTTTATCAGCACGGGCGCAAACGCTCTTAAATAATTCCGACGGCAGGATGAAAAAGCCCTTTGTCGCGACCAAATCCTCGCGGGCTTGCTCCGCGTCTTTATCCGATAGTTTGGCGTAGTCAAACGCAGTATTACCTGCCTCGCGCTCGCCTTCGTTTATATAAGCCGTGATGTTCTCTGAGATATATCGGTAAAACAATATGCCGAGAACATACTGCTTGAAATCCCAACCGTCCACACTTCCGCGCAAGTCGTTGGCAATACCCCATATTACGCGGTGAAGTTCCGCCCGCTCACGCTCTTTTCGGTTATCAGCCATTGGTTAGTTCCTCCTATTTACTGCGACGCTTATATGTCGCACGAATCTTGGTAAACTCAGTTTCATTGCTCTGTAGCTCTTTTAATTTGCCATCTAAAAATTAAAGGCATACCTTTTTCTCTAATCCTTAATGGAAATGCCGTTCTGCTCACAAAAAGATATAAATACCTGCTTCGCCATTTTGTTTGGATGGGTCTTACCGTTCTCCCAACGATTAATTGTGGCGAAACTTACATTCAAGGCGCGGGCCAAATCCTCTTGGCTCATATTCATTTTATCGCGTACCATTTTCACTGTTGCGGAAAAATCCACTTATCTTCACCTCTTACCGACAATTATAGCATGTGTTATAACATTTTTCAATCTTGAGAGGTATTTTACAGCGTTGAAGCACGACGAGAGATTGATAGGCTTCAGAGAGAACTGGGATAAATGTGCCGAAGGGGTCGTAGATGCTTTCGCAGAAGAAGCCGAGAAAATAGCCGAACAACGGCAAAGGCAGGCAGCTTAATCTGCTGTTTACCTCACCCCAAACCCACGGTTCATAAAATGTCCCTATGGGAATGCGCCTAAAGACCGCCCTTATTTTGCCTGTACAGTTCCTGCGCCTTCCTGATCACAGCTTACTCAGGAAATTCTCCCATTCATTCAGTACACCCTGGGCTTCAAATTTATCAGAAAAGTACTTTTTCAATTCGGAGCTGATTTGAGAACTGTCAGACATACGGTGCTCTCTTTCCAGATATTCTCTTAATAAGTCCTGCTCTTCTTCTGATAAATAATAGGAGAAGTGTTCATTGATTTTTTGCAGACTTTCAAGCGTTACAGGCCTGGTTTTCGTTATTTCAGCTATAACAATGGTAGATGCAGCCATATCTCCAAGGCGCTTGTGTTCTTTTGAAAAAAATATGAATACGATGCCCACACCGAAGCTGTCAATCAGTATTTTAAATGCATTTCTAATAACGGAGTGCTTCAAAGTGAGGGACTGTCCGTTACTTCGGATTGTTCTGAGTTTTAGAAGCTTTTTACCGAGTGTGCTGCCGTTCATGTTAAGCTCCATGTATATATAGTATCCATAACACAATACAGTATAGATCAGCAAGGCTATTCCAATAATCCAGCCATAAAACACATACCAGAAATCCGGTGCAAAATTACGTATTATTAATATCGATATGCCAAGCAGCAATAAAACTGCCCCCTGGATCAATGTGTCAATAATGGCGGCAGCCGTGCGGGACGCTACATCAGCCAGGGTGTATTCCACTTCAATATTTTCCGGGGTTATAATTTTTATTTTTTTCATTTGACCGCTCCATTTCTTATATACAATATTAAATAAATTCTGTAAAATAATACACAGGTGATATAAATGGTAGAAGAACAATTTATAAACAAGCATTCAAAATCGTGGGCCCAGCTCGAGGAATTATCGGCGCACATTAATAAAAAAGGGTTAAAAGCTCTATCGTCTGAAGATGTAAAAAGTTTTTTGCATCTTTTCAGGCAGTGCAGCCACCATTTGGCCTACGCCAGGACACACTACCCGAAAAGCAGCGTTGTAACCTACTTAAATTCTTTAACAGCTAAATGCCATAGTCATGTTTATGCAGTAAAAAAGGTGCCTGTGCGTGAATTGTTCACTTATATCATATATGGCTATCCAAAGCTCTTAAAAGATAACAAACGCTTTATATTGGGCTCTTTCAGTTTTTTCGCCGCAGGCTTTGTTTTGAGCCTGATAATGGTATTGCTCAATGATGGCAATGCCTCCCTGTTTCTTTCTCAAGAAACCATAGATGGTATCAAGGGCGAAGAAGCAGGTGTCGGAGAGTGGAATCATCCCCTGATGTCAAGTTTTATTATGGTAAATAATATAACAGTTTCACTAAAAGCTTTTGTTTTCGGCATAACCCTTGGTATTGGCACTATTTATGTGCTTTTTGCCAACGGTGCGATGCTCGGTTCTCTGACGGGGCTTATTTACCTTCACAGTGATCCTTTGAACTATTGGTCTCTTATTTTGCCTCATGGTGTTATTGAGCTTACTGCTGTTTTTATCTCCGGAGCAGCCGGGCTGATAATCGCCAAAAGTATCCTGCTGCCAGGTGAATACCTGCGCCGTCATTCACTTGTATTAGGAGCGAAAAAAGCAGTTGCTTTGATAGGAGGCGTCGTTTTATTTCTTATAATCGCCGGGACCATCGAGGGATTCTTTACTCCGCTGATGATTGCCGCACAGTGGAAACTGCTGTTTGCTTTTTTAACCCTGATTGGGCTTTCCGCCTACATGGCTATACCATATTATGTTAAAAAAAGATGATCACTTCCTTTTATTTGTTTATATATATGTCTGGTTTTTAACCTGTATATACTTATTGATAGTGGACAGTTCCAGCTTTTCAGCCGGGCATTCCAGGCAGAAAACACCTCTGCGGTTCAAATGATTTATGATATCGCACCTATCTTCATGCAACTCCAGGGCAACTCCCTTGTTGAACAAATCTTCGCGGTTTTTCACCCGCATGATACTTAATTCGTGAAGGTTTTCATTTCTTATCAAAGGCAGGACAACCAGATTGTTCCTCGAAATAACCGGTAAAACTCTCATTAAGTCCCCGGCTTCCTCCACGGTTTCAAAATCGGTGAAAAGAAACACTATGCTCCTATGACGCTCCTTTCTTTTTAAATAATTAAAGGCTTCATCATAGTTTGAAGTATCATTTGTATGTTCAATATGATAAAGGGCTTCCAGTATCTGATTTCTATGGCCCGGTCCTTTACCGGGCAAAATCATGTTATTTACCTTTGTATTAAAAAGCATAAGAGCGGATTTATCTCCATTCTGGTTTACTATATCGCATAAGATCAAAGCGGTATTTATAACAAGGTCCAGTTTTCTCCAGCCCTTTACGGTAAGACTCATAGCCCGTCCCGTATCGATAAGTATGTGGACATGTTGATTTTTCTCGGGCTCATATTGGTTTATAAAAGGTCTGCCAGCCCTTGCGGTTGCTTTCCAGTTTATTTTTCTGAATTCATCGCCATGGACATATTCCCGCAGACTTTCGTAGGAACTGCCTTTCCCCAGCATTTTCAGACTTCTCCTGCCTTGCTTGTACAGACGGTTGTTACATATGCCCAGCCGGTATTTGCGCAGGTTTTTCAAATCGGGATAGACTTTGAATTCACCGGACAGATTTATTTTAATCATTCGCTTGCTCAGCTTTAATTTGCTCAGGTAACTTGCGTATATGTTTGGGAAAGTGAAGGCGCCCCGCTTTGAAGGTATGACAAAGTAGTTGAAGCATGCCTTTTTATGCGGTTCAATAAACCCATTCATCAATCCGTTTTCGATCCGGAAATGAAAGTCGGGAACTTCATCCCTGAGTTCGATATAAAGTCGGTTGCTGCTCTTATTGTACACTTCAAAGCTGATTGGTTCTCTTTCGAAAAGTGACAGCCGTTCATTACCCGAACGTTCTATTGAAATATCGGAATCAGCATCTGAAATAGAATAGTCTATAATAAGCAGGGCAAAGCAGACCAGATTATATATTATAAATACGGTCAATGAATTATGCAGGATTGCCGCCGGCACAAGCAACAGTGAACCTGCAAATACAAGGATAATAAAACGCCTCGTAACGTTCAAAAAATCACCCTGCTTTCTGCAACCTTTACCTTGGTACTTTGATTTTAGATAGTATATCCGTCAGCACCTGCTCGGGCTTTACCCCCTCCAGTTCAAGTTCGGGCTTTAAAATCAACCGGTGCCTAAGCGTAGGAACAACCATCCTCTTAATGTCTTCAGGGATAATATAGTCCCTGCCGCTAAATGCCGCGAATGCTTTTGAGCACCGGAGCAAGGCGATTGATCCTCTTGGAGAGCTTCCGATATCAATTATCGGGCTGTTTCGGGTTTCTCGTACTATATTGACCATATATTCCATTAATGCATCATCCACCCGGACTTTTTGTACTTCTTCTCTACATTTTATAATATCCTCCGGCTCACAAACCGCATGAATGGAGAACTTATCGGGATCGGTGACAAATATCCCATCATTATGACGTCTCAGTACTTCTTTTTCTGCACCGGCGGAAGGATAGTTAATAATAATTTTCATCTGAAACCTGTCAGTCAAGGCTTCGGGCAGCGGATAGGTCCCTTCGTATTCCAGAGGATTCTGGGTTGCAAACACCATAAACACTGAAGGAAGCTGCAGCATTTCTCCATCAATGGAAACTGTTCGTTCGGCCATGGCCTCCAGAAGTCCGGCCTGGGTTTTCGGAGGAGTCCGGTTGATTTCATCTGCAAGCAGCAGATTGGTGAATATAGGCCCCTTTTTCAACTCGAATTCCCTTGTTTTCATATCATAAACCTTTGTACCCGTAACATCGGCAGGCATCAGATCAGGAGTAAACTGTATCCTTTTGAAGTCTACCGAAAGGGCTCCTGCCAACGCTTTTACCATCAAGGTCTTTGCAAGGCCCGGTACGCCTTCCAGCAGCACATGTCCGCCGCAAATCAGGTTGATTAGGGAAAAATCAATTAATTCGTCCTGTTCAACAATA
>JBDKVA010000128.1:0-11468 GCA_039679375.1 Clostridiaceae bacterium
CTTATCCATATTCTATTTTCAAAGTACATCAATTGGATGTCTTGTTTGCTATGCTCTTTTTTGTCTGGTTAAAACCTAAAAAAATATTCGAATTTCCTATTGACTATTCATAGTTGGTCTCCTTCACGGGTTTGTTTAATAATAGAAGATATTCCATTGCTTTTTTGTGATGGTCGAGGCCATCTGGCTGGTCTATCTGATAATAGTATCCAGCCATTGAGTCATTTGCTTCTCTAGCAGCATCATTGATTTGGTTAATAACTCTATTTAAAGTATCATCTAATGTCATTTAATCACCTATAAAACCTATAATTAAAATTTAATTTTTTAGGTATGTACACAAGTTCGAAGTAAAAACATAGTAACCTTTTCCCGCCACCATGATCCAACACATTTTATTTTGCACCTTTCAGAGGAATAGTTTTCATATAATAGTATATAAGAAGAAGCAAATAAAAACAATCAATTTGTAGAAAATTCTGTAAAGTATCTTTTCCGGGTACAATACTGCAAAGCAAAACGGTTTCAGTTTACATGAAACGCCGCAAACCAATACATGGGGACAGTTTTTCTTTCCATCATATATTAGTCATTGTATTTCATCGTTATACCTCGCTGAATTATAATAAAATATAGCCTTTGGATTCTTTAATTGTTATCGATATAAGGTATTTCTCCGTTCCAAAACTTAATTACTTTTGTCCAATATTTCTGAGTTTCCGGTTCCAGAATTTTTTCAAATGTCTTTAAATCGTATCCGTTCCGCTCAAGCCCGCCCTGAAAATCTTCAATTAGCCCATCGACTACTGCTTCTTGAACAAGTTGACGCAGTTTTGCTTCAATTTTTTCAACTCACAGGCAATTCTTTTAAAGCCACTGATGTGTATAAAAATAATATGTGAAAGTGAAGCGTGAATTATATAAAAGGCCCCTTGAACTCATGCTCAAATAACAGTTATTTAGCCTTACTTACCTTCGAATTCTTAATGTTTAGTTTTGAAAAGTTATAAAAGCACAAACCTATAATGAGTGTAAATATAGCGATAAGCTGTGATGTAGATAAACTTCCGATATAACCTCTTGGGTCATTTCTTAATGTTTCAATAAAAAATCTTCCCATACTATATAATATTAAATAAAGCCTTGCAATTTCACCCTTACCTTTTTTTCTTTTTGCATATAGCAAGAGTATTATTGAAATTAAAAAATCTCCTACACTTGAAAAAAGCTGTGTTGGTATTAATCTGACTCCATTAGGTGCATAAAGCGAATCTTTAAAAACAATTCCCAAAGACCAATTTGTTTCTTTTCCGTAACAACAACCAGCGAGGAAACATCCAATCCTACCAAACCCTTGTGCCAATGCAATCGAGGGTACTGTCAAATCAAAATATTCCATGAAATCGATCTTTTTTATCTTGCAGTATATGTAACCTGTGAGTATTCCCCCGATAATACCGCCATATACTACAAAACCATTTGATATATCCAACAGTATAGAAGGATTTGCATAAATATTCTGAATTTCTATAATAATAAATAATAGTTTTGCACCTGCAAAACCACCAATTATGCCGAATATTCCAAGGTTAATAATAATGTCGACATTTAAACCTAATTTTCTTGCTCTATAAGTTGCGAGCATTATTGCAAACATAAAACCTATTGCTATCATAAATCCATAACTGTTTATAATAACTGGGCCAAATTTAAATAATTCCGGATGCAAATCTCTACCTCCTTAAATTATATCTGTCTTAACCATTTTACATATCGCAGTTTAAACTATTGCGATACAAAACAGACAATAAATTCGCTTCATAAAGCAATTACATCCTATATGTAATTGTAATATTTTACAAGATAACCGTCAATCAAAAAACATTCACATTGTAAAAACACCTTTCAACATCATAGAATACACCGACAAAAATCCAATCGGAATGGCTTCGTATCATTACTGTGTAGGTTTTTATCTGAATCTCAAGGCTACGCTTTTGTTCTGGGCCAGATGTGCTGACACGGCAGTAAGCGGCAACCCTGAGCTTTTTATTCTCTTTCGGTATAGCCGGTATAATCCTAACATATTTCATCTACAGTCCTTCATCTTCTATATAAAATGGACAAGCCCATTAATATTTTACAAAAGAAAAAACGTGAAAGATAGCCTCCACGTCAAAACATATTTTGGCACTCAACCTAGCAATCCCTTGCTATATCAGCATTTCAGGTTCTGCAACAGGATTATTACCTCCACATGCCTTGTAGCAGTAAAAAAGATGCCGCCTGAACCTGGTGGGTCCCTGGCGGCGGAGTGGTTCTCATCAGGAAAACCAGACAATCCTTGATTGCCTTCGCTATAAATTCTCGTTTCTTAACGAGTCTATTGTATTTTCAGATTTCAATTTATTCATGGAATAAAGCATTGTTGCAAAGACAACTGCAAACACGCTGAATATTGCAACAACCATCGATACCCACGGAATATAAAAGCCTGTAATATAGCCTGCATTTATACTCCGGTAGATCAGATAAGTGACTCCCGCTGCGGCAGGCAGTCCCCACATCAAGGACTTTGTCCCGTACATCAGACACTCATAATTCATCATTTTATTGAAGCCCTTCTGTGTCATACCCACGGATTTAAGCATTGCAAATTCCCGGCGGCGCAGATTGATACCGGTTGATATCGTGTTGAATACGTTTGCTGCCGCTATCAGTGAAATCAGGACTATAAAGCCGTAGGAAAAAACATTGATTATAAATATCATATTCCTGTTTGTATCATCATTAGCAGCTGTATCATGCAAATTTTCTGAAGGTAGGCCATTCTCAGCCATAACGGCTGTGAGATTTTCTGCCAGAACCGCGTGCTCCTCTCCTTTAAAATAAAAAACTGCATCGGTTATATCCATATTCGCAAAATACTTTGAAATACAGCGTTCCGGCAACATTACCGTTATATAATACCCGTTATGGGAGCCATTGATAGCAAACGGCAAGGAATCGACAATTGCCCCAACATCAATGGTCGTGCTTTTATACAGCAGCTTATCCAGTTCTTCCTGTGTTAAATCATCAGGGATAGGTTCCTTACTTTCGTCATATAGTTTCAAATTCATAGCAGATAATGTATCACGCAGCAAATAGGTCCTCGTATATTTTTTTGTTTCCGGATCAATTCCCTCCATATATGCCATAACAACTGCGTCTGCACCGCTCAAGCCCCCTGCGTCCGTATATCCTTCAAACACCTCATCCGGCACGATGTATACACCCGCAGGTAAGTTGTACACATTACTGCTTCCCTCACTATTACCTGTTAATCCATCAAAACGTTTCCTGAACTCATCCAGGACATCTTCCTTTTTTATGATTGCATAGCCCTGCTTGACAAGAGCATAAGCAGAGTTTGTCAAGCCATTTGTCTTAGCCAGTAATTCATGCACTTGCCGGGGGGTCATCTCCGTATTGGTGTCAGTATCATAATACCAGCTGATATCATAATCTCTGGTTTCAAAAACATCCGTGACACTATCCTTGATGTAAGAGCAGAAGGAACTGGCTGCGATAAACAATACTATGCTCATAAACAGAGAAACGACAGTGGTCCTGTACCTTTTCCTGCTTCGTCTGAAGTGCTTCCGTGCAAGTACACCCTCCAGCCCGAAAAGTCTGTAAGTAAGCTTTGATGTACGGATATCCTTTGCCTTTACAAAAATATCGTTTGTTTGCCGTATTGCTTCTATCGCTGTAATGCGTGTCGCACGCCTCGAAGGAATCCATGCGGAAATTAAAACAGTTATCAGCGCAAATAGCACCGCTGTAACGACTGTCCAGAGGTTCACATGGAGTGACAGTGAATATGGTACTTCGCCGGAGTAGAGGGATGAAAATCTCCGTCCGACACATAAAAGAGTCACACCGATACCCGCTATTCCTGAAAGTATACCTATTGGTATACCTATTATACTTACAAACATGGCTTCAAATAATATACTTTTCCTGATTTGCCTTTTAGTAGCACCGATAGATGACAGCAGCCCAATTTGTTTTGTCCTTTCACTTACGGAGATTGAAAAAGCATTGAAAATAAGCGAAACAGAGCCGGTAATAATCAGTAAAATAAGAATGGCTGCCAGGCTGTAAAGAACAACATAAAATCTTGAATGCTTTGACACGCCGCTGTACATAAGCACATCATCATTGTATGAGCTGCCGCCGAAGCCTTCTTTTTGTTCTTCCGCTCTTATAAAGTCATATATACCTTTAGGCTTCTTAAGCTTAAAATATATGTCAAAGGCTTTGCCTCCCCGTTGGGCACCATCCATAACAGTAATGGCCGTATAGCCCGGAGAAGAGTAGTCCTCAAAACTCGGGCGTTCATAGAACCCGACTACAGTATAGGTACGGGCTTCCTGAATGACCAGCTTCTCCTCAGCCTCACCCTTTTTATTTTTCATGTACATATTATGCTGGTTGAGCACTGTATTTTCATATATCCGTACACCAATATCCAGAGTAATCCTGTCTCCTATAGAAAACGCTGTCCCTCCGTTTTTCAGCAAATGATTAGGTAATATGATTTCACTAACCTTCTCCGGAAGTCTGCCTGCTGTGATGTAAACAGGCATCATTGTATTAAATTTACTGTCAGCCCCGATAATGTAAATATAAGGCGAATACTCGAATTTAGGATCAGGCAGGGCAGCATAGCCAATATTTTCACACTCCGCAACCTGCATTATCTCCGGATTACTTTTTAACTCTGCGGTTTTGTCCGACCCTGCATCATAAAGGCATCCATGCCAATCACCGTAATTATAGACCGCCACATCAAGCATATAGTCCCGGAGACTTGTTATAAAGGCCGTCACAGCCGTCAACATTGCTGCAGACAAAATAATACCGATTATCGTAACGAGTGTGCGCGTTTTATTTCCGGACAGTGTTTTCAACGTGACCTTGAAAAAAATATTCATATTCGTTTCACCTCGTCACGGGTAATTCTGCCGTCTTCGATTGCTATTATGCGGTCAGCCTGCAATGCTATATTTTCATCGTGAGTAATAACAATAAGAGTTTGGTCATATTTTTGATTTGACATTTTCAATAATTCAACAATCTCGTGGCTGCTTTTGGAATCAAGGTTTCCGGTCGGCTCATCCGCCAGAACAACAGCCGGTGCATTCATCAGTGCCCTGCCTATGGAAACCCGCTGCTGCTGTCCTCCGGAAAGCTGATTGGGAAGATGCTTTTCTCTTCCTCTCAGACCTAAGAAGGCAGTGAGCTCATTCAAACGTTCTTCATTTACCTTTCTGCCGTCCATAAGAACAGGAAGCGTAATATTCTCGTTAACATCCAAAACAGGAATGAGATTGTAAAACTGATAGATCAGCCCTACCTGTCTCCGGCGGAAAATTGCAAGCTGCTCGTCATTCTGAGCATAAACATCATGTCCGTCCATGTATACCTTCCCGGATGTAGGCTTGTCCACTCCGCCAAGTATGTGCAGAAGAGTTGATTTGCCTGAGCCTGAAGGACCGATTATTGCAATAAATTCTCCTTTTTTTACAGTAAAGCTCACGTTGTCCAATGCCTTAACTATGTTATCAGCCGTACCATAAGTTTTTGTCAGGTTCTCAATTTTTAATATATCCATTATTGCCCTCCATTAATATCCCTGGATATATCATATCGCGGCCAGGTGACACTGGCGTGACTTTTTTATTACAAAAACGTCACTTAGACAATACTTTTATAAAACCTTATTGTGAATTTTGCTCCGCCGCTCTTTACATTTTCAGCCTTAATCGTGCCATTTTGCTCTGATACAATCATACGTGCAAGAGCTAATCCGATTCCGTAATTCTGACCTGAAGAGTTTTTACCTCGATAGAAGCGTTCAAACAAATGGGGTAAATCATCCTTTTCTATTCCGCTGCCGTTGTCAGATATGATTATTTCTGTAAATAAAGCATTCTCAGATACATCAATTTTTATGGTGCCGCCTTCGGGTGTATGCTCCATACAGTTTTTTAGTATATTTTCAACTGCCTCGGCAGTCCACGCAAGATCGCCTGAAAAGCTCCCGTTGCCGTTTATATTGATATGCAGCTGTTGATTTCTCAGCTCCATCGGTATTATTAGCGGTTCTGAAGCCTTATGAATTAGATCTGCTGCAGAAATGTTTTCCCATTGAAATTCAACTGTCCCGGCATCAAGCCTGGATAGCTTCAACAAAATGGTCACAAGCCGGTCAATATGCTCCAACAGCTTCATCATATCCTGGGTAAGCTTCAGACGGCGTTCATATGATAATTCAGGATTCTGTAATAATGCGGCAATTAAGTTGGCAGAAGTAAGCGGAGTCCTTATTTGATGGGAAATGTCCGCCATAGAATCAGCAAGATATTGTTTGTCTTTTTTCAAAATTTCAGACTGTTCCCGCATTCGAACCGTCATCTTGTATATCTCACTGCTGAGTATAGCCAGCTCCCCTTCTGCATATTCATTAAAATCAAGAGATTCCTGACAGTGAAGAATCCTGTCTATGTCACTGCTTAAGTCAGAAATTCTCTTATATCTCTTACGGTCTGACAAAAGGTGAATCAATGTATATGCCAGGCTTAGGCATAGCGCCAGAATGCCGCAGACTGTTCCAATTGCAAACCCGATGAAGGTTGCAATAGCGCCAAGTATAAGATGCAGCAGCAAATTTCTTTTAGCCAATGGGTTCTTAAAAACATCCATTTATTCGCCTACCTTATACCCGATGCCGCGGACTGTTTTAATAAAGGAAGGATTCTGCGGGTCATCACCGATCTTTTCGCGTAGTCTTTTAATATATACAGTCAGAGTATTATCATTCACAAACTCTCCCGCAATATCCCAGATTTCCTCCAGAAGTTTGCTCCTCAAAAGTACGGCGCCCCTGTTGTTGAAAAATATCAGCAATAAACGGTATTCAAGTGCAGAGAGAAAAATTTCAGTACCGTTTTTCATTACCGTTCCTTTTACAGCATCCACCCGAATACCGTCAAGCTCCATAACAGACTGTACTCTTCCGGTACGCCGAAGAGCATTTTTTATACGCGACACCAGCTCTCTGGGCCTGAAAGGCTTTCCTATATAGTCGTCAGCCCCCATATCCAAACCGGTAACAACGCTATATTCGTCACCGGAGGCGGTAAGAAAAATTACAGGGACATTTGTATTAGCCTTTGCAGCTGCACATACGGCAAATCCGTTTCCATCCGTTAATGATATGTCCACAAGAAGCAGGTCATATGAATTATTCTCTATTTTTTTGATCGCAGCAGTCTGCCCGTTAACAGAGTCAACTGAAAAGCCCTCACTTTTAAGAAATTCTGTTAAATTATCAACGATGCTCCTGTCATCTTCAACAAGCAATATCCTTGTCATTCTTCACCTCAGCCGTATTTTCTCATTAATTGATGTGTTTCACAAGCATTACGCAGTGCGCATGAATGTTAATTCGAATGAAATTTTGCTGTTATGCAGATTATAACATACCGTCACTTTCAGCCGCAACCAAACTTCCCTTGCTTGCTGAACCGTTCCCCCCGAGTTTAACAGAGCACCAGTTTGAATTTTGAAAAAATCTATTAAAACCGTTTACCGAAGATTTTTCACCATTTTTCACCCATTTTTCAAATTCACATTTTTCGGGGTTGCATCCCTTATTTCCATGTGCTATAATATTTTAAAATCTTTCGAGGAAACGAGAGGAAATCCATTATGTTGTATCAACTTAGTTACACCACCACTACCATGCAGAGTTAGCATTTGTTATTCGCCACAGCGCCAACGACAAGTGTTAGCTCCTAAAGTCGTTGGTGGGTGGAGTAAAGGCTTATTTTACACCTTATCGACGACGGTTCGATAAGGTGTTTTTATTTTTCTGAAAGGGGGTGGTCGCCCTGATTACAGCAATGTACTCATATTGTTCGCGCCAAAGATTCGTGAATAGATTTTTGGCTATGGGCATGGTGACCGTCTGCTCTCCAGCAATCCCAAAATAAACAATAAGGAGAGCATATTGTATGTTAGATTACAAAGAAAATCTTATAGGATTGGTAAAGGAAGCTGTCGCCGATTTGTTTTCGGGCAGCTTGGTTTCGAATGAAATCACAGAGAGTGGGTTATACTGCGACTTCGACTTGTCGGTTCCGATAAATCCCGAAAAAATCAGCTCGATAAATGACTGGCTTTCGGGCAAGGATATTCCATGCGCATATGAGTTATCCAGCTTCTCCGGCGTGTATCAGGACGGAGATGCAAGCAAGAAGATGTTGCAGCGGCTTTATATCATAGCTTTTGAATCACAGGAAGAACTGCAAGCTTACCAGGACAAACTGGTAAAAGCCGCCGAGCACGACCATAAGCGGCTCGGCGCGCAACTCGGCTTGTTCTCAACGTCAGAAGAAATCGGGCAAGGGCTTGTGCTGTGGCATCCCAAAGGTGCGATAATTCGCTTCCTGCTCGAACAGTTCAGCCAAGCCGCGCATCTGCTGAACGGCTACCAGTGGGCGTACACTCCACATATCGGACGGTCAGAGCTTTGGAAAACATCAGGTCACTTGGAAAACTACAAGGATTCCATGTATAACCCCATCGACATCGAGGGCGAGGAATACTACCTGAAACCCATGAACTGCCCGTTCCACTTCATCATCTACAATAGTGAGACGCGCTCGTACCGTGACCTACCAGTGCGTATGGCGGAGTTCGGCACAGTGTATAGGTACGAGTTATCAGGAACTCTGCATGGACTGACAAGGGTGCGTGGATTTACACAGGACGACGCGCACATCATCTGCACCCCAGAGCAAGTGGAAAGCGAGGTTGCCTTCGCACTCAAATTCTCGCTGTATATCTTGCGTTCGTTCGGTTTGAGCAAGTTCAAGCCTTACGTTTCTACAAAACCTAAAACAAAATCAATCGGCTCTGACGACGAGTGGGATATGGCGACCGAAGTCTTGAAAAAGGCGGTGGTTGCCGCAGGGCTTGAATATGAGATTGACGAAGGCGGCGGCGCGTTCTATGGCCCCAAAATCGACTTGAAGCTGTATGATTCCCTTGGACGCGAATGGCAATGCAGTACAATCCAATTCGATTTCAATTTACCCGAACGCTTCAAGATGAAATATGTTGGGGTAGACGGGAAAAACCACACGCCATATATCGTCCATCGGGCTTTGTTCGGAAGCATTGAGCGGTTCTTTGCTCTGCTGATAGAACATTACAAGGGCGATTTCCCGTTGTGGTTTGCGCCGGTGCAGTTCGCTATCGTCCCAATTAAGCCGTCCCACAACGAATATTGTAAACGCTTGGAGATAGACCTGAAAAAGAAGGGACTGCGGGTCGACGCGGACTACACCGAAAGCCATATGCGCGAAAAAATCAAACGCTACGAGACGCAAAAGATACCTTATATGCTTGTGGTAGGCGACAAAGACATTGAGCAAAACGGATTTTCACTGAGAAGCCGCAAGCACGGGAATCTCGGCTTGATGAACCTCGATCTGCTGACGGAGCATATCAAGGACGATCTCGCACAGGGCAAGCCGAAATATATACTGGAGGAGGCATGAAAAATGATAAAGCAACTCAATCCGTCGGATTTTCCCCTTGCCGCGGAGGTGATACGCGCGAGCTTTGCTACAATAGCGACAGACTTTGATTTGACCCCGCAAAACTGCCCGACGTATACGAGCTTTACCATTACAGCCGAACGGTTGCAAAACCAGTATAACTGGGGTTGGCTGATGTATGGTCTGTATGACGGGGAGTGGCTCGTTGGATACGCCTCGCTGTCAAAAGATGCGAATAACGCGTATGAGCTCCACAACCTTGCCGTTCTGCCCGAACACCGGCACAAAGGCTACGGTAAACGGCTTCTTGACTTCTGTAAAGCTAAAGTAAAAGAGCTGGGCGGTGGTAAAATCGCACTCGGTATCATCGATGAAAATACTGTCCTCAAAAACTGGTACGCCGCGAATGGCTTTATTCACAGCGGAACGAAACGGTTTGAACAATTTCCATTTACTGTAGGATTTATGGAATGGGAGGTATCATCATGGGACTTAAAGTAGGTGTATTGGGAGTAGGTCCGGTCGGTGAGCATATCGTCCGTGTACTGAGTGAACGCAAGTTTCCTGTTGACGGGTCAGTAATGATCATGGCGACAAGGGAACGCAGTGAGGTGTTCGACGGAGCAACCATCAACGTACAAAAGGTCAGTGCCGACTTATTCAAGCAGCTCGACCTCGTGTTTTTTGCGGGTAAAGAGGGCGCGATGGGTGCAAGTATGGAATGGGCCGATGTCGCTGTAAAATGCGGTTGTACCGTTATAGACAACGGCGGGGATTTACGCATGTACCCAAACATCCCCCTTGTCATACCCGAAATAAACATGGATGCTGTGACAAAAGACACACGGCTCATTTGCAATCCGAACTGCTCGACCATACAAATGGCGGTCGCGCTTTACCCGTTACACAGAGCCGCGCGACTACGGCGTGTCATCGTGTCAACCTACCAATCGGTCAGTGGACACAGCGGAGCGGGTATGGATCAGCTAAACGCCGAGATCAAGCAGAAGCTTTCAGGCGAGCAAGTTCAAGAAAGTCCATCCATTTTCGCCCGGCAGATCGCATTCAACTGTATCCCGCACATCGACCGTTTTGAAAAGAATGGATATACGCGAGAGGAGATGAAAATGTTAAATGAAACCCGCAAGATTTTCGGTGAGCCGAACCTGCTCATTAACGCGACGACCGTGCGCGTTCCGGTATTGGTCGGTCACTGTGAATCCATCAACGCGGAGTTCGCAGAACCTATGAGAGCGGAAAAAGCTATGGAAATCCTATCCGACCTGAAGCTGTCGCCTGGCGTGGTCTGCATTGACGGCATTACCAGCAATGAAAACGCGAGAGAGATTAGAAAGGATGCTCTGGAGCTTCGATATCCCATCCCGTCCGACCTCGAAAAAGACGAGTGGAAGGATGCGGTTTTAGTCGGAAGAATACGTGATGATATGACCGCACCCAACGCGATCAATTTGTGGTGCGTTTCGGACAATCTGCGAAAGGGTGCGGCGACCAACGCCGTCCAGATTGCCGAGGGGATGCTGGAACATGGGTTATTATAGACTGTACAAGGATAAGGGCGGCTTAATGCCGCCCTTATCCTTTCAGACTGTCAAACAACCTTGTCTTAGGCTAAATGTGAGATTACAACATTCACATTCTGAATAATCAAGTGTCCGGCTTGTCAGGTAAGAAAAAACCACAAGGTCATTTTGATATGCTACCCTCATATAGGACATTGAAATATAACAAGTTCTATATGGGGGTATTTACATGTCCAGATCAATGAAAGGAATACCGGCAGAAGACAAAGTAAGGCTGGTCGAAAAGTATCTGAAAGGTGAAATAAGCAGA
>JBDKVA010000129.1:0-22392 GCA_039679375.1 Clostridiaceae bacterium
ATCAACGCCTTTATCTATGAGGCGCTGGCGGCAACGCTGGACGATTCCCTTACCGCCGACGATCTGGCGGCGCTGACGCTGAAAACCGGCGAATATGGCGTCAAAGTCATGGCGCTTCTGGATGAGGCCAACACATCAAGGTTCGGCAATCCTGAAATTACCAAAGTCAATATAGGCGTCAGAAAAAATCCTGCGATTCTGATTTCCGGCCACGACCTGACTGATCTGGAACAGCTTTTGGAGCAGACCAAAGGCACCGGCGTGGATGTATATACCCACAGCGAGATGCTGCCCGCCCATTATTATCCTGCTTTCAAGAAATATGATAATTTCGCGGGCAACTACGGCAACGCATGGTGGAAGCAGCTTGACGAATTTGTATCCTTCCATGGTCCCATCTTGTTTACCACTAACTGTATCGTCCCGCCCAGAAGCGAGGAGGTCCGGGGCAGAATCTTTACCACGGGTTCCACCGGCTATCCCGGCTGCAAGCATATTGAAGCCGAAGAGAACGGCAAAAAGGATTTTTCCGAAATCATCGCGCTTGCAAAGACTCTTCCCGCGCCCGATGAAATCGAGACCGGCAGCATTGTCGGCGGCTTTGCCCATAATCAGGTAATGGCTCTGGCGGACAAGGTCGTGGATGCCGTCAAATCTGGTGCGATCAAGAAGTTTCTCGTTATGGCCGGCTGCGACGGACGCATGAAGTCCAGAGAATACTACACCGAGTTCGCTGAAAAGTTGCCGAAGGACACGGTGATTCTCACGGCGGGCTGCGCGAAGTATCGCTATAATAAACTGAAGCTGGGCGACATTGGTGGAATTCCGAGAGTTTTGGACGCCGGGCAGTGCAACGATTCCTATTCTCTGGCAGTCATCGCCCTGAAGCTTAAGGAAGTGTTCGACCTCGACGATATCAACAAGCTGCCGATTGCCTTCAATATTGCCTGGTACGAACAGAAGGCTGTTATTGTGCTCCTGGCACTGCTGTATCTGGGCGTGAAGAACATTCACCTCGGTCCCACGCTCCCGGGCTTCCTGTCGCCCAATGTTGCCAAGGTGCTGGTTGAGAAATTCGGAATTGCAGGTGTCGGAACAGTTGACGATGATATCAAACTGTTTATGAATGCCTAATGTAAGTTTATACATTCCCTGGATGTGAATCTCTTACTAGGCAATTGAGCCACATATCGCCCCAAAATATGGTGCGTATCTTACGTGATTGTCACGTGAGCTACGCACCATATTAAAGTATGTTAACAGAATTTTAACATAAGGTACAATGTTTCATAACATATTGCTGATATCATATAATTAATCTTTTCATATTACTCCTTCTAAATACCGTTGTTCGAGCCCCGGACCATACTCCGGGGCCTTTGTGATTCATTAAGGGAATAATTTTCTATGATTCCAAGAAAACTGGGTATATAATTCCATATAAGGCACTGATAAGGCGTAATCGATATCCGGTTTGATTAATATGAAAAGGAGCGGTTTTATGGAGCTGAAATCACCGCGGGAATCAATGGTTGAAATGACGGAGCTGGTACTTCCGAATGACACAAACATGCTGGGAAATCTGCTTGGCGGAAAGCTGATGCATCTGGTGGATGTGGCCGGTGCGATGGCTGCGCAGAGACACAGCAACAAAATCGTCGTCACGGCGGCCATAGACAGTGTGGAATTCAAGCACCCGGTAAAGGCGGGCGAAATCATAACGCTGAAGGCTAAAGTGACGTGGGTGGGCAGAACTTCCATGGAAGTAGCCGTCGATGTTTTCTCCGAGAATTATATGACGTCCGAGCGGAAATTTACCAATAAGGCATACCTTACCTTTGTCGCGGTCGATTCGCAGGGGAAGCCCGTTGAGGTATGCGGCCTTCTGCTTGAAACAGCTGAGGAAAAGCTTGAATACGAGGCTGCAGCGAAAAGAAGGTGTGAGAGGCTTAAAAACAGGACGAATACAGGTACTTGACGTGTAAATAGAACATATGTTTGATAATTTCCGAAAAATGTGATACAATATGAAAAGACGAATACTTTTTAGATTTATCATGTTTTGAGGTGTTTCGATGGAGCTGATGGATAAGCTTAAGATATTGGCTGACAGCGCGAAATATGACGTATCGTGTGTTTCCAGCGGCAGTTCAAGGAAAAATACGCCGGGAGGCATAGGAAGCAGCTTTAACGCAGGGATCTGCCATACCTTCACGGCTGACGGAAGGTGTGTGTCGCTGCTTAAAATTCTGCTTTCAAATCACTGCATCTATGACTGCGCATATTGTGTCAACCGTTCGTCGAATGACGTCCCCAGGGCGGCGTTCACCCCTGAGGAGATTGCAGTTCTGACGATCAATTTTTATAGAAGGAATTATATTGAGGGACTGTTTTTAAGCTCCGCAGTCGTCAAATCACCGGATCATACCATGGAGCTGATCATCCGTGCCGTGCAGCTGCTCAGGGAACAATACCATTTTAACGGATATATCCACATAAAAGCCATACCGGGTGCTTCCGCTGCGCTGATTGAGAAGGCCGGCGGGTATGTCGACAGGATGAGCGTCAATATTGAGCTGCCTACAAGTGACGGCCTGAAGCTGCTGGCGCCGCAGAAGAATAAGGAAGCGATACTTGGACCGATGGGATTCATCAACAGCAGGATCAATGAGACAAGGGAAGATATACTGCATTTTAAAAGCACACCGCAGTTTGTACCTGCCGGTCAAAGCACTCAGCTGATCGTGGGCGCTACGCCGGATCATGACCTGGGGATTCTCAAGCTGTCGGACGGCCTTTACAAGCGATATGGCATGAGAAGAGTATTTTATTCCGCTTATGTGCCGGTGTCGAACCATCCGGCGCTGCCACAGGCAGTTAAGCCGCCGCTGCTCAGGGAACACCGCATTTACCAGGCTGACTGGCTCCTCAGGTTCTATGGCTTCAGAGCGGACGAGCTGCTGGACGAATCACACAGGGATTTTGATACGGAACTGGATCCGAAGTGCGACTGGGCGCTGCGACACCTGGAAAGGTTCCCGCTGGAGGTGAACAGGGCGGATTATTATATGCTGCTGCGCGTACCCGGCATCGGCGTCCGTTCAGCGCAAAGGATCATAAAGGCCAGGTGCGTACAGAAGCTGGATTTTGCAGACATCAAAAAGCTGGGGGTCGTACTGAAACGCGCCAGATACTTCATTACCTGCAAGGGCAAATATATTGACAGACTTGATGCGACGAAGGCTTTTATCAGGACGAATTTGCTGGTGGGAAGAGAAAGAGTGCCTGCTTATGATGCAGGCTTTACACAGCTTAGCTTCCTGCCGCCTGTACCGAATCCGATGCAGCGGCTTGAAGCCGAATGGAAGACTGCAGCACTTCCTTTGCCGGAGGATACGCTGGCAAGCATAACGGGTGAATTGTAATGATAACATACATGTATGACGGCAGTTTCGAAGGTCTCCTGACCGCTGTTTTTGAGGCGTACAGCCGCAAGGCGGAGCCAGCTTTTATCATACCGGAGCAAGGTCTCCAGCAGAACCTGCTGATGGAATATGTACCGATCATAACGGACACTGCCAAGTCGGACAGGGTCTATACATCCATCTGGCGGAACATTTCCGAAGAAGCTTTGAAAAATGTTTACCACACCTACCTCTCAAACGATCCGGATGCCGGTACGCTCATATACCGTTACCTGAAGCTGGGCTGGAAAATGGGGAGCAGGGTTGACCTGCATCTGGCTGACGACACAGTTTTCAAAGTGCTGGACATCAACCGGAGACTTGAGTTCGAAGTACACAGGCTGATGGGCTTTGTCCGCTTCAGGCAGGTAGAAGGAGGCATCTATTATGCCGCATTAAGCCCTGACAATAATGTAGTTGAGCTGCTTGCGCCGCACTTTGCCGAGCGCCTGTCCGACCAGAACTGGATCATACATGATGTAAAAAGGGAGCTAGCTGCATTGTACAATAAAAAAACATGGATTATGTCGGAGTTTTCGGTCGCCGATCTACCATCCGATACGGAGGAAGAGGCACAGTATGTGAAGCTCTGGAAGGAATTTTTCAACACCCTTGCGATACCAAGCCGCAGAAACCCGAAGCTGCAGAGACAGCTGCTGCCACGCCGCTACTGGGAACACCTGACGGAGAAATGGTGATTTGGCGCAGCCTGCCGGGCCATGTCGGTCATACAAAGTTCGCTGGTACGAGCTATTTGCGATGTCCCTCTTTTTAAGCTCCGCAGTACAATATATTGATAGTTTGGCAGGGAGCAGGTCCTATATATTGTACTGCTAATGTAAACTCAGGTCACATCGCAAATAGCTTTGGTACAAAAATTACTGTCCGGCAATAACTTTTTATGATATAATAGTCAAAGCAATAAATTTGCATTGAAAGAGTGATGGGGGTTTGTATTCTCTAAAAGAAAAATTTTACGACGGAAAAGGGTATTTGCGAAACCCTGGCGAAAGCTATTTTGATGGCGAGGGAATCATCCGTGATCCGTTGGAAGAATATTTCGATTATCAGGGGATATTTAGGCAACCTGATGAAGAATTCTATGACAGCCAGGGCTTTTTAAGAAAGCCCGATGAATCTTTTTATGATGGTCTCGGATATCTGTGCGAAAGATAAAAATTCCAAAGCTGGGCCCGGATGAAGTTGCAACTCCATCCGATACCCTGAATATATGCGGTCTTTTATTGATTCCACGGTTAGGTTCCCGGTTTTGTTCACCGTTTTGCTCTAGAGTTAAAACATCTTTTTCCTGGACAGTGTAAATACCGCTGCAACACACAGAAGTACCGCTATGCCAAGAATCAGCCAGAAGGAATATGGCGCAGTCAGCGGTAAATCCACATTCATGCCGAAAAAGCTTGAGACCATTGTTGGAATTGCCATGACAATAGTGATGGAAGTTAAAAACTTCATTACGATATTGAGATTATTTGAAATAACCGAAGCAAATGCATCCATCGTACCTGTAAGGATATTACTGTAAATAGTCGCCATCTCGATTGCCTGCTTGTTTTCTATGATGACATCCTCCAGCAATTCCGTATCTTCCGGATAATATTTGATATGCTCATATTTCGTCAGCTTTTCGAGGACAACTTCATTTGCTTTGAGAGCTGTAGAAAAATAAACAAGGCTTTTCTGGAGCTTCAGCATCTGAATCAGTTCCTTGTTCTTCATTGATTTGTGCAGATCCTGCTCGATCCTGTTGCTTGTTTTGTCTATGTGCTTCAGGTACTGCAAGTACCGGGTAGCGTTCTTGAAAAGCATTTGAAGGACAAATCTAGTTTTATATTGCGTAAAAAACGTTTTTACCTTTTTATTGATGAAATCTCCGAGCAGCGTTTCCTCCTTCAGACAGACGGTGATGATGGCATGCTTTAAGATTATGATACCAAGCGGAATCGTCGTATAAACACTCATTTTGCCATCCTGATCGGCAATCGGAATATCGACGATAATAAGCGTCTGACCGTTATCACTTTCTATTCTGGCTCTTTCCTCTTCATCCAATGCGGCTTTCAGATAATCGCTTTCAGCACCCAGCATCTCTATGACTTTGTTGATTTCTTCCTCATTCGGGTTTGCCAGGTTGACCCATACGCCTTCTTCAAAATTATCCGTACGGACTATTTCATTATTAACTGTTTTGAAAATTTCAATCATCGTACCACCCTCATTTCTATCATATTTTAATTGAGGGTTTATCTGTCATGCTACAGCACCAATAAAGGGAACGGCATTGCAAATAAGCCCATTAAAAAACAGGAATTTAAATGACTGCTACTACCACCTGGATCGCTATCCATGCCGTCACCTCCAGTTTGCAAAAAGTAATATAATTATATACCTATATAAAACATATTACAATGTATTCTACGAAATTTAACGATAATTGTGCATATTTATCGACATTAGACATATATTTAATAATATGTCTCTTTTAGCTCGGTTCATTCTTGTTATGTCTCTTTATCTATGGATTTTGATGCGACATAATCAAAAACCCCTTCAAAAAATGAAGGGGCAAAAGATATGTGAAAATGCAGTATGAAATTTAATCTTCTTCGAAATCCGTATCTTCCATAAGCATGGTATAAAGCTTTTCGATCTCCTCATACTCTTCAAGCTGCTGATTTTCTTCATCTTCCAAAAAGTCTTCCAGTTCGGATACATCCTTTATTTCATAACCGTAATCCGTATCCTCCAGCAGTTCGTTGATCCTGTCATAGATTTCCTGATCGTCCTTCATAATATCCTCCCATTTAAAATATAATCCGGTAAATTATTTGCAGTTTAATATTATGAGTAATACCAGTCATTTTATGCAGAATTATCGGAGAGTGTTACTTTTTTTATCACCCTTTGTTCTTGCTACCGGAATGGATGACAGAGTATAATGAAGTGAAACAGGCAGTTAACATTCATATTAAAAAGAAAAGGAAATGTGGCAAATGACAGTGCGAAAAATTGTATCATGGGCGGCAGTGATTCTCTGGATGGCCATCATATTCAATCTGTCGGGGCAGGTCGCGGAAGAGTCCGACCAGCTCAGCACGGGAATTACCGAAATCATTATCAGGGCAATCGGGAAGTTTGCTGCCAATATTCATCTGGATATCGACAGCTTTCATCATCTGGTCAGAAAGAATGCGCACTTCTTCGCCTATTTCGTGCTTGGCGTCCTGGCTGCAAATGCTTTTGGGCAAAGCGGGCTCCATGGCTGCAGGAGGCTGATTGCTTCGCTGCTGATCTGCGTTCTTTATGCTGCTTCGGATGAAGTGCATCAGCTGTATATACCGGGCAGAAGCGGGGAGGTAAGGGACGTCATCATTGACAGCGCCGGTGCGGGTACCGGGATTGGCGTATATTTGATCTGCAAATGGATCCGTAAAAGGGGAGATCGTGCTGGAAGACATGCAAGACATAATGGGTAATAACTGGGCAATCTTGGTTAAACATTTCTATTGACTTTATGTTCATTCATCTGCTACAATAGTAAGGCGCATGAGGAACGATATCATATGGCGGCGTAGCTCAGTTGGCTAGAGCATGCGGTTCATACCCGCAGTGTCGTTGGTTCAAATCCGACCGCCGCTACCAGATTTTTGGCCCATTGGTCAAGTGGTTAAGACACCGCCCTTTCACGGCGATAACAGGGGTTCGAGTCCCCTATGGGTCACCAAATTCATAAGGGGAGAGAACCTGTTCCTTATGGATCACCACTGAAGCAGGAGGACGCAAGTTACTTCGGCCTCCTGTTTCAATTTTAACCAAACAGGCGCCAGACCGGTGTCACTGCCGGGACGGTGGCTGTAAACATGGAAAATGATTTCCTCCGATATGGGAGCTTAGCTCAGCTGGGGGAGCACCTGCCTTACAAGCAGGGGGTCATAGGTTCGAGCCCTATAGTTCCCACCAAAACAAAGATCAATAGCTGATAAAATAAAAAGTCCTTGAAATAAGGACTTTTTATTTTATCTAAAGCATCAGCTGTCCAATCCTGCCATCTGCCAAGCAGACAGATACTCATTCTGATATTCATGTTTGGAACCTTTTAACAGATAGTACGTCAAAAATACTGTCAATAAGGATTAGGAGGAAACCGGCATGAATAAAACCTTAAAATTTATCTGTACCTTTTCATTGGCAGCAATCCTGCTTACAATCTTTTCATATGCAGCATTCTTCGGGAATGCGCAGGATGCACCAGCCTCCGGCGGCAAGCTTCCGATTGGCAGCCTGATCAGCACATCCGGCTGTTCTGCCACCGGTTCGGGCATCCCGTTATTAAGCAGCTCATACAGCAGCTCAGACATCAGCCCGGGTACCAGTTCAGGTACGTACGACTTAAAGGACGCTGTCTTTTTATATGTTGGCAGTCCTATTGCATATATAAATGGTGCAAAAACACAAATTGATCCGGCCAATATAGAAGTAGCTCCATTCATTAAAAATAATATTGCAATGGTCCCTGTGAGGTTTATATCCGAAAGCTTCGGCGGCAGTGTCCGGTGGAATCAGCAAAGCCTTACCGCAACAATTGTTCTGGGTAATAAATGCTACGATTTTACGCAGGGCAGTGCGACTATGAAGTCGGGAAATTCCAAATATGCGCTGGATGTTGAAGTTCAGGCAGTTGGGGGCAGAACGTTTGTCCCGCTTGATAAATTTGTTGAAATACTTGGCAGGAAGGCTTTTTATGACAGAGGGCTTATTATTATCAGCAATGCGGAAAACATATTTGATGCAAAGAAGGATAAGGCATTCATCAGTGAATGGATATTGAAGCTGAGCTATCTTCCGGCAGTCGGTTCCCGTGAAAAACTCCTGAGCTTGCTTGAGGAAGGCCGGGAAAATGGTTCGCTGCGTTATGGAAATATAAAAAGGAAAGCATTAACTCTCGATGAGGGCGCTACTATTCAGATTGCCGGCCAGAAAGAAGCGTCAGCTTCAGATGCCGGCGTGATGAATTCTTCCGCCAAGGCTTCCGAAACAACAGGCGGAGAGGCATCCGGCCGGATGGATTATTCGTCCACCAATGTCCAGGTGCAGGGCGTGGATGAAGGAGATATCGTAAAGACGGACGGCAGTTATATTTACCAGGTCAATAAAGAAAGTATCATTGTAACAAAGGCCAATCCGCCCGAAAACATGAAGATTGTCAGTAAAATAGATTTCACGGAGGGAGATCTCATTCCTCAGGAAATTTACCTGCACGGGCAGAAATTGATCGTGATCGGCTCATCAAGAGCGTACATCCCATTATACAAAACGGATAGCGGCGAAAAGGCCGGCGAAAACAGCATAAACGAAGGTAAAAGCATAGCAATTTATCCTCCGCGTTATTTGCAGAGCAGCACAAAAGTCCTGATCTATGATATGTCCGACCGCGAAAAGCTGAAGCTGCTGCGGGAAGTAGAGCTTGAGGGCGATTACGTTTCTTCGCGCAAGATCGGTTCGTCTCTTTATCTGGTTGCCAACGACTATCTGGATTATTACCGTATCCAAAATGATGAAGCAAATACAACGCCGTCATACCACGATACGATGATAAAGAATGATTACATTCATGTTGGATATGATTCCGTCCGCTATTTTCCGGGTCTGGTCGATTCAAATTATATGATCGTTGCAGGGATCGATGTCGATGGGAGCGAGGCCGCCGATATTTCAACATATCTGGGCGCAGGTCAGAATATTTATGCGTCGCAGGACAATTTGTACGTTGCGGTAACAGGCTATTCGAGGGCAGCCACAGGGCAGGCTTATGAAGAGTCTACACAGATTTATAAATTCGGAATGAAGGACGCAAAACTGACCTACCTGTGCAAGGGTGAAGTTCCCGGAACCGTACTGAACCAGTTCTCCATGGATGAAAACGGCAGCCATTTCCGCATCGCAGCAACGAAGAACACGTGGGGCAGCGGAGATAATATTTCGAAAAACGCCCTGTATGTCCTTGACGATATGCTCACTATCACCGGCAGGATAGAAGATATGGCTCCCGGTGAAAAGATCTACTCGGTGCGATTTATGGGTGAAAGGGCTTATGTGGTGACATTCAAAACGGTAGACCCACTCTTTGTGATCGACCTGAAGGACCCGGCAAAACCGGCTATCCTTGGAGCCTTGAAGATACCGGGCTACAGCGATTATCTGCATCCTTATGACGAAAACCATATTATCGGATTTGGCAAGGATACGGTTGAAATGAAGGGTCAGGCTTACTATCTGGGTATGAAAATAGCATTGTTTGATGTAACCGACGTAACCCATCCTATACAGATGTTTACCGAGATGATCGGGGACAGGGGCACGGATTCCGAGCTGCTTCATAATCATAAGGCGCTGCTGTTCTCAAAAGAGAAAAACCTGCTGGCTTTTCCGGTCACCTTAATGGAGATACAAAACGGGAACAATTCGGAGAATTTGAAGCAAAATAGTCTGCAGTACGGGCAGTTTACCTTCCAGGGGGCTTATGTGTACAGCCTTGATCTTGTGAACGGCTTTAAGCTGAAGGGCAGGATCACCCATCTTTCCGGCGAGGATTATTTAAAGGCCGGAAACAGCTGGTACAGCAGTGATAAAAATGTTGAAAGGATCATTTATATCGATAAAACGCTCTACACATTGTCCAACAGCATGATCAAAGCAAACGCGATGGAAGATCTGAAGGAGAAAGGCAGTGTCGCGATACCGTAAGCGGTATTTAAAATAGCGCTCAAATGCAATAGTATTAAGATATCAGGTTATCTTCGATTTGATGTGGAATGAGTAGTTCTTTGATTCGAAAATCGATATAAAGAAAAGTAGTTTTCTCTTCGATATTGTGTGGGAAAACTACTTTTTTCATATCATAGAAAACAGCGTTTCAGTTCGATATTATGTGGAGTGGCGTTAAATGGACTGTTTCACTTTTATCGGTGTCAACAAATCAAGTTGAATGAACTTTGCCGACGTTTCATCTCCGGCGAAATATGAATATGCATTAAGATGCTCTTCTATACAACCATCCATTCCTAGTGGTTCCCGTGCATCATACTCATATTCGTTGTTTTCCATAACCCATTGACCAAGCAGCTTCCACTCATGAAAATCCCCCATTTTAATACAGTGAGCGGCATACAAGCCGCCATTAAAATGCTTTTTCTTAAGCGGAGCAGGTACATCTAAATCATCGGGAATAGTTACCCAAAATTCATAACCATATGTTTCATTACCCCTGGGTGACGGATTATTAAATCCGAACAGTCTCAAATCGGGTTTGATTTTGTGAAGTTCAATTTTCCTGACAAACTCGTCCAGCGTTTTTCCAGCGTTGTCTTCAGGATTTTCCCCAAAGTAGCGGCTTGCTGCAACGGTGCAAGGGGGTAGATAAATAATTCGCACATTCTTCAAAGTTGATAAGATGTCATTTGCTTTATTCAGGTCGTCCATGGATTTCTCCTCCTTAAAATTGATTTTAGAAAGACTGAGGGATTGAATAACACTCATGATTTCAGCATCATTGAGAATATCAAGTTTGATATTCATATGCGCCGCCGAATTTAATCGCACGACAAATATTCGCAAAATATCCCGTATAGTTTGTAATGCCGTAATCTCATTATCAAACTCATTCAGGCTCTCTTGGAATACTTCGACAATTTTAAACTGTTCGGCATCATAAAAAATCAAAGCAATCTTTTTCAGGGGTATACGCAGTTTTCGCAGAGTGATAATCTGTTGCAGACGTCTTACAGCAGACTCATCATACATGCGATATGCATAGTCTTCCGTGCGAGTGCTGGGCAGTAAACCGATTTCATCATAATATCGAAGCATTCTTGTTGTGACATTAAAAGTCTTTATGACCTCGCTGATTGTCATGAGTTTCATTCGCTTACCTTCTTTCAGAAATCATTGTAATGGATGACACGACGTCAAAGTCAAGGAATCATAATAAATATTATTAAAGATTATATAATAATCGGCAGATAATCAAATCATATCTTTTAAATGCTCAAGATTTTACTTAAGAACACTTCAAGGTCAGAAGGGGGTTCGCCTGTCAAGACAGCATCTATAAATGGATTGGACTGGAACGAGCTTGATTCATGTCCCCAGTAAAGTTGCTAATGTTTTAGCGTTTCGAAATTCGGTTATGGGACCGAGAGCATACTTAAACTGTTCAGCTTCGGTATTTCCAATAGTTCTTTCATGGGTAAAGCCGCCAAACAATTTCACGGCGAAACGAAAATCGTCAGGAGTCTTTTTATTAATGCTTTCGATGAGCCTTGAGCCGGGCATGTGGTAATAGGTTGAATTGATTTCAACAAAATTGAAATGCGAGGCGTAATATTCCAGCATTTGTACATCCTTGGTTCCCTCCGGGTAAAAAGGACCAATCCAGTCTCTATACGAATAACCTGCCGTCCCTATATATATCATTGTAACGCCTCCCTGCTAAAGTATGAATACAGTGTATCGCCATTCTAAAATAATGTCTATAATTACCTGCAAATTAGACCTTTACAACCAACTTGTACAGGGTTTATAATTATTAATACGAACATATGTTCGGAATTGCGAAGGAGTGTGAACATGGATAACCAAATAATAATGCATATTGATGTCAATAGTGCGTATTTGAGCTGGTCTGCTGTTCATGCGCTTCAACACGGTTGTCCGGTTGATTATCGCGAGATACCTGCAATAATTGGCGGAAATCAGGCCACACGGCATGGCATATGTTTGGCGAGAAGTATTCCTGCAAAAAAATTCGGAATACAGACTGGTGAACCCCTGGTAGATTGCCGGCGCAAATGTCCGAATCTTATCATAATTCCACCGGATTATTTCCTATATATGCAATGTTCTCAGGCCATGAATGAGGTTTTAAAGGACTATTCCGATAGAATCCAACAGTTTTCGATAGATGAAAGTTTTCTTGATTATTCAGGTATGGACAGAATACATGGAGACCCAGTTAAAGCGGCTCACGAGATAAAAGACCGCATCCACCGGGAACTCGGCTTTACAATCAATATTGGCATCTCTTCAAATAAGCTACTGGCGAAAATGGCTGGCGAATTAAAGAAACCTAACTTGGTTCATACTTTATTTCCGGCAGAGATACCCTCAAAGATGTGGCCTTTGCCGGTAAGGGAATTATTCATGGTTGGAGCCGCGACGGAGGAAAAACTTCATGGCATGGGCATCTATACTATCGGAGACCTTGCCAGGGCGGACTTCGACAACTTGAAATACAAATTCAAATCCTGGGCAGTCATGCTCAAAGCCTATGCCAACGGTATAGATGAAAGTCCCGTTGAGCAGGGAGGCATTGAGAACATAAAGGGTATGGGCAATAGTTGTACCATCCATTTTGATGTTGTCACAAAAGATGATGCATATAAGGTGCTACTGTCACTTATTGAAACGGTCGGGATGCGGCTCCGGCAAGGAGGTTTCTCCGGTAGGGTAATATCTGTCTCTATCAGAACTTCTGAGCTATATTCATACAGTCATCAACACAAGCTTATGGTTGCGACGGATTGCACCAATGCCATATACCAAGAGGCAAGAAGGCTGTTTAATGAAATGTGGCGTGGGGAACCAATCAGGCACCTGGGGGTAAGGGTATCGGATTTATGTACTAATGAGTACGTGCAGCTGTCATACTTGGAGGAAAACTGGGAGACAATGCGCATCCTCGACAGGGCAGTAGATGCAATTCGTTTTAAGTTTGGCCCAAACTCGGTATATAGGTCAACATTCATGTGGTCCGGAATTGCCCCCATCCAGGGTGGGGTAGTTGAAGATTTCCCAGTTATGAGTAGTATTTTATAAGGTGAACGATATGAAAGTTTTGATGAAACAAATAAAAATGGTGGCATGGTTTGCGGAGAACGGCGTCCTGACGCCCGTCAGATTCCAGCTTAAGGGTGCTGGCGATGAGCTTGTCACCATAAAAGTCGGCACTATCTTTGAAAGGAACGAAGAAAAGCTGGCCGGAAATCGCATGATGATTTACCGCTGTCAAACCGAAATTGACGGAGTTGAAAAGCTGTATGAACTCAAATATGAAGTAGGGACCTGCAAATGGTATTTATGGAAGATGTAATGGTTAAAGCACTTGCGGTTGGGACAAATGTCTATTTCACGCAACTTGCTTCCTCTAACCATCTTTGATTTGGACTACAGCTACAAGGAAGAAGAGAAAATTGCCTACGTTTACTTGACACAAACCCAAATATCATTCATAGTTGTGAAATAATAATACATGTGATACAATAATTTTAGTTTAAGAAGTATAAGAGTTTAATAGGGTTGATTACGGTTGGGCGGGTTAGTTATCCGCTTTCAAGAGTATTCAGGCTTCTGGGGTGGGAAGCTCGTTGTTTGCGAGTTTTCTCACCTTTTTTTGTTGCTGGAGCATAGCGAGTCTTGCTCCAAATAAGTGATTTCGCTAAGCGACAATCGCGATAGGCGATTTTGCTAAGCAAAATGCGCCACCGGAGGGGCTCGATGTTCCTTCAATTTTGATTTACTGAAAAGGAGGGGATCGTAGTTGGAAAATCCAAAAAAACATATTATATTCGTATTTGCTTATCTAGTCTTTGCTATTATTGTAGCTTTAATCGTTGCAAAATTATTTTAATTCAGCAAAGTTTTACAGGGTAATATGGTACGCGATAAATGCAATCAACTGAAGATCGCAGATCTGCGTTGCCGGGTACTTGATTGTATTGCACATACAGGATATACTAAATATGGTATTCATCTAAGGAGTGTGTGCATTTGTGAGTAAAAAAATCAACCTTTACCAGGGTAAAACGGTTCTGATGATCATAGTACTGAACTTATCCCAGATCGCACTGATTGCTGCCGTATTATTCTACCTTGTTGATACGGAAGGGGATTTGAGCCTTGTCTCAGATCCCTGGATTCTCATACTACTGTTTATGATTTTAGCAGCTATTATCATAAACAGCATGGCTGCATTCCGGAACAGGTCCAGCCTGGTTCGCACGGCATATCAGTTTCAGCTGCTGCAGGACACTCTTGGCAAACTGGAAGATCTCAATACGACCTTGAGAGCTCAGAGACATGATTTCATGAATCAATTGCAGGTCGTCTATTCTCTCATTGAAATGGATGAATACAAAACCGCAGCAGAGTATATTGAAAAGGTATACGGCGATATCCAGAAGGTCAGCCGGGTCATGAAAACTTCAAATGCCGCTGTAAACGCACTGCTTCAGGCTAAGCTTCTGACCTGTGAGAAATCAGGGATAACGGCTGAACTGGATGTAACGACCCAATTAAAGGATCTGGCTATCCCTTCGTGGGAGTTTTGCAGGGTATTGGGAAACCTATTGGATAATGCCATTTATGCGCTTCAGGAAAAAAGGGGCGACAGGCTGCTGAAGATCGAATTGCGGGAGGATTTGAAATACTACTATTTTAAGGTGAGTGATAATGGTGATCCGATTCCCGGGCACCTGCACGAGAAGATTTTTGAGCCCGGGTTTACTACCAAAGGCGACAAAGGAGAAGGAATGGGTCTTTCCATCAGCAAGGACATCATTAAAAATTATGGCGGGACGATCCGCCTGATAAGCAATGCCGATATGACTGCTTTTGAAGGTTATATTCCGAGACCTGTAGCAAGTCTTGAAGCATTGAATAATGAAAGCAACAATCAGTAAAGAAGACATTTCAGCAATCACAGCGTATCATTTATAGATTATGTATTACATTATGCCCGGAATGATTATATAATGGCTTTGTAATGGCAAACAGGACACTTTGCTTTAGTCCCGTTTAGCAGTGAACAGGGGGTGTTGAAGGTGGATTTTTCATTGATATTGGCAGGTATAAGCTGGTTGCCGCTTATTGTTATTGTAGCCGGACTAGCGCTTGTAATCCTTGAAATGTTTATACCTGGTTTTGGTGCTCCGGGCATTATAGGTGTAATATTACTGGCAATTGGCATAATAATGTTTGCAGAAACACCGCTCCAGGCATTGATCATGATCGTAATCATACTCGCTATCCTTGGAGTGGCTCTTGTGCTGGTCCTGCAATCGGCGTCCAAAGGCCGGCTGTCCAAGCATCTTGTGTTAAACGATTCATTGAATGACAGCGAAGGGTTTTCGGCTGTGGATGATCTGAATTACTTTATCGGCAGCGAAGGCGTGACTCTTACGGTTTTGAGGCCATCAGGCACGGCGGATTTCAGCGGTGTCAAGCTGGATGTTGTATCTGATGGTGAGTTTATACCGAAGGGTTCTACCGTTATCATTGCGAAGGTGGAAGGAAACAGGATCGTTGTAAAACAGAAGCCAAAAGTGTGATTTGTAAGGGAACATGGCCAAATTTAGCATGAAAGGGGCTTAATGATAATGAGTACTTTTTTACTCATGGGTGTTATTATTGCAATTATTGTTTTTTTGTTTATATTTTTTAATTTTATACCGGTGGGGCTTTGGATATCGGCTTTCGCGGCAGGAGTGCACGTTGGTATTTTCACACTGATCGGGATGCGTCTCAGAAGAGTGAGCCCTGTCAAAATCATTTTACCATTGATCAAGGCTTCAAAGGCTGGTCTTGACATCAATGTAAACCAGCTCGAAGCTCACTATCTTGCAGGCGGTAATGTTGACAGGGTCGTCAATGCTCTTATTGCGGCCTACAGGGCTGAGCTGAACCTCCCGTTCGTAAGGGCCGCGGCAATCGATCTGGCCGGCAGGGATGTGCTGGAAGCCGTTAAAATGAGCGTAAATCCTAAGGTAATTGAGACGCCGAATATATCGGCTATGGCGAAAGATGGAATCGAGCTTCTTGTCAAGGCGAGGGTTACGGTGAGAGCCAATATTGACAGGCTGATCGGCGGCGCCGGTGAAGCGACTGTCATCGCGAGAGTAGGCGAAGGTATTGTTACGACGGTAGGCAGCTCTATGTCGCATAAGGACGTTCTGGAAAATCCCGATTCGATCTCCAGGACGGTGCTGAGCAAGGGGCTTGATGCCGGAACAGCTTTTGAAATACTGTCCATTGATATCGCGGATGTGGATGTCGGCAGGAATATCGGTGCACAGCTCCAGACGCTGCAGGCTGAAGCCGATAAGAATATAGCTCAGGCAAAGGCTGAAGAGAGGCGTGCTATGGCAGTTGCAAAGGAGCAGGAAATGAAGGCTCTTGTGCAGGAAATGCGCGCCAAGGTGGTGGAATCGGAGGCAGAGGTGCCAAAGGCTATGGCTGTAGCATTAAGCAGCGGAAAGCTGGGAGTGATGGATTATTACGGAATGCAAAATATGATCTCAGACACCCAGATGCGCAATTCCATTTCGCATTTGGATAAACCCAATGAATCCGAAAGCATTACCAAAAAATAGAAAGAAGTAGATGATTATGGGTAATTTGGGTAATAATTTATATAAAGGCTTTCTTAGCGGAATTGATACCGGCAGGCAGAATATGAAAAGGACACCGGAGCCGCCTATGAAGTTTTACACGACAGGTTACCGCAGTGCTGCAAAGCCGTCGGCGCGGAAATATGGGAACTCCCCTGCCGGAAGTGATGACGTGCAGGACCAGTCCAGTGCAGTTGCCGGTACAGAGGCTGGCATGTTTGCCGGAACAGGAGCAGTTATGAAGGCTGGCATATTTACCAATATTGGAGTTGCAGGTTCTATTGCCGGGAATGCTAATGGCACAGCCGGCAGCCCGGCCGGCGCATCCGGTATGACAGGGGCTGCCTCAGTGAAGGATTCATCCGGCAAGACAGGAACCACACTTATGAATGGTGTGTCAGGAAATGCAGGTTTATCCACTCGGATAGGCGAAACGAACGGAATGGATATGTCAGGCCGTGCACAGGCATCAGATAGCGGCAGGAAAAAAGCCAATTCAAACAAGACGGGCTTTCAGCTTGATTTTTCAGACGAAAGCCTGTTAAACGGCATCATATTATCGGAAATACTTGGGAAGCCGAAATACTTGCGAAAAGGCCGGTGGTAATGATTGAGCATCAGAGTGCTGATTGCGGATGATGATACGGGCATGCGGCTGGTTTTGAAAAAAGCCATAGAAAAAGCAGACAGCTTTATGATAGCAGGTGAAGCGGAGGACGGCGATGCCGCTCTCCGCCTTTTTGACAGCCTGCGCCCGGAAGTCGTGTTTCTTGACGTGGAGATGCCGCTGGTTAGCGGGATCGAATGTGCTAAAAAAATAGCGGACATCGATCCAAAAACCATTATCATATTTGCAACAGCGCACGGTGAATACATGCCGGATGCGTTTGAAGTCTATGCCTTTGATTATCTTGTGAAACCATTTAAAATAGACCGCCTGAATCAGACTTTGGAGCGGATCATAAGTTTGGAAGCTGTAAAGCCTCGCATTACCGTAACAAGGCCGCCGAACCCTGCCAGGGCTCCGGAAAAGCTCATAATACGCAATAAAGAGGGGATCAGCCTTGTGGATATGGACGAGATCATCCTGATACAGCGTGAAGACAGAAGCACGGTCATATACACTTCGCAGGAACGGTTTACCACCTCGGAGGGCCTTAGTGAACTGGAAGAGAAGCTTGACAGCGACTCGTTTTTCCGATGCCACAAATCCTACATTATCAATCTCAATGCCATCAGCAGAATTTACCCTTATGGGCGCTGGACCTATATTGTCAAGCTCAAAGGCACAGACAGGGACGCCCTGCTGACACATGATAAATATGAGGAACTGGAAAAGCTGTTCGCCGGGGACCATCAGTGAAGTATCAGAAGTATTAATTATCTGCATGTCATTCTGAACAAGTAAATAATATTTAACAGCTGCGCCATATATTATATGACCTGCCATATGTTACTGGATAAATTTGTTCTCAAAATGCTTGCAATATAGCATATGCGGTGTTATACTGTATAAGCGGTTGCGAAAAGAAGTAAAGCAATTGTATATCTATTATATCGCGGGGTGGAGCAGTCCGGTAGCTCGTTGGGCTCATAACCCAAAGGTCGCAGGTCCAAATCCTGCCCCCGCAACCATTTAAAAAAAACTCCTAAACAATATATAAGAGTTTTTTTTATGTTCATATAAGATTGATTGATGCAAAAAGCTTCAGCATCATATGAAAATATTTAGTTTATTTTCTTGCAATCATAAGGAACTTTATATTTTTACCGTCGCAGAGCTCAATAACCTGTGCTTCCCTCATGACAGACTCTATGGCGAACAGTGTAAATCCGTCTTGTATAAGGGATTCCCAGTACATGCCGCATTCATTTCGGATTAAACCGACCTTTTTGATAAATTTGCCCAGACCATTTATATTATCAAGTCGAAGATATGTAGAATTAAGTAAAGCCTTATAATCTTCTGCCTTACCGGGCATATGGAAGAGGCCTTTTTCCAGATCGGATAAAAATCCGTTAATATCCCTCGCAGCCAATACGAATTTATTATCAGGTAGTTTTTTTGCCATATCGATACCCCCTCTTTTTATCTCAACCATAGTACGTCCAGATAACCATATGAGTTACCTATGAAATATATTTATGCGCTATCCTTGATTAAAATTCTTAAATTCATTATCAAGGGAAAATAATGAATTTCATAGCCTTTACCGGAACATTCCGGCTCTTTTTACGCATATTAATAAGAAACTCGAAAAATGATTTAATATTTATGTATTGAAAATTCTGGACGTACAATGTATAATAATATCAAATCGTGATTATAATAATCGTGATTTGATATATTGTATATTACAGATGACGTTGGAGGGATGAGCAGTGTTCGTTGGCAGGCAAAATGAACTTGACTTCTTAAACAATAGATATAATAGCCAAGGTGGGCAATTGATCGTTTTGTATGGGCGCAGGCGTGTGGGGAAAACAGAAACTCTGCGCGAATTCTGTAAGAGTAAAGAACACGTCTTTTATTCCTGTACCGAATGTACCGACGATCAACAGCTAAAAGCGTTCAGCCGCCGCATCCTTTCAAAAGATATTCCTGCTGCGAAATATATCAAAGAATTTGCAGACTGGGAGCATGCATTGAAAAGTATTGTTGAGTTGCCGGGAAAGGGTAAGAAATTGCTAGTAATTGATGAATTTTCGTATATGGTAAAAAGCAATTCATCTATTCCCTCTATACTACAAAATCTGTGGGACAGTCAATTAAAGGATCAAAGTGTAATGATTATCCTATGTGGCAGTGCAATGTCTTTTATTGAAAAGGAGATTCTTTCGGAAAAGAACCCTCTTTACGGCAGGGCTACAGGTATATTGAAAATGAAAGAAATGGATTTTTATGATGCCATAAAATTCTTCCCCAATCAGACCATTCTGAATAAAATTTTATCTTACGCCGTTTTAGGCGGTATTCCGCACTATTTAAAACAGTTTGACGTTAGCAGATCGATTGAGGATAACATCAAGACCAATATTCTGCAACGAGGAAGTATCCTGTACAGCGAGGTAGAATTTTTGATGCGGCAGGAGCTTCGGGAAACTACTGTTTACAATACAGTGATCGGGGCTGTTGCTCTGGGTAATACAAAGCTCAATGATATCTATCAAAAAACGCAGATTGATAAGAATAAGCTTACGGTATATCTTAAAAATCTTATTGATTTAGGTATCATTGAAAGAGAATTTCCTGTTTCAGATGGTATTAAGGAACAGGCCAATGTCCAAAGAGGGCTATATCAGATCACTGATAACTTTTTCCGCTTCTGGTACGCCTTTGTTTTTCCGAATGTATCTGAATTGGAAGCCGGGGATGTGGACGGCATCTATGATTATGCTGTGAAGCCGCAGCTTGATGAATACACCTCCCGTATCTTTGAGACTGTCTGCAGAGATTATCTGCGAAAGTTGAATATGCAAAACAAATTGCCATTCCATTTCACTAAAATCGGGCGTTGGTGGGACAAGCAGAACGAACTTGATATCATGGCGACAGACAAAGAGAAGAATCATTTTATACTGGGTGAATGTAAGTTTAAAAACTCAGATTTTGATTTATCAGATATGAACAGCACCATTACTAAGTTCAAATCTATGAAAAAGGATGCGAAGGTTTACTATTACCTGTTTTCAAAAAGCGGATTTACGGATGAGGTCATGAAAACTGCGAAGGAGAAAGATATCAGGCTTGTTTCGGTTAATGACCTGATTTAGGATGCCGCGGGCGAAGCTCAAAGTTATAATGTAATGCTCACCTTTTTGGATGCTTTGCCAATATGGATAAAAACATCTTGACGTATCATTGGATAAGACATACAATAAGCTTGTTGAACATGTTCAACAAGCTTATTGTTCAGAGAGGAAACTCATGGATGATATAAGAAAAAGGATATTGGACAGTGCAAAAGTGCTATTTTTCTCACAGGGATATAATAAAACGACCATTCGACAGATTGTTGATAAATCCGGTATTCGGATTGGCAGCATTTATTATTTTTTTAAGAACAAAGAAGAGATCTTCAAATCTCTTGTTCTGGAAATCTTTGATATGTGTGATAAATTGGTGAACGAACGGTTTGGTGAGGATGAAAGCCCTGTTTTCCGATACGCATTCATGTGCGCGTTGGAATTACATGCAGTTGAAATGAATGAGAAAATCTGCGAACTTTTTTTTGAGGGGTATACCTCCAACACGATCATGGAAGAAGTAGTAAAGCACACAGCAGAGCGGACACAGACATTGTTTAAGGCTTATAATCCAAACTTGACTTACGAAGATTATTATGCCCGCACACTGGCGATCAAAGGTATCATGCGCAGCTACATTGCAAACCGTTATTTGAAGCAGGGTATTCCTATAGCACAAAGAACCGACGTTTTTTTGGATACGAGTCTGCATGCTTTGAACGTGAAGCAGACAGAGATTGAACAAGTAAAAATTCGAATATCAAATATGAGCAATAGACTAACAAAGATGGCATTACTGTTGGGAGCAAAAAGTCTTTCCGGATAAATTTTCATACCAAATCATATAAAGAAAGGATGTATATAAGCTATGGCAAAACAAAACTTTTCATATTATGAAGTTACAAAATTCAACACCATAAAAGAAATGCTTGATTTAGCGGTCAAGGAGGCAGGTGATAAAATTGCGTTCAAATATAAAGATGATGGTGAAATTGTTGAAATAACTTATTCTGATTTTGCACAGCAAGTCATATGGCTTGGTTCTGCACTAACTGAAATCGGATTTTCTGACAAGCATATTGCATGTATCGGCAGCAACAGTTACAAATGGGTTTTAACCTATCTTGCCGCACTTAAAAGTGCCGGCGTATATGTTCCTGTTGACAAGGAGCTCCCTGCCAATGATATATTCCATATTTTAAATGAAAGTGAAAGCAGTGTTGTATTCTATACAAAGATGCATGAGGAGCTGTTTATGAGCAACACCGGCAAGCTTCCCAATGTCAAGCTGTACATAGGATTTGACCGCACTGAGGACAGCGGGAATTTCCTGTCCTTTGATAAGTTCATTGAGCATGGGAAAAATTGCGACAGCTCTAAATATCAATCATTAACAAGTGATCCTAATGAGCTTAAAATGCTTGTATATACATCAGGCACAACAGGAATTGCAAAGGGTGTAATGTTATCGGAGCATAACCTTGTATCAAGTATTTATTACGGATTACAAGTATCAACTGTTTATGACTCCTGTCTATCCGTTTTGCCATACCATCACACCTATGAGTCAGTAAGCGGTATTTTGGTGTCAATCCACCACCACTCCACCATATGTATAAATGATAGCTTAAATGCGGTATTGAAAAATCTTCAGCTTTATAAACCGTCTTACATTTACCTTGTTCCTGCATTTGTAGAAGTTTTCTATAAGAAAATTTTAA
>JBDKVA010000130.1:0-7121 GCA_039679375.1 Clostridiaceae bacterium
CATAGCATTAAAGATAGCAATCAATGCAACGCCTATATCCGCAAATACCGCTTCCCACATGGAAGCCATTCCAAACGCGCTCAGCGCAAGGAATAAGGCTTTCACACCCAATGCAAAAACAATGTTCTGGTAGACAATGTTTCTCGTTCTTTTTGCTATTTTTATAGCCGTTGCGATCTTCGATGGTTCATCGGTCATAATGACGATATCCGCAGCTTCAATCGCCGCATCGGAGCCCAAGCCTCCCATCGCCATCCCAATGTCGGCTCTGGCCAGCACCGGCGCATCATTTATCCCATCTCCAACAAATATGATCTTTCCCTTGCCGAATTTCTCCCTTTCAAGCATTTCTATTTTCTCAACCTTGTCGCCTGGCAGCAGTTCGGAATAAACCTCATCCAGGCCTAACTGCTTTCCGATTTTATCGCCGGCCGCTTTCAGGTCTCCGGTCAGCATAACAGTTTTCCGGACGCCCAGCGACTTCAGCTCATTTATTGCCATCCCGGCATCCTTTTTCACTTCATCAGAAATGATGATATTGCCTGCATAAGCCTTATTTACCGCAATATGCACGATGCTGCCCAAAGTATCGGCATTTTCGTACTCAATATTCTCACTGTCCATCATGCGGCTGTTTCCCGCCAGAACTTCATTTCCGTCGACAACAGCCCTGATGCCGATCCCTGCAACCTCCTGATACTCCCCGATCCGGCTTTTATCTATTTCAGATTCACAGGCATCCATAATCGAGAGTGCGATCGGATGGCTTGAATAGCTTTCCGCGCATGCCGCATAGTTCAACAATTCTTTGCTTGTATAACCATTTCGCGGATTTATCTGCGTAACCTTAAATACGCCTTTCGTTAAAGTCCCCGTTTTGTCGAATACGACTGCCTCGACATTGTTCAAGGCTTCCAGGTAGTTGCTGCCCTTTATGAGTATGCCTCTTTTGGATGCTCCGCCAATACCCCCGAAGAAACCCAGCGGTATTGAGATCACTAATGCACACGGGCACGAAACAACCAGAAATGCCAGAGCTCTGTAAGCCCATTCACCAAAAATCCCCCCGGGAATCAACAACGGAGGAAGGATCGCCAGCGCCAATGCCCCAAATACCACAAACGGTGTATAATACCGCGCAAACTTCGTAATGAACTGCTCCGTAGGAGCCTTTCTGCAGCCGGCATTCTGAACCAGATCCAATATCTTCGATACCGTAGATTCTCCATAATTTTTCGTCACTTCGATGGTCAAAACACCATTCTTATTGATGAATCCGCTTAGCGCATCACCTCCGGGTCCCAGTTCACGCGGTACGGATTCACCGGTGAGTGCAGCTGTGTCCACCATGGAGTTTCCTTCGATCACCTTGCCGTCAAGCGGGATTTTTTCACCCGGTTTTATCACAATTATGTCTCCGGTTTTCACGTCATAAGGAGACACCTTTCTCAGTTCATCACCAACCTTAAGGTTTGCATAATCAGGCCTGATATCCATCAGAGCGCTGATGGACTTTCTGGAATGATCCACAGCCATATCCTGGAACATCTCACCCACAAGATAAAACAGCATGACCGCCACGCCTTCGGGATACTCGCCAATAAAGAAAGCCCCTATTGTTGCAACACTCATAAGAAAGTGCTCACTGAACACCTGACCGCGCAAAATCCCTTTTACCGCTCTTTTGACAACACTACCGCCAACGATGATATAGCTTGTCAGAAATATCATCAACTCCAGCCAATTTTTAAATTGAAAAATCAACCCTACGGCAAAAATGACGCCGCCGATCACAAGCTTTATGATCTCCCTCTTGCGGCTTCCTTCTTCGCATTCCCCGCTTTCATTTTCCTTCGTTTCAAGCTTGGCGGCATGCCCTTCATACATAGCTTGGCCTTTAACGTTCATTTTATCTTTTACCGCTACATCAGGCTCATGTTTTCGCACGATGGTTCTGACCTGCTTCAAAACGCTTTCATATTCTGCTTCATCTGCCGTTTCCAGTGTCAATGTCTTCGTCATGAAATTCATCTGTGCATTGACTCCATCTATTTCATTCACCTCATGCTCTATTTTGGCCGAGCAATTGGGACAATCCAGTCCGTCCAGCAGCAATTCCTTCTTCATCATTGATGTTCCCCTTCTGTTACGACTCTTCCTACATTTTTCATTCTATTTTGTGCTATTCTTTTGTTCTATTACACGGTAATATTTTTCTTATGGCTTCTGCTCAATTTCTATTCTTCTGCTATATGAATCAACCCCTGATCAAATATCCGTTTTACATGCTCATCCTCCAGAGAATAGAAAACAATCTTCCCATCCTTTCGGTTTTTTACCAGATTCGCCTGCTTCAAGACTCTCAATTGATGTGAGATCGCCGATTGTGTCATGTTCAAAAGGTATGCGATATCACACACACACATTTCTGCTTCATCGAGCGCCCAGAGTATCCTGATCCGCGTTGAATCGCCAAAGACCTTGAATAATTCCGCAAGATCGTAGAGTTTTTCTTCCTCAGGCATCTTGCCCTTTACCTTGTTTACCACGTCATCATGTATTACGTCACAGTCACACCGTTCGATCGGCTGCATATTTGCTGTCATATTACCCCTTCTTTCATTGAATACTTGAACAATCATTCATATTTTATATATTTAATATAATAGTAATTTTTATATTTGTCAATTGTTATATGAATATTTGTTCATATATACACAGGTAACATAATACACTGATTCTGAATATTATATGTATATAATATTACCGGAGGTGAATTTATGTTATCGCCTTTTACAAGCTGTCCATTTCTCAGCCAAAACCCGAATATGATGCATACACCTCAATCAGCCGGATTGCCAGGCCAGCAATACCCGCAGCAATTTATGCCGATGCAGAATTATTACCCGATGCAATCTCCTTATGGGATGTATGAAGATACCGATACAACCAATGCAGGACCCGCGACAAAATCACCAGGAGATCCGCCGCCCATTCTGAGCAATAACCCGGTAACAGCAAGGATTGTTCTTTTCAAGGAGCTGACGGCATATCCCAACTACGGAAACCCCAGCAGGAATGCCGATATTTTGTACACCGGAAACAGGGGTTCATGGACCTTCGAAACTCCCGCATTTTTATTTGTCCCGGGAAATTTGAGAGCACAAATCATCATACGCGCCGTCCTGGATGATCATTCAAACGTACCGGTCAGCCGCTATTCTGCAAGAATTACAATAAACGGCAATGTCGTGCATGATGGAAGGTTAAACCTTGAACACGGAGTTCCTGCCGGCGGAATTTTTACAAACTGGAGAGAATTGACTTTCAATGTAACAAGCCTAAGACGTATCAGCCGGGTGACAATAGAAAACACATCCACCGCAGGCGCAGATGACTGGATTGCCTTCGACTGGATGGAAATGAGGCTTTTGCCAAGATAAGCAAATAGGTGGCTACCCATTATTGAGTAGCCAACCTTCCACATACTATGTTTAACGCTCAGTATGCAATCTCCATTTCAAAAGTTTTGATGTTGACTTACATGTTTGATTACTGTATACTTACACCGTATTTACAAATTTCTGATAAGGGGGAATCGCTATGAGCTTTATGGAAGCACATGTTGAGCTGAATGGATTCAGCGGAACGGTATCAATAAATGAACCTGTTTTGCGTTATCCGGATAACCCTATACTGACTTGCCATGACGTCAACAAGGTCTGGATCAAAGATAATCACCTATATACATACACTGTTCATAATTCCGGGATGGCAAAGATAACCGGCAAGGATGGGAGAACTCAGACAATCATGCTTTTCAGATCACATATCGCTGATGGCCGCAGTGTAATCGGCAAAGCCGTAAGCGATAACGGACTCGACAGCTGGCGTATCGACCCAAAGCCATTTTTGAAACCCGCAGCAAAGAACGATCTGTTTGCTGACGGTGTGAACATTGACGCCATTATCGGATCCGAGGCCGGCGGCGTGGAGGACCTTAGGGCCAATCCCGCGGGAAACGGCTTATTTGTGCTGACATACAGCGCCTACAACGAACAGATCCCTGACAGAGTCAAGGTAATGATGGCTACGACGACCGACTTCACTACCGTTGTCCGCTACGGGCCAATTTCTGATATTGATATGCGTAATGTTGTTATTTTTCCAGAACCTGACTCCAACAAGAAATGGGTGGCTCTGCTGCGTCCGAACGATAAATCCATGGAGGCATCCGGATCCGGCCATGTTGGCGGATCATTCGAGGAAATATGCACAGGGTTTGCGCCAACCCCGACAGGGCCGTGGGAATTAGGCAGGGTAATCATGCGCAGCGGCCACGGACCCAGTGCATTCCAGGCAAAAATCGGTCCCTGCGCACCGCCGCTGAAAACCAAATATGGCTGGCTGAACATTTTTCATGGAGTACGCGGAACAATGGATGGCAATCCCTATACTCTCGGCGTAGCATTCCACGATCCGGAAAACCCATCCGATCCGGACAAAGTCCGCATGAGTGCCAAACCGCTGCTCATGCCAAGTGCAAGTGATTGTGCGGTAAGGAAAACCGATTATGTTCACGTACCCAATGTAGTATTTTGCTGCGGTGCATTGCTTGTGAATGATGATACGGTAGCCATCTATTATGGCGGAAATGACACCGTTATGAATGTTGGCCTCGCAAATGTCCGCATTCTAAGTGAAATGTGCGACACCTTCGCGCAGGACCCGCTAAATGGAAAGCATTTGTATTCCCTATAGATACCGGCAGCCGGAACCTGCCATTGCAGTTCTTCGCGGAACTCAGGATTCAACAGCGCTCTTTCGTATCTACATTTTAAATGTTTCCAGAAAATTCTTTGCGGCAGAGGAAAGATATTGGTTCCTCTTCCATACTATTGCGGTTCTGGTTAATAAAGTTGGATCACTAATTTCCTTATACTCCAAATTGGTGCTTGAAATTAGCCCAATCCAATCTTTGGGTACGATTGCAACACCCATCCCCGTATCTGCCCATAATAATATCGCCCTGGTATCATCTATTATACCAAGTATCCTTGGTATAAATCCTGCCTTTTGGCATGCTTCCATTATCATCTCTTCATACCTTCGGTGAACTAATAAAGGTTTATCGGCGATTGTATTCAAACAAATATATTCTTGCCGGTGTTCCCGGAACAAATCTCCACTGGTTGCCGCTATCATAGGTTCATTAGGCAGCAATATTGACTCATAGATTTCCGAATTCAAAGGAGTTCGAATAATTCCAATTTCTATCACCCCATTATTTAGCAATTCCAGTATTTCATGTGTATGGCACTCTCGTATATTAAAATTTATACCTGGATATTTTCGGTGATAATCATAAATCCATTTTGGTAAAAGCGTATCCCCCGCAGATGCTATAGCGCCAATTGATAATGTTCCCTGAAGCCCTTCATTAAAATCCTTCAATTCCTTAATTGTTGTCTCCATTAGTTCCAGCATCTGTTTAGCCCGATGCTGCAGCATTTGACCTGCATTTGTTATTTGATTTTTCCGGGTACTCCTTTCCAGCAATTTAACACCAAGCTCATCCTCAAGGAGTTTTAGCTGATTGCTAAGATGAGGCTGGGCTATATGCAGTTTTTCAGCTGCCTTTGTTATGTTGCCCTCTTCGGTTATCTTAAGGAAATATATGAGTTGCTTAATGTCCAATCAAATAATCACTCCATTATTTATACTTGAATAAATATAAATATAATAGTTTTTAGATATTTTAATTATATATTAGTTTTTGCTACAATAGTACTTGAAATTTAAATATTGTAAACAGGAATAAGATAATAATTGATTAAAATTGGTTTAAAGCATCAGGGGATATGCTGAAGGGTGGTATATATGGGAATATATTTTGGGTTTTTGGTTTCATTCTGCTTTCTTATATTTAGTGTATTAAGAAATATATTTATTGGTTATGCGCTAATTGCTTGTTGGGTTCTTTTTTCATTAGTTTCAATAAAAAAGGGATATACATTAAAGGAAATCGTAAAAATGTCATACAATGGGGGCAAACAGTCTTTTGTAGTTGTGAGAATCCTTATACTGATTGGCGCAGTGATAGGCGCATGGATGGCTTCAGGAACAATACCGGCCATTGTGTATTATTGCCTGAAGTACATAACACCTTCCACATTCATATTTTTCACGTTTATAATCTGCTGCGCAGCATCCTTTTTAATAGGCTCTTCTCTAGGGACAGTAAGCACAGTTGGAATACCTTTAATGATAATGGCCAGAAGCGGAAATATAAATTTAAATATGGCGGCAGGTGCTATTATTGCCGGTGCTTATTTTGGTGACAGATGTTCTCCAATGTCTTCGAGTGCTGCTTTAGTTGCGAGCTTAACCAAAACAAACATATTTATTAATATAAAGAACATGGTTTATTCATCAATAATTCCATTGTTGCTGTCTTCGGTTTTTTATTACACTTTATCGCTGACGCAGCCATTGAAAGTTATCAATAATAATCTATCCGGTGAGCTTTTGGGAGCTTTTAAAATTGAATTTATTATATTACTGCCAGCTATAATTATACTTATACTTTCATTATGCAAGGTAAAAATCCATATTTCTATTTTTATCAGCATTTTATCGGCGGCTGTCCTGGCGATACTTCTTCAAAACTGTCAGTTAAAAGAAGTGATTCATTCTATCGTTTTTGGATTTCAAATAGACGGCAACAGTCCCTTACGAAACATTATAAAGGGCGGCGGTATTGTTTCAATGTTAAAACCAATCTTGGTAGTATTTGTATCTTGTTCTCTTGCAGGCATATTTGAAGGGATAAAAGTGTTTGATAGATTTAAAAATATACTTACAAGCAAGCAATTAACAAGACACAAATTATTTGGTATAACCTCAATAGTAAGTATTTTAACAGCAGCATTCGGGTGTAACCAAACAATTAGTTCTGTTATGACAAATGAAATTATGAAAGATTGTTATGAAGATAATGATAATTATCAATTTGCTTTAGATATTGAAAACTCCGGAATTTTAATTTCTGCACTTATCCCGTGGAATATCGCCGCACTTGTCCCAACTACGACAATGAGTGTAAGCGCAGCAGGATACAT
>JBDKVA010000131.1:0-139263 GCA_039679375.1 Clostridiaceae bacterium
TTGCGCAGATGTGATTTTTCGTGTTGGGTAAGCCTTGAGACAGACGTGCTTCACTGGTATCAATCAAAAGATCGGGAGCCGATTTTCGGTGGCTCCGTTCTGGCTCCCTTCATGCAGCTCGAATCCACGGCAAGGCCTTGACAAATACGATACAGAACAAATGATATTAGTCAAGCCAAAATAAGGTTGCTCTATATCACCGGAATGATGGCTCACATTTTTCCGGAATCGTGGCTCTCTGGAACAAGAATATTAAAATAAAAAGTCCAAGAAACCTTCTTTAAAAATAGGTTTAATGGATGAGTACTCTATATAATATAAATAGTTGTATAACTACCATACATAGTAAATAATAATTAAGGAGGTGATTCTATGAATTGGGTAGCTGAACCTAATAATACTATACAAGCAAATGCTGAAGGTAAGTGTGGTATTCTAGATTGGATTTGTATAGATTTATGCATTGCTAATTGCGACTTGTGTTTAATTTACTTATACTAACGATAAGTATACAAGAATACTAAATTATATTTAGCTATATGCAATGTATGGTAGGTTTTATACATTATAAAAAGGATTTGGGCAATTAACCTATATGAAATCTTATTAGAAGATTTTTCATAGGTCGCCTTGATCCAGTAATCAGATTAAAATATTGGTGGAATGGAGGTGACATAATGAATTGGTTAGTTGAACCATCAAATGTAAGTACAGATGGTGTATGTTTTATTGTTATATGCTGTAGTGATGTTTGCTTTTTTATTAATAATCCTTGCACTACTTATGATCCAACATGTCCTGATCTTGGTGACTGTTGCGTAGGCCAAGGAAACTCATTTTGGTAATATTTTAGTATGAATCTAAAATATAAACAGAACTTATTTATGTGATTAAAGAGGGACTAAGTCCGGTATTCAACCGGACTTAGTCCCTCTAAATATTGCTTGTTTTATTCAATTCAGTGGTGTTAATTTATCAATATTGTTTGTCCTGAATATAACGGTGCGGCGGAGTCGCAGTTCAAGAGAACCGGAAACCGATTGTCCGAAACTTGGAAACCGCCTTATGCCACAGAATCACTCGATTAGCTTTTTGTCCAAGCCGTAGACCTCCCGCATGGAGATGTCTTTGGATTGTGTTTTTGGTCAATCGGCTCAATATTGATTTTATAGGCGTCATGTACAATCCGATCAAGGATAGTGTCTGCCAAAGGACTTCTATCCCCACCTAATTGCCAATACCAGCCTTCTGCTTTGTATTGGGCACAGAAAATGATGGAGGATTTTTTCCCTCGAAGGGAGAGCAATTAAAAGATAATCGGCTACCCGCTGGAAACGATCATCGGAGGACAGTGTAATAAAATTTATATCACGCTGCTGTATTTCCAGCGCAGTTACAATCTCAGTCAGGTTTAGTGTCACGCAGTTTCCGTTTAGTTTCATCAGTAATCATTGCTGCCACCGCCATAATATTTTGCTCCGTGGATATATCCGACGGTAGAAGAATCCATTGCAGGTTATCCTAATCTTACTACCCACAGACAAAAAACTTCTTTATTTTTCTTTATCTTGTGGTATAATATTTTTAAGTTTTTCGTCTTATGCAGAATGTGAAGAATGGTAGAATTATTTTAGTGTAAAGGGAAGGATGGTAGGTCTATGGCCAAGTATTTATTTCTTATTGCTTTTGTCTTGATCATGGTAGCAGTCGGTTTATTCAGTAAAAGGAAAGTAAAAAATGTACAGGATTTCTTTCTGGGTGGAAGAAAAATGGGTCCATGGTTAAGTGCTTTTGCCTATGGAACAACTTATTTTTCTGCGGTTATTTTTATAGGTTATGCAGGTAAAATCGGCTGGGGCTTTGGAATTTCATCCACATTCATCGGAATCGGCAATGCGATCATCGGAAGTCTTCTGGCATGGCTTGTACTGGCCGGTAGAACCAGAAAAATGACTCATGAGCTGAATGCATCAACCATGCCGGAATTTTTTGAAAAAAGGTATGACAGCAAAGCGATGAAAGTCATAACAGCTTTAATTATTTTCATCTTTTTGATTCCTTATTCCGCATCGGTATATGTAGGTCTTGGGTATCTTTTTGAGAGGACATTCGGAGTACCGTTTATCTATTGTATGGCGGCAATGGCGTTTCTGACTGCCATATATCTGATACTTGGCGGGTATGTTGCGACAGCGCTCAACGATTTTGTGCAGGGAATCATCATGCTGATCGGCGTCGGATTCATGATTTATTTTATCCTTTCCAATCCGGCAGTAGGAGGCCTCGGAAACGGCTTGAAAAAGCTGTCAGAAATACCTGATGCAGGGCCTGGACTTGTCAGTGTATTCAGCGTCAATCCATTGAACCTTTTGGGACTGATCATACTTACAAGCCTCGGAAGCTGGGGACTGCCCCAGATGGTCCACAAGTTTTATGCAATAAAGGATGATGCTGCAGTTAAAAAGGGTACGGTCATATCTACATTGTTTGCGCTTTTCATAGCAGGCGGAGCGTATTTTGTAGGCGGTTTTGGAAGACTGTTCCTTGATAATGCGATGCCTCTCGGCGCAAACGGAAAGCCGAATGCAGACATGGTAATGCCGATGGTGCTCGAAAAGGCTCTTCCGGATGCACTGATCGGTATCATCATCATATTGGTGCTTTCCGCTTCTATGTCGACATTGTCTTCTCTTGTGCTGGTTTCAAGCTCAGCCATATCGATGGATCTGGTAAAGGGGACACTTTTCCCGAATATGAAAAAGGAAAATGTTATGCTGCTCATGAGGATCATGTGCGCAGTATTTGTCATTTTATCATTCATGGTTGCGGTAACGCCGAACTCAATTCTGAGCCTGATGTCTTTCTCATGGGGAACGGTTGCCGGCGCATTCCTGGCTCCTTTCCTATATGGGTTATACTGGAAGGGGACAACAAGAGCAGGCGCATGGTCCGGCTTCATCACAGGTTTTTCTGTTTCCGTGGCAGGTGCCATCATCTACAAAATGGACGCCGGAATGGCGCCGAATATTGGCGCGGCAGCAATGCTGCTTTCACTGGTGGTAGTTCCTGTTGTAAGCCTGATTTCAACTAAATTACCTGAAAAGCATGTGAAAAAGGTTTTTGGTGAAAATGAGAAAATAAACCTGGATGCAAAGGATCTTGTATCTTAAAGTACTGCAAGACTTAAGTGGCGTGAGATTTTACGGATTAAATACGGATTGGTATTTAGATCAACATGGAGAATCTTTAGAACAGATTCTCCATTATTATTTAGATTATTATTTAGAGTTAAAAGTAAGTTACGGAATAATTGACCTGTTAAATCAGTAGTGTTATAATTTATTCAACTTTTTACTCCGCATTTTATATAAAAAGATTATCGGAATGGACTTAAGTAACAATAGAAAAAGAGAATTCATCCGGTCAAAATAAATGGAGGTCATAATGAAGAAACTGATGCTTGGCAACGAAGCAGTAGCCAGGGGAGCTTATGAAGCCGGTGTAAAAGTAGCGGCTGCATATCCTGGTACGCCCAGTACGGAAATAACAGAAAATTTGGCAAAATACGATGATGTATACAGCGAATGGTCGCCCAATGAGAAGGTTGCTCTTGAGGTTGCTATCGGCGCTTCAATAGCCGGCGCCAGATCTATTTGCTCTATGAAGCATGTAGGCCTGAATGTAGCTGCAGATCCGCTTTTTACCGCATCCTATACCGGTGTGAATGGCGGTCTCGTCGTTATGGTGGCTGATGATCCTGGTATGCACAGTTCGCAGAATGAACAGGATTCCAGGTTTTATGCACGTTCCTCAAAGGTGCCGATGCTGGAGCCCTCCAACAGTCAGGAATGCAAGGATTTTGTCCTGCAGGCTTACGAAATAAGCGAAAAATTCGATTGTCCCGTAATTGTCAGATTATCCACACGTATCGCACATTCCCAGAGCATTGTAGACATAGGGGACAGGCAGGACGATACGCCGAAGCCATATGTAAAGAATCCTGGCAAGTATGTCATGATGCCTGCTATGGCTAAGGCAAGGCATATCGAAGTAGAGAAGAGGATGGCGGATCTGAAGGATTTTACCGAAAAGACGCCGCTGAATCAAATAGAATGGGGCAGCAGGGACATTGGTGTGATTACATCAGGCATCTCTTATCAGTACGCACATGAAGCTTTTGGCGATGTGTCCTATTTAAAGCTGGGAATGATATATCCGCTGCCTGATAACATGATCGCCGAATTTGCACGTCAAGTAGGCAAATTGTATATAATAGAAGAACTGGAGCCTTTTTTCGAGGATCAGGTGAAAAAGCTGGGTATAAACGTAACAGGCAAAGAACTGCTGCCGGTTATCGGGGAATATTCGGCAACAATGCTGAAGGAGAAAATATTCGGCATAAAACCGGAGAAAACCTGCAATATCGATGTAATGACGCCAATGAGGCCACCGGTCATGTGTCCCGGCTGTCCGCACAGAGGTATGTTTCATGTACTGAAGAAGCTGAAGCTGAATGTCAGCGGAGACATCGGCTGTTATACACTGGGGGCTCTAGCCCCGACTGAAACAATGGATGCATGCGTCTGTATGGGCGCCAGCATCGGTATGGCTCACGGAATGGAAAAAGCGAGAGGAAGGGAATTCGGCAAAAAGACGGTAGCGATTCTTGGCGATTCTACATTCATACACTCCGGAATCACCGGGCTGATCGATATAGTTTACAATAAGGGCTGCACGACGGTTATCATTCTGGACAATTCCATCACCGGAATGACCGGCCATCAGAACAACCCGACAACTGGTTTTACCATAAAGGGGGAACCGACGCGGCAGGTGGATCTTGAACTGCTGGCAAAGGCAGTAGGTATTGAACGTGTAAGGATAGCGGATCCGTTCGATATAAAGGAGTTTGAAAAAGTATTGGCGGAAGAGATACAGACCGACGAACCTTCCGTTATCATTTCCAGGAGGCCTTGTGCTCTCCTGAAGAGCGTCCATTATGAAGGTCCTCAGAAGATAACGGACAAATGCAGAAAATGCAAGAGGTGTATGACGATCGGATGCCCTGCTATCGTCGACAGGGGAGATAAAATCGAAATCAATCGGGCACTATGCGTAGGATGCAAGCTTTGTACCAAGGTATGCAGCTTTAATGCCATAGAAAAGGCTGGTGAAAATAATGGATAACCTGAATATAATGATCGTAGGAGTAGGTGGGCAGGGAACATTGCTGGCCAGCAGGATACTGGGGAACGTAGCTATGAAAAAAGGCTACGATGTAAAAGTGTCCGAAGTTCATGGCATGTCCCAGAGAGGCGGCAGCGTCGTCACATATGTCAAGATGGGCGAAAAGGTATACTCTCCTCTGATTGAGAAGGGTGAGGCGGATATCATTATTGCTTTTGAAAAGCTGGAAGCGCTACGCTGGATCGACTATCTTAAAAAAGGTGGCACGCTGGTTGTCAATGACCAGGAAATCGATCCCATGCCGGTTATAATTGGGAAAGCTAAGTATCCTGAAAATATTATTGCAAAATTGATCGACAGCGGAATTCGTATGATGTCGATCGATGCACTCCGTATCGCCAGAGAATGCGGAAATATAAAAGCGGTCAATATCGTGCTGATAGGGTTGATGTCGAAATCCACCGATATTGATCGGAACGTATGGCTCGAAGCCATAAGGGAAGTTGTACCCCAAAAGCTGCTGGATGTTAATATTAGAGCATTTAACGCAGGGTGCAGCATGTGAATGGATGTAACTTCCGGATCAAAGATGAGTTGTGTGAAACGAGTGGTACTCGAAAGATAATGAATCAGAATTTGGGCCTGTTTGCTTTTGCGTGGGGCGGGTAGGTGCCCGCAATCCCTGAAAGCTATTCTCATGGGAGGATAGATGGGCTTATTATAAAGTCAAGGGAGGTTTCTTAAAATGATTTACTGGAATCAGTCACGTGAGTGCATGTCCAGGGAGGAAATGAACAGGCTGCAGAGTGAACGTCTTGTTAAAACAGTAGAAAGGGTATACTTCAATGTCCCGCATTACCGTGAAAAAATGCAGAAGATAGGTCTTGAGCCTGGGGATATCAAAGGTGTGGAGGATTTGAGCAAATTGCCCTTCACAACGAAGCAGGACCTGAGGGATACGTACCCGTACGGCATGTTTGCTGTTCCGCTGAGTGAAGTTATACGCATTCATGCTTCATCGGGAACAACAGGAAGAAAAACGGTGGTAGGCTATACGCGTAAGGATATCGAAACGTGGTCCGAGGTCATAGCCAGGACATTAACCAGTGCAGGAGCCGATAAAAATTCGATCATTCAGGTCGCATACGGCTATGGACTGTTTACAGGCGGCCTGGGAGCCCATTATGGTGCTGAACGTATCGGCGCTTCCGTCATTCCTACCTCAAGCGGCAATACAAAGGTACAGCTCCAGATCATGAGGGATTTCGGAACCACGGTGCTTGCATGTACTCCATCCTATGCATTGTATATGGCGGAGGAACTGGAGGAAGCAGGCGTTAAGAAAAGCGAGCTGAAGCTTAAATCCGGCGTTTTCGGAGCTGAGCCATGGTCTGCAAAGATGCGGGACCAGATTGAACAGAAGCTTGGCATACTGGCAATCGACATCTACGGCTTAAGCGAGGTAATTGGACCCGGTGTCTCTTCAGAATGCCCGTGCAAATGCGGCCTTCATATTCAGGAGGATCATTTTGTTCCCGAAATCATCAATCCCGATACGGAAGAGGTATTACCGGCAGGCTCGAAGGGTGAACTTGTTTTCACCACTATAACAAAGGAAGGGCTGCCTCTGCTGCGTTACAGAACACATGACATCTCTTCGCTGAATTATGACAAATGTGACTGCGGAAGAACGCTTGTACGCATGAACAAGGTGACAGGACGTACTGATGATATGTTGATAATAAGGGGTGTAAATGTTTTCCCGTCCCAGATCGAAAGCGTACTGCTTGAAATGGGAGAGACTGCTCCGCATTACATGCTGATCGTTGACAGGGTTGATAACCTCGATACAATGGAAATATGGGTCGAAATGACACAAGCAATGTTCTCTGATGAAGTAAAGCATATTGAAGATCTCGAAAGAAAAATAAAGAAAGAAGTTGAAAACACGCTTGGACTAAGCGCGAAGGTAAAGCTGGTCGAGCCGAAAACCATTGAAAGAAGTGAGGGCAAGGCTAAAAGAGTAATTGACAAGCGCAAATTGGATTAACTGCAGGATTGTTTAAAATGTCTTCAATATCAGGTCTTGTGCCGGCTAAAGTGCCGGACAATATCAGCCCATTACCGGTATAACCGCCGGAATGGAGGTTAATAGGAGGAGGTATGTGTCATGGTGGTAAAGCAGATATCCATTTTTCTTGAGAACAAATCAGGAAGGCTTGCAGAGGTAACAAAAATCCTCGGAGAGAAAAACATCGACATCAGTGCGTTATCGATTGCAGACACCACGCACTTTGGAATACTCAGACTTATTGTCAATAAACCTGAAACAGCTGAGGAAGTATTAAAGGAAAACGGTTTTACGGTCAGTATTACAAGCGTTATCGCAATAGGTGTCCAGGATAAACCCGGAGGTCTTGCCAAAGCATTGGAAGTACTTGACGGGAAGAATATCGGTATTGAATATATGTATGCTTTCGTAAGTAAAAAAGAAGATGAGGCACTGGTCATCCTGAGGGTCGAAGACCCGGATAGGGCGGTAGAAGCCCTTAAGTGCAGCGGTATCAGTGTACTTACGTCAGATCAGGTATATAAGCTGTAGAAAGTTAGGAGTCTGCTCGATTATTTTCCGGGCAGACTCCTGATATGTTGCTTAAAACCTGCCAAGTACAAATTTGTAAACAAAATATCTGAGCTTACCCATATTTATTTTTACTTCTTCCATAAAGCCGTCATTAAATTCGCAAAAGAGCTGCTTTTCTTTTTCCGTAGCATCCTTTTTACTATATCTCGACCTTACAAAGATATCTGTTATTACTTTGAATTTTACAGGACTGAAGAACATGAACGAATCGATCCTTTCCGAATATTGGAAAGGAGTTTCGGCAGCTCTGTAGCCAAGTCCCTGCAAACCGAGTATATGCACATAATAATCGTACAAATTTAAAACACATTCTTTTGCAGGCAGATTGACCAATTTGTAAAGCTTGTATCGTCTTCTGAATATATTGAACAATAACAATATCATTAGAATAAGGAAGACAGACCCCGAAACGATTAGCGCTATCAGCTTCGGTGATGTTCTATCCTCAGATGTATTCCCAATATATTCAAAATCCATATCATCCTCATCCTGGTACCTTTCAAGCATTTCCATATAATCATTGTAGGTCGGGCTGTAAGCACCTGTGTATAATGGCTCGGGACTCTGATTTGAATAAAACGTCGACCTGAATGGAGCGGTTGGTTCAAATGGAAGCCAGCCATAGCCTTCAAAGTATATTTCAACCCATGCATGAGCCTGCATATTCGTGACAATATAAGTAGAACCGCCTTCCTCAGTTGGGTTGGGTGGAAGCATATATCCTTCGACATATCTTGCAGGTAGCCCGGCGCACCTGGCCAATATGACCATTGCCGATGCGTAGTAGGAACAGTAGCCTTCCTTCAGGTCAAAAAGGAAATAATCAACGAAATCCCTGTTCCTGGGAGTTGACCTTACGTCAAGGTTATAAGGGTAGTTTGCCGCAAGGAATTGTTCTATTGCTTTTGCTTTATCATAGTTATTCTGATAGGGCGCAACCAGTGATGCGGATAGATCCCTGACCCTCTGAGGCAGTTCCACCGGCAGCTGCAGATAATCGCGGTAGATGTTATTACTTTTATATCGTAACGCAAGCATCAGCTCTGCTTGCGTTAGCTCCAATTTTATTGCAGGCAAAGACGAAGAGCTTGAATTTGATGAGAACAAATCATTGACATGACTGGCATACAGTCCTCTGCTGCTTTTTCGGATAATATCCGCAAATTCTTCTGTTCCGATATTATTGCTATACATCCTTACATTATATGTGAAGCCTTTTTTAAGCCTGGAGGATGAAAAAAGGTCGTCTGTATTGTTTTTATAACTGACAAAATTATCTTTTCCAGCTATAAATTCAGTAATTTTGGATGGGACAAATAATGATTTCGTTTTAAGATTTAAAAATGCCACGGCAGCGTCATTTATTTCAAAATTATTTTCGACAAAATCCTTCTCACCTGTCAGAATGTACATTCCAAACTTCATTTCCTCCGTATCGCTATAGAACGATTCATAATTGGATGGATTATCCATGGGATATTTCTTTTGTGAACGGTTAACCCAGGTGGCACCTGTATAAAGGTCTTTTGTAGCACCCTTCAAATATATGTTCCTGTTGGTAGTGACCTCCAGTACATTTGTTTTGTCAAGCCGGACCCTGCCGCCAAGATGGTTATCGTTGTCTCCGAAACCGGACGATGCGGAAAGAGAGAAATAATCGAAAACCTCATAGTTCATATTTTTATTTATATAATTATATACAGATATGACTTTCTTATCCAGCCATTTCCACTCGATAGGTTTTTCGTTTGCTTTGACCGAATATGCCAAAAAGAATATGATCAGGCAAATCGGTATACTCCAGGCAATCATAAAAGGAGATTTAAAAAAATCGTTCTGTGATTTGGAGGATTTGAGCAGATAGACGTACTTCAGCCAGGCAATCAGAGTAGCCATCAGGAAGATATAAAATGGAACAAGGGTCGAAACAATGTCATACGATGTTTGTACAGCAAATAACCCAATTCCGGCAGCTTCTATAACTAAAAACATAAATTTTCTTATGATAAAGATATATGAAAACACGGACACCATAATGATCAGCGCTGCTGCTGTGATATTCTGGTACAGGGGAACAGGTACGCCAGGGTATTGTATAAAATCACTAAGCCAGTAAAAGTACTCTTCCAGAAATGTGCCTGTTTTCTCCGTACCAGGCCCGAGAACAAGGTAAATTACGACTGCCATCAAAGCTAAGCCTAAAAAAACACACGAAATAAGTGCGGCATTTTTGTTCTGAAAAAGAATAAACAGGATCGTGGTGCATAAAACGATCCAAAACAATAGCTTTACAGGAGGGTAAGTAAGACACAGCGAAGATGACAGGCCATATACGATGCTGAAGCACATCAGCTGTGCCAGTAAAATATCTGGGATTTTTTCAAGTAAATTTTTTGCCTTCATGTTTTCCTCCAGCTCCTAGCGCTCCAGTACTTCCTTTATATTGTCGTCTATGTCGATTTTGTAACTGTTTACGCCTATTTCAGGCAGAAATGACAATATATTTTCCGCATCGGTGATTTTTTTACCTGTTATTTTCTCGGGAGATGTATAGACCATGCTTACATCGAATCCCGAATTACTTGCTCTGTAGATCTGGTTATACAGGTCATAGTCCAGATTGGATGTAAAAATCACGATATTCGTCTTGTTTATTTCATTATTAACATATATCTCCAATAGATCCTTTATTGGTACAGTTCCGCTAAATTTGATATTTGCCATCAGTTCGAACAGTTCATTGAATAATAAATGATTTTTCGCTTCAATACTGTTCAATTTTCCGTTAAAATACACGAGATTTATGGGTATCCAATTATACAGGCAATAATAAAGCACTGCTACGATCGATTCAATGACCTTATCCTCCAGAATAATATTTTCACTGCCGCTGTACGGGTTTTTTTGCAAATCAAGCAGTATGAGTGTGTTGACCTCTGAAGTGCTTTGAAATTTTTTAACCATAAAAGACCGTGTCTTTGCAGTCAGTTTCCAGTGGATGCGCTTTAGACTATCGCCGTATGCATATTTCCGGACATCGCTGGTTGTAGTCATATCTTCGGTTCTGTTATTCAAAATGGAATGGGATTCCGACATGAAATCCGTTTTCAGAAGGAAATTTTCGAGGTAGATGATTCTGGGATAGACGGTGACGTATTTGGGTTCGTTTATATTGTACTTGAATTTGAATAAGCCGAAAAAGTCTTCGATCTCCACAGAATGTATTCCGATTTCATAGCTTCCCCTGTAATTACATTGAAGCTCAAAAGAATGGTTTATTCCGCTATATGGTCTAAGCGAGAAATTGCAGATCTGGACCTGATTCTCAAAAATCGTTTTAGCGCCATGGAAGGTAACACTGATGTAAGGATATATGAAGAAGTCTTCATTATTAACGCTGAAAATAAAATGAACCTTGTCACCCTTTGTAACAAACTTCTTGTCGAGTTCCTGCCCGAATTTGAAACGTATATATATGATGATTGTATAGATAAGTGAAACCAAAGGCAGCAGGATAGCCGTATAAAGGAGCATGTAAGGAATCTTGCCGCCGTTGAAATATGCAAATATCAGCGCCATGATAAAAAGACAAATGTAGAGTATCCTACTTTGCTTCATGCGGGCTCACCACCGGAACATTAATTTTACTTACGATGGAATTTAAAATTTCTTCTGCACTGATTTTTTTCAATTTCGCTTCCTGTTTTAGTATTATTCTGTGCGAAAGGACAGGAATGACCATTTTCTTAATATCATCAGGCAATACATAGTCTCTGCCATTATAAAATGCCCATGCCTGTGACGCCCTGAACAGCGAAAGCGAACCCCTTGGGCTCGAGCCGAGCGTTACATCAGGATGCCTTCGGGTCTGAGCGACAATATCGACGATATAATCATTTAAAGTACGATCCACGTACACATTCCTGATTTCCTCATGAAGTGCCGTTATATCATTGCTTTCTGCAACAGGATGGAGATTTTCCAGAGGATTGGTGAACTGGAACCTGTTAAGTATGTAGCTTTCCTCGGTATTTGTCGGATAACCGATCGAGATTTTCATGAAAAACCGGTCGATCTGTGCCTCCGGAAGAGGATATGTCCCGAGATATTCCACAGGGTTTTGTGTGGCGAGCACCATAAAAGGCCTTGGCACTTTGTATGTGATACCGTCTACCGTGACCTGATATTCTTCCATTACCTCAAGCAAGCTGGCTTGTGTCTTGGGAGATGTCCGGTTTATTTCATCGGCCAGGATGATTTGGCTCATAACAGCACCGGGCCGGTATTCGAATTCACAGGTTTTTTGATTGAAAATAGAAAATCCTGTAATATCGGAAGGAAGAACATCAGGTGTGAACTGGATCCGGCGGAAGGAGGCATTGATTGATTTTGCCAGCGCCGACACAAGGCTTGTTTTTCCTACGCCTGGCACGTCCTCGATAAGCACGTGACCGTTGCAGACAAGTGATATTACAGCCAGTTCAACGGGATATCGCTTTCCTACGATGACATTTTCTACATTACTAACAATATTTTTTAGAATTCTAACGGAATCATCCATATTATGCATCCCTCTTATCTATTGAATTTTGTGCCTGCCTGAATCAGCATGAAGGCCACATTTGTTGCTTATATTTCATTTTACAATATCAGGAATACATAATAAAGTAGTTTTTTTTTGTCATTTGTCGTCTTTTTTTCATAGGCAGTGCATTGGAACATAAGTTAAAAGATTGATGATATTGCGGAGTAAAAAATCCGGAGTGAAAAGTTCGTTGCGGCGATACTTACCATTTGGTATAATGACACATGAAGGAGATGACTAATATGAAAGCTGAAATACTGGCAGTCGGAACTGAACTTCTTATGGGCCAGATTGCAAATACAAACGCTCAATATATTTCCTCAAGATTGCCTAATGTGGGGATTGGAGTATATTATCATGATGTGGTGGGAGATAATCCTGAAAGGCTGAAACAATGCCTTGCACTTGCTCTTTCAAGATCGGACGTCGTTATTTTGACAGGCGGCCTCGGACCGACACAGGATGACCTGACGAAGGAGACTGTTACCGAAGCGGTAAAAAGGAAGCTGGTGCTGGACCAGGAAAGCCTTGACAAGATGACCGCCTTTTTCGCAAAACGAAACAGGAAGATGACGGATAACAACATCAAACAGGCCTATTTGCCGGAAGGCTGCATTATTGTAAGGAATAAAAACGGTACTGCTCCGGGCTGCATTATTGAAGAGGATGGAAAAGTCATTATTATGCTACCGGGTCCGCCTTCAGAAATGAAACCCATGTTCGACGACAGTGTAATACCGTATTTTGCTGCAAAATCTGAGTTCAGGCTTGAATCACGTTTCCTCAGGATTTTCGGGATCGGAGAATCCGCCGTGGAAGATACGCTGATCGATTTGATCGGCACCCAAAATAATCCGACTATCGCACCTTATGCAAAAGATGGGGAAGTTACACTGAGGATCACTGCAAAGTATAACAAAAACAGTACTGATGAGGATATAATCACTCCTGTTGAAAATGAAATAAGACGGAGACTTGGCGATGCCGTATACAGCAATGATAACAGCAGTCTGGAAGAGGTATCGGCAAAGCTTTTGATGGATAGCGGGACAACCCTGTCGCTTGCTGAATCCTGTACCGGCGGCATGGTTGCAGCCAGTTTAACTGAAACACCGGGTATATCAGCTGTTTTTGACCGCGCTGCGGTAACTTACAGCAACCGCTCCAAAGTGGAGGAACTGGGTGTGAAGCAGGAGACTCTGGCACAGCATGGCGCTGTAAGCGAGCAGACAGCGAAAGAGATGGCTGAAGGCATCAGAAGAGCGTCGTCAACGGATATCGGTATTTCCATAACCGGGATTGCAGGGCCTGACGGCGGTACACCTGAGAAACCTGTCGGAACGGTATATATTGCATTAGCGCATAAAAACGGGGTCGATTCCCAAAAGCTCGAATTATGGGGCAGCAGAAACAGGATAAGAAATGTAACCTGCCTTCATGTGTTTGATATGCTTAGGAGACATTTGTTAAAACAGACTGAATGAACTGACAGTCACAGATTAACGGGTAGAAAAGCCCGGGGGGATTTGCATTGCGTTATTTGAAAGGCAACAGTATCGCCGGCGCAGCTGTTATTGTAATGTCTTCCATGGTGGTGAGCAGGCTGACCGGCTTTATAAGAGAAACGATGCTTTCCTGGAAGGTTGGGCTCAGCTGGGTACAGGATGCATATATCGCAGCTTTTACCGTTCCCGACCTGATGTATGCTTTATTGGTGGGAGGTACGATTTCAGCGGCGCTTGTGCCTTTTCTTTCAGGCAGCCTGGAAAAGGGAAAGGAAAAAGAAGACTGGAAGGCGGTCAGTTCTTTTATCAATACGGTTTTTGCAGGCATGGTGCTGTTTTGCATCATTGGCATCATATTCGCACCGGTTATTATTCCGATAGTCGTACCCGGATTTACTGAAGAAAGCCCTGATACAAAAGAACTTGCCATAAGGCTGTCGAGGATTTTATTTCCATCTGTTTCATTCATCATGCTCGCGGGCATATGCAATGGCGTATTGAATTCTTATAAAAAATTCGCCGCAGCGGCCTATGGACCTTCTATATATAATGCAGGCTGTGCATTAAGCATTTACTTCTTTGCAGATACAAATGCGGAAAGTATGGTCAGAGTCGCAACCGGTGTTGCGGTGAGCGCGATGGTCTATTTTTTCATACAGCTTTCCTTTTCATTGCCCAAATTCAGAATGTACCGGTTTGCTATCAGTATCCATGACAAGAGTTATCAAAAGCTGGTAAAGCAGGCAATACCATCCCTTATGTCCTCTTCTATAACACATGTCAACTTCCTCTTATCGAAAGCATTTGTGAGCTTTTCCGCAATAGAAGGAAGCCTTGCTGCTTTTTACAATGCGAACACGACATGGCAGCTTCCTTACGGTATATTCGCGATGGGCATCGGCACTGCTATGCTGCCTGCATTGTCCGGTAAATTTGCGGCCGGGGCAAATAAGGAATATAAAAATATTCTTATAAAATCCCTCACATCCGTTCTCTTTTTTTCCGTTCCGTCAGCGGCAGCTTTTATTGTGTTGAGGAAACCGGTTGTAAGGGCGATTTTTATGTGGGGGGGAAAATTCTCGGAAAACAGTGTTCCTATGGTAGCGTCTATTCTTGCAATGTTTTCGCTTGCAATGATATCCCAATCGATTGTAGCCATAATGAACCGTGCTTTTTATGCCAGGCAGGATACGAAGACGCCTCTATTTATCGGGATGGGTTCAGTTGCGATGAATTTTTGCTTCTGCATGGTGTTTTACCGTTTTACAGACCTCGGTGCGGCAGGAATGGCACTTTCCTATTCGATCATCAGTACGGTGAATTCCATTTTGCTGTTGATCCTTCTGAATAAAAAGATGAATGGGATCCAATTGAACAAATTATTTAAATTCTTTGCAGCATCCATCCCAGCAGCATTAGTCATGTGTGTGCTGCTTTATGTTTTTGAAATGCTGCCGGTGCAGCTTGATACAAAAATGCTGCAGCTCATGTATCTGGCCTTCGAGATCATAATGGGTGCGGTAATTTATATTGTAATGATGATTTTATTGAGATCCGAAGAAGCGTTATACTTTTGGGAGACAGTGAAAAAGAAGGTAAAATTGTTGTAAAAATATGTAATTTTTGTATTGACTCTTTTGTAGAATTGTTATATAATTTGATTCAGAACAAACGTTCGATTTTGATAGCACATGGTTATATTATACATATGGGAGGTTTTCGGGAGATGATTGAGAAAAAGAAAGCATTGGAAATGGCGCTTGGCCAGATTGAAAAGCAGTTTGGCAAGGGTGCGGTAATGAGGTTGGGTGAAAATACCCATATGAATGTTGAAACGATACCCACTGGTTCGGTAGGCCTTGATATTGCATTAGGCGTCGGCGGGGTACCACGGGGAAGAATCGTCGAGATATTTGGACCGGAATCTTCGGGTAAGACTACAGTAGCACTGCATATCATTGCAGAAGCGCAAAAAGCCGGCGGTGATGCTGCATTTATCGATGCTGAACATGCACTTGACCCTGTTTATGCCAAGAAACTCGGTGTTGATATAGACAATCTGATTGTTTCCCAGCCGGATACCGGCGAGCAAGCTCTCGAAATAGCAGAAGCTCTTGTCAGGAGCGGTGCGATCGATGTTATTGTAGTAGACTCTGTTGCAGCGCTGGTACCAAAAGCGGAAATTGACGGAGAAATGGGCGACGCTCATGTCGGGCTTCAGGCAAGGCTAATGTCCCAGGCACTCAGAAAACTTGCAGGCGTTATTAGCAAATCAAATACTACTGCCATATTCATCAACCAGTTGAGAGAAAAAGTCGGTATCATGTTTGGTAATCCTGAAACCACACCAGGCGGGCGTGCTCTTAAATTCTATGCCACAGTCAGGCTTGATATAAGAAGGATTGAATCGATTAAGCAGGGTACTGACATTATAGGTAACAGGACAAGGGTAAAGGTCGTAAAGAACAAGGTTGCTCCGCCATTCAAAGAGGCTGAATTTGATATCATGTACGGAGAGGGTATTTCAAAAGAGGGGAGTATACTTGATGTTGCTGCAAACCTTGATATCATAAACAAGAGCGGCGCCTGGTACTCGTACAACGGCCAGAGAATAGGGCAGGGCAGGGAAAATGTAAAGCAGTATCTGAAAGAGAATCCTGAAATATCCGGCGAAGTCGAGAAGAAAATCAGGGAAAATTATAACCAGGCTTTTGTGAAAAGCATGGTTCCGAATGAACATGAAGAGGAAGAAGATGAAATGGATATAGACATAAAGTAATCCTGTTGATAAGATAATAGGTGAAGTAATAAACCCAAAAAACAAAAGAACTTAAAAGTTTATGTTTTTTGGGTTCTTGCTTATACTTTCAGGCAATACTTTGGAGATGATGCGGTATTGGAAATAACATCAACAGAAAAAAATAAAAAAAATGAGGACCGGCTATCTGTGTATGTTGACGGTAAGTTTTCATTCACTATTTCTGAAGAAGATTTTATTTCGATGAATCTGTATGAAAATCCGGTTCTTACAGAAGAAAAAATCGATTATATCAAAAACACACTGAATTTCCGTGAAGCGAAAGCCCTGGCAGTACGATATCTTTCAATGAAGCTTCGGACGGAGCAGGAAGTCAGAACCAAGCTGAAGGATAAAGGGTATGACAGCGCTTGTATCGAACAGGTCATAGAAGAGCTTAAATCCATAGGATATATCAATAACAAGCTATATGCTCAGAAATACGTTTTTGACAGAAGCAAGCTGAAGCCTCTGTCAAAAAGATTAATGCGACTGGAGCTTAAATCAAAAGGAATACCGGATGATGTTGCTGATGAAGTACTGGATGATTGGAAAATAGAAGACAATGTCGTTGCGGAAAATCTTCTGAAACGCAAATTTGGAAAATATAATCTATCCGATGAAAAAATCCGGCAAAAAGCATATATGTTTCTATTACATAGGGGTTTCTCTCACGATACGGTAACAGAAGCCCTTCAAAGTTTTAATGAAGAAGATCACTGAAGGTATAGGAGTACAAAAGATGGACAAAAGCCTGCTTATCAGGATATTGAAAAAAGAAATGGAGCAGTCTACAGGCTGCACGGATCCAGGTGCTGTGTGTCTTGCCGTTTCTCGGGCGGCAAGGGAAATGAAGAAACCCGCGGATAAGGTCAAAATAACGGTAAGTCCCAATGTTTATAAAAATGGCGTATGTGTCGGTATTCCGGGCACAGGTAAGCAAGGCCTTCATATGGCGGCAGCACTTGGGCTTGTCATTGACAGGAGCGAAGCAGGACTTGCCATTTTAAGCTTTGTGACTCCTGAAACCATTGATGAAGCTAATAGAATTCTGGCAAGCGGAAATATCCGCGTTGATTATATGGAAACACCCGATCCTCTGTATATAAAAGCAGAACTCTTTAACGATCAGGAAACCGCTTCAACTTTAATAATGAATGATTATTCCAACATCACAGAGGTCACGTACAACGGTAATATTATTCTGTCCTCTTCCTCTCTGTCGGCGGATGAAACGGAGGATTATCTCAAAGAATACAGCCTTGAACTACTCTTTAAAGTGATCGACTCCATGTCGTTCGACGATCTTAAATTCCTGCTTGATTATGCACTGATGAATAAGACCGCCGCTGAAACGGGACTTCACGATGAAAATATGAAACTGGGAAGTACTTTAAAGGAGTATGCACCTACCTTTAAAGCGCCATACTCCATCGTAAACAAAGCGCAGACACTGACTGCCGCAGCAGGTGAAGCCAGAATGCAGGGGCTCCTTGTACCTATTATGGCCATCGCAGGAAGTGGTAATCATGGCATTACCAATTTTCTTGGTGTTCTGGCAGTGGCAGAGGATCTGGGCAGCACGGAAGAACAACTTGCAAAGGCTCTTGCGATCAGTTCTACCGTAACGATCTACATCAAGGGATATATCAGACGCATGACAGCATTCTGCGGATGTGCAGTCGCTGCGGCTACAGGCGTTGCAGCAGCAACTGTTTATCTGCTTGGCGGCACCTATGAACAATCCGTGGATGCAATGCAGACAGAGATCGGTACACTGGCAGGGATGTTCTGCGACGGCGCCAAGGAGTCATGCGCATATAAGCTCAGCACAGCGACCTCAATGGCCATCCAGTTTGCCTACCTTGCCATGAATGGCTGCCATATAACGAGCGGAGCAGGGATTGTCGGAAATACGATCGAAGATACATTTTATAATCTCGGACAGCTCAATAACCCTGGTATGGTTGAGACTGACCACGTTATTGTAAAATTGATAGAACGAAATTTCAAAAGATGAATCATGCTTCTTCAATTTATAATGCTTATAAGTAAAGATAAATTATGTTTATTTCACCATAGCACTCTTGAGAATATGACTTTGAAGGTGTATATTTAATAATGGTATTCACACCTATGAAAAAAGACAGGGAGCTGTATTAATTGGACAAAAAAATAGGTCTGGTCTCACTCGGATGCCCAAAAAATCTTGTAGACAGCGAACTAATGCTGGGAGCTTTAAAAGCCTCCGGTTATGAGATTGTAACAAATAGCGGAGAAGCACAGATCATCATTGTTAATACATGTGGTTTCATTGAAAGCGCCAGACAGGAATCGATCAATATGATTATCGAGATGGCAGCTTTAAAAAAACAAAGCTGTGAGCTTCTTATTATAACAGGTTGTCTTGCAGAGCGTTACAAACAGCAGATCATGGATGAAATACCCGAGGTCGATGCTGTTCTTGGTACTGGAAGTTATGACAAGATCGTTTCCGTCATAAATGAAGTATACAAAGGCGCGCATCCCGGGATATACGGCAAACTGGAAGGTACGGAATATCTGGAAGGAGAAAGGATCATATCTACCGGCAAGGGTTATGCTTATTTGAAAATTGCCGAAGGCTGTGACAATCATTGCACATATTGCGTTATACCATCCCTTCGGGGGCGTTTCAGAAGCAGAAAAAAGGAAGATATTTTTCAGGAAGCAGTCCGGCTTGCAGCATCGGGTGTAAAAGAAATCATACTGGTAGCGCAGGATACTACCAGATATGGAATTGATCTTTATGGCAAGAAGCAGTTGGCCGAATTGATACGGATGCTGAGCGAAATCGAGGGAATCGTTTGGATCCGTTTGCTGTACTGTTATCCGGAGGAGATCGACGAGCCGCTCATACAGGAAATTATTCATAATAAAAAGATATGCAAATACCTCGATATACCCATACAGCATGCCAGTGATCCAATTCTGAAAAAAATGGGACGCAGGGGCGGCAGAAGCGATGTATCCAATCTTCTTGACGATCTGCGGAGCCGGATTCCCGGCCTTGTACTGCGTACAACCCTTATTGTGGGTTTTCCCGGTGAGACTGAGGATGATTTTAAAATACTTGAAAATTTTGTTGACAAATATAAATTTGACAGACTTGGTGTATTTATGTATTCTAGAGAAGATGATACATCAGCAGCAAAAATGAAGGATCAGATACAGGGACAGATTAAAAAATCACGATACAACAAATTGATGAGACTACAACTAAAAATTTCGACTGGAGTAAATAAAAGCCGGCTAGGTAAGAGATACAATGTTTTGGTTGAAGGTATAGCTGATGATGGTATATTCTATTTCGGCAGAAGCTATGCAGAGGCTCCCGATATAGACGGCCTGATCTATTTTGTGAGCAACGAACCGGTTGAACCGGGACAAATAGTTCAGGTAGAAATATTGAACAGCGATCAATATGATTTGACAGGAGAGGTTAAAAATGAATCTGCCCAATAAATTAACACTGACAAGAATATGTTTTATACCTATATTTATGTTGTTTGTCATACCAATACCGGACTCTATCTTAAACATCGGATTACTGCAGGGCATCCATCCACAGCTCCTGGCTATCAATCATTTCCTTTCACTATATGGCGGATATATCGCAGCAGGGATATTCGTTATTGCATCAAGTACCGACGCAGTAGACGGGTATATTGCCCGTAAAAGGCAATTAGTCACAAACTTCGGCAAATTCCTTGATCCCATAGCGGATAAGCTACTCGTTACAGCAGCGCTCATGGCACTTGTACAAAGCGGCGATGTAAATGGCTGGGCAGCAATGCTGATCATTGCAAGGGAATTTATCGTAACAGGTTTACGGCTGATAGCGGCAGGTGAGGGGATTATTATTGCAGCCAGTAAGCTTGGAAAGCTGAAGACGGCCATGCAGGATATCGCAATTGTTGCTACTTTAATGAATAATTTCCCTATCAGCCTGTTTTCTGATTTCCAGTTCGATGATTACGCAATGCTGCTTGCTGTCATTATTACTATTTACTCCTTATATGATTATATTAAAAAGAATTTAAAAGTGATCAATACTAATATGTAATCCCAAATCCCGAGATCAATGAAAACATGCAATATTACTGCATGTTTTTTCATAAGTTCAGTCATACTGCCGATTAGGGCCTATTATTAGCAGATCAGAAAATTTTATTTACGGAAATAGTTGCATACTTTAAAAATATATACTATACTTTTATTATTAGGATATAATATCAGGTAATAAATAAGACTTGCTTAACGTATAAATATATTGATTTTAAGATCCATACCTGCTTTACGGTTGGAAAAAGACAAATAATTGCTTCAGGTGGTGTTTACAAAATGAGTCGGTCATCCCTATTGAAGAGAGAGAGACAACAAATATTATCTGATAAGATAAAACAAGATCCGTTCCTGACTGATGAAGAGTTGTCCGAACTATTTTCTGTAAGTGTGCCGACAATTAGGTTGGATCGGCTTGAAATGGGAATTCCTGAGTTGAGAGAAAGAATAAAAAACGTCGCTGAGCATAATTACAGTAAAGTAAAGTCCTTACAGAGCAAGGAAATCGTTGGAGAGCTGATCGACATAACTCTTGGAAAAAGTGGTGTATCTCTACTTGAAACAGATGAATCGATGGCTTTTGAAAAAACAAAGATCATAAGGGGACATTTTATTTATTCACTTGCGGAATCACTTGCTATTTCGGTTATCGATGCAAATGTAGCTTTGGTCGGGGTTGCAAACATCAAATACAAGACGCCTGTATATTCCGGCTGTAAACTGATTGCCAAGGCTGATGTCAAGAATGTAAGAAACATCAACAATTTTATTGTCTGGGTCAGCATATTGGAAAAGCAGGTGGAAATTTTCAGAGGTAAATTTATACTGGTATCCCTTGATAAAACACATGAAAAATAGTATTTTATTATTAACAAAAATAATTTGTTAAATACTGTACTTTTGGGAGTTGAAATACTTTGAAAATTCTAGTTGATGCCATGGGCGGCGACAATGCCCCTGAGGCTGTTGTGAATGGAAGCATAGATGCGGTAAAGAGCAACGATGGATTTGATATATCACTTATAGGTGACTGTGAGCAAATCAATAAAATACTGGAGAAAAGAAAATTTGCAAGCCCGCGTATCGAAGTGATTCATGCAAAAGAAGTCATAACAAATGAAGATATACCGACACGTGCAATCAAAAGCAAGAAAAATTCTTCGATGGTAGTTGGCTTTAATATGCTAAAGGGAAAAAAGGGCGATGTTTTCCTTTCAGCCGGTAATACCGGTGCGCTATTGACCGGTGCGCTTTTCATATTGGGAAGGCTGAAGGGTGTTGACAGGCCGGCACTCGCTGCAATGATCCCGACAAAAGGCGGCAAATGCCTTCTGATTGATGCCGGTTTAAATTCGAGCTGTAAACCTGTGAATTACGTTCAGTTTGGTATTTTCGGTTCAATTTATATGAAGGAATTGTTCAAAATGGCAAATCCCAAGGTTGGACTTGTAAATATGGGTACCGAGGCAAAGAAGGGGACGGAAGTAGTCAAGCAGGCATATACCATGCTGTCTTCCACAGATTTGAACTTTATAGGTAATATCGAGGGCAAGGATATTCCCGAAGGGAATGTGGATGTAGCAGTATGTGACGGATATGTCGGGAATGTCATACTAAAGTTTCTTGAAGGTACGGGTAAATTTTTTGGCGCCTACCTGAAGGGAATGTTCAAACGTACTATATTTTCAAAATTATCCGTATTATTTGTTATGAAAGATATGCTGGCATTTAAAAAAATGATGGATCCTTCGGAAGACGGCGGCGCACCGATTCTCGGAGTTGACGGCATTGTTGTAAAGAGCCATGGCAATTCGGATGCCAAGACATTCAAAAATGTTATTGTTAAAGCATACAATCTTGCCAGCAGTTCTGTTTTTGAGCAGATCAAAGAACGTGTTGAAAAAATGGAGGTTACCGATGGCGAAAAAAGGGAACATAAGCGTTGGAATTTTAGGAATAGGAAGTTCCACACCAGAAAAAATATTGACAAACTCAGACCTGGAAAAGATGGTTGAAACCTCGGATGAGTGGATAATAAAAAGAACAGGTATTTCGGAGAGAAGGATTCTTCCGGAGGATAAACCAACTTATACGATGGCAGTTGATGCCGCGAAACATGCACTTAGCGATTCGGGTCTTTCAGCTGAAGATATTGACCTTATCATTGTATCTACATCAACACCGGATTATTTAACACCAACTACCTCATGCATCATACAAAGAGAAATCGGCGCCAAAAATGCAGCAGCATTCGACATGGGAGCTGCCTGTACAGGCTTTTTATATGGGATGACCGTTGCCATGCAGTTTATTGAAACAGGTTATTACAAACATGTGCTTTTGGTAAGCAGCGAAAGTATGTCAAAGGTTGTTGACTGGACAGACAGGAACACTTGTGTACTTTTTGGCGATGGCGCCGGTGCAGTCATTCTGGGTAAGGTAGAAGATGGTTATGGTATTTTGTCGGCATATATCGGGTCGGATGGAACAAACGGCAATAGTATTACCATACCGTGTCTTTATATGCCTGAGCAGGATGTAGAGAGGCGTACCGCATATAAAAATAAAAAAACGATATGGCAGGATGGGCAGGAAGTATTTAAGTTTGCCGTAAGGGTCATGCCGATGGCCATAGAAAAAGTGATTGAAAATACTGGTGTTACGATTGAGGACGTTAAATATGTCATACCGCATCAGGCGAATTTGAGGATTATAGAGGGAGCCGCCAAACGACTGGGCATCGGAACAGATAAGGTATACACGACAATCCGGAAGTTTGGCAATATATCATCAGCATCCATTCCAGTAGCAATGGCTGACGCATATAACGAAAAATGTCTTAACAAGGGTGACTATCTCGTGCTGGTTGGATTCGGGGGAGGCCTCACATGGGCTTCGGCACTTTTAAAATGGAGTAAATAATGTAATAAGAATCAATAATGTGCATAAGTGTTATGTATAAGTGTTAAATTCTGCGAGTAATTTTAAACGGAGGGTAATATGGGAAAGATCGCTTTTATTTTCCCCGGTCAGGGAGCACAATATATTGGAATGGGTAAGCAGATTGCCACTGAATTCAAATCAGCTGATAAAATTTTTGAAGAAGCTTCTGATGTGCTTAGCCTGGATATGAGGAAAATGGTTTTTGATGGCGACGATGAAACATTGAAAATTACTGAAAATACTCAGCCTGCTATTGTAACGACAAGTGTGGCCTGTCTGCAGCCTTTGATCGAAAATGGAATAAAACCGGATTTTACCGCAGGTCTTAGCCTTGGCGAGTATTCGGCGCATGTAGCTTCATGCACAATGGATTTCAAAACCTCGGTTACCCTTGTGAGGAAAAGAGGGAAATACATGCAGGAGGCTGTACCGCTGGGTGTTGGAACAATGGCGGCAATCATCGGGCTCTCTGCGGAAGATGTGACGGAATGCTGCAGGAAGGCTTCCGAGTATGGAATTGTAGAGCCTGCGAACTATAATTGCCCCGGACAGATTTCGATAGCAGGGGAAATAAAGGCAGTACAGAAAGCGATGGAATTATGTACTGAAAAAGGAGCAAAGAGAGCGATACAGCTTGCTGTAAGCGCGCCCTTCCATTGCAGTATGCTAAAGATCGCAGGTGAAAGGCTTGCTGAGGAATTACAGCACGTGACGTTTGCAGAGTTCAAAACACCGGTGGTAGCAAATGCAACAGCACAAGTAATTAAGTCTGCTGCCGATATCAAAGAGCTGCTCATCAAACAGGTCAGCAGCCCCGTATTGTGGGAAAACTCCATCCAACTGATGCTGGACCAGGGAGTGGATACATTTGTTGAAATTGGCCCCGGAAAGGTTCTGAGCGGCTTTGTGAAGAAAATAAGCAAAGAAGCCAGGAGCTTTAATATAGAGGATATGGAATCACTTAAGAAGACGCTGGGGGAAATAGGTGTTTAGGAACAGGAGGAGACATATATAATGCAATTGGAAGGAAGAACTGCCATTATAACAGGATCGGCAAGAGGGCTTGGGAAAGCGATTGCGCTTAAAATGGCCAAAATGGGAGCAAATATTGTATTAAATGATATAGCAACTTCCGATTCTCTCGATACAACAGCAGACGAATTTAAGGAAGCAGGCTACAATGTGGCGGTAACCAGGGGAGATGTCAGGAATTCAGAGGATGTTAAGGCGATGGTCGCTGCAGCCGTAGAAGCATTTGGCAGAGTGGATATTCTTGTAAACAACGCGGGAATTACTAAAGATAAACCGATGGCTATGATGAGCGAAGAGGATTGGGATATGGTACTGGATATCAATCTTAAAGGCGCGTTCCTGTGTACCAAGTTTGCTGCAAAACAAATGATCAGGCAAAAATATGGCCGTATCATCAATATGGCTTCCGTAGCAGGTAGGTACGGCAATCAGGGACAGGCAAACTATTCGGCATCAAAAGCAGGGTTGATCGGATTGACAAAATCAACCGCAAAGGAATTCGCATCAAGGGGCATTACATGCAATGCAGTCGCTCCGGGTATTATACAAAGTAAAATGACAGAGGTGCTTCCGGAAGAAGTCAGGAAAAAATATCTTGAGAACATACCACTCGGAAGGTACGGGACTCCTGAAGACGTGGCCGGTGTTGTCGCATTTCTTGCTTCGGATGATGCATCCTATGTCACAGCTCAGGTAATAGATATTGACGGCGGACTCGTTATGTAATAATATCTTAATGTAAAAGTTGTACCTGCTGTATATATTGTTTTATAAATACAATATGGTATATCATTTACATGGAATTATTATATATTAATTACCCTCTTTGGGAGGAGGTGAATGTATGGTTTTCGAAAAGGTTAAGAAAATTATCGTCGAGCAATTGGGTGTAGAAGAAGACGAAATTAGCATGGAATCTTCTTTCATAGACGATTTAGGTGCAGACTCACTTGATATCGTTGAATTAATAATGGCCCTCGAAGAGGAATTTGATATTGAAATTCCTGATAGTGAAGCTGAAAAAATAGCAACCGTTGGGGATGCTGTGGACTACATCAAAAATAACACATAAAAAAAGTCCCGCTGATGGGACTTTTTTTATGAAAGAGGTTAAAGGAATCAGAATATTACGGGGCTTTCCGCCCCGGATTTTCCTTCGTATAGTTCATAACGTATAAAAACAAAATTCATATTTATATAGATTGTATCTTTATGCATGAGGAATCAGGATAAGTAAATTAGTTTACTGTTTTGCAAGGAGGATTGAAATGAAAAAGCGTGTCGTGATAACAGGTATGGGAGTTGTACATTCTCTTGGTTTCGGGGTGGACAATTTCTGGAATGCAATTAAAGAAGGAAAATCCGGTATTTCCCTTTTATCGAAATTTGATACAACTAATTTTGAAGCAAAGGTAGCTGCGGAAATTAAAAGTTTTGAACCAACTGATTATATCGATAAAAAAGAAGCAAAAAGAATGGATGTTTTCACTCAATTTGCTATGGCTGCCGCCAAGATGGCCATGGAAATGTCAGGACTTGACATGGAACAGGAGGACCGTTTCAGGGCAGGAGTCATAATAGGATCAGGTATTGGCGGAATCCAGACACTTGAGGAGCAGCATCATACTCTGGAGACCAAAGGGCCTGGAAGGGTAAGTCCGTTTTTTATCACGTCGATGATCGCAAATATGGCTGCGGGAAGAGTATCCATTGAATATGGCCTTCAGGGCTTTAACGAATGCGTGGTTACCGCCTGTGCGTCAGGAAATAACGCAATCGGCGATGCTTTTAAGGTAATACAGCGCGGTGATGCTGATATCATGTTAACGGGCGGTGCGGAATCTGCCATAACACCACTTTCATTTGCTGGTTTCTGCTCGAATAAGGCACTTTCCACAAATCCGGATCCCAATACCGCCTGCAGGCCTTTTGACAGGGACCGCGACGGCTTTATCATGGGCGAAGGCTCCGGCATACTCGTGCTTGAGGAACTGGAGCACGCCAAAAAGCGCGGGGCAGTCATATTGGGTGAGATTGTGGGTTACGGATGCACCTGTGACGCATATCACATAACAGCTCCTCATCCGGAGGGTATTGGCGGCGCCAGGTCGATGAAAAATGCAATCATAGATGCCGGTATCAAACCGGAAGAGATCGGTTATATAAACGCACATGGCACATCCACTCAGTTGAATGATCCCGGGGAAACCAAAGTCATCAAGGACGTGTTTGGAAAGCACGCATACAAGCTGGCTGTCAGTTCCACAAAGTCCATGACCGGGCACCTTCTGGGCGCAGCAGGTGCAATCGAGGCCATTATAACAGCCATGGCGCTTAAAGACGGTTTCCTTCCGCCGACGATCAATCTGCAAAATCCCGATCCCGAATGTGATCTGGATTATATTCCGAATAAAGGCAGGTGTGCTGATATAAAGTATGCGTTATCTAATGCACTCGGCTTTGGAGGTCATAATGCAGCGATCCTGCTTAAAAAATATGAATAATGCTGCATAATTACCGTATTCATAAGCGAATAGTTACGCAAGCTATACAATATAAGGCGGGATCATACCCCGCCTTATGGATTTGTTCAAGCATCGGCATATAGCCGGGTGCTTGAGGAGGAAAAAATGGACAAGGATTTATTGCCGGAGAACTTAATAAATGCAAAAGAACTGGAATCGGTCATCGGTTATACCTTCACTGATAAGAGAAAATTACTGCTTGCACTTACTCACAGCTCCTATTCCAATGAAAAAAAGAATGAAGGCCTGTCAAGCAACGAAAGGCTTGAGTTTTTAGGCGATGCTGTACTGAATATCGTTACAAGCGAATATATCTATAAGAATTTCCCCAATCTTCCGGAAGGCGAAATGACCAAAACCAGAGCATCCATCGTATGTGAAGGTTCACTGATGAAGTGCGCAGCGAAAATATCGCTCGGCAAATTTCTTCTGCTCGGGAAAGGTGAAGAGAACACCGGAGGCAGAACACGTACATCTATTTTGTCGGATGCATTTGAAGCATTGATAGGGGCTGTTTATCTGGATGCAGGCCTGGCAGAAGCGGGTAAATTCATATCAAGGGCAATGAAGGAACTGTTTGGCGATTTGAATCATAGTGAAGTTTTTGTAGATTACAAAACACAATTTCAGGAAATCATTCAAAAGTCTAGCGACCAGAAGATCATTTACCAGATACTTGATGAAAAAGGTCCTGATCATGACAAGTTATTCATCGCACAGCTTTCTGCCGGCAGCAGGATTTTCGGAACCGGTAAAGGGAAAAGTAAAAAGGAAGCTGAACAGAATGCTGCAAAAGAAGCCCTTAACAAAATGCAGGTGAAGCAAAATGAAAATTAAGCACGTCATCATTCCGATTTTTGTCCCGCACAAGGGCTGCCCGCACGACTGTATATTTTGTAATCAAAAGAAAATAAGCGGACAGATTGAGGAAATGACGCCTGAAAAAGTGACGCAGATCATCGATGAACATTTATGTACGGCAAATCCGGATGCATTTGTCGAGATTGCGTTTTTTGGAGGAAGCTTTACTGCAATCGACAGGAAAATTCAAAAGGCTCTTCTTGATAGGACCATACCTTATCTTTCTGATGGAAGAGTTGCTGAAATACGCCTTTCTACAAGGCCGGACTGTATTGATGACGATATCCTTGATTTCCTTATACGATATGGAGTCAGAACGATCGAACTGGGTGTCCAAAGCCTGGATGAGGATGTTTTGAAAGCCAGTTTCCGCGGACATGACGCTTCATGCGTATATAGAGCGGCTGCCTTGATAAAGTCAAAGGGTTTTCACCTTGGCATCCAGACCATGACCGGTTTGCCGGAAGATACAAGGGAAAAGTGCCTCGACACTGCCAGAAAGGTTATTGAAATGGCCCCGGATATTGTCAGAATCTATCCTGTACTCGTTATCAGAGGAACCGAACTGGAAAGGCAGTTCAGACAAGGTACATATGTACCTCAGAGGATCGACGAGGCAGTGGAGCTTTGTGCAGAACTGCTTGAAATGTATGAATCCAGCGGGATCAACGTTATTCGGATCGGACTTCAGACAACGGAAAATATCTGTGAACGCGATGGTTCAGAAGTGGCTGCAGGACCAGTTCATCCTGCTATCAGGCAGCTTGTCGAGTCAAAACTCATGCTTGCCAGAATGGAAGCGATGATCGAAAAGCAGGAGCTTGCAGGGGTAAAGGAACTCGTTATTATAACTGGTCTATCAAATCTATCCAATGTTATAGGTCAGAAGCATGAAAACATAATGCATCTGAAATCAAAATATTCGATTGAATCCATCAAGGTAAAAGGCGATGTAAAATATACTCGGGAAATATTATGCACAACTGTATGAAGGTGTGAAGCAATTTTATTGAATCTATCTCCAGTTGTGTTAAAATGATATATACGGCTTTGATTTTATTACCATACGGTGCTCAATGGCCATACATGGGGGGTTACATTTGTTTTTTAAACGTTTGGATATACAAGGTTTCAAATCCTTTGCCGAGAAAATCAGCCTGGATTTCAATGACGGAATCACAGCGATCATTGGTCCGAATGGCAGCGGCAAAAGTAATATAGCCGATGCGATCCGATGGGTGCTTGGGGAACAAAGCATAAAAACTCTCCGTGGCGGTAAGATGGAGGATGTCATATTCGCCGGCACCGAATACCGTAAGCCTCTTGGTTTTGCCGAGGTTTCCATTACAATCGACAATTCCGATTCTACGCTTCCGATCGAATTCGGAGAAGTCACCATTACACGAAGGATTTTCCGCTCCGGAGAAAGCGAATATCTGATAAATAAAACAGCCTGCAGACTCAAGGATATCACAGAGCTTCTCCTTGATACAGGAATAGGCAGGGATGGCTACTCTGTTATCGGTCAGGGTAAGGTAGACGAAATATTAAGCAGCCGGTCGGAGGATCGCAGGCATATATTTGAAGAAGCATCCGGCATCATGAAATACAAGGTTCGTAAATTGGACTCCGAAAAAAAGCTTGAGATGACAAGGCAGAACCTTGAAAGGATCAATGACATCATAATAGAGCTTGAAAGTCAGCTGGGGCCTTTGAAGGAGCAGTCCGAGGCCGCCCGCAGATATCTTGACCTGCGTGAAAGCTTGAAAGAACTTGAAGTCAATGTTTATCTGGACAGCATTGAAAAATTCAGGGAAAAGCTGAAGGTTTTCGATGAACAATATAAATCCGTAAAGGATCAGGTAGAATCAGAAAACAATAAGTTAACTGAAATCACCAGCTCGAATAAGGAAAAAACAGATCTGCTGAAGAGCTTCGATGAAAGGCTGGAGTCGGCTCGACAGCAGTTTTATGCCCTTGAAGGAAATCTTGAACGATGTGGTTCCGATATAAAAGTAAATAACGAAAAAATAGGGAATCTGACGCAGAATATCGAACGGCTCGATTTGGAAATAAAAGAGCATCAGGGTAAAATAGCAGGTCTTGATAAGGAAGAGTCAGGCAAGCAGAATAAGTTGAAATATCTTGAAAGACAATTGAATGACTACACCGCAAAACTTTCGGAATATGAAAAACAAATGGAGGAATTGCTTAAAACACTTGACGAAAGCGAAAGACATATTGAACTTCTGAAAACCGGAATCATGGATAAGATGGACATTCAATCGGATAAGAAAATGCAGATCGGCAATATCAGGACGCATATAGAAAATATGCAGAAAAGGCAAAAGTCCATCGATCATGAAGTTTACCAGAATGTCGTCGAGAATGATAATGAAAAAATAAAAAAGGAAGATCTGACCGAAAGCATCCGCCATGCCGCGGAGACGATCAGGAAACAGAAAAGCAAACAGCAGGAGCTGGTCAAAGAGCGCTCAGAATCGGATAAAATGCTCGACGGCATGCGCGTTAAACAGAGCAAGCTGAAATCGGAAATTCAATTTAAGACATCCAGAGTCAGGACTCTGCGTGAGATGGAGCAGAATCTGGAAGGCTATAATAGAAGCGTCAGGCAGGTATTGCAGGCATGCCGCGAGTCTTCTGAATTCGGGAAGGGAATACATGGAGCACTGGCACAGCTCATCAAGGTGGATAAAAAGTATGAAGCATCAATCGAAATGACTCTTGGCAGCGCACTCCAAAATATTGTTACACAGACCGAAGAGGACGCAAAGAAAGCGATCGAGTACCTGAAGTCAAATAAATTGGGTCGTGCAACGTTTCTGCCGATCAGCTCTGTAAACGGAAAGAGCTTCGATTCTCCTACTCTGGGCAGGATAACCCATAGCGAAGGCTTTTGTGGTGTTGCTTCCAGTTTGATATCTTATGATAACAAATACGAAGGAATTATAGCCAATTTGCTTGGAAAGGTAGTAGTTGTGGATTGCCTGGACAATGCAATCAGGATGGCACGTACATTTGGTTATTCATTCAGGATCGTAACACTTGACGGAGATATATTGAGCACAGGCGGCTCTATGTCGGGTGGCAGCCTTGAGAACAGAGGCACAGGGATATTAAGCCGCAGCAGGGAGATCGAAGAGCTGGATATGGAGCTTCGTACCATGAAAGATTCAGAGGCAGCGCAGGAAAGAGATATCAGCCTTTTAGCGGAGGATATCGCCCAGATCAATTCTGAGTTAACTTCAATAGAAAACGACATTAAAAATAATGAGTTGGTTAAAATAAGGGATGAAAGCCATCTGGTTCAGGTTGATGAGAACATGAAAAAGCTGTCGGCCAGGATGGATATGCTAAAACAGGAGAAAGAGCAGCTTGAAAGGCAGCTGAATGAAATCTCTGTTGAGCTTGGGAAATACCAGCAGGAGCTTTCGGCAATCGAGCAGGAGATCGAGGATACGAAGAAGACCGTTGCGGAATACCAGGAAAAGCACAAGGAGGATCAGACCGTTCGCGATGCTTTACATGCCGATATCACAGACTTCAAAATTTCCGTCAACTCCATCAGGGAAAGCATGGAGAGCGTAAAAGAGAATTCAGACCGGCTTGCATCCGAAAAGGATGCTTTATTAAAAGGCATTGCTCGAAAGGATAATGAAAAGGCGAAATGCCAAAGTGAAATAAAGCACCTGAACGAGCTTAATGAAGGCTTGCAGGCAGTTATCAGAAAGCATGAAGAGGAAAAATCAGGCAAGACCTTTGAATTGGACAGGCTTACTGAAGAGCGGAGGATATTGGAGGAAGACATACACGATATCGTTAATAAAATCAATGAAGTCAACAAAAACATCCTTCTTCTGCAGGAGGAATATTCCAGGGTCGAGGTGAAAAAAGCAAAACTCGAAAGTGAAATGGAAGCGATGCAGGACAGGATGTGGAATGAATATGAAATCACTTATTCCAATGCTTTGCTGCTGAAAAAGGATATAGGCAGCCTGACGCAGGCTCAAAAAAAGATCACGGAATTGAGGAACAGTATTAAGGAACTCGGCGCAGTAAACGTCTCATCAATAGAGGAATATGTCAAGACAAAAGAGCGGTATGAGTTCATGAGCACACAAAGAAATGATATGGAACAGGCAAGGGAAAAGCTGCTGCGGGTTGTGCAGGAAATGACTTCGATCATGAAAAAGCAGTTCATAGAGCAATTCAAGCTGATTAATGAAAATTTCAATGTTGTATTCAAGGAGCTGTTTGACGGAGGCCGTGCCAGCCTGCGTCTGGAGGATGAGGAGGATATCCTTGAAAGCGGGATCGAAATCGAAGTACAACCGCCTGGAAAAAAACTGCAGAATATGATGCTGCTTTCCGGCGGGGAGCGTGCTTTTACAGCGATCGCTCTCCTGTTCGCCATATTGCGTCTCAAACCAACCCCTTTCTGCGTACTGGATGAAATCGAAGCTGCGCTTGATGACGCCAACGTATACAGGTTTTCGGATTACCTGAAAAGATATTCCGTTCAGACGCAATTTATCATGGTTACACACAGGAAGGGTACAATGGAAGGATCGGATATGCTTTACGGCGTTACCATGCAGGAACACGGCGTTTCAAAGATCGTATCCATGAAGATGGAGGAAAAGGTAGGTTAAACTTATGGGCTTTTTTGACAAATTAAAGGAAGGTCTTTCAAAAACCAGGAAAGGGATCACAGAAAAAATTGATCAAGTACTGGTCTCATTTGGGAAAGTGGATGAAGAACTGTTCGATGAACTGGAGGAGGTGCTGGTTACATCGGACATTGGGATTGACACAGCAATACGTATTATTGAAGGCGTCAAGAAAAAGGTAAAGGAAGGCAAGGTTACTGATCCGATAAAGGTAAAGTCACTATTAAAACAACAATTGCTGGAGATCCTGGGAGAATATGCATCAAAGCTTGACATAGAGCCATCACCTGCAATTATCATGGTGATCGGGGTAAACGGAGTTGGAAAAACGACTTCGATCGGAAAGATCGCAAGCATGCTGAAAAAGGATGGAAAAAAGGTGATTATTGCGGCTGCCGATACTTTTCGGGCAGCAGCAATTGACCAGCTGCAGGTATGGGCTGACAGAGTCGGTGTGGAAATGATAAGGCAGGCGGAAGGCTCCGACCCGGCAGCTGTCATTTATGATGCGGTTCAGGCTGCCAGAGCGCGCAAGGTGGATGTGCTCATTTGCGATACGGCCGGCAGGCTTCATACCAAAAAGAACTTAATGGAGGAATTGAAGAAGGTTTCCCGTATCATAGACAAGGAAATGCCTAATGCGAAACGTGAAAATCTCCTGGTGCTTGATGCCACCACCGGTCAGAATGCCGTCCAGCAGGCCAAAACCTTCAGCGAGGTCACGGATATTTCCGGAATCGTGTTAACAAAACTTGACGGCACAGCGAAGGGCGGTATTGTCATTGCCATCAAGTCGGAGCTTGACATACCGGTGAAATATATTGGTGTGGGTGAGAAGCTCGACGACCTGCAGCCGTTTATCGCAAAGGATTTTATTGAGGCGCTGTTTGCATAGAGCTATTTGAGATGTCCCTCTTTTTAGCTCCGCAGTACAATATATTAATAGTTTGGCAGGGAGTAGGTCACTATATATGGTTTATGATTATTACCAGGGAAAAGGCAGAAAAAGTATAATGAAAAAGGTCATACCCATTGCTATAATAATTGTATTTATAGCAATCGTAACTGTATCGGCGGGAATATATCTGAATATCGAGCAACTTGATGAAATAGGCGGATTTTCCGGTGTATATATTACAAACCTTATGGCAAAAACATTTTCCTTTGTTATAGGCTTTTTAATCATTTTTATAGTCATCGCTATTACGAATCGTTTCATTAAGAAAAACATGAATGTATTTTACAAAAAAATGGAACTGCCTCAACGTAAAATACTCAATTTTCCGATAGCTGCTGTTGTAGCTTTTCTTGGTGCCTTAATATTTAAAGAAACATTCTATCAGAAAATACTTTTCTTCTTACACAGTAAACCTTTTAACATAAAAGATCCCATTTTCCAGAAGGACATATCTTTATATGTATTTGAAAGACCATTTTATTCAGCACTTTACAGTTTTGCATCCGCACTCTGCATATTCCTGATTGTATACACCGTCCTCTACTATGTTGTTTTATTGATGGCGAATTCTTCGGGAAATCTGAATAAGGAAGACTTAAAGACAAAAAGCATACTGACACACAATCTGATCAATATAGCTGTATTTTTTGTAATAAAGGCCGCCTCCTATGAACTTGCCAAGCAGCAGATACTGTATGGTACTGTGGATGAATATACGGGAGCAGGCTATGTAAATGTGAACATATGGCTCAAATATTATACGGTAGTTCCTTTTATAATTATCGCAGCTACGGCAATTGCGTTTTTCTTCATAAAGAAAGGGAAATTAAAGCACGCAGCAATATCTATTGCTGTTTATCCTGCAGTGTGGCTTGTAGTAAGCATTATTTCGGTTATTACCCAGTCTGTATTTGTTACGCCCAATGTGCTTAAATATGAAAAAAACTATCTTGCAAATAATATTTCCGAGACTCGTAAAGCATACGGGCTGGATAAAATTCAAACATATAATTTTCCAAGCATGCTGAAATTGACTCCTGAAATTATTACTCGTAACGATGATACAATGAGCAATGTCCGGATTGTTGACATAAAGTCAACTCTTGCCAGCGATATGCAGCTTCAGAGCAATACAGCTTTTTACTCATTTAATGATGGCGACATCATCAACTATAATATTAACGGCCTTGAAACACCTGTGTTTATAACGGCACGCGAGATAGACAAAAATAAATTGCCGGACAGCAACTACATGAATAAAACCTACCGCTATACACATGGGTATGGTATCGTGATCAACCCAATCAACAGGTTCACTTCAAAAGGACAGGTTGAATTCATATTAAGCGGACTTGACAATAAATCGGTTGATCCGGCATTGAAGATCACCAGGCCCGAGATATACTATGGTGAAATGACGAATGATTATGTTATTACACAGGCGAAGGACCTGGACGAAATCACATACGACGGAGTTCAGACCACATCTTATTCGGGCATCGGCGGAATTAAGCTGAATTTTTTAAACAAGCTGTTGTTTTCATTTAAATTCAGTGATTACCAGATGCTGATATCCGGCTATGCGAACAATGCCAGGCTTCTTTTAAACAGGGAGATCGTCAGCAGAGCAAGAATGGCATTCCCATTCCTGACTATTGATGACGACCCGTATATTATAACGACCTCAGATGGCAAACTTAAATGGATACTGGATTGCTATACGACTTCTGACAAATTCCCAAATGCCCAGTATTATAGTAACATCAACTATATTAGAAATTCAGCAAAAATTGTTATCGACGCCTACGATGGGAAGGCGGAATGTTATATTATTGATAAAACGGATCCGGTTATACTGGCACTTGCGGACATATACCCCGAAGCCTTCACCGACAAGGAACTGCCGGCAGAAATGAAAGAACATTCCAGGTATCCTGAATTACTCTTTAAGATTCAGACAGAAATGCTTACAAGATATCACATCTTGCCGGAAAAAGTGAATGATTTTTACTCTAAGTCCGATTTGTGGGATGTTGCAAAGCATCCGAAAGACAATAGTCCTTCAGAGCTTGAAGAGATTGAGCCATACTATAATATGGTCAAACTTCCAGGAGAACTGGGAGATAAAGCGGAGTTGATACTGATGAGACCATTTACTCCTTATGGTCAACAGAAGCACAACATGGTGTCCTGGCTGGCTGTAAGGAATTCCTCCGAAAATTACGGAGAGATGATCCTGTTCAATTTCCCTAAAAGCCCTAATGTACTTGGACCCAACCAGATTGAAGTAAAGATTAATCAGATCGGCGAGATATCAGAATATATGACACTTTGGGGCCAGAGCGGTTCTGAAGTATACAAAGGCGACCTTCTGGTACTGCCTTTAGATAACAGTGTCCTCTATGTTGAGCCGATTTATATGAGAGCGACTGGAGCATCTGCTACTCCCGAAGTTCAGAAAATAATCGTTGGTTATCAGAATGGCGACGAATTTGCATATGGCATTGGAAATAATCTTTCCGAAGCACTTGCCGATCTGTTTTCAAGGCAGGGTGAGGCACCTCCGGCAGGCGGAACAACTCAAGCGAATAAAAACCAGAATGGAAATACACAGCCTGCAATAGATCAGGATAAAATTAACCAGCTCATCAGCAAGTACGATGAATTAAAAAAGCAGCTTGATGAGTTGGGAAAATTGATCGAAGGTTTGAAATAGATAAGGTATCATATCGTTTTTCTTTCATCCTTTACAAACGAACATACGTTTGATAATATGAATGTAAATAATAAATATGAAATGATAATTGTATGAGGATGGCAGATGAATTCGAATATTTTTCTGGATGGCTTTATGCCGATCATAAGGGATTGGTTCCTCGAGAATATTGGCCAGCCAAGCGAACCGCAGGCGAGAGGCTGGCCGGAAATTGCCTCAGGCAGGAATGTCCTGCTTTGTGCGCCTACCGGTTCAGGCAAGACCTTTGCAGCATTTCTGAAATGTCTTGACTGGATTTACACTCAAAAGAAGCCGGATACGAAAAACACCGGCATCCGGATCGTTTACGTTTCTCCTTTGAAAGCACTGAATAATGATATTTACAGGAATCTTGAGCTTCCGATCAGAGGGATAAGGCAGTTAGCGTTGAAATCGGGATTTGTATTGCCTGACATTGAAGTATCCGTCAGGACGGGAGACACTCCGCAAAAAGACAGGACCAGGATGCTGAAAAATCCTCCGGATATACTGATCACCACACCGGAATCATTGTATATCATGCTGACTTCCGAATCATACAGGAAGCTGTTTTTATCTACAGAGTATCTTATTGTGGATGAGATCCATTCCATATGCGCCAATAAGCGCGGCGTACACCTGGCCGTTACCATGGAAAGGCTTGAACGGATAGCGGGAAAACCTTTAAAGCGTATAGGCCTGACTGCGACGATCAATCCCCTGGAGGAGGCGGCGCGCTTTCTTTCCGGCAATAATGTTACTCATGCCACATTCAAAGCATCTTCGGAAACGATGGATCATGAGGCCGTAAAAGAAATGGTTATCTCCCCTCGTGATATCACCATCATCAATTGTGACCGGAAAAGACCATTTGAGCTCACTGTCAGCCTGCCTGTCAGGGACTTGAAAATGCTGCCGGAAAACTCGATCTGGCCTGCTATTTATTCAGAACTACTGACATTGATCCGTGCACACAGGTCAACATTGATATTCGTGAACAACAGAAGAGTGGCAGAACTCGTCGCAGCCGGACTCAACAGCCTTGTCGAAGAACCGTTTGCTAAGACACATCATGGCAGCATATCAAAGGAGATCCGGCAGGAACTGGAACGCCAGCTTAAGGTAGGAGAGCTTTCATGCCTTGTAGCGACATCATCCCTTGAGCTCGGGATCGATATAGGCAGTATTGACCTTGTCGTACAGGTCAGCGCACCCGGTTCTGTCTCCCAGGTACTGCAGAGGATCGGCCGGTCCGGTCACAGGCTGGATGCTGAAAGCAAAGGGATCATCATACCGAAAACCAGAGGAGATCTGCTTGGTTCATCGTTTGTGTCTTATCAGGCAAAACGATATGAAATCGAGAATATAAAAGTTTCGCAAAACTGCCTGGATATCCTGTCACAACAGATTACCTCCATTTCGTGCGAAGGGGAACAGGGTGCGGCAGAGATTTATGAAATGATCCTCCATGCTTATCCGTACCGTGATCTCCCATGGAAGCAATTCGAAGATGTTTTGCTGATGCTGTCCGATCCTTCTCCTGAAGAAGCACCGGGATCTGTAAAGCCAAGGATCATTTATGACAGGGGCAGCGGAAAAATACGAAGCACTCCGTCCGGAAGAAAGATGTGCCTGATGAACAGCGGAACGATACCCGATAAAGGTAATTATTCCGTTTATATGAATGACACCGGCATCAAGGTTGGTGAACTGCAGGAGGAATTTGTATTTGAAAGCAGGCTGGGCGAACGGTTCTTTCTTGGCAGCACGGTCTGGAAGCTCGAAAAAATAGAAAAGGATAGGGTCATTGTCAGTCCCTCCAATGCTTCCGGCGCAAAAATACCATTCTGGATGGGCGACCAGATATTGAGGTCATATGAAACCGGAAAGAAGCTTGGCGAATTCCTGGACAAGCTTCAAAAAAATTACAACGGTCCGGATTTCATGGAATGTATGAGTACGGAATGCGGACTCGACAGTACGGCAGCAGAAAACTTAAAGTACTATATTGCCGATCAGATAGCAGAAACCGGTGTTTTACCAGGAGCGGGCAGAATCGTTTGCGAACATTTCAGCGATGAGGCAGGAGACACCCGCATGATCATCCACTCGCCCTTTGGCGGAAGAATCCACGCTCCGCTTGCCGTTTTACTTCATTCCAAGCTCTCACGGCTTTTGAACTGCCGCATGGAATACGTTTATAACAACGATGGGATCCTGCTCCATCTTTTCGGGTATACCGGCAAGCTGTCGAACATCTTTTCACTGATCGACCGGGAATCGCTGGAGGATGATATATTCGAACTCCTGCCTGACGCGCCGCTATTTAATATCAATTTGAGATATAATCTTACCCGTTCACTGCTTGTTGAGATGAATGGTTTCGGAAAGAGAACGCCGTTATGGATCCAGCGCCTCAGGTGTGCCGAGGCAGCTGCATCCGTACTTTCAAAGCCGGACCATCCAACGGTTGTGGAAACGTATCGTGAATGCATGAACGACATTTTCGATATCAAAAGCCTTTATGAATTGATCGAGCAAATTGCAGCCGGCAGGATCAGGGTGGTAGATGTCTATACCGCAAAACCTTCACCGTTCTCCAGTGAGCTTCTCTTCAATTTCTGGCAGATCTATCAGTATGCTTATGACTTACCGGTTGCTGAACGGCGGAACCAGTTGCTTGTTAACGACAGGGACTTTATACAGCTTGCGGCAGGTATAAATGGGGAATATGAACTGATTGATCCAAGGGCGGTAAAAGCCGTTGAAAAAGAATTGCATACCTATAAATATGGAAGAAAGCTTAACGGCGCGGACGAACTATACTACTTTTTACACTCCTTCGGTGAACTGAAGGCAGAGCCCTATTCCACTGCAGTATTCAGTGATGTTGATTCAATAACCGCAGGAAGTTACCTTGAATTACTGGAAAAGCAGCGCAGGATCATCCGGATACAAATCGACAAAAGCGGAGATGATTATTGGATCGCTTCCGAAGACTTCCCGCTTTACTGTATCGTGGCCGGGAAAGAACCTGAAAATATACCGGTGATTATCGGATTGCCGGGTGAAGAAGCTGAAGCAGCGGCCGTTGAGCTGCTTAGCAGTTATATCTTTATGCAGTTACCGGATGCAAAGAACGCTGCAAAACGCCTGATCAGAAGGAATGTGATGTGTACCGGACCTTTTACGGCAGGTGACCTCAGCAGGAAATATATAATGAAAACAGGCCTCATAAACGAAGCTATATCGGAGATGGTTTCATCCGGTGAGATCCTGAAGCTAAAGGAAACAGATCAGGAGATGGACAGTATTTACTGCTACAGAAAGGTGTATGAACGAATCAGACAGAAAACCGTCATTATGGCAAGAAGTGATATCAAGCCCAAGGCGCCGGAAGTATATTGTTCCTTTCTTTTTAAGAAGCACGGACTGAAGGAGGACGTTCTTTTGCAGGATGAAAAACTGCCGGAAGTGCTGAAGCTGCTTCAAGGCCGGTACTATCCGGTGTCCTGGTGGGAGGATTTCATATTGCCGTCCAGAATCATAAAATATGATCCCAAAATGTTGGATTACCTATGCTCGACAGGCATGATACAATGGGCAGGCAGAATGTATAGAAGCGCAAGGGAGGCTGCATTTTTCATTGCCTCTGAGGACGAAGAGCCAGCAACGGCTGCTGCTTTTCATGGACGCACCAATTTATCGGATGTTTCTGTATCATACGAAACAACGTCAACCAGTATGGAAGCTTCTGTTTTTACAATGGATGCATTTGAGCGGGAGCTTCTTGAAACACTTGAAACCAGAGGAGCCAGCTTTCTGAAGGATCTGTCAAAACAAATGCGACTTCCGCCGTCCGATTTGCTTGCAAAGCTTGAAAGGCTTGTGTGGAGCGGCATTGTAACAAATGACTCCTTTTCAGTTGCCAGGTATTATTTGGACAGTGAAAAGAAGAACTCGCCATGGATGAAATATAATACCTATCCCAGCATGGGTCGATGGTACAAAACATCTCTATTTATACAAAATCCTGCTTTAAAGAATTTGCAGGACTATATAAACGAACTGCTTGATCATTATGGCATTATTTCAAAGGAGATCGTAAATTGCGATAAGGGGAACTACAAATGGTCAGACGTATATGCATGGCTCAAAAATAATGAATTCAGCAGCGGCATAAAGAGAGGGTTCTATGTTTCAGGTCTCTCAGGGATCCAATATGCAAGGGACAGGGATATTAACATGATCAGAATGCAGGAGTCTGAAGCAACTGCAGACAATTACACAACACTTTGCAGCTGTGATCCGGCAAATCCATATAGAGATATCTTTTCCGAGGCACCTGGCAGGTCGGATCCGGGTATGAAATCCGGAGCAAAGATTTCCAGGCATCAGGGGACAGCGATCGTTTTCCGCAGCGGAGCACCCGTACTTGCAATAAAGGAATATGGAAGTACGATCCAAGCCTTCACGGAAGATCCTGTGATACTTGAAAAGGCGGCATCAAGCTTTATACATGCCTTTTCTGCACGTATGCTCTGGACAGGCAGAAAAAATGTTTTTACGGAATACTGGGAAGAATCGTCCGCAAACGGCAGCACATGTAAAATCGAAGATTCTCCGTTATATAAAAAGCTGCAAGGGTTAGGCTTCGAAAGAGGATATAGCGGAATGACGCTATGGCGGCGGAGTACTTGACATCCTACAATGATTCTTCATTTAGAAAATAGAAAATTCTTGATATATTAATTGAATGAAATTTTCTAAACGCCTGTCTTCGCAAACATCATAGAATCACTGCTGTTTGCGCAGCCATTCGTAAAGAAAATTAGTTCATTCAATATAGCAAAATTAGTGTATTACTCTTGACAAATCCTTATGCATTCCGTAAAATAAGGTGTAAAGCAAAATTACTTTACACCATCTGGTGGCTGGCAGATCCGGCCGATTACGGGTGAAAGATGGATGAATTATTTACAATAAGCCTCCTGCTTGATTTTTACGGGCAGATGGTAACAAAAAGACAATATGATATCCTCGACCTGCATTACAACAACGACTATTCCTTTGGTGAAATTGCACAGGAGTTGAGTATAAGCAGGCAGGGTGTATACGATAATATCAAAAGAGGGAAAGCCGCCCTTTTTGAGATGGAGAAAAAGCTCGGGCTGGTAAGCCGCTTTAACAGGCAAAAAGAAAAGGCGTCCGAGATTTTGAAATTGCTTGAAGGTGTTGAGCCTTCTGCATTATCAGCAAAAGACCAGGCAGATATTGAAAAAGCGAAGCAGGTCGTCAGAAGCATTATGGAGGATTAACATATGGCAATATTTGAGGGGCTTTCGGAAAAATTACAGAATACCATAAGTAAATTCCGCGGCAAGGGCAGAGTCACCGATAAAGATGTAAAAGATATGATGCGCGAGATCAAGCTTGCGCTCCTTGAAGCAGACGTTAATTTCAAGGTGGTAAAGGATTTTATCGGCCGGGTATCCGAGCGTGCAGTCGGGCAGGATGTATTGGAAAGCCTCACCCCGGGACAGCAGGTAATCAAGATCGTGCACGAAGAACTCATCGATTTGATGGGTAAAGTACCTTCAAAACTGACTTTTGCAAATAAACCTCCGACAGTTTATATGATGGTAGGACTGCAAGGCGCTGGAAAAACTACAACAACGGGAAAACTGGCAAGCCTTCTGCGAAAGCAGGGTAAAAATCCGCTGCTCGTCGCCTGTGACGTTTACAGACCGGCTGCCGTAAAGCAGCTGCAAGTACTGGGAAACCAGCTGAATATCCCCGTATTTGCAATAGAAGATAATACCGATCCGGTCCATATTGCCAAAAAAGCGGTTGAATTTGCAGGACAAAAGCTGCACGACCTTGTGATCATCGATACGGCAGGGCGGCTTCACATAAATGAAGAGCTGATGGATGAACTGGATAATATAAAGAAAGTGGTACATCCGCAGGAAATTTTACTGGTCATAGACTCCATGACCGGACAGGACGCAGTCAATTTGGCAGAGAGCTTCAATCAGAAGCTTGGTGTCGACGGCCTTATCCTGACCAAATTGGATGGTGATACAAGGGGTGGAGCTGCGCTTTCCGTAAAAGCTGTTACCGGAAAACCAATCAAATTCGCTGCGATGGGTGAAAAGCTGAACGATCTTGAACCATTCTACCCGGACAGGATGGCCTCCAGGATACTTGGAATGGGCGATGTGCTCAGCCTGATTGAAAAAGCGCAGGATGCTTTTGATGAGAAAAAAGCAGCCGAATTGGAACGTAAACTTCGTACACAGCAATTTACACTGGATGATTTCCTTGACCAGATGCAACAGGTAAAGAAAATGGGCCCGTTGAACCAGGTGCTCGGAATGCTGCCGGGAATGAATTCCAAAGCGATGCAGAACGTTGAAGTGGATGAAAAGCAAATGTCGCATGTGGAAGCCATCATCAAATCCATGACGGCGAAAGAACGCGCCGATTCCAGTATTATCAACGGAAGCCGGAGAAAGAGGATCGCTGCGGGCAGCGGCACCACTATACAGGATGTAAACAGGCTTTTGAAGCAGTTTGAAGAGATGAAAAAGATGATGAAGATGGTATCGGACGCGGGTAGAAAAGGCGGAAAAGGGCTTGGAAGGTTCAAGCTTCCATTTTGACTTATATAAAAAAATAGAAATGGTTTTATACTTGAGAGGAGGTGACAAAAATGGCAGTTAAGATCAGACTGAAGAGGATCGGCGCCAAGAAGAACCCGTTTTACAGAGTAGTAGTGGCAGATTCCAGATATCCACGTGATGGAAGGTTCATTGAAGAAATCGGCACATACAACCCATTGGTTGAACCGGCACAGGTTAGCATTGACGGCGAAAAAGCTGCAAAATGGATCAAGAATGGTGCTCAGCCTACAGATACGGTGAAAGCTCTGTTGAAAAAGTCAGGTGTCATTCAGTAAATGTTTTGTTGCAAAATGTCCGTTAACCACGGGAGGTAATTGATATGAAGGAACTTCTCGAGACAATCGCCAAATCGCTCGTTGATTACCCGGATGAAGTAAGTGTCAATGAGATTGAAGACGAAAACGCCCTGATCCTTGAACTAAGAGTTGCAAAGGATGATATGGGGAAAGTAATCGGTAAGCAGGGAAGGATAGCCAAAGCTATCCGAACTGTGGTAAAAGCTGCAGCCATTAAGGAAAACATAAGGGTTGTAGTAGAGATTGTACAGTAAATAGTATAATAAACCGTTCAGCTATAAGTGAAAAAGCATGCTTTTTCACTTTTTCTGAACATCCGGAACTTTTTTTACAAAGGTGTGATCCGTATGTATGAATACCTTCAGATAGGGAAAATTGTTAATACCCACGGCGTCAGGGGAGAAGTGCGGTTGATCCCATTAACAGACGATCCTCACAGATATGATGAGCTTGATTGGGTTTATGTTGAAATAGATAATACAAAGAAAAAATATGCAATCGATAATCTTAAATATGCGAAGGGGTCCGTAATCATAAAGTTTTCAGGTGTTGACACAGTGGAAATGGCTAATGCCCTGAGAGATTGCTTTGTAATGGTTGACAGATCACATGCGGTCAAACTGCCCGAGGATTCATTTTTCATATGTGATATACTGGGGAGCACTGTTTTGGATGAAAACGGGGCAGTGCTTGGACAGCTTACCGATGTGCTTCAAACCGGCAGCAACGATGTATACATTATAAAGAACGGATCCGGCAGGGAATTGCTGCTTCCGGCTTTAAAGAGTGTTGTACGGAAAGTCTTGCCAGAGCAGCAGAGAATCGAAGTGGTTGTTCCGAAGGGACTGTTAGATGATGAAGTTTGATATATTGACCATATTTCCGGAAATTTTTGATGCCGTTCTTGGAAGCAGTATCATCGGACGTGCCCAGGAAAGCGGGTTAATAACGGTAAAAGCTCATAATATACGTGACTTTTCAACAGACAAGCATAAGAAAACCGACGATTATCCTTATGGCGGCGGCAATGGGCTGGTAATGCTTGCTCAGCCCATTTATGACGCATACAGATCAATCACTCAAAATCTTGATTACAAGCCGTGGTTCATCTATATGAGTCCGCAGGGTAAACGTCTCGATCAGCAAATGGTTGAACAGCTTTCCACACATGAGCATATCGTTTTGCTGTGCGGCCATTATGAAGGTGTTGATGAAAGAATACTGGAAGAGCTCGTCGACGAAGAGGTTTCGATCGGAGATTATGTTCTCACCGGCGGAGAACTCCCTGCAATGGTTCTTGTTGACGCTATCAGCAGGACGGTTCCCGGAGTGCTTTCGAATGAGAATTCATATACGGATGAATCTCATAAGGATGGCGTGCTTGAATATCCCCAATATACACGTCCAGTTGAAATCCTGGATAAAAGAGTACCGGACATACTCTTGTCAGGACATCATGCCAACATTAACAAATGGAGAAGACTTCAGTCTCTGAAAAGAACCCGTGAAAGAAGACCTGACCTGTTTGGAAAGCTGGATCTGACAAGAGATGATAAAAAGCTACTGGAGAATGATTCCAAGGAAGATCAGGATCCGAAATAGACCAAATTTACTATTAAAAAATGAAACCCCCAACCTATATGGAAAAGGAGCATTATACTACATATCTCCAATCCCGGCCGTGTTATTATAATGATATATATTGAATGAACTAATTTTCTTAACGAATGTCTTTGTAAACAGCAGTGATTCTATGATGTTTGCGAAGACAGGCGTTTAGAAAATTTCATTCAATTAATATATATTACAAAAGGTTTGGGGAGTGAACGATCCTTGTCATTTTCGGATTCCTGTGTTACGGGCATGCCCGAATGGTATCGTACCGAAAAAGATACCGCAAAAATAATTGAGAAATTGGGAAGCGTAAAAGAGCTTGATTTTTATTTGAGAAATCCTGACGAATACATACGCCGACTGGCCATTTTGCGGCTTTACAAGATCTCTGACAAAGAATCCATATTTGTTTTGAAGGAATTGCTTGATGATCCGGTTGAAAGTGATGATAACAAATATCTTGCTGCGTGGATTTTAAAATCCTTCTCAAAAAAGTGGGTTTCCGACTTCTTTTCAAACAACAGATATCTTAACAAATTTAGTGGAAATGAAAGCTTCGATGAATTATTCAGTATTAAAACGGATCTGGCATCTTCCGATGTTGATTTTGATTTCAAGGGCAGTCCATCCTATTCTCTGTTAAATCTCGATTCGGATGAAAGCACTTTGCAGAGGGATATTTTCTTTGAAACAGAATTTGATTTTAAAAATTGGTTTGCATCCTTTGGCAGCCTTTTGAAAAAAGCCTTTTTAAATCTGATTTGTACGATACCTTCCTTTTTAATAAAATTGCCAGGTATAATCTATAAAATAGTTTATTCCAAAAGCAAACAATTTTCACAGCAGCATGACGCTAAAAAGCAGGCAAGGATTCAATTAAGAGAGGAGAAGATAAAGGAAAGGGGAAATTTACATGAGGCTGTTGCTGCACCTATTGCAGCGAATCCTGCCATATCTTTGGGAAAAGAAAAACACGAGAAAAAACGGGAAAAAGCAATAAGGCATCATCCGATCAGAACGCATGAAAGGAAAGCAAATTCCGAAAGGCTTTATCGTAATGATACGGACTATAGCTATAAAAGCCTTCGCGACGAATTATATAGGAAACCATCTTTTTTTTCCCGCATTAAAAAAGGAGTGTTTCAAATGCTTTATGTTTTATTTTTTCCGATACGATTCGCATTAAAACATAAGCTCGCTGTCCTATGCACTATTTTGCTGACATACTCGCTTCTCGCATTTACTAATTATGGGAGGGCTTTTACAAATAAATACTGGAATATTGACCTCAGGGTAATACAGCATGACACCGTACAGAAAATCAAAGAATATTCGAATTATGCGATTAATGAATTCAACAGGATTACAGGCATTAATGAATGGAGGGCGAAACAGGCGAATACCGAACCCACTTCTTCCGATACTCTAATCGCATCCAATATATCCGATTCCTCAGAAAGCGCAAAACTCTATACGGTTACAGCTAAAAAGGGTCTTAATGTCCGAAAATTGCCTGATGCAGCATCCGAAAAGGTTGGTGCGGATTCACTTGCTTTCGGCAGTATAGTAACATACCTTTCAAAATCAAAGAAGGATGATTCCGGTATCGTATGGTACTATATCAAGGCGGCGGACGGCAGGATCGGATGGGCATCTGCGGCATTTCTCAAGGAGAATAAGGAAGGATGAATATGGAAAACAAAAATTTGACAATAAGGAAGGAATATGCAATTGATCTTCTTTCTCAGTTGCAAAAAATTTATGACGAGCTTGAATTAACATCAACAGAAGTGCAAAAAAATTCTGGAGCTTTCTATGAGGAAGCATTCAATGAAAAGAAGGAAGAGCTGGATTCCATCATGGGTCAATATCATAAGAATATTGACAGGATAAGGGACATCAATAAAGAGATCACTTCCTCCATCAATTTATGGTATGAATTTTTTAAGGATGAAAAATCGGCAGGCAAGCTAACTTTCCCAATTCGATATTTCTTTAAAAAGCGGTCGTTAACAAAGAAAATTACACGATTAAATAAGGAGATTTCCAGCTTGACGATCAATAACCGTTTTATTAAGGAAAATCTTACCGCGCTTGAAGGCCAGCTTGAAATAAAGGCTGTCAGCCTTGCTAAATCAGGCGGCAATTATCTCGAGTTTGAGAAGATCATGCAAAAACAGAAATCCGTCGAAGCCGAGCTGAAATACCTTCTGCCTACAATCTCCGGCATTTGTCCCGCCGACATCAGCTCAAACGGTATAGGCAAGCTGATGGAAAAGCTGCGCCGAAGCTTTGCCTGACATTGGCAACAACCCGGCATTTCCTGTTTTTACAAGTATTTTCGCAGATATATATGGTCTTAATAAACAAGGATTACTGCCATCAGCTGCAATGGTATTTCTCCGCGGTTTTCTATGGAATGTGACGCCCCGTTTCCGGTCAGAACTGCATCGCCTGCTCCAACTTCTCTTACATTTCCATTATCATTCACAATGCCCTTTCCGCTCAAAATATAATAAATTTCCTCTTCCGCAGCGTGCTCATGCATTCCGATTGAGCAGCCCGGATTGATCGTAATCCTGGCAACAAGCCTGGCTTTTCCTTTTAATTCATCCTGCTTGAATGCATGTGTCAGTTCAACACTGCCATTGCCTCCGCGCATCTGATTCTTGATTTCGCTGACCATCTCATTTGCTTTTTTTATCACAATTACCGCCTCCGCTTATTTTATTTAATTAATATAGTTGATTATATAAAAGGAAAGGATAACACGCAAGTAGAATACGGTATGTCATGATGCAACCGAGGGGTCCATGATGCAACTTAAAAGTTTTTCAATAGGGCGTTTACAAATTACATTGTGCTATGATATAATGTCTGTCGTGTGTAATACGGATGGTCCGCTGATGCAATTCAAGGCATTTATGAACATCTAGGCAAGGGAGGAGGAAATTCGTATGGATATTATAAAGTCATTGGAGCAGGAGCAGTTAAGAACAGATTTACCGGTCCTTGGCATAGGTGATTATGTAAAGGTGCATCTAAAGGTAAAAGAAGGAACTCGCGAGAGACTTCAAATCTTCGAAGGAACTGTTATTGCAAAAAAGGGCACAGGCCTTAAAGAATCGTTTACGGTAAGAAGATTATCCTATGGTGTAGGAGTAGAGAGAATCCTTCCGGTACACTCTCCCAAAATTGACCATATTGATGTGGTTAGAAAAGGCAAGATCAGAAGGGCTAAGCTGTATTTCCTGCGCGGCAGGGTAGGCAAAGCTTCCAAGATCAAGGAAAAACTTGATATAAAAGAATAATATCAGTTATATAAAAGGGACTTCGGGTCCCTTTTATATTTCCGCGCTAAAGGCTGCAAAGTGAATATATTTGCTTTTTATGGCTGTCGATTCAATTGATCTCACTATTCTTTGTATTTTTTGCCGTTTCATATGCTACAATAGAATTATACGCAGAAGAGTTTACTGTAGAATATAATAAATGCCTTGTTATTAGGGCATTTATAAAAAAGGATCAGGAAAACATGAATATTCAATGGTATCCAGGACATATGACCAAAACCAGGCGGCTGCTATCCGAGAATTTGAAGCTTGTGGATGTTGTAATAGAATTGCTTGATGCTCGGATACCTTACAGCAGCAAAAATCCTGAAATTGACTCCATAATTAATAACAAACCCCGTGTTATTATTTTGAATAAAGCTGATATGGCCGATGCCGCCATATCGAAGGAATGGGCAAAATGGTACAGGGACAGGGGTATTTCCGTTTTATTTGCAGATTCGATCAAAGGCACAGGTCTGAACCAGTTGAAGGATTCCTTGAAATCAATGATGAAGGACAAACTGGATAGAGACAAGCAAAAAGGCAGGATCTTCAGACCAATAAGGACAATGATCGTTGGTATACCCAATGTCGGGAAATCGACTTTTATCAATAAAATTGCAGGCAAAGCAGTTGCCGAAACGGGGGACAAGCCTGGTGTCACAAGAGGAAAGCAGTGGATCCGGCTGAATCCCGAAATTGAGCTGCTTGATACTCCGGGAATACTCTGGCCCAAGTTTGAGGACCAGATGACCGCACAGAACCTTGCTTTTACCGGAGCCATAAAAGACGATATCATGGATGTTGCAGAAGTGGCTGCAGCCCTTGCAGAAAAGCTGGCCGCTGCTTATCCTGTACAATTTGCGCAGAGGTACAAGCTGAATGATGTGAAAGGCAAAACGGGCTATCAATTGCTGGAGGCGGCAGGAAAGAACAGGGGATGCATGATACAGGGCGGTGAAATCGATATGAGACGGATCTCCATTATTCTTCTGGATGAATTCCGCGGAGGCAAAATAGGAAAAATTACTCTGGAAAAGCCGGTAAGTGAGGTGAAAGATTGATATGACCCAGCTTAGTAAGCTAAAGGATATAGAAAATCAAGCAGCTGGAATGACTCCGGCTGAAGCTGTCGATTACCTTGAGGCAGTCAGGCTGGAAGGTATGGCAGCAGTGGAAAAGCTCATTGAAAAGTACAGGAAAAAAATACTTGCACAGCAGAAGGAAATGGAACGGCTGAAGCTAATGAGCAAATATGAAATGGAAGCATATCAAAAGGGCTTCCGCTATGTGGCCGGTATCGATGAAGCCGGAAGAGGACCTCTGGCCGGACCGGTTGCTGCCGCCTGTGTAATGCTTCCCGAGGGCTGCATAATAGAAGGAGTCAATGATTCGAAAAAGCTAAGCGCTGCGCAAAGGGAAAGATTGTATGACATCATCGTTGATAAAGCTATCTCTATAGGCATTGGCATTATCGATGAAAAATGTATCGATGAGATCAATATATTAAATGCGACAAAGCTTGCGATGAAGAAGGCAGTAGATCAGATCAAGCCCCGGCCGGATATGCTGCTTATTGACGCCGTTAGGTTGAATGATGTTGAAATCAGGCAGATGCCGATCATTAAGGGTGACGCCTTGAGTATTTCCATCGCTGCCGCGTCCATTATTGCAAAGGTAACAAGGGACCGGCTGATCGAGCAGGCCGACGCAATATACCCCCAATACGGCTTTAAAAAGCATAAGGGGTATGGTACGGAGGAACATATAAATGCTATAAAAAAATACGGTATTTGTCCGATACATAGAGTGAGTTTCACAAAAAACCTGTAAATAACGTGCCAATGACATTTTTTTAAGTATAAACACTCTCTAGCAAGTGAGGAGGAGGGGGAGCTATCATATGCGAATCGTCACAATGGAAAACATGCCGGCTGCAGTCAGGACGGATGTTTCTGACCTCCTGGGCAGGCTTGATACGGGAGATGTGATCAAAGCCAGAGTATTGGACGTCAAATCCGGCGAAGTCGTATTGAGGCTATCCGATGGTTCTCTTCTCAAGGCACGGTCGGAAGGCTTTGAGGCAAAACAAGGACAGATGCTGACGCTTTCAGTTACATCCAGGGAGGAAGGAACGTTATATCTTGAGACTGTTAAGGATCCTTCCCGGCAAAATCGATTTGATTCCAATACAATAATAAACATGCTGAAATCGGTACAAATTGAACCTGATCCTCAAAATATGGCCATTGCATCCGAATTTGCAAAGGCGGGCATTTCAATTACGGCAGAGCTGATGGATCAAGCTGCAGATCTGATGAAAGGTTTTAAAGGTTTGGATGCCGAGAAAGCCGTTTTTATTACTGGTCATTTACTCGGTAAATCCGACCTGACAGGCAATTTTGAGTCTCGAAATGTGCCTCAGACGGAGCTCGTTGCCCCCGGGATTTTAGCTTTATCAAAAGGTTTACAGATGAAACCGGTCAGACTGGAATTACTTTCAAAGCTGCTTGATGGCGAGCTGAAGATTGGTAATCAAATAAAGGAGCTTCAGACTCTGCTTGGAATGATCGGTGAAAATACAGGGAAAGATTTGGATACCTATTCCGTTTCGCAGAAAGGCATTACTGCTATGGAAACCGGCATATCCGGTCAAGCAGCCTCCGGTGTGCCGCGTATAGCTGCAAATATTCAAAATAGCCTTGGTGCGGTAGATAATGGAAATAGTCATCCGGGCGACATGAGTGCGGAAGGAATCCGAAATGTTCAGTCAGGTGGCACGAGCGCAGAAGGAGTCGAAAATACTCCATCAATATCAGGACGCATGAATTCTGCGGAAAACGCAGAAAAGGACAATAACGTCAGTACAACTTTAAAATTAGAGCAGACGAAAATTGCAGAGCAGTCTGTATCCGGATCTGATCAGGCAGCGTTATCCCCAGCACAATCCGATACGTCAAAACATACAGCTTCTCAAACCTCAGCTGCTGAACAGACAACCGCTGCAGGCAAGTTAATCCCGCATGCTTCAGCTTATGAAACAGATCCGTTCGTCACCCGCGATACAGACAACAAAATTAATCAAATTATCAACGTAAAAGTACAATCTGGCCCTCAATTAGAGGATGCGATCGGAAAAATATTCATCGATATCCGTTCGGATCAAGTAGTTGAAGAGCTCGATTTAGGCAGCTTGCACAAGGAATTGGACAACAAGCTGGATATGCTTGAGGACTCTATCAAAACCTCCGGACTAGCCGGTCTTTCCGGCAGTGAAAGCCTTACGTCAGCTGCTGCAAAGCTCAATGATAGCGTGAATCTTTTGAACCAGCTTAGCCACAGCAATATGCTCTATTATCAGCTGCCCGTCAATTTATCAGGCTTCCGGACAACAGCCGAGCTTTATGTTATGAAACGGCAGGCTGATAAGAAGAGGATCGATCCGCATGATACAGTGATGTTCATTTCACTGGACACAGAACACCTGGGCAGGATCGAAACGCTGCTTGACGTAAAGGGAGTCAGCGTAAGTATAGGCATTAGGACGGAAAAAGCCCAAATAAACGATTTTGTAAAAGAGAACATACGATACCTGTATGCCGGTTTGGCAGAAAGCGGATATAAACTGGCAAACATAAGCTATACATTGATCGATAAGCCGTCATCTCCCATGAAGCAGGAGAAACTTCTTTCAAAAATGATCGATCCGGATCATATAAAGCTGGATATGCGTATATGAGCATGGTTATGGATTATATCCAAAATGAATTGCGTTAAAAAGCGGCAGGAGGTATAATAAGGTACAATATGGTAAATAAAAAAACAAAAATAAAAGAGGCTGCAGTATTGAAATATTCTCCTGAAAAGGGAGGAGCACCTGAAATCGTTGCTTTGGGAAGAGGAGACACCGCAGAAAGGATCATTGCCAGGGCAAAGGAAAATGATGTGCCTTTGTACGAGGATGCAAACCTTGCCCATACGCTGAATTACTTGAAAATCGGGAGTGAAATACCGAGGGAATTGTATGAAGTCGTGGCTCAGATCCTTGTTTTTGTAAGCAAGCTGGATACAGGCTTTGATCAATCTTTGATGTCAGGCTGCGGTAAGAGGAATGAATAAACGTGGTTTTGGAAAAATCGGCGAAAATATAGCGGCTGATTACCTTATCAAAAACGGTTTTGAAATCCTTGACAGGAATTTTCGTTCCGGAAGATTTGGTGAACTGGATATCATTGCAGCAGAGGATGAGTATATATGTTTTATTGAAGTAAAGACAAGAACCAGCGATCTGTACGGTTCTCCCGTTGAAGCAGTCAGCTATGGAAAACGTGAAAAAATCAAGGCTCTGGCCTGGATATACTTGAAATATAAAAATCTTGGAGAGAGGAATATGCGGTTTGATATCGTTGAAGTGACCGGAAAGAGGATTCATGATGAAATTAAGGTTGAAAATATTAACTTAATCAGGAGTGCATACTGATGTTCATTGTAGATACACATTGCGATACAGCCAAGCTGCTGCTCGATTTGAAGGCGGACCTGTACGAAAATAACTGCCATCTGGATTTGAAAAGACTGAAAAGCACTGGAGATAGGGTTCAGTTTTTTGCGGCCTTTGCCGACCCCGCCAAATACCGTAATAATACATTGACCCGCGTATTGTCGATACTGGATTTTATGTATCAAGCCGAAGAGCAATACATTGACAAATTGGCCATCTGTCTTAGCGCTCGTGATATCGAAGAAGCGGTTGCAGGCGGAAAGGTAGCGGCAATTCTGTCTATTGAGGGAGGTGAAGCTTTAAATGGTGAGCTTTCCGTATTAAGGATGCTTTACTCTCTGGGAGTAAGAAGTATGCTTCTTGCATGGAATCATCGCAATCTGCTGGCAGACGGTGCTTCAGAAAAGTACGGCGCCGGTCTTTCCGAATTCGGAAGGCAGGTTGTTGCAGAGATGAATCGACTTGGTATGATTGTGGATGTCTCACACCTTTGTCAAGCAAGCTTTCATGATGTGCTGGAATTGACTGCATCACCGGTGATAGCGTCCCATTCCAATGCGATGGCGGTATGTAGCCACCGCAGAAACCTTTCCGATTCGCAGCTTATGGATATCAAGAAAAATGGAGGCGTCGTAGGGATCAACTTTTATACCTGTTTTCTGAACAATACCGACAAGGCCACGATCGATGATGTTGTAAATCATATCGAGCATATCTGCTCCGTCACCGGAGAGGACCATATTGGAATAGGAACGGATTATGACGGTATACAAACCACACCTGCCGGACTGGAAGGGACACAGTGCATGCTGAATCTTCTGAACAGGCTGATCCAGCTCAATTACAGCACCGAGTTTGTCAGGAAGTTTGCCGGATTGAATTTCATGAGGGTCATTAAGCAGGTGCTGCAGTAATTTTCACAAAAGTACGGGGATGGTTAAAAATAGACCATATTAACGAAAAAGGTGTCTTATTTTATTGAATATGAAGTTTTCGCATCCACATCTTGCATAATGATCATAAATATATTAAAATAAACAGCAAAGTAAATCTTTATGGAGGGTACTCTGATGTCTGACTTTACAATGTTTGGTAAAGATGAACTACAGGAAAAGCTTATTTCTTTAAACGAAAAATATGAAGGTTTTAAAGCTCAAAAACTTAAACTGGACATGACACGAGGAAGGCCATGCAAGGAACAACTGGCGTTATCGATGGAAATGCTTGCATTTCCGGGACCTTGTGATGACTGTAAAACAGCAGATGGTACCGATGCGAGAAATTATGGGCTGGTCGACGGTATTCCGGAGGCAAAAAGACTTTTCTCAGAGATGCTTAATGTAAGCCCAAAGGAGGTCATCATCGGAGGTAACTCCAGCCTGAGCATGATGTACGACTCCATTGCACGCGCAATGATGTTTGGCGTACCAGGCGGCACCGAACCCTGGAGCAAGCTGCCGAAGGTGAAATTCCTTTGCCCAAGTCCTGGTTATGACAGGCATTTTGCCATTACGGAGCTATTCGACTTTGAAATGATCGCTATTGATATGAAAAAGGATGGCCCTGATATGGACAGGGTTGAGAAGCTCGTCGCGGAAGATGCATCTATAAAGGGAATATGGTGCACGCCAATATACAGCAATCCGGAAGGCATAACCTACTCGGATGAGGTTGTCGACCGTATGGCGTCAATGAAAACATCAGCGCCTGATTTCAGGATATTCTGGGATGAAGCATACGTCGTTCACCATCTTACCGATAAAAAGGATAAACTGAAAAATATCATGGAATCCTGCAAATTAGCCGGCAATCCCGACCGGGTATTCATTTTTGCGTCTACCTCCAAAATTACCTTCCCGGGAGCAGGTTTAGCCGTGATGGCAGCCAGTGAAAACAATGTATCAAGGATCAGAAAGCAGCTGGGCATTAAGACGATTGGCCCCGATAAATTAAACCAGCTCAGACATGTCCATTTCTTAAAGGATATGGCCGGCATAGAAGCACAGATGAAAAAACAGGCTTCAATATTAAAGCCTAAGTTTGACATGGTTTTGGATATTCTTGAAAGCCAGCTTTCAGGTAAAAACATTGCTACCTGGAACAGGCCGAATGGCGGTTATTTTATCAGCTTTAACACGATGCAGGGCTGTGCGGCAGCCATCGTAAAAATGGCGGCAGATGCTGGTGTTGCCATCACTCCGGCTGGTGCAACCTACCCATATGGAAAAGATCCACGGGATAGTAATATCCGGATCGCTCCTACGATGCCGCCTGTCAACGAACTGAAAACTGCCATGGAACTGCTTTGTACGTGTGTGCAGATCGTTTCCATCAATAAACTGCTGTCGAAGCAATAATAAGTATTTTGGAGGTACAGCGCATTGAAAAACACCTATGAAAGTCCGTTCAATACAAGATATGCAAGCAGCGAAATGCAGGAGTTGTTTTCTCCCGATAAAAAATTTAAAACATGGCGAAGGTTATGGATCGCCCTTGCAGAAGCTGAAAAAGAACTGGGACTTAACATAACCGAAGAACAGATCCAGGAGATGAAGCAATTCAAGGATGATATCAATTACGACATGGCGGAAAAAAAAGAGAAGGAAGTACGCCACGACGTCATGGCGCATGTCCATGCATATGGCGAACAGTGTCCTAAAGCCAGGGGGATCATCCATCTGGGTGCCACTTCCTGTTATGTCGGAGATAATACGGATCTCATCATTATGCATGATGCTCTTGAACTGATCCGGCAAAAACTGGCGGCGGCAATAGAAAAGCTGTCTGAATTCGCAATGGAATACAGGAGCATGCCGACTCTCGGATTTACACATTATCAGCCTGCGCAGCTTGTGACGGTGGGGAAGAGAGCTTCTTTATGGATACAGGATCTTTTGATCGATCTGGATGATCTCGAATATGTGCTGTTTTCAATGAAGCTTTTGGGAAGCAAGGGCACTACCGGAACACAGGCAAGCTTTATGAACCTGTTCGATAATGATAATGAAAAGGTGAAGAAACTCGATCGACTGATTGCCTCCAAGATGGGCTTTGACAATGTTTACGCTGTTTCCGGCCAGACCTATACACGAAAGCAGGACAGCAGGGTGCTCAATGTTCTTTCGGGCATTGCACAGAGCGCCAGTAAATTTAGTTATGACATGAGGCTTCTTCAGAGTATGAAGGAGATGGAAGAACCTTTTGAAAAGAATCAGATTGGCTCATCTGCCATGGCTTATAAGCGTAACCCGATGCGTGCGGAAAGAATCGACTCTCTTGCCCGGTATGTCATCATCGATACGCTCAATCCGGCTGTTACAGCAGCAACGCAGTGGTTTGAACGGACTCTTGACGATTCGGCCAACAAGCGCATCAGTGTTCCGGAGGCATTTTTGGCTGTTGATGCCATATTGAACATTTATATAAATATAGCCACCGGGCTTGTCGTTTATCCTAAGGTCATCGAGAAACATGTACTGGAAGAGCTTCCCTTCATGGCGACCGAAAATATTATGATGGAAGCTGTCAAAAGAGGAGGAGACAGGCAGGAGCTTCATGAAAGGATACGTGTCCATTCCATGGAGGCGGGAAAACAGGTCAAGCTTTATGGTATGAATAACGACCTGGTTGAACGTATTGCAGGTGATCCACTATTTGCACTAAGCGCAGATGAAATACTTGCGGTAATGGAACCTTCCAATTATACCGGCCGTGCGCCAGAGCAGGTAATTGAATTTATCGAGGAGCATGTAAAACCCAGACTGTCAAGTATTAAAACAGAAGGCATCCATATAGAACTGAAGGTATAAAAATATTTCACATTAAAATGACGTTTGTTTAAGTAACATGTTCTTTCATGCAGCCGAAGCAATTCGATTGGTTTTGGCTGCAGCAATTTTAAATTTTAAAATATTATTACGAATTATGTTGAATTAGTATTACTAATAATATAAAATTAGTAAGGATGTTATTATGTGCTGCTATGCTTACCTACGCTTGGAGGGATTATTGTGATAAATAAATACAGCAACGTGCCTTTGTATTCTCAGCTAAAGTATCTCATTATCAAAAAGATTGACTCTGGTGAATATAAGGAAGAATCAAAAATTCCATCCGAGCAGGAGCTTTGTGAACAATATGATATCAGCAGACCTACCGTAAGGCAGGCAATCAGCGAACTGACCAACAACGGCTATTTATACAAGGAGAAAGGCAAGGGAACCTTTGTAGCCAAATCAAAATCCAAGGTTGATGTAAAAAATTTCACAGGCTTTACTGATTCTATTCTGGATAGCCAAGATCCTGGACAACATGACATATTGTCATTACGTGCTATCAAGCAAAGCGATATTCCATGTCTTGAGAACCATTTTAGTTCACAGACATATTCACAGCATAGCGAATTTGCTGAAATAAAATTTGTAACAGTAGACAAAAACAGTATATTGTCTCTAAATGTATCGTATATTCCACTTCAATTATTTCCCGAAATAATTGAAGATATCAAAGCAAAAAAACCTTCCTATGATATTTTAAGAGGAAAATATCCACTTTTGCCGGTCAGAACAAAAAGCACACTTGAAGTAGTTTACACGGATCAGTCCGAAGCCCAATATTTGCAGGTGCAGCCAGGGCATCCTCTTATAAAGGTAGAAAATTTGCTATACTCAAAAAGCGGACAGCCAGTAGAATTCGTCATCGCCAAATACCGTGCAGACAAGTGCCTGCTGGTATTTGAAAACAGCAAATGAGGCTGAGGAAAAGCTTTTAAAAGTAAAATGAATTGTGGAGGAGGTTTTTTTATGGTGAAATTAAGTAAGGGATTTTTTTCAGACAATGAGGTTCTCTTCATGGGGTATTCAAGCCGCAATCAAGCATTCAGCAGCTCAGTCTACAAAGCTTTTTCAGATGCTGGTATAAAAGTTTTCCCAATAAATCCGAAACAAAATGCTCTATATGATGTGAAGGTTTACAGGGAGCTCAATGAACTGCAAAAAGTTCCATCTACTGCTTACATACTGCTGAGTAATGAAAATGCAAGGAAGGCTGTTAATCAGTTAAAGGGCAGCGGAGTAAAGAAAATATTGTTTCAGTCCGGAAAAACTGCTGATAAGGAAATACTTGACGAATGTGCTGCAGCAGGCATTGAGACTGCTGTCGGCTGTCCGATGATGCTGTTCGGTTCCGGAATCCACAGGCTGCACGCATTTTTTACGGGAGTTAGGAGATGAGAACCTATCCGCTGATAAGGCGTCGCTGGTCAAATGAGCATATCATGGCAGTGCTTTTTACCGTCATAATACTATATTTGATACCCCAGTGGCTGGAGAATCCTCTTGAGTTACCATCGTTTCTTGCTATATTGGCTCTGTCGCTGCTGCTTGATACAGTTGCCGGGTTTTTAAAATATAAACGGCTTGTTTGCTCTGTATCCGCAGCAGTGACTGTGGCAATACTTCAGGTCATTACTCCGGATATACCATTCTGGGGACGGCTTATTGGCATTGCATCCGCCATTGTTTTGGGTAAACAGCTTTGGGGCGGCACAGGGAAAAATATAATGAACCCTGCGATAGCAGGATATCTGATAATCTGCATCATCTTTAAAACAGGGTATGCACCAATTGAGCCCTCTATTCTTTTAATACCTGCTTTGATTCTGTCAGTGCCATTTTTATTATTCAGACCATTTGCATCCATCGGATTAATGTGTGGTATGGCACTTGGTATGCTCACCGGCGACACTTCAGAAGGGTTGGTTGTGCTGGTCAACTGTGTATTCTTTGGATGCCTTGTAATAACGGACCCGGTTACTTCGACACCACTAAAACCGGCAGGCCTGATAGGCGGTTTTTTTGCAGGCTTTATGCCGCTGCAGACAGGAAATCCCGCATTATCCTTTGCATTGTTCATATTGATTTTCAACCTTGTTTCACATTTAATTGATAATTTTTTACATAAACCGAGGAAAAGAACAATTTTTATTCCGCCGTTTATCAAGAATATAGTAAAAGAAGTAGATTACAGCAGTCCTGCCTTGGATTTGACCGGCAATCATCCGGCAGATACAGGTGAAGTAACCAGGATAATCAAGGCTGCTGCTGATACCACTGCTAGAGTTGAAGCCGATGCTGGCGCTGAAGCTGAAACGCTACTGCATGATCTGACACCTGAAATGATTATGGAGAGAATATGGGAAAATGATGTCTATGGCTGCGGAGGAGCCGCATTCCCAACAGCTGATAAGATAAAAGCTGTACTTACTTCAAATGATGACAGGAAATATTTCATTATAAATGGCGTGGAATGTGATCCCGGGTTGATACATGATAAATGGCTGCTGCGAAACCGTGCTGATCAAATTTATAACGGAATTAAAGCTGTATGCAGATGTGTGGGTTTTTCTGAAGTGATACTTGCTGTCAAAAATGCCGATAATCTTACTTTTCCCAGTGATATTAAACTATTTCAGGTGAAGGATTTTTATCCGGCCGGATTTGAAAAGATTCTGATTGAAAGCGTTCTGAAAAAGAAACTTCCCGGCAACTCCATACCGTCAAAATCAGGAATACTGGTATTAAATGTTCAAACAATGGTTTCAATTTACAAGGCTGTATACCTTGGCAAGAAAGCAACTGATAAATACATTACCGTATCCGATATGAAAGCGGGCAGTGTTAAGACCGTAAAAGTGAAAATAGGGGACGGTGTATCAAATGTTCTAGAGGCGGTCTACCCTGGAAGACAGCCTGTGTTTACAGGCGGAGGGGTAATGCAGGCGCATATGGCGGAAGAATCCGATGTTATTGAAAAGAACACCAATTTTATTGCAATTTCCAATATGCCAAGATACAAGGAGTCCCCATTCTGCAGCAATTGCAATTCTTGTGTGGATAATTGTCCTCAAGGCCTCCTGGTTCATCGTATTGCTAGCCTTGTTGATGAAAAAAAGTATAATGAATTAAGCAAATTCGAGCCTGATAAATGTATCAACTGTGGTATTTGCAGCTACGTATGTCTGGGTGGAAGAAATCTTTCCGCAAGGGTAGGGGAGGCAAAGGCCAGAAAAAACAGCCAATAAATGTATATAGATGCACCTTTGATTTTATTTCTGTAATATTATGTTATAATAGAATAAAAGTTACGTAATAATTGTTATAGAAATATTATTTACGAAGGAGATAAATAATGGAAAAGGATAAGAAAATAGCTGTTTTAATTGATGCCGACAATGTATCTGATAAATATATAAAGTATATAATTGATGAGATATCAAATCATGGAATACCAACATATAAAAGGATATATGGGGACTGGACCAAACCACAGCTTACTTCCTGGAAGAATGTATTGCTCAGTTATTCTATTACACCTATACAGCAATATAGCTATACCTCAGGTAAGAATTCAACAGATTCGGCATTGATCATCGATGCCATGGATATTCTTTATTCAGATAATGTGGACGGGTTTTGCATCGTATCAAGCGACAGCGATTTCACCAGGCTTGCAGCACGTTTGAGGGAGGCCGGCATGTATGTCATCGGAATGGGCGAAAAAAAGACCCCGACGCCTTTTATTTCCGCGTGTGAAAAGTTTAAATATCTTGAGGTCCTGGCTTCGGTGGAATCCAAGCCAACCGAAATTAAAGGTCCCAAGGATGTACAAAAGCAGGAGGAGCAAAAGCTGGAAGACCAGAAGGTTGGCATGACAAGCATCGATAAAATTGTCAAAGCAATAAAAACGATCATTATAGAGATTTCAGATGAAGACGGGTGGGCGTTTTTAGGCAAATTGGGAAGCACGCTTAATAAGCGTTTCCCGGATTTTGATACAAGAAATTATGGCTTTAGCAAGCTTACTCCGTTTGTATCGTCACTGAACCAGTTCGAGATCAGATCGACAAAGACCAGCAATCCGAGCATAAGTCTCAAATATATCAGGAATAAGGAATGACTTGTTGGTGTGCGGTGTCCTAGGCTTTTTAAGTGCTATTATGCAATAAGTGTCTTCCAATATCATTTTCTGAAAAAAGGTGAGTGAATATGAAATATAAAGTTGTAAAAAAACAATACACTACAAGGAATTGCTTTGTATGCGGCGAAAAAAACAGGTGCGGAGTCAGGGCTAGGTTCTACGAATTGGATAATGGAGAGGTCGCAGGTATTTTCAAGGCGCCTCTTGAGCATTCAGGTTATCCAGGACGAATGCACGGAGGCGTTCTCTCAGCGATCATTGATGAAGCTATCGGACGCTCCATTTTAATCTCAGAACCTGATGCATTTGCTGTTACAATGGAGCTATCCACTCAATTTAAAAAGCCTGTACCGGTATGCAGGGAGTTAAAGGTGATCGGAAGGTTAACCTCTGTGAATGGCAGGGTTTTTGAAGGTACCGGCGAGATCCTGCTTGAAAACGGCGAAGTTGCCGTAACCGGTTCGGCGAAATATTTGAAAATACCACTGGAAAAAATCGCAGGAGAGAGTTTTAATGAGGATACGGTTCTGCACACTCCTGACGGCGTGACGGAAATTGAACTATAAAAATTGTTGTTTTTAATATATAAATCAATTTATGAGGTACTATTATGGACAATACAAAGACAAATGCTATGCGTATCGTGGAAAAGGCAGGCATATCATATAAAACATTATCTTATGATCACAGTGACGGCTTGATTGATGGCATTTCAGTCGCGGGGAAGATGGGAATTCCCGTCGAAAAGGTTTTTAAGACATTAGTTACGCAGGGACATAGCAGGAATTATTTTGTTTTTATCATCCCGGTTGCTGCGGAGCTGGATTTGAAGGCAGCCGCCAAGGCGGTCGATGAAAAATCCGTTGAAATGATCAAAGTTGCAGATATCAATAAGGTTACTGGATATATACGCGGCGGATGTTCGCCAATAGGAATGAAAAAAGATTATGTTACTGTGCTTGACAGCTCCTGTCAGTTCCTGGACATGATCATTTTGAGTGCCGGAAAGATTGGACACCAGATTGAAATGGCTCCGGATGATTTAATCAAATTGATCCAATGCAAAGTTGAACATATTACAATGCAGTAAATTAAAACTTATACATAAGCAATTTCATGTTAAGTATAAGTCGATAAGATTTTTCACTGAACTTAGGGTAGTACCTCTGGAAAAACTTATATGATTACGCGAAATATAAATTTCGCGTAATTAGAAGGAGAAGAATTATTGAAAATGGCAATATTTTAGTATATCATTTAAATATACTTTATTTTGTTTTGTGAGGTTTACTTATGAAAAATTTTAATGACTTTGAAATGTTTCCGATACTAAAAGATTTCCTAAGTTATATGCAAACGATTAAAGGAAAATCTGCAAATACAGTTCAGGTTTATTTTTATGATCTGAGGGTTTTTTTTCGATTTATGAAGCTTCACAAAAATCTGATCGATAAAAAAATTGAATTCAATGATATACCAATTATTGATATTGACCTGCCATTTATAAAGACGATTTCTTTAAGTGATCTATACGCATTTATGGCCTTTGCCAGCAATAACCGCGACAATTCTTCCTATGCACGTGCCAGAAAAGTTGCCTGTCTGAAATCGTTCTTCAAATACCTGACATTCAAGGCAAAACTGCTTGATACCAATCCTGCCGCCGAACTGGAATCGCCAAAGATATTGAAGCGCCTGCCAAGATACCTGAATGTCGAAGAAAGCAAACAACTGCTGACATCCATTAACGGAACCTATTCGGAACGCGATTATGCAATTATTACCATATTTTTAAATTGCGGACTGCGGTTATCCGAGCTTGTCGGCATCAATCTGAACAATATTAAGGGAAATTCTTTAACTGTCATCGGCAAAGGCGACAAGGAGCGCGGCATTCCTCTCAATAATGCCTGTATCAAGGCTCTTGAGGCATATATGAAGGTCCGTCCGGCCAATGCTGTAAAGGACAGAAATGCACTTTTTTTGAGTGAGCGCCGTCAGAGGATTAGCAAGGAATCCGTACAAAAAATCGTCAAAAAATATATCAAGGCTGCCGGACTCGATCCGGAAAGGTATTCCACCCATAAACTGAGGCATACTGCAGCTACGCTGATGTACAAGTATGGCAATGTTGATATCCGCTCTCTTCAGGAACTTCTCGGACACGAAAGTATCGCAACAACACAGATTTATACGCATTTGGACAGCAAACAGCTCAAAAATGCCGTAGACAGCAATCCGCTTGCCAATTTTGAAAACAATACTGAAACTGATACTAAAAACAATAAGGATAAAGAATGAAACCTGCCTGAATAATTAATTTATCAGTATATTTACTTCTAAGATGAATATCACTATAATGAGATAGAATAATGATACAAATTGTCGCAAAAATAATCCGGAACAATTTATTCGCTTTTTGTGTCAAATGTATATTGTATATAGATAACGAGGTTTTTAAGATGAATTTACGCAAATTTTATTTGATTTTAACGATTATTGTGTCAACAGTGTTATTTGGGACCGGCATAGGAATCATCTCCTACGCAAATTTACATATAAATAACAGCGAAAATGTATATGCCAGTTCAGAAAAGGCAATTAACCAACTCTTTGAGCCTTTCAAGCAATATAAGGAGCCTTTTAACGTACTCTTGCTTGGCGGCGACAAAGTTAATAAAAATTCGGATACAATGATGTTGGCCAACTTCGATCCGGTTACCTGTAAAGCTAATATTATGTCAATCCCGCGTGACACCAAGGTAACGATAGAAAAAAAGATCCATAAAATCAATTTTGCATATCCCCATGGAGGCATCGACCTGACAGTAAAAACTGTTTCGGAGCTTCTTGACGTCAATATCAAATACTACATTTTTGTGGACACTGCCGCATTCAGGGACATCATCGACTTGCTTGGCGGCGTGGATTATTATATTCCCGCCGATATGAATTATGATGATCCAACACAGAATCTCCATATTCATTTAAAAAAAGGCCAGCAGCGGTTGAATGGCTCCCAATCTGAGCAGTATGTGCGGTTCCGTCACCCGAACAAATGGGATAATGAAATCAGGAAATATTATGACGGTAGTGATCTGAAAAGAAACGTAGCACAACAGAATTTTATGAAAGAGCTGATGGCTCAGAAACTGAATCTTCAATATCTGCCGAAGCTGAACAGTATCATTGGGGTTGTATTCAAAAATATCGAAACAAACTTTACATTAAGTGAAATTATCAATCTGACCGGATTTGTCAGTAAGTTCAAAACAGAAAACCTCACATTTATACCAATGCCGGGCACAACCTATGATGCCTCACCCTGGTACTATCTGTGTGATGTTAAGGAAACAAGGCTTATTATTGCAGAAAGCTTTCAATGTGCCGACAGCTTTGTCATTACCGATGATAAAGCAAAAGAAGCCTATAGCAACGTAAAGCCCGCCGCCACTCCCAAACCTTCAAAACAGACAGCTGCGGCATCAACGAAAAGTACAACAAAAAATAACCCTTCAAACGCTGAAACATCGATTAAAGGTACGACAACTGCAGAACCGTAACATATTATAAGCTAAACAAATCGAGCCGTTGGTTTCTTATAAAATCAGTCGGCTCAACTAATGCAAGCAAATATTTAGCAACTTATTACCGCGAAATTGCAATATAAACAAGAAAATAGTTTCACATTCGCGGCAATAAGTACATTCGTTGGGTTGTGGGCGGTAGCCCACATTGGTATGGGCTAAGCTTTTATTTGTAAAAGACCTTGTAAGCATTATAAATAGCATATATATCCATTTTACTTGTGATTTCGAATGGAGAGTGCATGGATAAGATGGCAACTCCACAGTCCAAAACTTCCATGCCCATATTTGCGGCATATACAGCGATGGTCCCTCCCCCTCCCTGATCTACCTTGCCAAGCTCGCCTGTCTGCCAGATAATACGGTTATCATTCAGCAGCTTTCTTATTTCACCTACAAATTCGGCGCTTGCATCACTTGCATCGTATTTCCCTCTTGCTCCTGTATATTTCTGCAGCATGATTCCGCGTCCAAGATAAGTACTGTTCCTTTTTTCGTAAACAGATTCATAATTCGGATCAAAGGCGGCGTTTACATCAGCCGAAAGCATTCTGCTTTTTGTCAGGCAGGACCGCAGCTTAATATCATTATAATGATCCGACGTGAGATTGATTAGATTAGCCATGAAATCCTGCAGAATATCTGACTGTGCACCGGTATTTCCTGCACTGCCGATCTCCTCCTTGTCAGTAAGAAGGCAAACAGCAGTCTTTTCTGGGTTTTGAAGCTCCATCACCGCTTTTAGGGCAGGATATGCGCATACTCTGTCATCCTGGCCATAGCCTCCCACCATACTCTTGTCAAAGCCTACATCTTTGGCTTTTTGTGCCGGAACGAGCTCAATCTCGGCAGACTGGAAATCCTCTTCCACTATGCCATATCTTTTATTAAGTATATTCAATATGCTGAGCTTTACTTTTTCACTGACTTTTTCATCATTATAAGGCATGGAGCCCAGTAACAGGTTCATTCCCTCGCCCGATACCGCCTCGCCCATCTTTTTCTGCATCTGATCATGGGCTAGATGAGGAAGCAAGTCCGTTATAGTGAAGACCGGATCGTCGTCTTCCTCTCCTACCACTACTTTGACTGACGTTCCATCGCCCTTGACTATGACGCCATGTATGGCAAGAGGAATGGTCAGCCATTGATATTTTTTCAGGCCTCCATAATAATGTGTTTTGAAAAAGGCCAGTGAAGCATCCTCATATAACGGGTTTTGTTTCAGATCGATCCGCGGAGAATCGATGTGGGCGCCTATTATGTTTGCGCCTTCCTCAAGAGGACGTTTTCCGATGACTGCAATCACGGCGGATTTGTTCTTATTGATAAAATAAACCTTAGAGCCTGGCGTCAGCTTTTTATTTTTTTCGACGAAATCGCTCATCGGCTTAAAACCAGCTGCAGAAGCCAGTTTCTCTGCATTTTCCACAAATTCACGCTCTGTTTTTGAACTATTCAAAAAGTATTTATATTCCTCACAAAAATCAAATCCTGCTTTTATATCTTCATCCGTTGCCTTTTCCCAAACATTCTTCTGCTTGAAGGTTAGATTCTCCTGAAGCTTTTGTCCTTCTGTCTTTATATCTTCCATGTACAACCTCCTGTAAAGTAAAATTTATTTTTTGATCATATACCTTATTGTTTCCGGAAGAGCCTTTTGAAAATCAACATGTTTAATTATATACCTTTATTTTCTTTTTATAAACCCATATTTTATTTCATTTGTATTATTGTGTATTGCTTTTACCTTGCCCTGATGCTAAAATTATGACTTATATAGGGGGCTTTTATGTTCGATTGTCATATACACAGTAAATTTTCAGCCGACAGCAGCATGGATGCTGCTGAAGCATGTGAAACTTCGATACGCCTGGGGCTTGATGGTATAGCATTTACGGATCATCTTGATTTGGATTATCCTGGTGCCGACATGACCTGGCTTATCGATTTTAAACAATATTTTGTACAGATTTCGGCACTCAAGGAGCATTATAAGGGAAATCTTAATGTTTTAAGAGCTATTGAGGTCGGAATTCAGCCACATGTGATCGATGAATCCCTCAAAATCGTAAAAAGCGGCTTATTTGATTATGTACTTGCGTCAGTTCATATTATTGACGGTTTGGATCCATATGCGCAGGATTATTATAAGGATCGTTCAAAGAAATCTGCCTACGAACGGTATCTGCAGGAGATCTTCTTTATGATCACCCACTATCATGAATTTGATATGGTTGGGCATTTTGAGTACATTATACGGTATGCTCATTACGTTGACAGGTCGATAAGATATGCTGACCATTCTGATTTGTTTGATTGTATTCTTAAAGAGCTGATTCGCCAAGGGCGAGGATTCGAAGTAAATACCGGAACATACAGAGACCCTGCAATACCTGTAGAATATGATGCTTCAGTACTAAAACGTTACCGTGAGTTGGGCGGCGAACTGGTCTGCCTGGGTTCGGATGCGCACGAAATCGATCATATTGGCCTCAGATTCGACTTTTTTGCTCAAATGATCCGGGATGCCGGGTTCAAATATACTGTGCACTATGAAGATAGAAAACCGGTATTTGACAAGCTTTAAGCCTTATTTCCAGCCTCTCATCCCTCAGCCTGTTCGATCACTCCGCCGCCTACGATCACATCATCATCGTAAAATACAACAGACTGGCCCGGAGTAATTGCACGCTGAGGTTCTTCAAACCGTACGCTGACACGCCCGTCTTTCAAAGGCCTGATCACCGCAGCAGCTTCCTTAGCGGAATATCTTATTTTAGCAGTAACGTTCATTTCATCCATTAAAGCCGGGATGGAAATGAAGTTTAAATCCGAAGCGATGAGACCCGGTGAGAATACTTCCGTTTCGTCTCCGAGCACGACCGTATTGGTTTCAGGCTTTATTTCAACGACAAACATCGGCTTTCCGAAAGAAATGCCAAGTCCTTTTCTCTGACCTACGGTATAATGGATAATGCTCTTGTGCCTGCCCAAGCGGTTACCGTTCCGGTCAATGAACCAGCCGTCTTTTATATCGGCATTCGTATTTTCACTGATATAACGTCCATAATCATTGTCTTCGACAAAGCAAATTTCCTGACTATCCGGTTTTGACGCCACAGATAGACCGTTTTCCCGCGCGATCTCCCTCACTTTGTCCTTCTTATAGTCGCCTATCGGAAAAATTGTCCTTGAGAGCTGTTCCTGTGTCATGGTATATAGTGCATAGGTTTGATCCTTTGCAGCAGTTATTGATTTTTTTAGAAGGTATCTGCCGCTGGCCTCATTAAACCCGGTTTTGGCGTAATGTCCTGTCGCTATATAGTCCATGCCCATTGAAACCGCCTTATTTAGCATCGCTTCAAATTTTACATGCCTATTGCAGGCAATGCATGGATTTGGCGTCCTGCCGCGCAGGTATTCTTTATTGAAATAATCGATGACCTCTCTCTGGAATATATCTTTAAAATTCAATACATAATAAGGGATCCCAAGCCGGTCTGCCACTCTGCGAGCATCCTCCACGGCCGAAAGCGAACAGCAGCCGCCTTCTACATTCTGTCTTTCTTCTGCTTTATCCGGCCAGATTTGCAAAGTCACCCCGACTACATCATAACCTTGCTGCAATAAAAGAGCGGCAGCCGCCGAACTGTCCACACCACCGCTCATACCCAACATTACTCTGCCTTTTGACATCTTTCACCTATTCCTCATCGTCAATTTCATGATGCACATCGTCACATCTTCTGCAACAGGAATTGCAATCATGACTGTCGTTAATCAGGCCGTTTTTACGCTGATAATCTTCAATTGCTGCACGTATGGCTTCCTCAGCCAGGTTGGAGCAATGCATTTTGACCGGCGGCAGGCCGTCCAGTGCTTCTGCAACCGCTTGATTTGTTATTTTGAGCGCTTCATCGACCGATTTGCCTTTTACCAGTTCCGTTGCCATACTGCTGGTTGCAACGGCCGCACCACAGCCGAATGTCTTGAATTTGGCATCTATGATCGTGTTATCCTCTATTTTCAGATACATCTTCATGATATCTCCGCATTTCGGATTGCCGACCTGACCTACGCCATCTGCATTTTCTATTTCCCCAACATTCCTGGGATTCATGAAATGATCCATAACCTTTTCACTGTACATAATCTATCCCTCTTTCCAGGGCTTCACCTGCCCGATCTTTATATATTTTAAATTTATATTCAACGTACTATTTACCGGCATTTTTCCTGCAATGCGCTTCGTAAAGCGGCGACATCTCCCTCAGCCTCTGTACGATATCGGGCAGCGCCTCCATAAGGTAATCCACATCCGCATCCGAATTCTCCTCTCCAAAGGTAATTCTTAAAGAGCCGTGAGCTATTTCGTGAGGCAGGCCGATTGCCAGAAGTACATGGGACGGATCCAGTGAACCTGAGGTGCAAGCGGAGCCGCTTGATGCCGCTATACCTTTCATATCAAGCATTAGGAGCAGCGACTCTCCTTCAATGAACTCAAAGGAGAAATTCACATTGCCCGGAAGCCGTTTCTCCCTATGACCGTTTAATCTTACAAATGGAATTTTCTTTTGTACCTCATTGATCGTTCTGTCGCGCAGTGCCAGAAGCTTTTTATTATATGTTTCAATATTTTCTGCTGCAATTTCCAGAGCCTTTGCCATTCCGACGATCGAAGCTACATTTTCCGTACTGGCTCTTCTCCCTCTCTCCTGCGCGCCGCCATGCATGAATGATGTGATTTTAACGCCTTTCCTTATATAAAGCGCTCCGATTCCCTTGGGCCCGTAAAACTTATGAGAGGACATCGACAGCATATCAATATTCATTTCGTCTACATTGATAGCTACATTGCCCATAGCCTGCACAGCGTCTGTATGGAAATAGATGCCTTTTTCCCTGACTAGCTTACCGATCTGGGCTATTGGCTGAATGGTGCCGATTTCATTGTTTGCAAACATGATGGAAACAAGTATGGTATCAGGCCTTATAGCAGCCGATACCTGTTCAACTGTAACCAGGCCATCCGCATCAACAGGCAGGTATGTTACCTCAAAACCATCGCTTTCAAGGTATTGGCAGGTATGCATCACAGCATGATGCTCTATTGCCGTTGTAATAATGTGCTTGCCCTTTTGCCTGTTCGCATATGCAACTCCTTTAACCGCCCAATTGTCTGCTTCTGTGCCTGAGCCGGTGAAGAATATTTCCTTTGGCTGGGCTCCGATCGCTTTTGCAACCTTTTCCCTGGCTTCTTCGACTGCTTTTTTGCTATCTCTGCCTAGTGAATATATGGATGAAGGATTGCCGAATTTTTGATTGAAATAGGGCAGCATTTCTTCGATCACTTCTGTTCTGACCGGTGTCGTAGCGGCATGATCCAAATATATCGTTGTTTCACTCATAAGTATACAGCTCCTTTATAATTTATTCTTTAAGTGTAATAAACCATCCGTTTTGGTTTTATATTCATTTCCCGTTTCATCTGTTTCTAAACATGACCGAAACGATCATTTATGAATCCCTTTTTCCGTACCCGCCTTTCTTTTCCTGCTTTTGTTGAAATCTTCAACAAGCTGCCCGAGAGTGATGCTGTCCGTCACATCATTGATGCCCTCCTGGATCTTCACCCATACACTTCTTGTGACGCAGCAGTTATATTCACTGCTGCATATTTCTCCATTTTCTGCAGCACAATCTGCCGAAACAAGCGGGCCTTCCAATGGCCTTAGAATATCTCCAACCGTTATTTCATAAGGATCCTTTGCAAGAGAGTAGCCTCCCTGTGAGCCCCTTAATCCATTTACCAGATTCGCCTTTTTTAAAACCGCAAACAACTGTTCAAGATAGTTCTCAGAGAGCCCTTGCCGTTCCGCTATGCTTTTGAGCACGACCTGGCCTTCGTTATTATGAACTGCCAGGTCCAGCATTGCCTTCAGACCGTATCTGCCCTTCGTAGAAAACTTCATTCTCCCGCCCCCGCTTCAGGCTGTTTACCTGCGTGCTCCATGCCAGTGTTTCAGTCCCGCTTCATTTCCTAGTAAATTACTTGGTTTTCATATATAAGATTAGCACTAGTTTATATCGCTGTCAATAATAATATTCAAGAAGCTATTTGCGATGTAACCTGAATTTACATTAGCAGTACAATATATAATGACCTGCTCCCCGCCAAACTATCAATATATTGTACTGCGGAGTTTAAAAAGATGGACATCGCAAATAGCTCTCAAGAAAGAATCTGACGAAGTCTGGACTTGCTTCCGTAATAATTTTGATTGATAAATTTATAGAAGGGTAAAAATAAAGGAGTTGGCAGCTGCTCGGGCTGGTACCAGCCAATATCGGACGATTCCCGGTAAGAATTGATTTTTGCGATCCCTTTAAACCGGATACCCTCCATCCAAACCGTTATATAATGCTTGTCTTCTTCACAGAAATAATCATTTGTTATTCCGATATAGGCAACTTCCTCAACAACTAGAGAAGTTTCTTCCATTGTTTCCCGTATCGCGCATTGCTCCAGCGTTTCCGCATATTCCAGATGACCTCCCGGCGGTGACCATGTGCCGGATCCATGCGAATTATGCCTTTTTAATAAGAGATACCGTCCGTTATTCCTTATGATAACTCCAACACCCACCTTTGGCCGATAATCCATTAAGAGAGCCTCCCGTTTAATTTCATTGTCTTTGGTTTATTTAACGAGTGCATTTTTTCTTTTTTCGTCTTTGTTACATTCATTACGATCAATGTTCCGATAGCCATCAGATAAGGAAGCATGAATAAAAACTGAGCCGGAATAGCCGTTGATTGGAGCTGTATTGAAATGCCTTCAAACAGTCCGAAAAAGATGGAGAGTAAAAGTGCCGTAAGCGGCTTTCCATTGGATATCAATATGATCGCCAGAGCGATAAAGCCTCTTCCTCCTGTCATATCCTTTGAAAACATTACCACATTGGAAAGAGAAAGCTGTGCTCCTGCTATTCCGCATAAAACACCTGTCATGGCGCTTGCTGCATATTGAACCATAGATACTTTCTTTCCGGACTTGGTCAATGCCTCCGGTTGACTTCCAGCAGCCCTGAGCCACAGACCAAAAGGAGTCTTGTAGATAACATATGAAATAAGAAAGACAAGAATGAATGCAAAATATACAAGCAAGCTGAAGTCAGAAAATATGTCGTTTACAATTTTTATGCCGAAATCTATCTTACATTTCGGTATGGCTGCAATCTTTGGGGAATTAAAGGCATTCTGCCCAGGAAACATAATACGGGACAGATATAAAGTCAAAGAACTGACAAATATATTCAATGCAAAACCAATAGCAAAATTATTCGTTTTTAATGTCGTAACAAACAGAGAATAGAATAACGAAAACAAAACAGCTGCTGCGATCGCAGCCAAAATACCTATAAACGCACTTCCTGTTAAAAAAGAGAATACGACCGCTGCAAAGGCGCCTGCAAGCATCAAACCTTCCATAGAAACATTGATAATACCGGCATGATGGGTTATGATCCCCCCAGGGAAGCCAGCAGCAAAGGTGCGGCCATATTCATTGTCGAACGGTATATACTTATAAGGATACTGTTCATTTATCCATACCTCCTGCTTTTACTTTAAAATGCAACGATTTTCTTGCTGCTATAAAGAAAACCATGATCGACTGAAGAACACCTGTTATTTCAGCTGGGATCCGTGTCGACAACTGCATATTGATCGCACCGACCTGCAGCGCTGAGAAGCTGAATGCTATTCCAAGGATAACCAAAGGCATATTGCTGCTGATCAGGGAAATCAGAAGGCCTATGTTTCCGTATCCGGGTGAAAAGCCTGCTATGAATGTTTTATTCAGGCTCAAAACCAACAATCCCCCGGCTAATCCGGCAAAAGCCCCTCCTATAAACATGGATTGGATACGGATATTATTAACGTGTATGCCGCCCTGTTTGGAAAAAATATGATTGCTGCCTGTGATCTGGTATTCATAACCTGCAATACAGTATCGTCTGATGATCTCAACAGCTGCAAGAATCAATATACCTATTATAAAAGTGTACGATGGTCCTGCATTACCAATCGTATTGATTTCATAATTGCCGGGGATGTATTCCATCCTTGGCCAGGTGGATCCCTCGGCACGTAAAGGGAAATTCACCATATATGTGGTAAATAATGTGATCAGATAATTTCCCATCAGAGTTGTGACAACTTCATTCACATTCCAGCGCACCCGGAGCCAGGCAGGCCATAAAGCCCATAAACCGCCGGCTAACGCCGATATCAGCAAAGCAATGAGGATGTTGAATATGGAAACGCCCGTATTGATAAGGGAGGCCAGCCATGCTGCCGCAAACCCTCCGAGGATCAGCTGTCCGTCCCCTCCGACATTCCACATGCCTGTCCAGGCCGGAATGCTGGCAGCAAGGGCTGTTAATAAAAAAACAAACATCTTGTTGAAAGTCGAAAATAAGGACTCACTATCTCCTAAAAAGCCTTGCACGATATAAAAGAAAACCTTGAAAGGATTTTCCTGACCGAGAAGGATGATCATGCTCCAGCTCATAAATATAAGTATGATCGTCAGAAAAACCCCTGAAGGTATGAACCGCTGCAAAGATATTCTATTCTTCATTGCCCTTCACTCCTGTCATATAGTAACCGATTTCTTTTTCATCATACCCGTTTTCCGATAGGAACTCCTTTGCAACTCTACCTCTGTAAAGAACCAATATCCTCTCAGAAAGGCTCATCAATTCATCCAGATCCTCGCTGATCAGAAGAATTGTAATCCCGCTCCCGCTAAGCTCTCTGATTTTCTCATGTATGTAAGCCTGGGCGCCGAAATCCAATCCAACTGTAGGCTGTGCAAGAATAAGAAATGATGGTTTTGATATCATTTCTCTTCCAATAATCAGCTTTTGCATATTACCCCCGGAAAGATTACGGACATTGTCCTTCGGATCGTTCATTCCTTCCACTCTGAAGTTTTCAACAATATTCTTCGTAAATTCCTTTGAACCTTCCCAGTCAAGAAACAGCTTTTTCCTTGTAAGAAAGGAATCTCTCTGATAGCCCATGATTGCATTTTCATTCATACTTGCATCAAGAGCCAATCCTTTTTTCATTCGATCGTCAGGAACATAATGTATTCCTGTTTTTCGCCTTTGATAGGTGCTATAACCGTTTATGCATTTGCTTTTAAAATAAATTTCTCCTTCCGTAATCGACTGTAAACCAATTATTGCATCAGCCAGTTCTACCTGGCCGTTACCTTCAACACCTGCAATACCTAATATTTCACCCTCATTCAAAGATAAATTGATCCGGTCAAGCCTTGTTGTATTGTCCCGTACAGTAAGATCCTTAATTTTCATAACTATGTTATGGTTCGAATCAGCTTTTTTAGTAACTGTAGTTCTCTGTGATTTCAACTCTCTGCCGATCATCAGGGCAGAAACTTCCTCCATGGACGTCTCGCTTGTCTTTAATGTTCTTACTGTTTCTCCATGCCTCATTATGGTAATATGATCCGATATATTAAAGATTTCTTTCAACCTATGGGAGATGTAAATAATAGTACTTCCCTGATTTCTCAAATCCTTCAGGAAAGAAAGGAAGTTTAAGACTTCATTCGGTGCCAGAACCGTCGTCGGTTCGTCAAGTATAAGAATTTCAGCACCTTTAAATAATGCTTTTACTATTTCGATCTTTTGCTGTAAACCAATAGAAAGATTCTCCGTCTTTTCATTCAAATCCAGATTGACCCGGATCCTGCGTAGTATTTCCTTTACTGATGCCTCAGCTTTTGCGTAATCCACACGCCAGCCATACTTTACATAATTTTCTTCTCTGCCCAGAATGATATTTTCCAGAACGGTAAACTCCGGAACCAGCTTGAAATGCTGATGTACCATTCCAATGCCGCATTTTATGGCATCCTCCGGATGTGATATGAGCTTTTTCTCTCCTTTGATAAAAATGTCACCCTTGTCATATTGAACAAGTCCGTAAAGCGTGTTCATTAAAGTCGTTTTCCCGGCAGCATTTTCACCAACCAGTGAATGGATTTCCCCTTTTTCCAGTTTCAGATTTGCTTTTCTTAAGGCTTTTACATTATTAGGGAATGTTTTCTCGATGTCTTTCATTTCAACGATGATGTCCATTTTCAAAGCCTCCCCCGGATTTGGACAATCCTCCGGACTGTGGATAACACATTCCGGAGGATCGTCTTTTAAGTGATTACTTGTAGCTCTCTACTTTGATTTCACCGCTTACGACCTTTTTCTCGATTTCATCGACTTTATCCTGTATTGCCTTTGGAACGATCTTCGTATAATATTCATTTTTTGCCAGGCCAATTCCGCCGTTCGCTACATTGAATACATACTTTTCCTGCAGCGCCTCACCTTTCGAAATGCTTTCGACCATGCTGTAAATTGCCGTATCGACCCTCTTCAACATACTCGATACGATACAGTCGGGCTGCAAATATCCCTGATCCGTATCCACACCAATTGCGTAAAAGCCATGCTCTTTAGCTGCTTCAAGTACACCAAGTCCGGTGGGTCCTGCAGCCTGGAAAATGACGTCTGCGCCGTTTTGCGAAGTGATATATGCTGTTTCCTTACCCTTGGCAGGATCATAGTGATCGCCTGCATACCGCGCCAGAACTTCAACTGTAGGATCCGTATATTTTACGCCCTGCTCGAAGCCTGTCTGATAATCTCTGATTACCGGCATGTCCGCGCCGCCGACAAATCCAACTTTTTTATCGGCATTTATTTTGGCAACGGAGGTATCCTGAGTTAGCAGAGCAGCAAGCGCCCCTGCCAGAAAAGCTCCTTCATTTTGCATGAATACTGCAGATTTGACGTTGGTAAGCGTAGTTGCTCCATCAACATAAATAAACGTCTTTTTAGGGTATTTCTTTGTCACTTCTTCGAGTTCCTTATCAAAGAAATATCCCGGAACGACAAATATCACGTCGTATTTAGAGGCGGCAGTCGTTAAGGTATCTTTATAGACGGAGGGATCTGCGTGGCATTCAAATACCTTATATTCAATTTTAAAATCCTCAGCCGCTTTTCTGATTCCTTCATAAGCCATGTCTACAAAACCACTGTCCCCGATGGCGTCATTCGCAACAATAGCAAATTGCCTGTTTTCTTTAGTCGCAGAACATGATGTGAAAAGCATTACAGTAAAAACAATAACCAACAACAAAGCTACTTTTTTCATAGTCTACTCTCCTCACATAAATTTTTGTAAAAGTAATCACCTTTTCTCTTATGTGGTTCGTACAACGGCGCTTACGCTATTGTAGCCAATGTGGATTTGTTATCATGCTGTAGTTCCGATGCTTGCCTGCTTCGCTTTCTGTATCATACTGTCGATCTCACTGCTGCTTGGCAATGCTTGTGTGGTACCGTATTTCGTTACGGTATGGCTTGCAAAGAAATTTGCAAATAAACCGGTTTCTTCCTGGGACATTCCTGTAATAATCCCATAAATAACAGCTGCATTGAAAGCATCCCCTGCACCGCTTGTGTCTATGGCTTCCACCCTATTCCCAGAAAAGGTCCGGCTTCCTGATTGAGTATAACAGGTACAACCATCTCCTCCAAGTTTCAGCCAGATTGAAGAAACTCCCTTGGACATGATGAATTTTGCTTTTTCATCAAGACTGAAATTTGAATTTCCTCCCATCATCTCCAGTTCCTTTTTATTCGGAAGAAGAACGTCGACATATGGGTAAATCCTTCTGAAGGCTTCTTTTATTGCCGCATCAATCTTCCATGTAGGAACACGTATGTTGGGATCGAGGAATACCGACCCGCCTTTTTCTTTCATCTTCCGTGCAAGTTCAATTGCAATTTCTCTGCTTTCCTTTCCTTCTGCCAGCTCAACTCCGGACAGATACAATACGTCATACTGCTGAAGAAGCGCTTCATTATACTGAGTCATATGTATATCGGCTGCATTTCCTCGAACAGAAATCCATCTTTTCTCTCCATCCGGATTGACCAGACCAACTACTACGCCAGTCGGAAGGTCTGATGTTTGGATGTGTTCAACCTGCATTCCCTGACTTTTTAAAAAATCATAAAGAAGTGTGCCAAAATTATCGCTGCCTATTTTGCTGAGAAGAACCGGCTTTAGTTTTAGCCTGTTTAATGCTACGGCGGTATTTAGCCCGGAGCCTCCCATGTTGATGGATAGTTCAGAACTGAATGAGCATCCTCCTTTCACCGGTATTTCCCTGATCGGTATGATAATATCCAGATTACAGTCACCGAAGCATAAAATACTTTTCATAATTGAACCTCAAATTTATCAGGCATTCCTGATTTTCTGAACCACCTTCATAAATTCTACGACTTTTTCCGCCGATACTGCTTTTGTCGAATCTCCGTCATACTTCAAAGAGGTGCCGACCACTGCCCCATCCGCATATTCAAACAATTCCTTTACGCTGCCGGCATTTACTCCGCTGCCTATGTATACAGGAAATTCCGGAAGGACTTTTTTCACGCGCTTCACATCATCCATAGAAGTCGGCATTCCTGTATGCTTTCCGCTCACCATGATCGCATCCGCCAAAAAATAAGCGGCATCATAGGCGGCTTCCTCAATGGGTCTCTGCCCTAAGGGTGCGGAATGCTTGATATGTACGTCGGCAAGGATTTTTATCGAAGGATCCAGGAATTTTCTGTAACGCAGGATTGCATGAGGCAGTCTGGTGACAAGACCAGACACATCAACAGAAGCCTCTGTGAAAAAGGTTGCCCTTATAAACTGACCTCCTATAGTATGCGCTACAGCAATGGAAGCCTCAGGGTCTGCAAGGAGGCATATTCCAATAGGTATTTCAGGGAAGCTCCTTCTCACTTCATGTGCGACTACAGCTAACGATGCGACAGTCTCGGGAGGAGCCTCATTTGGAAAATAAGAAGGATCATTGAAATTTTCAACCTGAAGTGCATTTACTCCTCCGTCAATTAATGCCTTTGCATCCTGCAAAGCGGCTTCAATTACCTTAGCAAGGCCTTTTCCGTCATATACCGGCGAGCCGGGCAGCGGTTTTAGGTGAAGCATTCCTATAATCGGTTTTTTGGTCTTGAAAAGCGTCTCCATTTCTTGTATTTTGTTCAATGCAATCTCTCCTTTTCATCATATATTCATTTATTTACAACGCCCTGGTATTAATTATTTTTCCGGTAAGATTTGATCTTGTTCATAAAGCTGTTTATTCTCAAAGGATCCGGTTCCGTCTCAACCTTGCCTCCGATATTGAGTCCGGTTGCAATAATAATGGCGTCAACCATTGAAATATAGTTGTCAACGTTTTCTTCCGTAACACCACTGCCGACCACCAGCGGTAATTCCGGCAGAGCCGTGCGGACTCTCCTGACATCATCCGGGTTGGTATCGCCTCCGGTTTTGCGCCCTGTAATAATGATCGCATCGGCCAGACCTCGGTGATACGAATCCTCCGCCGCATATTCAATAGGCCTTTGCATCAGTGGATAACTGTGTTTGATATGGACGTCGGCAAAGATTTTCACATCGGATTCGAGAAATCTTCTGTAACGGAGTGCGCTTGCTGCAATACTTTCCATTGTACCTGTATCCACTACGGATGTTTCAGTATAATACGGAATCCGTACAAAAGCACCCTGAACAGCTTTTGCTATTGCAATACTGGCTAATGCATCACTTTGCAGAGCACATATGCCAATCGGGATTGACAATTCATTCCTTATATCTTTTGCAATGCAGGTCATAGCGGCAACTGTCTCCGGACCTACTGTTTTTTGAAACATTTTGTCACCAAAATTTTCAATGATCAGTCCGTCAATCCCGTTTTCCTCCATGATTTTTGATTCCTTCACTGCCTTTCTTGAAATTTCTTTTACCGAGGCGCCATTATATAATGGTGCTCCAGGCAAAGGCATCAGATGTATAACTCCGATTACAGGTGTTTTTACGCCAAATATTTCTTCGAATACTTTCACTGCAATCATATCCTTTCCCAAATTATTTGCTGAGTTGGACCTCACATTTGTATTTGTCCGGCATAAAGTAAACCTTTACAAATTCCAGAGGCATTTCCTTCAAATCTTTCCGAATGAAAGTGATTCTGCTCATTAACAGTAATGGCGAGCCAATCTGCCTGTCGATAATTTTTGAAATCGTAGGAGAGGTCGCTGTTGCCTCCAGTGTCTGGATAGCACGGACAATTTCACAACTTAAGCCCTGTTCAATTACTTTATAAATTGAAAGTGCATTGAAATCCAGTTGTTCAATTTCTGGAAACTTATCAATTGAAAAATAGGAATAATTTAATGAATAAATTTCGTCATCGATATATCTCATTCGCACAGCCTGAAGAGTCTTGCCGCCCTCTTTGATGTTCAATGCCCTGGCCACTTCAAAATCTGCCGGCACAATACTCTTTCCCAATAATCTGGCGCCGGGTTTATGTCCGATTTCTTCAATATCCTCAGTAAAGCTATGCAGCTTAGCCATGGGCTGTTTTATATAGTTGGATGAAACAAATGAGCCTTTCCCTCTGATCTTGTAGATGTAGTTTTCGGATTCCAATTCTGTTAATGCCTGTCTGACAGGTGCTTTGCTTATATTAAACATTTTACATAGTTCTGCTTCTGTTGGAATTTGTTCATTTTCTTTAAAGTCGCCGCTTTTTATTTTTTCAATTAGCACTTGCTTAAGCTGGTAGTAGATGGCTAGATGACTATCTTTCGAGATTTGTGCCATTGAATCGCCTCCTTGCCGAAAAGAATTTATGTTTTTATGATATTATGTTATTATAATAACTATACCTATATATTATTACAGAAATTAAGAAGAGTCAATAAAAAGTCAAATTATTTTCTATGTTGCACATTTGTGTCTTATAATAAAGTTAAAGAAAAAAAATAACCTATATACATTGAAAAAAAGAATTGGGATCATAAGTTTTTTCATATGTATTATCTTGATTTGATGCTGAACAAATTTTATTAATTCATTAGTACAAATCATTTATTCAACTTATATATCAAGTGCCGATTCATACTTCAAATATCACTATTAGACTTTTTGTCGGGTTCCTTCGCATCTTGCGCGGGCTCATTCGTAACTTGTGTTGGTTCTTCCTCATCTTGCGCGGACTGATCCGCATCTCGGGCAGGCTCGTTGTCACCTTCGGCGGGCTCATCCGTACCTTTTGATTGAAACAGCTTGCCGCTAGTAAAAATAAAGGCAAAGAAAATGATCAGATAAACTGCCATACTTAATTGCCAATAGTATCTGAAAACAATCAGATTAAGTATCAGCATAACAAAGCCAGCCAACATGATCCATGCAAAAATCCTCTTCACCATATAAACCTCCTCATTTTCCTTACTTCATGTAAATGTCATCTTCCGTTATATTGCGCTCAGCTTCTCCAGTATCTTTCAAGCCATTCCTTTATCCTGGCTTCATAGCCGTTCGAAGTAGGTTCATAATAAATAGCTCCGGCCATTTCCTCAGGAAGGTATTCCTGCCTAACAATATTGCCTGGGAAATCGTGCGCATACTTGTATCCTTTACCATATCCCTGATCTCCCATCCCTTTTACAGGTGCATTTCTCAGATGCATCGGCACTTCTCCTGAACGCTTTGTTTCCACATCATTCAGAGCTTTTCCGAGAGCTTTATAACATGAATTGGACTTTGGGCTGGTAGCGACCATGACGGCTGCATGAGCCAGCAGGAGTCTTGCTTCGGGCATTCCGATCATATGGATGCCCTGTGCTGCCGCAACAGCAACCTGAAGCGCAGTAGGATTTGCCATCCCAACGTCCTCCGACGCGCAGATGATGATCCTCCTGGCGAGAAATTCCGGATCCTCTCCGGCATACAATGCTCTTGCGAGGTAAAACACAGCCGCATCCGGATTGCTGCCTCTCATGGATTTGATGAATGCGCTTATATTATCATAATGTGCTTCGCCTGATTTATCAAAAGTGATGGCTTTTCGCTGTACACATTCCTCTATTGTTTCAACAGATATATGTATCATTCCGTCCTTGCCTAGTTCGGTTGTCACTGCGGCAAGCTCGATGGCATTGAGTGCAATCCTGGCATCTCCGTTGGACACCTCGGCCAGATACTTGATTGCAGTATCGTCAACAGACAGGTCAAACTCTCCAAGACCGCGTTCCTTATCTATCAGCGCCATTTTAATGATGTCTTCTATGTTGTCTGAAGTCAGCGGCTTTAGCATAAACACGGAGGATCGGGATATCAACGCCTTATTCACTTCGAAATACGGGTTTTCCGTTGTTGCACCGATCAAAACGATCGTACCGTTTTCTACAAATGGTAACAGCGCATCCTGCTGAGCCTTGTTGAACCTGTGGATTTCATCTATGAAAAGAACCGTTCTGCCGCTAGGATTCAACATCGGATTTTGTGTGTCGGAAACGATTCTCTTGATATCTGCCACACCTGATGTTACAGCATTCAGTTTTTCAAAATTTGACTTTGTTGTGGCGGCAATGATCCTTGCCAGAGAAGTCTTACCCGTACCGGGCGGACCATATAATACAATAGAGGATATCCTGTCAGCTTTGATCATTCTGTAAAGTAATTTTCCCTTACTTGTGATATGCTCCTGACCTACGAATTCTTCAATTGTTCTCGGACTCATTCTATATGCAAGGGGTTCTTTTTTATCAGCCATGATACATAACCGCCGTTTCACTTTCGTGCCTTAAGCACAAATTTTACATTTATCACATTATACCAAAAGGCGGCATACCTCGCAATAAATTTACATTTCCAGCTTTTTGCGATGTAACACTAAAAAGACACATCGCAGATAGCTTATTGAATCAAAATCTCGGGCGCGCCGAGCCCCGCTCCTATCGTGATTGTCGCTTAGAGAAATCACTTGTTTGGAGCAAGACTCCGCTATGCTCCATGAATGAAAAACTGGCAGATAACCTTAAGCTATCTGCCAGATAAGTTGCAAAAATGATTTAAATCGATTCCATTTATCTATATTGAATGAACTAATTTTCTTTATGAATGGCTGCGCAAACAGCAGTGATTCTATGATGTTTGCGCAGACAGGCGTTTAGAAAATTTCATTCAATTAATATATAACGGATATTTATTGCACAGCTTAGCAACACGTTCCCTTACAGAATTTGCAGAGTTTTCGAAATCGGTGACGGTCAGCTTGATCAATTTGCCGATTTCCGCCATGTCTTCCTCCCGCATGCCTCTGCTGGTTACGGCAGGTGTTCCAACTCTGATTCCGCTTGTTATGAACGGACTCTGCTTATCAAATGGCACAGCATTTTTGTTCACTGTAATTCCTACATCATCAAGCCTAAGCTGCATTTCTTTTCCGGTTACATTGAAATTGCTCAGGTCAACAAGCATCAGATGATTATCTGTACCTCCGGAAACCAGATTAAAGCCTTCCTCTGTCAAAGTACCTGCCAGAGCCCTGGCATTATTCAAAATCTGCTGCTGATAAGCCTTAAAGTCGCTGTCCAGTATTTCCTTGAAGCTGACTGCTTTTGCAGCAATAATATGCATCAGAGGTCCGCCCTGTGTTCCGGGGAAAATTGCCGAGTCGATTGCTTTGGCATGCTGAGCTTTGCACAATATCATACCGCCTCTCGGCCCTCGTAATGTTTTATGTGTGGTTGTGGTGACAAAATCAGCATAGGGTACCGGGCTCGGATGAAGTCCGGCAGCAACAAGTCCTGCTATATGCGCCATATCGACCATCAGATATGCTCCAACATCTTTTGCGATCTCACCGAAAGTTTTAAAATCAATAATCCTTGAATAGGCACTGGCTCCTGATACGATTATTTTAGGCTTTACCTCTCTTGCTTTTTTCAGAAGCGCATCATAATCAATGCGTCCGGTTTCTTCCTTTACACCATAGAATTCCGATTTGTAATACTTTCCGGAAATGTTCTTTTTCATTCCATGTGTCAGATGTCCGCCATGTGCCAGATCCATTCCTAGGATTGTATCACCCGGATCCAAAACGGCAAAATATACTGCTGTATTTGCCTGGGCGCCTGAGTGAGGCTGAACATTTGCATGGTCTGCTCCGAATATCTTTTTAGCCCTGTCGATCGCGAGCTGTTCTATGACGTCTACATGCTCGCACCCACCGTAGTAGCGTTTTCCCGGATAACCCTCCGCATATTTGTTTGTGAGCGGGGTCCCCATAGCCTGCATCACTGCTTCACTTACAAAGTTCTCCGACGCAATTAGCTCAATCTTGTTCCTCTGCCTGTTTACTTCCTGCTCGATAGCCTCTGCAACTTCAGGGTCTATCTTTTTTATCTTATCGAGTTGATACATTTGTTACCTCCGCCTTCCATAGCCTGTCAGCATAGTATAAATATAAAAAGGCCAAATAATAGATTTGACCTCTGAAAAGCAGTTATACAGCCAAGTAAGAATGATGTGCTCTTCAGTTAAAGTATCCGACATTGCGAACACTTAACATTTTTTGTCAAATTGTTATAGAAATATTACCTTTGTTAAAATGATTATAATAACTGCCAAATCATCTGTCAAGAACAAAGATATCTTTTATAATCGGATATGAGGCTACTAATTATTTTAATAACAGACATTCCACATCACCGTACGTACCGTTCGGTATATGACGGTTCCCATATTTTACGCCTTAACAGTTTCGCATACATACAAGAAAAACGTGTATCCCACTTTTCGTAACCGATTATCAGTTACTGTAACGTTCAAAATATAACTATTAGCGATGTGCCAGTAGCCTTTTCTTGTGTTCGCGAACTTTAATAGCAGTTTTGTGGTCAAGTCCAAGTTTTTAATCATTGCATACCTGGTACATATCTTTTTCCACTGCTTCCAGATATACAAAGGGTGGAAAAGACACTTGAACTGCTAAAGGAATGCAGTATGCCCGTATGCGACATCGCCGTCAGAGCAGGCTTCTACAGCAAAAGCTACTTTTACACCATATTCAAAAAAGAAATGGGAATCACTCCTTCAGAGTACAGGCAGAATATGAAAAGACAAAACCAGTCCGTATGATATATTCAATTTTTCCGGTTTTTTACGATATCCTTCATCAGCTCATTAATAATGCCCTCGTAATCTTCATAATTAAAAGAAAATAATTCGGTGCTGTTTTTTCTTGATTCCGGGTGCAATTCCTTTATATCGTTCCATAGGAATACCTTTTTAATCAAATTGTCGATTTTATTCAAGTCCTTAATCTCTTCAGCGTAGCATCTTATTATTTCATAATCCCTTATACCCTTCTGAAGGCTCTTGTACCTTAACGTAAGCATGGGATTACCATCCTTGCCGGGATAAACAAAGTTGGTGTCTCCGGCCTTAAAGTACGGATAATGGTATGTGATTTTCCTTACGGGATCGTTAGGCCATACGGTGTAATTCCATCTCAGGAAGCCGTCAAGCTTCAGGTACCATGCGAGCCACGGTATACTGCGAGCCTCCAGTAAATGCGAACATATAAAAGTATTCGGAAAATCCGGCCCGCAGCATACATAGTACGACAGCCTGCCTTCCACCCTGTCCCGCGCCTGGGAGAATTCATCATAATTACGGCATATTGAAGGCAGTATGATAACATAATCTGATATACCCTCAATATTTTTTTGTATAAATGAAGAACTATTTAGAGCAACTTTGAATTTAAAGTTAGGAGCTGCATTTCTTATTAAGTTTTTCTTTTCAATAAAATGTTCGATATCCTGAGGCTCATCAGCCACAATCCTCACTTTGCCGATCCAGCCTTTTCCGATGAAATTCTTTTCGAGTGCACATAAATAACTCTCAAAATCATTCAACTGTTGAATATATTTGTATGATTGCGAACACTCGTCAAAATATCTTATTCTCACACCGTCATCATAGTCCTTTATGACCCTGCCAAAGCCCTCGGCTTCATCGAGCCATATATTCATCAATCCGAAAACTTCAATTTCCTCATTGATTCCGTATTTCATACATAAATCGACATATCTGTTCAGCTTGCTGAAGTCGTACGACCACCTTCCATTTTTGTCTAAGCTGACCTTTATTATGTTATATTCGTATAGATTAGCCGGATCTATTTTATCCAGGAATGAATACTGGCCGCTCCAGGGTATTTCTGATACTACAACGGATATTGCCTTCTGACCAAGATTTGCCAGCGAGGCTATATAATTTTCAATTATTTTAAAATGACCGGCTCCCCATAAATCAACATCATATTTGCGTGCAATATTTGAATTGTGCTGCCATAGGTCAAGATAGAACCCGTATTCCCGGGGGTCTTCCAAAACCAGCTCCAGAACATTGATTTCAAACTCCATTGTTCTGAGTATTGCCTCATCTTCAAACATCCTGTGCCCGTATACTGTTATTTGCGGTTTGTACAGCCCCGGCCGCACATCCTTTCCTATCGCCGTTTCTATCCATACAGGCTGTACTCTTCCCCCTTCCACATGGATAACAGACGCATCAAGCAGCATATCAGCCTTTAATTGCCTGTCATCATCCTCCACCAGCCCAATCAGCCTTATGTCGATGTTATCCTTCCCAATGCCGGGGATATCGGCACTGACACGTAAAATATCCAATGGGCCCATTTCGTAGAATGAAGGATCCCCGTTTACACATACAAGCATATCATTTTCCGAATAAAGAAGAAGCTGAACAGCCGCCCTGTCATTCCTGGCGCAGGTAAGCGATAATTTCCTGTTTTCATCCGGCACGAATTTTTTGTTCCTGACTCCATAGACATACTTGAAGGATTCATTTTCGAGACTGCACTTAATATTCATAACAATTCCGCTTCTTTCCGGGATATATCCCCATAATATTATCCTTTTACGCTGCTCATATAATTGAAAAGTTCGAATCAATCAGATAGAAACCAAAGCCGGATATCTGCAATTGACATCTTTTATATTAGATATATAATAACTTTTAGTAAATGTAATAAATTGTTTTTGATATATACAAAACTGTCGGAGGCAATATGCTTTATATCTCAGGCTATAGATCAAAACCCGAACCTAAATCCTGCGTTGAGGATCTTGACAGTTTTATTTCCGTCAACTGCTGCGGTTATGAAAAGTATATAACCAGGGACATAAGTACTTTGAGGAAAAACGGAAGGCCTGATTTTCAACTAATTTACATTTTCAACGGATGCGGATACTTTCTGGCAGACGGAAGCATGCAGGAGGTACATAAGGGCAGCATCATAATTTATCATCCGGGGGAGCCCCAGGAATACAACTATAGCCATCATAATTCGGCCGAAGTATATTGGGTTCATTTTACAGGCTATGGAGCAAACGACATAATAAAAGATATGGGATTAATAAACAATCATATATTTTCTGTTGGAGACTGTCCTGTTTACGCGGAATATTTTACCCGGATAATTCATGAGCTGCAATTGAAACCGTTTATGTTCGGATACGCCGTCGATGCTGCATTATTAGCACTTCTGACATGCATGGGAAGATATGTGTCCGGTAAAAAAAACAACAATAAACCAGCTATGGATGATGACATTAAAAGAGCTGTTGAGCAAATGCATGAAAGGTACGCTTACAATTGGAATGTTGCATCGCTGGCGGAGCTATGCAATCTGAGCCCGGACTGGTTCATGCACAAATTCAGGAACCAGGCCGGAATCCCGCCCATGGAGTATCTGGCTGGAATAAGGCTGGACAAGGCAAAATGGCTTATACGGAATTCGTCCTTGAGCATAAAGGAAATTTCCTATCTTACAGGCTATGAAAACCCGTTATATTTCAGCAGGATATTCAAAAAGGCCGAAGGTATTTCACCGGTAACGTACAGGAATAACAATAATTAGTTTCTGATATATATCGCAGCCGTTATTTACATTGCTGTATTTATCTATTTTATCACCTTGTACAGTTCATCTGCTGACGGCTGCAAAATAGGCTCTGTCTTTCCTTCCGACACCATCGTCCTTTGACTTGTGCCATTTAGTCTGCCTATTACTGCAGCGTCTATACCGGCATTTTTCAAGTGTCTTACCAAGCCATTACCATCTTCTGCCGAAATCAGCATACAGCCGCTTGAAATGAGCTTGTAGGGGTCAATCTTATAAAATCCGCAAATTCTTCTGGTGGGCATAGCAACAGGTATTTTCCCCAGATCGATCTCACATCCGTTTCCCGAAGCATCGCATATCTCCCATACAGCGCCCAGCACGCCGCCTTCTGTGACGTCATGCATCGCATTCACACCGAATCTGGCTGCTTCGAGGCCTTCCTTTACCACACTCAGGCTGTTTATATACTCCTTGGCTTCACTGACAATTTCGCACCCCAAACCGGATGACAATTCCTTTTCCTTTTCGCGGGCAATAATCGATGCGCCCTCCAATCCTGCATGCTTGGTCAGTACCAGACTGTCGCCTCTTTTTGCACCGGAAGTCGATATCATTTTTCCGCGTAGGCAGCGGCCAATTGCCGTACAAGAAATCACAAAACGCGTTACAGCACTTGTGACCTCCGTGTGGCCGCCAAGAATATCTACATTGATCGAAGCAGCAGTACTGCAAAGCTGGTCCATTATGCTTTCCAGATCTTGTTCTGCAGCACCGGGCGGGCAGAGTATCGTTACCATAAGTCCGATCGGTTCTACGCCGCATGAGGCGATATCATTACAATTAATATGCACTGCCAGTTTACCGATCTCATTTGCAGTTCCCGTTATGGGATCCGTTGACAGGACGCAGGCATATTTTCCGAATTCTACGGCTGAGCAATCCTCGCCGATCCCAGGGCGCAATATTACTTCACTTCGATTTGACTGGATTTTATTTAAAATCAACTTCTCAAGAGTACTGTTTGGTATCTTTCCGATTTTCATACGATCCTCCGACCCACCTAACCCGTCTATTCACCGGCCATCTGTGTTTTCACAAGCTGAAACTGGTCCCTTGCCGCTTCGATCAACGTCGGCTTTTTTCTGGCCTCCGGTGAACTGATCAGCCTGCTCAGCCATTTTGTGGCTTCATCATAGTTGCCGGCCCTGCGGCTGAGTTCTCCTATAATATACATGCAAGTACTCTCATCAAGCTTGTCCGCCGGGAAACGTTCATTTTCATATGTATCCTGATAAGCTTTCAGGGCAAATTTGACAAAATCATGTTCTCTCGCGTCTTCCTTTATTCTATAAAGCCATGCTATACGCATGCAGACCTTTGCTATTTCACTGGCTTTTGAGCTTCGCAGCTGATAATTGTATAAAACCAGCTTGAAAGCTTCAATTGCTGTGTCAACGTTTCTCTCTCCCTCCAGGCTCCTTTTACTCCACTTTGGCGCTAATTCTTTTTTTAGTATATCAGCTTCTCTTGATGGAATTTCTTCAAATTTATCTGATAGAGACGCATAACCGCAATTTTCACAAACCCACGCATCATAGAACATCGGGTTGATATCCTTATAATGAATACAAAAGTCGGTATCGCGTCTTTCGACCTTGCAGGCTTTCATTTTTACCTTTGTTACCTTAAACTTTTTTGAGCATACCGGGCAAATTAATTCTTTGCTGTACAGATTCTCGTTCATTCGGACCTCCATGCTTCAAAACCAAGTAGTTATTGCGTCACATTCCCGCGCTTAGTATACATCAAACAGAAAATCGCTGACGCGAACTTTTCCTCTTACAGGTTTGTAATAATCCTCAGTAAGTTGTTCTTTCCATAACAGAGTACCATTTTTATATATTTCCCTATAAAGTATGACTCTCACACCTTTTATTGCCTTTCGTTCAACGATCCTCTCCCCGTATTGCAGCGAATGATCCACTACCACTTCATCCGGTTCCGGAGGATATACTGCAATCGTCTCCGTCTTAAGCTTAAAAGTCCTGTCATCCACATCTTTTCTGCCGAGAATGCGGATATTCAATGTCCTTCCGTTTACATCCGTCTGCAGGCAAATAGGGTAATCAAGGCTGTTAATGAACCTGAAATCAATGGAATCCTCGTTAATTGTTGCATCCCGTCCCGGGCTGATATAGGTAAGCGGTATTGAATGGTGCGTCCGGTCAGTTACCTTAAGCCCTGCCAGCAATACCGCATTGTACAATGTGGAGGAGACCTGGCAGACGCCGCCTCCCGTTCCGGAAACAAGCTCGTTTTTCAATATAATAGGGGCTTCTTTGTATCCATTTTCAAGTGTCCTTGGACCCAATGCCTGATTCATCGAAAACTCTTCGCCAGGCAGCAATATTCTGTTGTCAATCCTGCTGCAGGCCAACCGTATATTATCGCTTCGGTTCACGTCACCCGTACTGAATTCGGTACTGAAATGCGAAATAACACGATCGATCTCTTTTATCTCCTCATACACAATATGAGGTTTTTGCTCATCCACCAGCAGCCCGATCTTTCCAAATTCTCTCTTCCTTAAATGATTTTCTATCAATTCCGTATTTCTGTCAATATCCAGCGATCTTCCTATATTCTCATGCTTAAATTCTGTAGCTCCCTTTATATAAGCCATTTCGGCATTTTTCGCTATCGTATCGCATTCACTTTTTATTTTTTTTATAAAGGACTGGAGTTTAACCCGGTCGTAATCCACCCCCACATTTATCCGTATGCCCTTGAAGGATAGGAGCAATGAATTGTATACCTTACTGAATATACTGCCTGTCCGCCCTATTAAATAAGCTTGCTCGACAGCATCATCGATCAGATACTTATAATTTATTTCTGTAAGCTTTAAAACCCACTGCCGGTCGCCATAGGTCAGCGTGAAATCCTCAGAAGGGTATTTACTGCTGATACTTTGAGCAACCAGATCTTTGGCTTCCGTCCTGGACAACCAGGAAATATCGGTCTGTTCAATGAGGATACCTTTTCTCAGCGTATCCCCGGTATATATGTATGCAAGCACGAGCAAAGCCACAGATAGCACGATTACTGTAATTGCACCGCCATAAACGATTTTTATCCAGCTTTTGTTTTTTATATCCGGCATTAATAACAACTCCCGCTACTATTATATTGTTATCAAATGCACTTATATAACATGCATGGAAATTATTCGGTTATGTTAATTATCTCCGTTTCATTCATGGCTTTTTCAATCAAAGGCTCAAGCTGCAATCCCTCCTCGATTTTTTCAATCTCCGCCAGCCTGGGTTTTGTTTTGGGATGCTTTGCCACAAACACCGTACAACAATCTTCATAAGGTAATATGGAGGTTTCAAAGGTATCGATCCTTCTTGCTATTTCAATGACCTCGTTTTTATCCATACCGATCAGTGGCCTGAACACCGGTATTTCAACTGCTGCATTTGTTGCGGCCAGCCCCTGGACCGTCTGACTCGCTACCTGGCCAAGGCTCTCCCCTGTCAGCAACGCCTGTGCGCCATTTTTGACTGCGATCCCTTCAGCGATCATCATCATAGCCCTTCTCATCAGAATGGTAAGCTGGTCTTCAGGACATTTACTGTTTATTTCCAGCTGTATATCGGTAAATGGGACGATATGGAGTTTTATGCGGTAACAATAGCGTGAGAGGATCTTCGCAAGGGAAATGACCTTTTCCTTCGCACGTTCACTTGTATAAGGATAGCTGTAAAAGTGGACCGCTTCTATTTCCATGCCCCTTTTTGCCATCATCCAGCCTGCTACGGGGCTGTCGATCCCACCTGAGAGCAGCAGCAGGCCTTTGCCGTTCGTGCCTATCGGCAGTCCGCCATGGGACGGAATAATGTCACAATAAATATATGTGCTTTCACGTACTTCCACATATAATACGAAATCCGGATTATGAACGTCCACCTTTAACTCATTGATGTTTTCAAGCAGATAACCTCCAAGTTCCGCGCAAATCTCGGGAGATTGCATGGGAAAGCTCTTATCTCCCCTTTTTGCTTCAACTTTGAAACCGATGCAATCCCCGCCGCGTATTATTTCACCTGATGCGGATACTTCCCTTTTACGGGAGGCAGACTGAATAAGCTTGTCTACACGCTTTTCTGCAAGCTCAAGAGAGTATTTTTTTATCTCTTCAAAGTCAGAAGGTATCTTTAATGCGATACTAAGCGATACGATTCCGAAAACCCTGACAAGCCGGTTTATTGCTTCGTCATAATCATAGCTCCCATCAAGCGGCTCTATGTAAATTCTGGCCTGGGACCTCCTAATTTCCGTTTTGCCCAGACCATACAGGGATTTTTTTATATTGCCCATCAGTTTATCTTCGAATACCGGCCTGTTCAAGCCCTTTAAAACGATTTCTCCATACCGTACAAGAATAACTTTATTCATTGCTGCCTCCTCATTTTTTGTTTCCTGTTTATTTCGATGACCGGGATGATTTCCTTAAGCGCCTTAACAGTGATTTCAACCTCTTCCATCGTATTGAAGGCTGAAAAGCTGAAACGGACCGCACCGTCAATCAATGTCGGCGGGACGCACATGGCTGAGAGCACATGGCTTTTTGTATTTTTATGTGAAGAACAGGCTGAACCGGTTGAAACATATATGCCCTTTTGCTCAAGGTGGTGCAATAGCACTTCGGAGCGGACATTCTCAAAAGCGATATTTAATATATAAGGAGAGGAATCGGCTGGCGAAAGGATGCGATGTGCAATATCCGAACTATTCAGCTTTTTTATAAAATCTTTTTTCAAGGCTCCTGCTGTTTCCATATTCTGATCCAGCCTCGCAAATATGAGCCTTGAGGCAAGCCCAAATCCTGCAATTCCCGGCACATTCTCAGTTCCCGATCGAAGCAGGGTTTCCTGCCCTCCGCCGAAAAGCAGTGGTTTTAGCTTCACTTTTTTAGAAGCATACAAAGCGCCGACCCCCTTGGGACCGTGAATTTTATGGGAACTAATAGATAGCAGGTCAATTCCGGCTTTGGACGGAATTATAGTGATTTTGCCATAAGCCTGTACCGCGTCAACATGAAATGCTGCGAGTGGATTGATGTTGTTTCTGATTTTTGAAATTTCATCAAGATGCTGTATCGAACCCGTTTCATTATTTACAGCCATTATACTGATAAGGGCTGTATCCTGCCTCAGCTTTTCCTTTAATTCCTCAAGATTCAGCATGCATTCTCCGTCTACATCTATATAATCTACTGTGCAGCCTTGCCCTTCGAGGTGGCGGAATACCTCCAGTACGGATGGATGCTCTATTTTAGAAGTGATGATATGCTTTCCCTTTCTCGGATTTGCATCGAGATAGCCTCTAATGGCAAGATTGTTTGATTCTGTACCACCCGAGGTGAAGTATATTTCTTTCGTTTCAGCCCCCAATGAAGCTGCAATTGCTTCCCTGGAGTCCTTTACCGCTTTCTCCGCCTCGATCCCTTTTCTGTGGAGCGATGATGGATTGCCAAATGTTATTGCGGCTACATCAGCCATAAGCTTTGTGACTTCGTCATACTGTCTGGTAGTAGCACTGTTATCAAAGTAAATTTCCTGTTGCATTTTCAAACCTCATTTAAAATATCTTGTCATCCGTATTGGACATGTCTTTATTTAAGCTTTACCTATTATACCACAATAGATCGTTTATCAAAACACAACTTGATATATTGCCGTTGTTCACAATATTATGTTAAACTATTGTTATGGCGAAAAAAGCACAAGTTTGTCATAAATTATACTTTGGATTTATAAAAAACATTTGCTTGAGTTAACAAGCTGTGAAAAATGGAAGGATGAGAAAATTGACCCGTTACATAAAAGCACTCTGTATAATGATCCTGATTATTTATATAATTTCATTTCAACCCCTGGCTTTTGCAGAAAATACCGCATCGTCCGATATTCCCTTCACAGACGTACCAAAAACAAGCTATGCGTTCAGCGCGATAAATGAACTCAGACAGTTGGGAATCACGAATGGCATCGGAAATAATTTGTTTGGTTACGGTCAAACTGTTACAAGAGGAGAGTTCGTCACATTCCTCGTCCGGTTGATGGGCTGGGAGCAAATCACTCCTGTTAGCGGTTCATTTTCCGATAACCGGGATACCTTAAAATTTTTCTATAGTTCTGTGGAAACGGCATTGGCAAAAGGCGTTATTTCAAAAGAACCCGGGAACTTCAGGCCGCTGGATGCTATTACGCGGGAGGAAGCTGCAATTATGCTTGTAAATTGCCTGGGTTACGGCACACTGGCCGGGCAGTTGGACTATTTTAGTAAACCCTTCCCTGATGTGGAAAATCATATCGGCTATATTACTATAGCCAGAGATCTGGGAATTTTCAACGGTACATCCATAGGCTTTGAACCGGATGGCAGCGCGCTCCGCGAACAGGTGGCCGCCATTCTGGTCAGAATGTCAAATGCATTAAAGAGGCCTGTGAAGGACCTGAATGCCTTCTACGCAATCAGCTCCTCCTCTCAACAGGACAAAATAGCCGACCTTTCTTCCATATGCTTTGGATGGAGCAGCCTTTCATATGATGAAAAGAGCGGAAATATCGTTGTCAACAATTCCAGATCTGACCTCGGTTATAACGATTATTACCTTCCTGCCGGTTTTACACAAAGGCTGGCATCCGCAAAGCAGGCCGGCATTCCGGCGCTGCTTATGCTGTATTCCACACAGAACTTTAAAATGAAAAATCCTGATACGGACCTTACAACCGGTATTCCGGAATATGTTCTGGCTCATCCGGAGGTATACCGAAAGCTCATCAACGATATAATATTAAGTATCAATAACACAACGCTTGGAAGTGAAACCGGTTCATTCGACGGAGTTGTTATTGACATGGAAGGATTGAAGGGTGCTGATCTTAAGCAAAGCTTCAATGATTTTCTGAAGGAACTCAAAACGGCACTGGATAAGGAAAATAAAAAGCTCTACGTTGCCGTGCATCCGCTGATCCATCCCAAAAGAAGCGCTGTGTGCATGGATGGCTACGATTACAGGACAATTGGATCATTGGCTGATAAGGTAATCCTGATGGCTCATGATTATGATGCTAAAAAGCTGACTCAGGCAGATATGGACAGAGGGTTCGATATAACGCCTCTTACACCTCTTGAGGATGTATATTATGCGTTGCAGACTATTACCGATAAGACGGATGGTGTTTTGGACAAAACAAAAATCATGCTCCAACTGTCTTTCGATTGGACGGTCTGGCATGAAAAAGATGGCAAGATTCTAAATTCCGTTCACGACAGCTTCAGTATGGAAAACTTCATCAAGCTGCTTGAAAGTGACACGCCTTTATCCTTTAATTATTCGGAAGAATATGCAAATCCCTACATAAAATATACTGACCCGAAATCCGGTGTTGAAAATACGGTCTGGTATGAAAATACTTCGAGTATTTTGGAGAAAATAAAACTGGCAAGGCTTTTTGGCATACAGGGCATATCCCTGTGGCGCCTTGGACAGATACCCGATTATCAGCCGGCCGACAAAGACGTGCACGAAATGGATATTTGGCAAAGCGTATTGAATGAAATGGAGAAAAGGTAAGCTTGAACAGTATCATAGCAATGGAATGGATTGAAGATAAGTTTAAAAATAAGATCCCGGCATACGGTACGATCGCCGTTGCAGCTTTGATTTCCTACTGCAACAGTTTTTCAGTCCCTTTTTTGCTGGATGATTTCGGATCGATATCAAATAACTATGCCATACAAAAACTGTTTGATTTCGCGGCACTATGGAAGTTTTATGCCAACAGGATCGTTCTTTATTTTACCCTTTCCATAAATTATGCCATACATGATAACGGCGTGGAAGGCTATCATATAACCAATCTGATGATACATATCCTAAACGGGATACTGTTTTATATGATATTGAAAAGGATGCTCACACTACCCTATTTCAAAGGCAAGCTCATATCGCAATACAGTACGTCGGTTTCGGTGATTTCTGCGGTACTCTTTGTCTGCCATCCGATCCAGGTGAATGCGGTGACCTATATTGTGCAGCGGACAGCTTCACTGGCAGCAACCTTTTACATGCTGGCCATCCTTTTTTTTATCAATTACAGGATGAGCGGTAAATTATACCGGTACCTTCTTACATTTCTATTTACCGTACTGGCGATGTTTACAAAAGAAAACACCATAACCATACCTTTTATGCTCCTCTTGATCGAATTCATGTTCTTTCTGAAGGATGGTAAAACCTCGTGGATTAAAAGGATATTGATCTTCCTTCCTCTTTTTGCTACCGTATCTCTGATACCGGCCACGAATCTGCTACTGAAAGGCTACAGCCAGAGCGACCCCAACGTTAGCTTCAAAGCAAGTACATCAATGGACCGGTTTCAATATTTCTATACGCAGTTGAACGTAATCATTCTTTATATCAGGCTGATGTTCCTTCCGGTCAATCAGAATTTTGACTATAGTAACGATTACCCTGTTTCAACGAGCATCTGGGAGAATTATTCCTATGTTTCACTTATCATACTGGTACTGATTGGGTTATTCTCTATTTACACAATAAAAAGAAATCGTATTGTATCATTTGGTATATTATGGTTTTTTATAGGACTTGCAGTTGAATCCAGCTTCATATCCATCAAGGATGTGTATTTTGAGCACCGACTCTACTTTCCGGCCGCGGGCTTTATCATGTTTCTTATCGGTATGATTTTTTACGAGAAAAGGCAAAAAAGCATTAAAACATCAAAAGATACGGAAGCGGTGCCAGCTTTAGCGTTAAACGAAATTCTACAGGAAATACCCGAGTGGCAAGACGTAATTCTACATGATAAGACCGGGCATCAAATTGACGCTCTGCCAGAAATATCCGATGATCAAGTAAAAAAAATACTTAGCTTTCATAATCCTATAAAAAGAAGCTATCTTGTCCATACACCCATACAGGCTTTATTGATTATCGCAATACTTCTCATACCACTATATACCGGACTTACGCTCCGAAGAAATTATATTTACAGTGACAGCATACGGCTATGGAGTGATGTCGTTAAGAAGGCGCCGGGCAGTGACCGGGCTCACAGCGTCCTGGCTACAGGTTATTTGAATGCATATGATGACAAAGAAAAAAATATTGAGTATCTCGATGTTGCAGAACAGGAATTCAAAAAGGCAATTGAAATCTATTATTACAACAGCACTGCTCACTGCAACCTGTCAAAGGTATACCTGTTGAAGGAGGAATACCAGAAATGTATTGATGAAGCCAGGAAAACCTTGAATATAAGTAATTCGGAATATGCACATTTCAACATGGGTTCAGCCTATAAAAAGCTTGGTAAAACTCAGGAAGCCCTGGATTCTTTTAAAGCCGGGTATGAATTCAACAAGCGCAGTACTTTTATATTAAAGGCGCTTGGTGACACTTACTTTGAAACGGGCAATTATGAGGAAGCAAAAAGGTATTACGAAGAGTACCTGGAAAATAATAAACGCTTTAACAGTAAGGATGTACAGGAAAAATTAAAACAAATCGAAGAAAAAACCTGATTCCCTTTTTTGCAGCAATGTTTAAAGCGGCATGATCAGAATATCGCCTTCATATATATCACAATCCGTCATATGATTGGCTTTTTCTATCTTATGAATATACTGGCGTATATCTCCGCCTGTGCCGTATTCCTTCGCCAGATCCCACAATGTATCTCCCTTTTCCACTGTTACAGTCATATATTCTTTGTCCGTATCTGCTCCGTTAACGTTCACAGCAAACAGGATGCAGGATAATGTGATCGTTACAAGCATGATAAAAGAATAAAAACGTTTTCGATTCTTTAAAACAAGCCTTCCGTTCATTACAGCAACCTCCCAAAGAACATTTGTTCTGATAATATTATAATCGAACATTTGTTCCCTTGTCAATATTATTTCGAACATTTGTTTGACTTTTTTTTGTACTTTTATTATAATGATAATGGAAATTGATATGAAGAATTCCGTTTTTATGAAGGGGTGCAATCAATGAATAAAAAGCCTAACGATAAACAGCAGCAAATTCTGGACTTTGTCAACAGAGAAGTGGAAGAGAAAGGTTATCCGCCATCTGTCCGCGAAATTTGCAGCGCTGTCGGTTTTAAGTCCACGTCTACCGTTCATGGCTATCTGGAGAGGCTTGAAAAAAGCGGTCTGATTACAAAGGATCCTACAAAGCCAAGAGCTTTAAGGGTCGTTGGCAATAAAAAAACCTACCTAACGGAGAATGGTACGGCAAAAGATTATTATTCAAGGCGTGAGCTTGTCGATGTGCCGATCGTCGGGAAGGTAACAGCCGGAATGCCTATCCTTGCGGTAGAAAACATTGAAGATACTTTTCCTCTTCCTGTTGATTTTGTTCAAAATTCGACTGCTTTCATGCTCAAGATTCAGGGAGACAGCATGATAGAAGCCGGTATCCTCGACAAGGATCTTGTTCTTGTAAAGCAGCAGTCAACAGCCATAAATGGAGATATCGTCGTGGCTCTGATCGGAGACGAAGCTACTGTAAAAACCTTTTACAAAGAAAAGGGCTATGTCAGGCTTCAGCCACAAAATCAGTATATGGATCCCATTATTGTCCGTGAAAATCTTTCCATTCTCGGGAAAGTAATAGGTGTGTTCAGAAGGATGTAATATTTTTGCTTTGTAATGTAATTTTCTATTGGATATTTTAAGTGTGCTAATGAACCAAAAAAGAACAGGATTGCCGGCGCATAGAGCAAATGAACGCAGCAATATTGTTCTTTTTATTGTCTACATTGAATGAACTAATTTTCTTGACGAATATCTTCGCAAACAGCAGTGATTCTATGATGTTTAAGAAGACAGGCGTGTAGAAAATTTCATTCAATTAATTTACATTAAATTGAGTTTATTTCCTTACTGACACTGTCATTAAAAATAAAGTTGACAACCTTCATCGGACTGATCGTTGAAATAGCGTGCTTGTATACCAACTGCTGCCTGCCCTCCGTATCAAGTACAACAGTAAAGTTGTCGAAGCCTTTTACCATTCCTTTCAGCTGAAAACCATTTGTCAGATAAATGGTAACGGCAATATGTTCCTTCCTTACCTGATTCAAAAATACATCCTGTAAATTGATATTAGCCTTGTTCACTTGAAAATCCTCCTTAAATGAATAATTCATGCTTTTGTGATTTATTATATATAGGATTTAGTTTAATTCTACAAGATAATTCCAAATGTTGCAATACACTCTTGAATTATTTTTTGTGCAACCTCCCTAAAATCAGAATTCTCATTCATTTCCAGCCAATGTATTTCTTCCAACCTGTTGAACCAGGTCATTTGTCTTTTGGCATAATGCCGCGTATCCCGTTTCAGTATGTATATGGTTTCTTCCAGTGAGTGTTCGCCTTTCAAATAGCCGGCGATTTCCTTGTAACCTATCCCCTGCATCGCCGTTGTACCTTTATCATAGCCAAGATCCATCAGTTTTCTTACTTCTTCTACCAAACCGGATTGAAGCATGTTGTCCACTCTTTTTTCTATCCTTTCGTAGAGCTTGCTCCGGTCCCATTTAAGGCCAAATACAATATACCGGTACGGTGGCGGTTCTTGCCTTGACAACCTGGCATGCTCCGAAATCGGTTTATTTGTATGAGTGTAAACTTCAATTGCCCTGATGACTCTTTTCACATCGTTTTCATGGATCTTTGATGCAGCTTCAGGGTCAATTGCAGCAAGCCTTTCATACAAATGCCTGTTCCCCTTCTCTTTTGCTTCATTTTTCAGTGCTTCCCGTAATTCTTCGTCACAAATTGTTTCAGAGAAGTTGATATTGTATAGAAGGGAGTTGATATAAAGTCCTGTTCCGCCGACAACGATCGCCCGTTTTCCTTCGCTTAGTATTTGCGCTATGTATTTCAAAGCCAATTCCCGGTATTTCGCTACACTGAAATTCTCATCCGGATCCACTTCGTCAATCAAATAATGCCGGATCCCGGCTCTCTCTCCGGCATCGGGCTTTGCTGTGCCGATATCCATATACCGGTATATCTGCATGGAATCAGACGAGACGATGCTTGCGCCAATTCTCTTTGCCAGTTCGATCGACACTCCTGTTTTTCCGGAAGCTGTCGGGCCTACGAGTACGATCACAGGCTCCATGAATTCTGACGAACCCCCTCTCCATTTACCAATTGTACCCAGTACACTATTATTTATACAATACGTTTAAACAATTTTTCAAGTTCATATCGTTTGACGCGAAGTATTGCGGGCCGTCCATGCGGGCATGTATAAGGATTCTCGAGTTCCGACAGTTTATGCAGCAAAGCCTCGATTTCCCGTTCATCCAGTTTCTTATGCGCTTTGACGGCTGACTTGCATGCCATCGTGTATAATAGCTCGTCGGCTGAAGCATTTTTATGTGCATTGCTTTCATTTATCACGAAATCAAGTGTGTTCAGGAATAGTTCTCTGGCGTTCAAACCATCATCGTCAAACGGAGCGGAACGCAGAATGATGGAATTCACACCGAAGCTTTCGTATGTAAAACCCAGTTTTTCAAAGAACGGCGACTCGCTTAAGGCAAACTGGCATTCTCCGGCAGTCAGCTCAATCGGGATCACCGATATCAGCGTCTGAGAGACCGGTTCATTTTTTTCATATGCCGCTTTCAATTCTTCGTACCGGATCCGTTCATGGGCAGCGTGCTGGTCAAGCAGAAGCAGCTCATCTTCCCGCTCAAGCAGGATATAGGTGAAGAAAGCCTGGCCTATCAGCCTTGTCCCTTCAAACAGATTCTTATTTGCCGTTTTCTGTCCGGATGCTTCAGCAGCTTTATGTGCATCCGCCAGTTCCGCAGTGCTTTCATTTATTCTGTTTCCATATTCCATTTTACTTTCAGAGACAACTCCGGTTCCGGCAGATGCCTCCTTAGTAAGATTTCCCGGGGAAACACATTTGTTTTCATTATTATCTGCTATTGCCGTACTTACTTCGTGTACAGCATTCTGCATATCGGAATGATCTTCCGAATTGGCTGCCATTCGGTTGTTTTCTGAAATCGTAATTGCTTTATTATCCAACTTTCCGGCTATGGCATCCGCTCTTTTTTGATCCAATTCCTTTTTGACCCATTCGAACGATTGTTGTGTAAATGTTGGTTTTTCAGCCGTCCGGTCTACAAAGTTATATGCCTTTTTGTCCTCTTTACTATTTGCTGAAACGGTTCGTATGGACGTTTGTGACAAAAGTGCGCTGTTAACCGCATGGTAAACTGCCCGATATATATCCTGTTCACTGGAGAATTTTACTTCCATTTTGGACGGATGGACATTGACATCTGTTAAGGCCGGATTCAGCCGGATATCGAGCAATGCGAAGGCGTATTTGTTTTTCATCAGGAATGTTTCGTATGCGGCATCCAGTGCTGCCGTTATAGTTTTACTCCTGATATACCTCCTGTTGATATAAAAGGACTGCTGATTTCTGCTTGATCGTGATAATTCGGCCTTTCCCACATACCCATAAATTTTTACACGAGTATCATCATAATTTATTTCGACCAGCTGTTTCGAAACCTCGGCGCCATAAACGCTGAATATGGCGCTCTTTAAATCTCCATTACCTGGGGTATGCAAAAGGACGGCGCCATTGCTGACCAACTTGAATGAAATGTCCGGATATCCAAGGGACAACCGACTCAAAACATCTGCTACATAACCTGCTTCTGTGGAATCTTTTTTCAGGAACTTATATCTTGCAGGCGTATTGAAAAACAGCTCCTTTACCGTAATTGTCGTGCCGACAGGACATCCTATCGGCTTTACATTTATTACATTTCCGCCCTTCACTTCTATGCCGGTTCCCTGGATTGCACTTTTTACCCTTGTAGAGAGCTGAACAGCCGAAACAGCTGCGATGCTTGCCAGAGCCTCACCTCTGAAGCCCATGCTGGAGATGGATTCAAGATCGTCAGCCCTTCTGATTTTACTTGTCGCATGGCGTTCAAATGCTATTTCAACATCATCGTCCGCGATGCCTCCTCCATTATCGATCACGCGGATAAATGAAATGCCGCCGTTCCTGATTTCCACCTGGATAACGGTCGCTCCTGCATCTATCGAATTTTCAACGAGCTCCTTGATCACGGAAGCCGGCCTTTCAATTACTTCGCCCGCAGCTATTTTATTTGCCGTGTTTTCATCCAGTATGATGATTTTACCCATAAAACATTTCAACCCTTCTTTGCTTTTTGCTGCAGACGGTACAGCACATTCATCGCGTCCAGAGGCGTTATTGCCGAGACATCGATATTTTTCAGTTCATCAAGTGCTTCCTTACCTGATTTATCTTCATTTCCGTTTCCAAAGTACATTTCAACCTGGCCGTCAAGCGGAACTTTCCGCCTCCTGATCCGGTGTTTGCTGATATCCGCATCCTCCAGTTCCTTAAGGAGCTCTTTTGCCCTGTCTATGACGGGCTGGGGGATACCGGCCAGCCTTGCCACCTGTATTCCGTAGCTGCCGTCGGCCCCTCCGCGCATGATTTTTCTGAGGAAAATGATGTCCTCTCCCTTTTCCTTTACTGCAATACAATAATTTTTAATACCGCTCATCTTACCCTCAAGCTCCGTAAGCTCATGGTAGTGAGTGGCGAATAATGTCCTGCTCCCTACCTTCTCACTGTCTGAAATATACTCAATGACAGACCATGCAATGCTGAGACCGTCAAAGGTACTTGTCCCCCTGCCGATCTCATCCAGTACAAGCAGGCTCCGTTTCGTCGCATTTTCCAATATCCCTGCCACCTCGGACATCTCAACCATGAATGTGCTCTGCCCTGCCGCCAGATCATCCGATGCGCCGACCCTTGTGAAAATCCTGTCTACTACACCGATCACGGCAGAATTTGCAGGGACAAAGCTGCCTATCTGCGCCATCAGGACAATCTGGGCAACCTGCCTCATATAGGTTGATTTGCCTGCCATGTTGGGTCCGGTAATAATGGAAAGCCTGTCATCCTCCATGTCAAGAAATGTGTCATTGGGCACAAAAGCGCCCTGCTCCATCATCTTTTCTACGACAGGATGACGGCCTGCCTCGATTTTGATCACTCCATCGCTATTCACTTCCGGCTTGCAATAATTCTCACGGTCTGCAACCTCGGCAAGCGAACAGAGGACATCCAGTTCGGCAATGCATGCAGCGGTCGTTTTAATTCTACCTACCTGTGATGCTATGCTTTCTCTGACCCCGGTAAACAGCCTGTATTCCAGCTCGACGATCTTTCCCTCCGCACCCAGGATGGTCTCTTCCATTTCCTTCAGCTCCTGCGTCACAAACCGTTCGCAGTTGGCAAGTGTCTGTTTCCGGATATATTCCGGAGGTATTAGATGGAAGTAGGATTTCGTGACTTCAAGATAATATCCGAATACTTTTGTAAAGCCTATTTTTAAATTTTTAATGCCTGTTTTTTCTCTTTCGGCAGCTTCCAGAGATGCGATCCACTGCTTCCCATCCGTTGTGGCAAGTCTTAGCCTGTCTACTTCTTCGTCATATCCGCTTTTAATGATTCCGCCCTCTTTTACGGATACGGGCGGATCGTCCATAATAGACTTTTCAATGAGCGTACAAACATCCTCAAGGCTGTCCATCATGCTATTGCACTTGACTGCCAGTTCAGATCCGCAGCTTCCAAGAATCCCTTTTACATAGGGAACCTGACCAAGCGAATTCCTGAGAGCGATCAGATCCCTGCAATTGGCGCTGCCCAGTACGATCTTTCCCATCAGCCTCTCAATGTCGTGCACTTTTTTGAAAAGGTCGCGCAGCTCCATGCGCACCATGAATTTGTCCTTGAACTCGGACACGGCTTCAAGCCTCTCGGAAATATCGCCTGTATTGACAAGGGGCTGTTCCACCCATTTTCTAAGCGTCCTCGCCCCCATGGAAGTCATCGTTCTGTCCAGCACCCACAGAAGCGTACCCTTCCGGGCCTTTTCCCTCATGGTTTCCGTGAGTTCCAGATTCCTTCTTGTGGATATATCCAGCATCATATATTCTTCGAGCTTATAAGGAGTGATTTTTTGAATATGCTCAAGTCCGGCCTTTTGCGTCTGCTCCAGATAATACAGCAATGCTCCGCAGGCATTGCTGCAAAGCTCCGCGGTATCTTCCACCCATGCACCTGTCCCAAGCATCCTGTCCAGTGTTTCCGATGTAAAACGGTCCTCAAAGCACGAATCATCAAGAGGCGATATATAGGAATTAAAGCGTCTTCTGATCTTTTCCAGTACTTCAGACGTCTGAAAGAATGTTTTATTTGTAATGATCTCGGCAGGAGAGTATTTCGCGATTTCGTCCAGCAGCTTGTTCACTGTATTTCCCCACGTAATTCTTGCCGTTGAAAATTCACCAGTAGAAACGTCGACAATCGCAAGTCCGAACATGTGGCCTTTTGAGTATATGGACACAAGGTAATTGTTCTTTTTTTCATCAAGCATCGTCATATCGGTTACCGTACCCGGTGTGACGATCTTAACTACTTCCCTTTTTACAAGTCCTATTGCAAGCGCCGGATCTTCTACCTGTTCACAAATCGCTACCTTGTAGCCCTTATTGATCAAACGCGAAATATATCCATCCACCGCATGAAAAGGAACTCCGCACATGGGAGCCCTCTCATCCAAACCACAATCCTTTCCGGTCAGCGTTATTTCAAGTTCTCTTGACGCAAGAACCGCATCGTCAAAAAACATCTCATAAAAATCGCCTATCCTGAACATGAGAATGCAATCCTTTTGCTGTTCTTTTATATCCAGGTATTGCTGCATCATTGGTGTAACAGGCATTTCCCCGACCTCACTTATACCAGTTCTATCTATATTGAATGAACTAATTTTCTTTACGAATGGCTGCGCAAACAGCAGTGATTCTATTATGTTTGCGAAGACAGGCGTTTAGAAAATTTCATTCAATTAATCTAATTCTATTAATGGGACCCGCCGCAGCTTCCGCCGCATGAGGAGCATTTTGAAGGTGAACATGCTTCCTCACCCGTAATGGAAAAAGTGATCACATCATTAATATTTTTCATCATACTGTCAAATGCATTCTTTGCATCAAGATATTCAAGTGTGACCGGATAGATATTCAGTTCGGACTGCTTTGCCATGAGCATATCCTTTATTTCACTTATCCGGATTTCACCTTTTTTTTCTCTTGTCGCCTTAACCAATTCGATCTGGAGCAGCCTGTAATCCTCCATCAGCCCCATTCCCCGGTCATCTGCCTCCAATGAGATTTCGGCTTTTTTCAATCTTTGCAGCTCAAGCGATTCTCCGATCGTTTCTCCCAATTCCCTTGCTTTGATCAATACGTCCATTTTATTATCAAACCCTTCCGCTTAATTTTATAGATTCCCATACCATGCACTGTTCCTCATAATGAAATCATAAGCAAATTTACACGAGCTTTCCCATAAGCGACCATGTGCCGGCATTTTCGATCCTTACATCCACAAGCCTGCCTGTCAGGTCCGTACTTCCTTCAAAATTTACTATCTTATTCGTCCTTGTGCGTCCTCCCAGCATATTGATACTGTTTTTGCTGGGTCCTTCCACCAGCACTTCCACAACCCTGCCGTACAGCTGGTCATTCAGTTCCTTACCGATACGGTTCTGGAGACTCAAAAGCTCATCGAACCTTCTCTTTTTGTCCTCTTCACAAACCTGGTCCTCCTTCTCCGCCGCCGGTGTGCCGGTTCTTTTCGAGTAGAGGAATGTATATACATAATCGAATTTAATTTTATCAATGAGGTCAAGCGTCTGTTCAAAATCCTCGTCGCTCTCACCAGGATAGCCAACTATAATATCGGTCGTCAAAGCAATCCCCGGAACCTGTCCCCGAATTTTACCCGCCAATCCGATATAATGCTCCCTTGTATACTTCCTGTTCATTTCCTTTAAAATGGTATTGCTGCCGGCTTGCACAGGGAGGTGCAAATGTTCGCACACCTTGCTGCAATCCCGCATTGCGTAAATCAGCTCATCCGACAGATCTTTCGGGTGAGAGGTCATAAACCGCACTCTCTCAATTCCCTCCACTTTCTCAAGACTGCGTAGAAGGCTTGCAAAGCTGCTTCCGTCATTCAGATCCATCCCATAGGAATTGACATTCTGCCCAAGAAGCGTGATTTCCTTAAAGCCCTGATGCCCAAGAAGCCTGGCTTCATCGAGGATATCGCCGATTCTCCTGCTTCTCTCTCTTCCTCTGACATAGGGTACGATACAGTACGAACAAAAATTGTTGCAGCCATACATGATCGTAAGCCATGCCTTTATGCCCTGCTCCCGTCTGATCGGCATCCCTTCGGCGATCAATCCGTCCGAGCTGCCGACATTAGCAACCGGCGCTTTGGAAGTGAGTGTTTTATAAAGTAATTCCGGAAATTTATGAATATTGTGCGTACCGAATATCAGATCGACCTGCCTGTATTTTTTTAAAATATGGTCTACAATGTCCTTTTGCTGCATCATGCAGCCGCAAAGCGCGATCATCATATCGGGTCTGCGGTTTTTCAGCGCCTTCAGCGATCCCAGATGTCCATATACCTTCAATTCGGCATTTTCTCTGACACAGCAGGTATTATACAGTATCAGGTCACATTCTTCCAGCTTTTCCGTATACGTATATCCCATGGCTTCCAGCATTCCGGCAAGCTTTTCGGAGTCATTTTCGTTCATCTGGCAGCCGAACGTACTGATGTTGTACTTTTTGTCAGCTTCAGGATTCATCTCATGCACTGAGTGCATGAACGCATCCTGCCTGGTCATCTCCTCCTCGGGAACCAGTATGTTTTCTCTTTTGCCCAATGATATCCTCCATCTATATTAATTGAATGAAATTCTCTAAACGCCTGTCTTCGCAAACATCATAGAATCACTGCTGTTTGCGCAGCCATTCGTAAAGAAAATTAGCTCATTCAATATTAATTGAATGAAATTTCACTTTACCTATTATACCATGATTTCCACAGAAATCATGGTATAAATGCCCATGCGCGTTTCGGCGCCACGCTCTTTGGCCGAAAATTTCGCGCGGGCGGCTAATTTCCGCGGAGCGGTATAATGTATCTGCATTACGGCCCATATGCAGATACATTATACCATTTGCTCAAAACCTCATCAATTTTTTTGTTGATCTCATCCACATTCACCGAAGGTGTTTGATCATCCTTCAATCCGTACTTGCTTTTCAGCTTCAGGATTCTTAAAACACTCTCGTCGATCCTTTTTTCCGGTACTGTGCCATTTATCACGGCAGTCTTCAATGCGCTGATCGCGTCCAACTGGTTATTATAGCCATGGCAGACCAGTATGATATCGCTGCCGGCGCTGACCGATCTTGTAACGGCGCTGCCGATTGCATAATTTTTATCGATCGCATCCATCGTCATATCATCTGTGATGACCACTCCGCTGAAATTCATTTTCTCCCGTAAAATATCTGTTATAATGGTTTTTGATAAGGATGCAGGGTATTTGGGATCAATGCGCTGCATCAGTATGTGAGCAATCATCACTGCATCAGCCTGGCTATTGATGGCAGCCTCAAAAGGGATGAACTCAAATTTCTCCAGTCTGTCCATGTCATAGCCGACTGACGGCAATCCGACATGCGAATCAACCGATGTATCTCCGTGCCCCGGGAAATGCTTGACAACCGGGATCACCCCTTTAGTCCGGATACCGTTCATTGTCTGAACTCCTAATTTGCTTACAATTTGAGGTTCTGTCCCAAAAGACCTGTCCGCGATCACAGTATTTTCAGGATTACTGAAGATGTCAAGGACCGGCGCAAAATCCATATTAAAACCGAAAGCACTTATCTCTTCGGCTATGATACTGCCAATGCTGTAAGAAAAATCGCCGTTATTGACTTTACCGATCTCTTCATTGGATGGAAACTTGTGCAGCTCCCCAGGCATCCTGCTTATCCTTCCGCCTTCCTCGTCAACAGATATGAACAATGGAGTTGAATTTCCAGAATTGGCCTTCTTTATTGAATTGATCAGCTTGAGTAACTGATCTGCGTTCTTTACATTATTGCCGAATAAAATGACGCCGCCGATATGATAATCCTGAATCATGCTTTTAATGCTGTCATTTAACGCATATCCCTTAAATCCGACAATGAACATCTGGCCAATTTTTTCGTCCAGTGTCATTGCCTTGATTTTCCCGATCATGCTGTCATAATCATCCCTATGGCTGCCAGTCACTGTGGTTGCGCCAGCGGTAGAGGTTTGTCCGTTTTCCGCCGGTCCGGTAGTGTTATCGGTAATTGTTGTTCCATTTATCGTCAAACTGTTTTCAACAGTTCGTCCATCATCCGATGTTGCATTATGAACCCCACCTGTACCTCCTTTTGTACAGCAGGAAACCAGTGCAGCTATTGTCAAAAAGCCTATAACCAATATTGCGATTCCTTTTTTCATCCGCTTCACGTTTTGGGGCTGGCCGCCGGTCTTACCTGCTGATCGCCCATGCATCCCGGGCTGATCGCAGGTCTTGCCTGCCGCTCGTCCATACATCCGGTTACACCGCCCTGGCTCACGCATATATGTTTTTTTCAATACAGAGTCTTGCCCGTTCACTTGTCTTGCTATCTGACTTCAGTGCATTCTGCAAAAACTCAGGGTGTTCCCTGAGGAAGGTTTTCATGGATTCACGCGGATCCGCCGTATAATTAAGGAGCATTTCATATTGACCTTTTGATATCAGCCCCATCTTTAGAGCACTGTCAAAAAACGCCCTGTCGATTTTGACCATCGCAAAGGAGCAGACATGGTTCCTTTCAAGCAGCTGCGCTCCTCCCTGCAGCCTGTCGACGACCACAACACTGTTGGTTAATTGCCCGCCGATGTTTTTGATGGCAGGCAACCATGCACGTTCATAGCTGGATGCTTCCGTGATCAGATCTGCTATATGCAGTACCTGAGCGCCGTTGATTGATTTGTCCGGGAATGTTTCTCCTTTTTCGGTGATCACAGCCGACAAGTCCTTATATATAGTGATGTGCGGCTTGCCGAGAATATCTGCCGCTATCAGTGAAAAGAACCAGTCTCGCCTTTCTCCGCCGGAAATATAGTCCACGCTTGCCAGATCAATATTATCCCGGATAAAGTCCAGCATGGAGTCAACTAATCCCCTGTAAATATCATCGGAATCGTAATTTTCCTTCAAAACCGGATTAAGCTTTCCCGGACAGCCAAGCCTGTCTGCTTTTATCGCATCGATTGTCTCAAGCAGTTCAAGCGCCTTTCTTTCGCTGCCATATAAAAAATGCGTATTTATGTAATATGGGCCAATCGTACCCGAGGTGTACCAAAATGGTTTTCCTTCCGGACAAACCCTTACGGCGCCTGTGTTGAACAACCAGTTGACGAGCTTTATATCGGACATGTATGATTCCTCCTAGACTTTCGTTATTTTACCTGGAATTGCGGCGTTTCAGCTTTAAACTCAAGCCGACTTGTTCCTATTTGTTTCCGGTCTTTTCCCTTTCCTTTACCTTCCGCATATAATCCTCCCACCAATCCTGTCCTGTGATTGTTCCAAGGTCATCGCCAAGATGGGTTGAATCACCTTCCGTTACGGTCGTAAAGAGGCCGTCTTTATAGTCCATTATTGTTACGGCGGTGTTATCACACCATGCGACATTGATCATTTCTTCCAGATCACATGCCCTGAAATGGCAGATCAAAGCGCGTATTGCTGTTCCGTGTGTTACGATGCAGATATTTTTCCCTTTATTTTGATGGATTATTTGCATAACTTCATCGACGAGCCTTTTCTGAAATTCCTCCATCGACTCACCGTTGGGCATCTGATGTTTATGCGGGTTGTTTTCCCACGTTTCATAGGCTTCAGGCCATCTTTCCTGCAGTTCGGCCCAGGTCATTCCTTCCCAGTCACCACCGTTGATTTCCTTCAGCTTGTCCGTCCGGATGATCGGCAGGTTCTTTACTGCGGAAATGTATTCGGCAGTCTGGAGTGTTCTTTTCAGGCTGCTGGAGTACAGTACATCAATATCTATTTCCTTGAGTCTTTCTGCTACGCGCTTTGCCTGAAGATGTCCCCTTTCTGTTATGCAGGAATCTGTCCAGCCGTGAAAATGCCTGGATTTATTTCCTTCTGCCTCCGCATGCCTGACTAAAATAAGTCTTGTTTTCATCGAATCACCTGTTCATTTCAATTTTCCCTGTTATTTCATTCAAACCGGACAGATTATGCCTCTTCATATAGTCTTCTATCCCCTCGCATACTTTTATGCAGGCATCAGGGTAAATCAGGCCGGCAGTTCCCACCATGACTGCGGCAGCACCGGCAAGAAGAAATTCGACGGCATCGTTTCCGTTTGATATGCCTCCCATACCAATCACCGGCACCTTGACCGCCTGAGCCGTCTCATAAACCATTCTTACCGCAACCGGTTTTATGGCAGGTCCCGAAAGACCTCCGGTATTATTTGCAAGCACAGGCCTTTTCGTTTCGATATCGATGACCATTCCGAGCAGGGTATTGATCAACGAAACCGCATCCGCACCGGCTTCCTCGGCAGCTGCCGCTATCTGTGCTATATTTGTCACATTCGGCGTCAGCTTGACGATCAGAGGCTTTCTGCAATACTTCCTTACCTGGGATGTGATTTCAAATATACCATGTGCGGTGTTCCCAAAAGCAACACAGCCTGCCTTTACGTTCGGGCACGATACATTAAGCTCAATGGCGTCGATATCAGCATTGGAAAGGATCTGCGCCATTTCACAATACTCTTCGATGGTATTGCCTGCTATATTGACAATGATTGCAGCCGAATACTGCCGTAAAAAAGGAACTTCATTTTTTATGAAAGCTTCCACACCGGGGTTTTGAAGACCTACGCTGTTCAACATGCCGGAAGGCGTTTCTGCTACTCTTGGCGGTTTATTACCCTGACGTGGCTTCAATGTCAGACCCTTTACGCTAATCCCGCCCAGTTTGTTGAGATCTATGTATCCGGCATGCTCTCTGCCGAAACCGAATGATCCGGAAGCAGCTATTACAGGATTCTTTAATTCCAAGCTTCCAATTTGAACCGATAAATCCATATTGTATACTCTACCTCCATTTTACTGCACTTTCCTATTCAGAGCTATTTGCGATGTTCCTCTTTTAAGCTCCGCAGTACAATATATTGATAGTTTGGCAGGGAGCAGGTCACTATATATTGTACTGCTAATGTAAATTCAGGTTACATCGCAAATAGCTTATTCAAACAGTACGTCTTTCGCGTTAAATACCGGCCCATCCTTGCATACATGGCTGTACTGCCAGTCATTTTCCCCGGCAGCCGCGCGCGTCTTGCAGGCGCATACAAGGCAGGCGCCAAAACCACAGCCCATACGCTGCTCCAATGATACCTGGCAATTCACTCCGTATTCCGAAGCAGTCTCCATAACCTTTTTCAGCATCGGAACAGGCCCGCAGGAATAGATCATATCGAATTGACATGCTTCCATATCACGCTTCAATATATCCGTAATCAAACCACACTTGCCATAACTGCCGTCATCCGTACTAATTTCCAGAGAAGAAGCATTCTGACTGAATTCTTCTTCCAGCACTACCAGCTTCTTTGTGCGAAATCCAAGATATGCTCTTTTTACGATCGCTTTGCTTTCATTAAGTATAAACAGCAGCGGAAAAATCCCGATTCCTCCCCCGATTACCGCTATCCGGTTATACCTGATATTGAGATCAAAACCATTTCCCAGCGGTCCCATGATATCAAGGAAATCATCGGGGCTTTTTAATGCCAGCAGGGCCGTGCCTTCACCTTTTTTCTGAAATACCAGATCATAGGTTCCATTTTTCCTGTCCGCCGCACATATGCTTATAGGCCGCCTCAACAATGCCTGTGTACCCTCACAGCATTTTATATTGACAAATTGCCCCGGCTTGGCGTCAGCAGATATCGTTTCGGATTCCATCGTCAATTTGAAGATATTTTCCGCCAGTTCCTGTTTGCTTATTACTCTATCCATACACAGCTTCGGCATACTGCGCCTCCATTTTCTGTCACTTTACTCATTTGTTCAATTTAAATACACTCAGGTCGATGATGCCAAATTCCTTACCGCTTGTTTCGAGCTCGATGCAATCCAGTATCGCATTTGCCGTATCCAGCGACGTCAGGCATGGAATGGACATTTCCACTGACTTGCGTCTGATTTTGAAGCCGTCCCGCTCAGGCTGCCGTCCCTTGGTCGGTGTGTTGACAACAAGCTTGATCCTGCCTGATGAAATGAGATCCAGTATGTTCGGAGAGCCCTCATCGATCTTCTTCACTGCATTGGTTGCGATACCATGCATATTCAGCATATTCGCCGTCTTGCCTGTAGCCCACAGCTCATATCCAAGTTTTTCAAAATGCTCGGCGATCGGAATCAGTTCGGTCTTGTCCGAATCCCTCACGGTCATCAGAATACCGCCGCCCATGCCGGGAAGCTTTATACCTGAGGCGACAATGCCCTTGTACAACGCCTCGTGGAACGTCCTGCCGATCCCGAGCACTTCTCCGGTCGATTTCATCTCGGGTCCAAGGCTTGTATCCACGTCATGGAGCTTTTCAAATGAAAATACAGGCACTTTGATGGCTACGTAATCCGAATCCCTGTATAGTCCGGTCCCATAACCGAAATCACTGAGCTTTTTACCGGTCATGATCTTTGTTGCGATATTGACCATCGGTATACCTGTGACCTTGCTGATATATGGTACGGTACGGCTTGATCGCGGGTTCACCTCGATCACATACAGTTCATTATTATAAAGTACATATTGAATATTGATCATTCCAATGACGCTCAATGCCCTCGCAAGCTCTTCAGAGTATTCGATGATTTTTTGCACAGTTGCTTTATTGAGCGTTGCAGCCGGATAAACGGAAATGCTGTCTCCCGAATGAACGCCTGCCCGTTCAAGATGCTCCATAATACCCGGTATCAGTATGTTTTCACCGTCGCAGATCGCATCGACTTCAATTTCCTTGCCCATGAGATACTTATCCACAAGGATGGGATGCTCCTGCTTCACCCTGTTGATAATCTCCATAAATTCGGTGATATCCCTGTCATTATAGGCGATTTCCATCCCCTGCCCGCCAAGGACGTAAGAGGGACGTACCAGAACGGGGTAGATCAGTTCATTGGCTGCTTCCAGAGCCTGCTCCAGCGTATAGACCGTCTTGCCTTTCGGCCTTGGGATACCGATATCTTCAAGTATTCTGTCAAACTTTTCCCTGTCCTCGGCGGCATCCACGTCTTTCGCCTGCGTCCCGAATATTTTCACGCCCATGTCGCTGAGCGCATTCACGAGCTTAATGGCGGTCTGGCCGCCAAACTGCACGATAACGCCTTCGGGCTTTTCACACTCTATGATATTCTCTACGTCCTCGATCGTCAGCGGCTCGAAGTACAGGCGGTCGGAGGTGTCAAAGTCCGTGCTGACGGTTTCAGGGTTATTGTTTGCTATGATCGTTTCATATCCCTGTTCCCTGAGCGCCCATACCGAGTGCACCGAACAATAGTCGAATTCGATACCCTGGCCGATCCGTATCGGGCCTGATCCGATGACAAGAATCTTCTTCCTGTCGGACTTTTTCACCTCGCTGAATTGGTCATACGTAGAGTAATAATACGGTGATACGGCTTCAAATTCAGCCGCGCAGGTGTCGACCATCTTATATGCCGCATTGATTCCCAGTTCACTGCGCTTCTTTTTTACCTGGCTCCTGCTCGAATTCGTATAGCGGGCAATGGTCAAATCCGGGAATCCAAGCCTTTTAGCTTTGCGTAAAAGCTCAGGCGATATTGTACCAAGAGTAACCGTTTTCAGCTTCTCTTCCATTAATACGAGTTCATGTATCTTGCAAAGGAAAAAGTCGTCGATTTTGGTGATTTCATTGATCTTCTCTACAGCAACGCCTCTTCGGAGCGCCTCTGCAATGACAAAAAGCCTTTCATCGTTGATGTCCTGCAGTTTTCTTTCGATTGCTGCAGTGTCCGGCTTTTTATATATATCCTGTTCAAGTGTGTACAGACCAAGCTCCAATGACCGGATCGCTTTCATCAGCGCGGCTTCAAAGGAGCTGCTGATGGCCATGACCTCTCCTGTTGCCTTCATTTGCGTGCCAAGCGTCCTTTTCGCCTTCACAAACTTGTCAAAAGGCCATTTCGGGATCTTTACAACCACGTAATCGAGCGTGGGCTCAAAACACGCATATGTCTTGCCGGTCACGGCATTTTTTATTTCATCCAGCCCATAGCCGATGGCAATCTTCGTGGCAACCTTGGCGATCGGGTAGCCTGTCGCTTTCGATGCGAGAGCTGATGAACGGCTGACTCTCGGATTCACTTCTATGACTGCATATTCAAAGCTCGTCGGATGCAGTGCAAACTGAACATTACATCCTCCCTGTATTCCAAGAGCCGTTATGATTTTGAGGGATGCTGTCCTAAGCATCTGATATTCCTTATCGGAAAGAGTCTGGGAAGGAGCTACAACAATACTGTCGCCGGTATGCACACCTACCGGATCGATATTTTCCATATTGCATACTGTAATGACGTTTCCTTTGCCGTCCCGCATCACTTCATACTCTATTTCCTTCCAGCCGGAAATGCATTTTTCTATCAATGCCTGGCCGACTCTGCTGAGCCTCAGTCCATTTGTCGTGATCTCCGACAATTCACCGATGCTATTTGCAATTCCTCCGCCTGTTCCTCCAAGCGTATAAGCAGGCCTTACAATAACCGGATAGCCGATTTCCTCAGCAAAAGCCAGAGCATCTTTTACTGTGTGGACCACCTTGCTCGCGATGCACGGCTCTCCTATCCTTTCCATCGTATCCTTGAAGGCCTGCCGGTCCTCCGCCATTTTGATGGCGTCTGTCGCAGTTCCGAGCAGCTTTACTCCATTCTTCTCCAAAAAGCCGGATTCCGCAAGCTCCATCGCAAGGTTCAGCCCTGTCTGGCCGCCCAGTGTCGGCAACAAACTGTCGGGTTTTTCCTTCAGTATGATTTTCTCGATTACACGCGCATTAAGAGGCTCAATATACACTCTGTCCGCTATATTGGTGTCAGTCATGATCGTTGCGGGATTGCTGTTTGCCAGAACGACCTCTATGCCTTCTTCCTTCAAAGCCTGGCAGGCTTGTGTCCCGGCATAGTCAAATTCCGCTGCCTGTCCGATGATAATCGGCCCTGAACCAATTACTAATACTTTATTGACATCATTACGTCTAGGCATGCTGATCTCCTTTTCCTTTTTTCATCATTTCAATAAACCTGTCAAAAAGGTATGCCGTATCAGCAGGCCCCGGAGAGGCCTCCGGATGGAACTGCACCGTAAAAGCCGGCACATCCGTGTATCGGACTCCTTCCACCGTGCCGTCATTCATATTTCTATGGCTGACGACCGCTCTTTTCCTGTCCAGGCTTTCTTCTATAATTGTATATCCGTGATTTTGCGAAGTAATATAGGTCAAATCCCTTTCAATATCTTTTACCGGATGATTGCAGCCTCTGTGTCCGTATTTCAGCTTTTCCGTATCACCGCCCGTGGCCAGGGCTGTCAGTTGATGACCGAGGCAAATTCCAAACAATGGCTTTTTGCCTAACAGTTCCCTTATCGTCCGAATCTGATCATCACAGTCCTTTGGATCGCCAGGGCCGTTCGACAGCATGATCCCGTCAGGATGGACTGCCAGAATCTCCTCTGAGGATGCAAAAGCCGGGAACTGATAAACATCACAATTCCTTTTTATGAGCGAACGGACGATATTACGCTTGATTCCGTAGTCAAGAAGCGCGACCCTCTCACCCGTGCCCTCAAAATGTTTTACTTTATCTATCGTTACGAGCTCTACCGGGTTCTGGATGGTGTACCGTCCGATTTGATTCATTTTATCCGCCAGGCTGAAATCCGGATCTGTTGAAATGATCCCTTTCATTGTGCCCCTGTCCCGCAATATCCTGGTTAAAGCCCTGGTGTCTATGCCCTCGATTCCTATGATTCCATTACGGTCCAAGTATTCGCTCAATGTCTCAAGTGAGCGCCAGTTGCTTGGCGTTTTGCACATTTCCCTTACAACGAATCCCTTTACCTGGGGCTTCGCAGATTCTATATCTTCAACGTTCACACCGTAGTTTCCGATCAATGGGTAGGTCATGGTGACGATCTGTCCGCAATAGGACGGATCGGTCAGCACCTCCTGATATCCCGTCATACCTGTATTGAAAACCAGCTCGCCTATTACTTCCCCGGCAGCGCCGAAGCTGCTGCCTTCAAATATTGTCCCATCTTCCAGCGCTAAAAATGCCCTCATCCAAGTCACTCCTTTTTGCAATCCTTTGGTATTCATTGCTCCAACTTATTTAAGTCACAGCCTGGCTGCCAGTGCCTTTCTGATCTCGTTCCTCATACGTATGGCCTCTTCCCTTGCCGCACTGTCAAAAGCGTCTTCACCGAATCTGTCCGACCATCTTTCCGCCTTCCAGGCACACATGATGCTCCTTGATGCATTGACGACCGCGCCAAGTCCATCGCTGTTGAATGAATGGACAACATCCGCTGCGGTACCTCCCTGCGCGCCATATCCCGGCACAAGTATATATGCTTGCCTCATCATTTTGCGTAATATTCCAGCCTGTTCCGGATAAGTTGCTCCGACTACGGCTCCAATACTGCTGTAACCAGCACTGCCTGTCGTATCATTCCCCCACTCATTGACCAGTTCAGCAACCGTTTCAAAGATCGTTCTTCCATCCTGCGTAATGATATCCTGAAGCTGTCCGGAAGATTTATTTGAAGTTTTGACCAGTATGAAGATGCCTTTCCCAAATTTTTTACAATCCTCAATAAACGGCTTAACACCGTCAAAGCCCAGATAGGGGTTCACTGTAAGCGCATCTGCATCAAATACGGCATGTTCGCCGTTCCCTGCCCTGACTCTTCCAAGATAAGCTGCAGAATAGGCTTCTGCTGTTGATCCGATGTCGTTCCTCTTTCCATCGGCAATCACCAGCAATCCCTTTTTTCTGGCATATGCACAGGTTTCATTAAACGCTCGCATACCTTCCGGCCCATACATTTCGTAATAGGCCAGCTGTGGCTTAACTGCCGGTACTATGTCTGAAACAGCATCGATCAGCTTCCTGTTAAACTGTATTACAGCCCCGGCTGCACCCTCCAGCCCCGCTCCATGCTCTTTGAATGCCTTTTCCCTGATGCTGCCCGGAATATATTCAAGCTTTGGATCAAGACCTACTACCGTAGGATTGTCCAGCTTTTTAATATTTTCTACGAGCCTGTCGATAAACATTATTCTTTTCCTCCGTTCCAAATCTCCGCACGATTCCTGTTCAAGTGTTTCCTATTGCCGCATTGCCTTTACAGCAGTACTTTTTCATGTACGATGATTTTACCGTCAACAATGGTAGCCCATACCGTTCCGTAAAGCTTGCTTCCGCCATATGGCGAATTTTTTGACTTTGACTGGAACTTTTCCACTTCTACTGTTATTTGCTCGTTCATGTCAATGATGGTAATATCCGCAGCATTTCCAATATCCAGCGAGCCTTTGTTGATGCTGAGTATCCTGGAAGGATTGAGGCTCATTTTTTCAACCAGTTTTGACATTGTAATGATCCCCGGTTTTATCAGATAGGTTACTGCAAGCGGTACGGCTGTTTCAAAGCCAATCAGCCCGTTTGCCGCAAGACTGAATTCGATATTCTTTTCATCTGCATGATGCGGTGCGTGATCGGTCGCAATAATATCGATCGTATCATCCGCGATCCCTTCTGTGATTGCCAGCACATCGCTCGCAGTCCTCAGCGGCGGATTGACCTTTGCATTGGTGTTGTATCCGGCACAGGCCTCCTCCGTCAGAGAAAAGTAATGCGGGCAGGTCTCGCACGTTACATTGACGCCGCGTTTTTTGGCGCTTCGGATCAGATTGACAGAAAGCGCCGTACTAACGTGAGCTATGTGCAGCGGTACTCCGGTATACTCCGCCAGGATCAGTTCCCTTGCCACCATGACCTCTTCCGCAGCGGACGGGATTCCCTTGAGGCCCATGATTGTTGACATGTAGCCTTCGTTCATCACACCCTCTTCCACAAGGTCAATATCCTCACAGTGTGATATTACGGTCATATCAAAATTGGATGCGTATTGAAGCGCCTTTTTCATAAGAGAAGCACTTCTTACAGGTTTCCCGTCATCAGATACCGCTACGGCGCCTGCAAACTTCATCTCCCCTATTTCTGCGAGCTCCTCGCCTTTTTGGCCTTTTGTGATAGCGCCGATCGGGAATACATTCACGTATCCCTCCTGCTTCGCCTTATTTATGATATAGCGGATAACCGCTTCGTTGTCGGCAACGGGGTTCGTGTTCGGCATACAGGCTATTGATGTGAAACCGCCTGCCGCTGCGCTTCTTGTTCCGCTTTCCAGATCTTCCTTATATTCATAACCCGGATCACGCAGGTGGCAATGTGCATCTACAAGCCCGGGCAATACATATTTACCCTTTGCATTGATGATTTCGCACCCGTCATTGTCTATATCCTTTGATATTTCGGCAATTTTTCCGTCAATGGCAAGTACATCAAAAAAACCGTCTATCCTGGATTTCGGATCGACAACATGTCCGTTTTTAATTAGCAGCTTCATTGTTTCCCCTCCTGGTCAAAAGATATAGTAAAGCCATCCTGACTGCCACACCGTTCGTCACCTGCTCATTGATGACGGATCTGTCACTGTCCGCAACAGCGCTGGACAATTCGACTCCGCGGTTGATCGGACCCGGATGCATAATGAGCGCATCACTTTTAGCCAGCAGCAGCCTTTTATCATCCAGCCCGAAAAATCTTGAATATTCTCTTATGGTTGGAAACAGGGCTTTTTTTTGCCTTTCAAGCTGTAGTCTCAGAGACATGACAACATCTGCGTCGATCAGCGCCTCCTGTATTGTACTGAAGACCTTTGCCCCCGTCATTTCAATACCGGGCGGCAGCAATGTGGCAGGACCTGCCAGTGATACTTCCGCACCCATTTTCTGCAATCCCCAGATGTTGCTTCTTGCAACCCTGCTGTGGTAAATATCACCAATGATCGCAACTTTCAGACCGTTGAGAGTACCCTTCTTTTCCCTCATTGTAAACATATCCAGTAATGCCTGCGTCGGATGCTCGTTCATACCATCTCCCGCGTTGATCACGGAGGCTTTGACATGCTTTGCCAGAAGATTCGGCGCACCGGATTGCGGATGCCTGATGATGATGACGTCGGTACCCATCATATCAATTGTTTTTCCTGTATCGATCAGGGATTCTCCTTTTGCAACACTGCTTCCTGATGCGGAGATATTTGCCGCACTGGCGCTCATGTATTTCGATGCCAGCTCGAAGGAAAGCCTTGTTCTTGTGCTGTTTTCGTAAAAGAGCGTAATGATCGACTTGCCTTGCAGATGTGGCGTTTTTTTGTTGTTGGATGCAATAATGAACTTCATCGTTTTAGCAGTATCCAGAATGTACTCTATTTCCTCGGCGGAAATATCCTTGAGACCAAGTAAGTCTTTTGATTTTAAATTCATATATTCCTACCGCCTTTAAGTATATTATAACAATGTTGATCCCGGGGGCATCGAGCCCCTCTTGATTTAGGCCGGATTTGCTTTGCAAATGGCCGTAGTAAAAAGAGTAAGGAATCGCTCCTTACTCAATGCTTCACACCAGCTTCAAGATCACTTAATGTAACAATGTTTACCTTGTCGATATCGAATAGCTTCACATTCACCACTTCCGTTTTGGAGGTCGGAACGTTCTTTCCTACATAATCGGCACGGATGGGAAGCTCTCTGTGCCCTCTGTCAATAAGGATCGCCAGCTGTATCATTTTAGGTCTTCCGATATCCATGACGGCATCGATTGCTGATCTTGCGGTGCGTCCGGTATAGATAACGTCGTCCACCAGTACGATGATCTTGCCGGTGACAGGGAAATTAATTTCAGTACCATTGACTACGGGATGCTCCGACAACATACTGAGGTCATCCCTGTAGAAGGTAATGTCCAGTATGCCTACGGGGACTTCCTTTCCTTCCACTTCATTGATCTTCGACGCAATGAGCTTGGCCAGAGGGACTCCTCTTCTCTGGATGCCGATCAATATGACATCCTTTACACCTTTGTTCTTTTCGATAATTTCATGAGCGATTCTTGTAACCGCTCTCATTATACCGCTTTCGTCCATGATCTCAGCTTTGTCTATCACTTTTCACACCACCTTTTTATGATCGGTTTCGTCCTGTTCCCTTATTATTGCTTCATTAACTGTAAATATCAAAAAATGCTTCCGCCGGATGGCAGGAAGCATAATAATCAAGGCAAATGCCTGAATTCGCTATTGTTTTAGATTACCCTTCCAGCCTCTCGGGACTAATTAAAAGGTCTTATCAATTTTAAATAATGATATCATACGGAATTTAATATGTCTATAGATTTTTTAAAATAAATTGGGTATTAAAAACCGGTGCCAGGTATTATTCCTGCCGGAGTCTGTGTAACAGTTCACTGAATTCTACCGGTGGTTCTGCTTCAAATTCGACATATTCCCCCAATCCCGGATGTACAAATCCCAGCAGCTTTGCATGCAGTGCCTGGCCATCAAAATTATATTTCTGCTTCTTCCTGCCGTATACGGTGTCTCCTACAAGAGGGTGGCCTATATAGGCCATATGTACTCTGATCTGATGCGTTCTGCCGGTTTCCAGCTTCAGTTCCACCAGTGTAGCTGATTTGAACCGCTCCAACACCTTGAAATGTGTGACTGCTCTACGGCCATTTTTCACATTGACCGCCATCTTCTTCCTTTCAACAGGATGCCTTCCGATCGGCGCATCGATTTTCCCGATGTTTTCGGCGATGATCCCCTCGGCCACTGCAATATAAATTCGCTGAATATCATGATCCTTCAGCTTTTCAGATAGTCTGCCATGTGCTTCATTATTCTTTGCCACAACAAGGATGCCGGAAGTGTCCTTGTCGATTCGATGGACAATCCCAGGCCGTATGACGCCGTTGATATCCGAGAGCGATCCGCTGCAATGCTCAAGCAGCGCGTTCACAAGCGTGCCGGTGTAGTTGCCTGCCGCGGGGTGGACTACCATCCCCCTCGGTTTATTGACTACAATAATATCCTTATCCTCATACAGTATGTCAAGTTTGATACTCTCAGCCTTTACATCAAGGCTTTTCGGTTCGGGAATACATGCCTTGACCATGTCGCCATTCTTCAGCTTGTAGCCTGTTTTGACCGTCTTGCCATTTACTGTAACAATTCCCTCTCCGATCAGCTTTTCAATATACGATCTGGAGTAATGCCCTAGTTTTCCCGTAATCCATACATCCAGACGTTTATCAGCCTCATCAGCGGTTATCGTAAATTGTTCATTCTGCATCCTTCAATTCACCCTGGCCATTTGATTTGCCTTGACCTTCCGCTTCAATTCGCATGCCTTTCGCTTTATCTTTATTTTTTTCTTCTCCGGACTCCGTCTTCCTTGGCGGCTCCTTATAAATGAAAAGCATGTATACCGCCAGCAGTACCGTTCCGCAGGTTATTGCCATATCGGCTGCGTTAAATATGGGGAATGGATATGACCCGATATAGAACAGCAGGAAATCCGTTACTCTCCCTTCAAACAGCCTGTCAATATAATTCCCGGCTGCGCCGCCCAATATGAATGCCAGAGAAAATCTTAAAAACCGGTTATTGTTTTTTGCCATAAAATAGAGGACGAATATCGAAATAATCGGTATAATGATCAGGAATAATTTTTGGCTGTTTTGAAGTATGCCCCATGCTGCGCCCGGGTTTTTATGCAGCGTTAGATAAAAGAATTTGTCGATAACCGGTATCATTTCACCGGGCGCAATATTCTGCACAACAATGTATTTAGCTATCTGATCGATCGCTACGATCAAAATTGAAACAATAACCCAGAGCATCTTTTTATCCTCTCTTTTTCACCCTTTTTTCATACGTTCCTGCTGTATCAATTTATTGTGCCGGTACGACGCATATGCTCTCTCCAAAAAGATATCACAGCAGATAAAATTAACGTACCCATGTACATTGATTATATATTTGGATTGGTCAACTGTAAATAGCACATTATCGGAAGATGCCTATTTCAAATATAGCTTTCTACCGTCTGATACACAAAAAGGTTTCATCTGCTATAGATGAAACCTTTGGTATTGGCCTTTTGATTTTGACTGGTAATCAGTCAACCGGCACAAGTTTCAATGCATTTCCAGAATAGATTTTATCAAGCACATCCTTCGCTAAACCAAGGCCATTTAAAAATTCCTGATGCTTATTGTCAAAATAGTCACGCGCATATAAAACCCTGTCCTGGAACTCCATCAGGAACTTCTTTGCAAATTCGGGATCGCGCTTTAGTGCATTGCATCCTGAACCAGCCGACATATCGCAGTACAGGTTTGAATATTTCCTAAGCATATCGATCAGCTTTCCGCCTGGTTCGACCTTTCCGCCCGGATATGGCTCCTTGTTGTATTTGCCGTCTCCGGAAATATGAGCCCAGAAGCCTGGCGCATGGCCAAGGAAAATCGTCTCAGGGCAGGCGGCTATTGCTCTTTCAAATGCTTCAATACCTCCGCCGTACCAATAGTTAGGCCTTGGATAATTAGTACCTCTGTCGAATTCATAATCAATATGGACTGTAACAGGAAGTCCCTTTTCCCCGCAATAGCGGTACATCCTCAACGCATCAGGATTATCGTACATCATGCGAAGCTTTAATTCACCGCAAACTTTGACTCCATAAATTTCAACAGCAGATTTCAGCATATCAACTGCCTCAGGTCTTCTCGGATCCGGAGCGAATCCCAGTATGAACCTTTCCGGAGCCCGCTCAATATACGATATACACCTTGCGAAGGGGATCGGACCGCGCGGACCCACTTCCGGGGTACAATAAATACTGTTGGGGTCATATTCGTCGGCCGGAGCCTCCCAGCTTAGCAGCCATGTCTTATCAATACGATACTGGTCCATATTCTTCAGGAATTTCTCCAGATTGTGACCATGCCAGTCCGGGTGGTTATGTACGTCAATGATCATCCTATTGACCTTCTTTCGCTAAATATTTGTCTCGGCTATATTCATTGAACAAAATTTTATAAACGCCTGATTATTTTAATTATAGCGGGCAGCTCATCAAATTTCTTTGTTTTTTTAATTGGAAAATGTAACAATACTATGAAATCTTCGTGTTATGCAGTATCGTTCTCCTGAACGCAAGAGGCGTGATACCCTCGCTTTTACGGAACAGCTTGTTAAAATGATTTACATTATTAAAGCCAACCTCATAGCAAATGTCAAGAACCCTCATATCGGTATTTTTTAAAAGCTCCATTGCTTTTGCCAGCCGGATACCGTTCAGATATTCGACAAAGGTTTTTGATGTGATGTTTTTGAACAAATAGCTGAAATAGGACTGTGACAGCATTGAAACCTTTGCGACTTCCTCCACGCATAATTGTTTATTATAATGATCATTTATATAGCGGATGGAATTATATATCGCCTCTCTGTGTCTGGCGTATAGTCCAACCGAGTCTGTGCCCTCCAGATCTCTTGTAAACTCTCTTCCTACAATGATCAACAGCTTCAGTGCCAACGATTTGATCAGCAGACTGTATCCGGAACGCTTTTCGGCATATTCCTTAAGCGCTTCATTCAGGATCGCTTCGGCCTCGATCCTCGCATTACCGCAAAGGTTCAGTCTTGGTTTGACATTGTTTTCACTTACGAGGAAAGGTTCGATATAGGCAAAATCAAAAAATGATTTGATCGTTTCCAGGTTCTGAAAGTTCTGATTGATAAACTCCGGCATGAATTCAAACTCGATCACCTGGCCGTCCGGTGTTTCCGAATCGATCAGGTTGTGCGGTACATAGGGAGGAATGATGAAGATATCCCCGCTCATGACATTGAATTCATGGCCGTTTATAACATGCTTCATATTACCTTTATAAATATAGTTTATCTGCATGAATTTATGCCTGTGCAGGACTAACGGCAGCCTGCCGGTGTTGTATCTGCACAAGAATACCGGGGCGTTTTCCTTACCGTCCAGCTGTATATTATATATGGGTATGGCTTTATATTCTTCCTTATCCAAAAAATCAAATTCCATATAAACTTCCCCCTGAATATATCGTCCTCTATGTAAATATAAAGCCGGTATTTATCGAGCAGGACATGATTTGCATATGTTCTTTCAGCAAAGCCTGCCGGCATAATGCATTAAGTTACGGCACCTCCGGCTTGTACCAATGCGTCATATCCTTATAGCGATTCCATGTATCCGGCTCCAGCGGTCCTCTTATATTTCTTCCGTATACCATGGCATCCCTCAGGAAATACAGCCCGATGTACGCAGTATCGTTTGTTACGATCTGCCTGATATCATCATACAAGACCTTTCTTTTATCCGTATCGTTTTCCCTGAACAATGCTGCAATGCTTTCATTGAGCTGTACGTTGTAATATCCGGAAATATTTCTTGCGCTGTCAGATCTGGCAGGTAACGCCGCCGGCAGATAGCTGCTTGAATAAAGATATGATACATCCGGTATCTGAGGCACTCTGCACCCGGTAAACACCATGTCAAATTTAGATGCGTTCACTCTGGCTAAAAAGTCATTCCATTGTATCTGCGTGCATACCGCCTCGATACCTGCCTGCTTCAGCTGCGTGCATACTTCCTGTGCAGCCTTTACCCGCAGGCTGTTGTTGGAATTGACGATAAGCTCGAATTTCAAATATTTCCTTACGCCATTTATAATCTTGTAATAGCCCTGTGCGCTTTCTTTCCAGCCTCCCTGCAGCAATGCTTCCTTCGGCGTCTTTGCAGTAAAGACGGCTGCTGCCTCCGAAGCGTTGCCATTTTGCGGATTAACAGCCTTGCTGATGCTTTCCGGAATAGAATACATTGCAGAAGCGCCTGCCGATATCCCTTCCATATCCGATATCCAGCTATCCGGCAAAACAGCGATATCAGAAGCTACCGCCTCTCCCGGCAACGTATTGCCGATGACGCGCTCTCTGTCGATTGCAAGCGCGATTGCTTTGCGAACGTATATATCAGCTAATACAGTGTTTTCCAGGTTGAAGGCAATAAATTCAAAGTTCCTGGACGTATACTTTTTAATGATCAGATCGGATCTGCCCTTGTACTTTGAAAAGTCACCCGTCTCTATTGAGGCAACATCGATTTCGCCGGTCTGAAATGCCCCCATCGCTTCATCCGAATCGTTGAAAATGTTGATATTGATCGTACTCATGAACATTCCGTCTTTTGCTTTGCTATCTTCTGCATTCAGATACCACCAATTTTCATTGGACTTCAATTCCACCCTTTTCTTTTCGGTATAGGATGTATATCGATAGGGTCCTGTCCCAATCGGGCTGAAGTTTTTCGAGGCTGAAATTATATCCTTTTGCTGGAATTGGTGCTTTGCAAGGATAGGAAATGACATCATCTCCGGTATAAAAGAGTTCGGATTTTTCAAGACGATTCTAATATTTGACGAATCCACCGCAGAAAAGGCTGCAATATTCATCACCAACGGTTTGTAAACAGACTCGACGCCTGTGTTGAGCAGCACCTGAATCGTAAATTCTACATCATATGCAGTAAATGGTTGTTCGTCCTGCCATTTTACTCCGTTTCTTATATGGAAATTCCAAACAAGTCCATCGGAGGATACCGACCACGAATCTGAAAGCACCGGTACGGCTTTCTGGCCTTCGTCGAGACGTGTCAATCCTTCATATATAAAGCTCAGGAAGTCTGAAACATAAGTATTCTTTGTAAGAATCGGATTGAGTGTGTCCGGCTCGGTTGTAAAGAGGTTTAAAACACCTCCGGCAACCGGACCCTTGTCAAGGATATCGTAGTCCGCCTCGTACTTCGCACTGTCATTTGCGTCATAATAATGCTGCAGTTGAAGCTGCTCATCACCAATCCCGGTCTGGCATGATGAAAGCAGAAATATATTCAGAATCAGAGCAATATACCATTTCATTCTTTTCATTTGATTCTCCAATACCTATGTGGGCTACCGCCCACAACCCAACGAATGTACATATTGCCGCGAACGTGAAACTGTTTTCTTGTTTTTATTGCAATTTCGCGACAATATGTTACTAACGGTCCGCATTGATCTGCATGAATGCAGCAAGGCTCCCTGTCCTGCCGTTATCACCTCTATGTGAGAAAAACAGATCCATACGGCATTTTGTACAAATACCGCTGTTGTGTACATTTTCTTCCAACAGTCCGGCGCGCAATAATTCCAATTTTATTATTTGCTGCAAATCAACCGTCCATTTACCAACTGTTAAAGGCTTATATAAAGCTCGTACGGGATACTTATCCGTAAAAAGTCCGTAAACATCTTCTCCTACTTCAAAGCAGCAACTGCCTATGGATGGGCCTATTGCTGCAATCAGCCTCTCAGCCTTGAATCCGGGCAAGGTTCGCATTGCCGCTACCGCTTCGGCAGCAATGCTGTTCAGAGTGCCTTTCCAACCTGAGTGAAGTAAGGCTGCAGCTTTTACTACAGGCTCAAATAGAAATATGGGCACACAGTCGGCATTATAGGTTACCATCGCCACTTCCGGCGTAACTGTTATGAATCCATCCACGCCCTTTATATCGCTTTCCTTTGAAAACCCTTTCCCCCTGTCACTTTCTGCGACCAGACGCACTATTATACCATGCACCTGATCTGAAACCACCAGATTGTCCGTATCCAATCCGACTGAATCGCAAAGCAGTCTGTAGTTCTGAAGGACATGCTCCCTGTTGTCATTCCTGTTGAAGCCAAGATTCAATGTACTGCATTCACCCGTACTGACTCCGCCGGTTCTCGTACTCATACAATGTGTCAGAAGCTTGTCGAATTTAGTGAGGCACTCAAATTCAATATATTTCAACTGGCCGTCTGTGACAAGAAGCGTTTCATTTCCTATTTTTTCGACCGTTTTCAATATGGCGATCCTCCGGACGATGATAATGCTGATCTCAACCCGAAATACACTATTTATCTTATCATAACCATTATGTATTCTCAATATTTGTTTTGGGACTGCAACCCTGTGCCTCAGCTCTCCGTACACAAAGAAAAAGCACTTTACGTGCTTTTTGCTATTACTGGAGCATAAGCGGAGTCTTGCTCTAAAATCAAAGGGGCTCGACGCCCCGAGATTTTAATTACTGGAGCATAAATAGAAAATTTCATTCAATCAAACGATCATTTTCTAGGTTCTACGATAAGCTTTATTGCCGTCCTTTCCTCACCATCGATGACGATATCGGTAAAAGCAGGAATACAAATCAGTTCAATACCGGATGGCGCTACAAATCCGCGTGCAATAGCAACTGCCTTGACTGCCTGATTTAACGCACCGGCTCCAATCGACTGCATTTCAGCCACTCCTTTTTCTCTTATGACACCTGCCAGAGCACCTGCTACGGAATTTGGATTGGATTTTGCTGAAATTTTTAAAACATCCATAATACTTATTACCCCCTAATACAAACAATATTATATAATAAGTATTAATTCTACACGATAATTCAAAATCCTTTTTATTTAGTTAAATTATAGTAATTTTGATAAGAAAGACAAACAAAAGTATATCCATAATAAATCAAACAGATAATATTTTTGACAATCTTCTGATACATAACGTTTTTCCGGTTTTATCATCGATTTCCATATGAACGGCATTAAACTGTACGATACCTTTTGCAAGCTCAAACCGTACCGGCATACAGGTAAGGAATTTTTCAAGCACAATGTCCCGGTCTACGCCTATGATCCCTTCGTGAGGTCCGGTCATTCCGACATCCGTAATAAATGAAGTGCCGCAAGGCAATATTCTCTCATCAGCAGTCTGAACATGGGTATGTGTGCCGAGAACACAGCTCACCCTGCCGTCGGCATGCCATGCAATGGCGCATTTTTCAGAGGTGGCTTCCGCATGCATATCTACCAGAACTACCTTTACCTTGCTTTTTAAGTATTCCAGCTCTCTGTCAAGTGCTCTGAAAGGGCAGTCCACATTATCCATGTATACTCTTCCAAGCAAATTGACGATCCCCAGCTTACCGTCAACAATGATGGATCCTTTTCCGGGAAGCTCCTTTGGATAATTGGCAGGCCTGACGATTTTGGGATCAGAATCAATAAAATTCGTAATCTCTCTTTTTGACCATGTGTGGTTTCCCATTGTCAAAGCATCGATCCCGTCTTTATAAAGCTCCTGTGCCACTGCTCCGGTTATGCCCGTCCCGCCTGCGGCATTCTCGCCGTTTGCGATGCAATAATCAAATGGCATCTCCTTCCTTATGACAGATATCATTTCCCTGGCCGCTTTTCTGCCTGGGCCCCCTACAATATCACCAATGAACAATACCTTCAAATTCTTTACCTCCGTTAGTCCATTCAATATATCACAATGAAATCATCCGCAACACATTTTGCGCTTATTATAACACAAAAAGCGTGCCTTAAGCACGCTTTTTTGTCTTTACTAAGGGAATACGTTTTTATTTTGCGTATTCAATCGATCTTGTTTCCCTGATAACATTTACTTTGATCTGTCCGGGATATTCCAGCTCATTTTCAATCTTCTTAACGATTTCACGAGCTTTCAGCACCATTTCATCATCGGAAACATCCTCAGGCTTGACAATGATCCTGATCTCCCTGCCTGCCTGTATAGCATAGCATTTTTCAACACCCGGGAAGGAATTTGCGATCTCTTCAAGCTTTTCGATCCTCTTGATATAGGATTCAAGTGTTTCCCTCCTCGCACCGGGTCTTGCGGCCGATATCGAATCGGCAGCCTGTACCAGCACTGCGATCAGTGATGTCGGTTCAACATCTCCGTGATGGGACAGGATCGAATTGATGACTTCATTTCCTTCTTTATACTTTTTAGCAAGATCCGCACCGATTGTTACATGTGAACCTTCCATTTCGTGGTCGACGGCTTTTCCGATGTCGTGCAGAAGACCTGCTCTCTTGGCAAGCACTACATCTGCGCCGAGCTCTGCCGCCATGATTCCTGCCAGTGTTGATACTTCAATCGAATGATTCAGTACATTCTGGCCATAGCTGGTTCTGAATTTCAGTTTTCCGAGAAGTTTGATCACTTCGGGATGCAATCCGTGGACTCCTGTCTCAAAGGTAGCTCTGTCGCCTTCCTGACGAATTGTATTCTCAACTTCCTTCTTTGCCTTCTCTACCATTTCCTCGATCCTTGCCGGGTGAATCCTTCCATCAAGAATAAGTTTCTCCAGTGTTATTCTTGCTACTTCCCTTCTTATTGGATCAAATCCTGATAGTATTACAGCTTCAGGTGTATCATCAATTATCAGATCAATTCCTGTCAATGTTTCAAGAGTCCTGATATTCCTGCCTTCACGGCCTATAATCCGGCCTTTCATTTCATCATTTGGCAGTGGTACTACTGACACTGTAGATTCGGATACATGGTCGGCTGCACATTTCTGTATCGCAGTCGCAACGATATCTCTGGCCTTTCTGTCTGCTTCTTCCTTGGCCTTGGCTTCAAGATCCTTTACAAGTATTGCCATTTCATGTTTGACTTCATCTTCCACATTCCTGAGTAGATATTGCTTGGCATCCTCTATGGACAATCCTGAAATTCTTTCGAGTTCCTCAAGTTGCTTTTTCTGGAGCTCTGCCATCTTTTCCTGTGCTGCCTGTACTTCCTTCGTTTTCCTGTTTAGGATTTCATCTTTCTGTTCCAGGGAATCTACCTTTTTGTCGAGTGTCTCTTCCTTCTGGACCAGTCTTCTTTCCTGCCTTTGAATCTCGTTCCTTCGTTCCTTGATTTCCCTGTCCAGTTCCATTCTGCTTTTATGAATCTCTTCCTTGGCTTCAAGGAGAGCTTCCCTTTTTTTACTCTCGGCTGTTTTTAAAGCATCATTCACAATCCTCTTGGATTCCTGTTCTGCACTGCCGATTTCAGCTTCTGCATCATTTTTTCTGCGGTTATATCCCTTACGGAACGATATAAATGAAGCAATTACTGCTCCAATTACAAGGCCAATCACTATTCCAATAATAGCCCCTTCTAAAATAACACACACCTCCTCGTATTCAGTTTTCAATGGTCATACCGGCTGCATGGGCGAGCAGTTGGCTTCTGCCAACGACCAGCCCCGGATAAAACCGGCTATTCATAATGAGCGGATAGCTTGAACTATCCGCTGTTTATACAAAACTCAAATTAATTGTAAACTTTTTTAATTTTTATGTCAAGAAAAACAAAACTTGAAACAATAGGGCATTCGTCTCTATCGTCTTTTTTGCGGTATTTTTCCACTGCCATTCCGTAAGCTATGCTCAGGCCTTACAAGGCATTGCCTCCCATAACCGATCAGATCCTCCCTGCCCGCTTTTCGAAGTGCCTCCCTTACAAGCGGCTGGTTCTCCTTTCGTCTGAACTGCAGCAAAGCTCTCTGCATCGCTTTCTCTTTGGGCGAGGACGGCACATATACGCTTTTCATCGTCCTTGGGTCAAGCGAGGTATAAAACATACAGGTGGACAGTGTTCCAGGGGTCGGATAAAAGTCCTGCACCTGTTCGGGCATATATCCCGTCTCTTTCAAATAGAGTGCCAGCTCGATGGCCGCATTCAGATCGCTTCCCGGATGGCTGGATATAAGATAGGGCACAAGATACTGTTCCTTACCGATCCTTTCGTTAATTTCAAAGAATTTCTTTACAAAAGCGTCATAGACTTTCCTTCCGGGTTTGCCCATTTTTTCGAGTACTCTGTCTACCACATGCTCGGGCGCTACCTTAAGCTGTCCGCTGACATGGTGCTTACACAATTCCTCAAAGAAATCGTCATTTTTATCAAGCATCAGATAGTCGTAACGAATACCTGAACGGATGAATACCTTTTTTACTTCCGGCAGTTGCCTTAGTTTTCTTAATAATTCCAGGTATTCACTGTGATCTACCGTCAAATTTTTACATGGTTTTGGAAAGAGGCATTGTTTACCTTTACAGGTGCCATACTTTTTTTGTTTTTCACAGGCAGTATTCCTGAAATTGGCCGTCGGTCCGCCGACATCGTGGATATATCCCTTGAAGCCCGGCAGCCATACGAGTTTTTTGGCTTCGTTCAATATTGATGCCTGGCTTCGTTTCTGAATCACCCTGCCCTGGTGAAAATTCAACGCGCAAAAGGAGCAGCCGCCATAGCAGCCCCGATGGCTTGTAATGCTGAATTCCACCTCATTTATCGCGGGAATGCCGCCTGCCTCGATATAGGAAGGGTGATACGTCCTTTCATAAGGCAGCGCATATACCCTGTCGAGTTCACTGACCGTCATCGGGTATGCCGGAGGATTTTGCACCACAAATTTGTCTCCATGGGGCTGGATAAGCGTTCGTCCGTTCAACGCATCCTGCTCGTTATACTGAAACATGAAAGCTTCTGCATATGTCTTCTTGCTTTTTACTACCTCTTCATAGGATGGTATGAGCACCCATGATGGATTGCCGTCCTTCTCTTCCTCATTCTCCGTAATCTCCTTTAGCTGCGATGAATCGGCAATATATGCGGTGCCCCTCACATGACGGATTTTCTCAATGCTCTTTCCTTCCGCCAACTGTTTGGCTATCTCCAGTACCGGTTTTTCTCCCATACCGTAAATAAGCAAGTCCGCCTTGCTGTCAAGCAGTATGGAGCGCCGTACTTTGTTATCCCAGTAGTCATAGTGTGCAAATCTTCTGAGGCTGGCTTCAAGCCCTCCGATTATAACAGGGATCTCCTTGAAAGCTTCACGCGCCCTGTTTGCATAAACGATTACAGCTCTGTCCGGCCTGCAGCCGGCTTTCCCACCTGGTGAATAGCTGTCGTCATGCCTGATCTTTTTACTTGCCGTATAATGATTGACCATGGAATCGATCACACCTGATGAAATAAGAACTGCGTATTTAGGACGTCCTAACCTCATGAAGTCATCATCGCTTTTCCAATCCGGCTGTGCAATGATGCCAACCCGGTAACCGGCACTTTCCAGTAATCTTGTTATGATCGCATGTCCAAAACTGGGGTGGTCTACATATGCATCTCCGCTTATATAAAGGAAGTCCAGGCTATCCCAGCCCCTTTCTTCCATGTCGCTCCCGCTGATAGGTAAAAATGGCATAATCCTTCTCCACTACAATCTAAATTATTATAAATCCAATGTGGGCTACCGCCCACAACCCAGCGAATGTACCTATTGCCGCGAATGTGAAATTTATTCTCTTGTTTTTTATTGCAGTTTCGCGGCAATAAGTTATTAACACAAATTCTATGCACTTAAACGTTAATTGCATATTAAAGTTAATGCTTTGCGCCTACCATCATTCCTATGATATCATTTCCTTGAAATCGTTTCTGCTGCGCATACCGTCAAAAGCTCTGTTTTGCATGATATCGCTGCGCACTTCGCTGTCAAGCTCGATCGCATGCTTTAAATTTTCCACGGCAATATCATACCGTCCCAGCATGGCATATATGGCGGCAATGTTATAATGCAGCTCGCCGTCCGTTGGTTTTATATCAAGAGCGGATTTATACGCCTCTATAGCATCATTATAATGACGTATTTCAGTAAGCGCGGCGCCAAGGTAATAATATATCTCAAGTTCGTCAGGCTTAAGGTCAAGCGCATCCCTGTAGGCCGCTGCTGCTTCCATGTGCTTGCCTGTTTCAAAAAGGCTCATCCCCATATTGAAAAACAGGCTGAAATCATGCGGATTTCTCTTAATACCTTCTTCATACACTTCCAGCGCTTCTTCATACCTTCCTGCCAGTGAAAGTGTGATTCCGAGATTGTTATAGGCAGCGACAAAACCGGGGTTGATTCGTATCGCACTTTTAAAGGCATCTGCTGCCGCCTTGCTGTTCCCGCATTCCTGCAAGGCAATTGCCATATTGTAATAGCTTATGGAGCTGTCCGGTCTGATGCGGACTGCTTCCTTGTAGCTTGCGGCAGCTTCCTTCCAACTGCCGAGTTTACTGTTGACATGCGCCTTATTGGACCATGTATTATAATGGTCGGGTGCCAGCTTCAGGATTTCATCAAAAACCTCAAGTGCTGCTTCATTTTTTTCCTGCTTCATCAGCACCCTGCCCAGTTCCTCCAGCACTTCTATGCTGTCAGGCCGCAGCCTTGCAGATTTCCTGAGTTCTTCCTCCGCCCTTGCATATTCGCCTGCTTCATGCAAAAGCCTGCCCGAAATGAAATGAGCGCGGAAATTACCCGGATCCGCTTTTGTATTACTCAAAAGCTCAATGCCTTTTTCCTTCTCCCCCATATGTACATAGGTGAAAGCAAGGTTCTCCACCGACTGTACGTTTTCTCCGTTCACCTCCAGAACCTTTTCGAAGCTTCTGGCTGCACTCCCGTAATTATCCAGCATATAATATGCATTCCCCATATTGTAAAGAATATCCTGTTGCTCCGAAACAGTACCGTTTAAAAGTTCCAGAGCCTTTTTACAGTTTTCCAGCACTTCTTCATACTTCTTAAGCCTGTAGCAAATGCACGCCCAATTATAGTAAAGCATATATGAACTGCCCGCTATTTTGGCACAGGTGCTGTAAATATAATACGGACCCGCCAAATCATTTTCTCCAAGCAATGCATGTGCATGACCGAGGCATTTCCTGACGTTTTTCTGAATATCATCAGGAAGGTTTTTCAGATCCTTCATCACGTCCTGGATCTGTTTTTCCTTTGCCGGTTCGTTGATACCTTCCGGCGGCAGGCATGCGGGTACGGGAGCAGTCTTGGCGGGCTGCTCCACAAGGCCTTCGTATATGCCCCTGCTTTTTACCTTTCTTATCATCCTCACATAATCAATGAACAAAAATACGGACGGCGGCAGGATTCCGAGAAGTATATAGGCCAATTCAATATATTGCGGTACTTCTACATCGTGGATCAGGCTAAGTATGGCAATCACAAGTGAAAACACCTGTGCGCAGGCCGGTATCACCATTAAAAGGCTCTTTTTCCTGAACAGCCTGTATAAGCTGTATATAAGCAAAAGCAGCACTAAAACGATGATGAAACTATTGATAACCGTCATGAGTGTACCTCCTGCTTTCGAGTTTTAACTTAAGCGATCGTCATTTGGCCCATTTCCAGCGACTCGCTGCTACTCTTTACCGGACATTTGCATTTCCTGCCATTGCTGCCTTGAAATCAGTATTTGCCTCGGTTTACTGCCTTCAAAACCGCCGACGATTCCCCTTGCCTCCATTTGGTCAACAATTCTGGCAGCTCTTGCGTAACCGACCTTGAATTTACGCTGAATAAGGGAAACGGATGCCTGTCCGGCGTCAACTACAAGCTCGATTGCCTTTGGAAGCAGTTCATCATTGTCGCCGCTGTCATTTTCCACGGGGTTATCTTCATTGCTTATTTCTTCAATAATATTGTCATCATATGATGCATTTCCCTGAGCCTTTACATATTCCACTACCTTTTCGACTTCCGCATCCGTTATGTTTGCGCCCTGAGCCCTTACTGGCTTCGGCTTGCCGACAGGATGTATGAGCATATCGCCCCTGCCCAGAAGTTTTTCAGCGCCGCCCATATCCAGGATGGTACGCGAATCGATTTGTGATGATACGGCAAAAGAGATCCTTGAAGGGATATTCGCTTTGATGACGCCGGTTATGACATCGACGGAAGGCCTCTGCGTAGCAATGACGAGATGCATGCCGGCAGCCCTTGCCATCTGCGCCAGCCTGCAGATCGCATCCTCCACATCATTTGGCGCAACCATCATGAGGTCTGCAAGCTCGTCTATAATAATGACGATTTGCGGCAAGGCAGGCTGTTCACCGGTTTTTTTCATCAATTCATTATAGCCTTTGATATCTCTGACAGCTTTATCAGCAAACATCTTGTAACGGTTCACCATTTCCTGGACCGCCCAATTCAAGGCACCTGCCGCCTTTTTAGGTTCTGTCACGACAGGTATCAGCAAATGCGGTATTCCATTGTAAATACCCAGTTCGACAACCTTCGGGTCGATCATCAGCAGCTTTACTTCATCCGGAGCCGCTTTATAAAGAATACTGACGATAAGGCTGTTTATGCAAACGCTCTTGCCTGAACCGGTCGCACCCGCGATCAGAAGGTGCGGCATCTTTGCGATATCCACAATGATCGTTTCGCCCGATACATCCTTACCGACCGCAAATGCCAGCTTGGATGGGTGCTGTTCAAATTCCGGGGACTCGATTACATCCCTTATGCGCACCATATTGACTTCCTTATTGGGCACTTCTATGCCGATCGCCGCTTTGCCCGGTATTGGCGCCTCAAGCCTTATGGCGGGAGCCGCAAGATTCAGCGCGATATCATCGGCAAGGTTTACGATCCTGCTTACCTTAACGCCTGCGCTTGGCTGCAATTCATATCTTGTGACTGTCGGTCCTCTGGTAACATTAATGACCTTTGCCGAAACGCCGAAACTATTCAGCGTTTCCTCCAGTTTTTTAGCACCTTCCAGCACCTGGTTCCGGTAATTTTTAGTATTGCCTCCCATCTCAGCATCTTCCTGCAGCAGGTCAATAGGAGGATATGTGTACTTCACCTGTTCATTTGCTTTGACGGCTTCCTTTATGACTATTTCCTTCAGACCGGGCTCTACTTCTGCTGCCGGTTTATCAACATATTCTTTCGGTCCTGTTTTTTTCCTTTTTAAGTCGCTGATCACCAATTCCAGAGGTTCTTCCTTTAAAGCATCCTCAGACAAATAAGACTGCTCGGCCAATTCCTGCGCCTTTTTTCGGTCTGATTTGTTTTTTAGTTCCTTTGATTCCTTTTCTATTTTGAAATCAATCACCTTGGGCCTTTTATCAAACCGAAGCGATAGATCATCGCCATCTCCTACGACAACCGATTGCAGATCATCTTCATCGTCACTGACCTGCTCAGACTTTCTTTTATTTCCCGATTTTTTGCTGCCTTCACTCTTTATAAATAAGCTACGCATATTTTTTATAAAACCCGAAATGGATGAGTTCGTCAATAAAATAATATCTACCAGCGATAAGGCTGTAAGAATAATAATGGTGCCCAAAACACGGAAGGTAACTAGGATTGGCAGACTGATGAGCCCCCCAAGCACACCCCCTCCTGAAAGAGCAGTACCGTCTCGGTAAAACTGTTCCAGTGCCCGTATAGGCGTCAGCCCGTTGTAATCTTCAGGCCTGTAATGCCCGGTTTGCATCAGGGCAGAAACTAATAAAAACAGAAAGAATATGTATAGCGATTTATTCTTCATATTCAACCTGTCATGAGCAAAAATCAAGATTGCAGAGTACAGTATGATGACTGGTGGGATCAAAAATGCCGGAACACCAAGCATACCAAGCGATGCGTCCCGGATGAACGTACCAAACATACCGATTGAATCTTTAACATAAAAGCTCAACATGGTCAGGATGCCGAGCGCTAACATCAGTATGCCCTGAATTTCCTGCGAGTAGCTGCTGTTTTTTTTTCTCTTCAGCTTATATTTCTTCTTTTGTGTCTTTTTCCCTTTCAAATTTTCACCCCCGGATGTTCTGGAAGTTGCCTCACAACATACAGCATACCATATTTTCACATTGTTTTCTATACTTTTTTAAACCATGATTTACCCATACTATCGTCAAATTTATAAAATTCTGTTATAAATAGCCGTAAGGAAAAAGGATTTTGTATTTTTTTGTCTAATTATTATATATTCATGATTATCATTTAAACGAAAGAGGTATTCCTATGAAAATGCGATCGAACATATCAAGCTTCGTTTCCAGTGCATTACAAAAAGCAGCCGGCTTTTTGAAACCGCTTGCTTCTGTTTTGTCCAATTTAAAAAGCATTCGGGTAAAACTTATTTTAGCTTTCGTGGTACCGATTATCCTGATCATTATTCAGGGTGTCATTTCTTATTCGAATACGTCAAAAACCGCTAAAAACCTTGCTGCTCAATCATCCATAGCTGCAATGGAAAGCAGCGGGAAGTATTTGGATCTTGTCTTGAGAACGGTAGAGAATATTTCCGGCCAGTTATTTGCCAACATTGACATTCAGGATTACCTTTCTAAAGAATTTACAACAGATCAGTTCATTGAATCAAATGCATTAAAAGACAGGGTCAACAGCGCATTGATCTCGATATCGACCTATAGTCCTGAGGTTAATAACATCTTAATCATTCCCGCCAGGGAATCTCTCCGTCCATTAGCATCACAAATGAATTCGACAGTTAAATTTAGTCAGTTGAAGGATTCATACTGTGTAGATAAATTAAGCAAATCCACGACCGCAAGCGGATGGTTTGGCATCCATGAGGATTTTGACAAATTAAACGCTACTTCCACAGACATCTATTCAATGTCTTTAATGAGGCTGATCAAAAGTACAAACACCAGAGAAACGATCGGCTTGCTTATCATTGATATAAAGCCGGAAGTGATCTCCGGTTTGTCAAACAGCACGAATCTGACCAAAGAACAGCAGGTCCATCTGATAAGCCCGGATAAAAGGGTTTTTACAAATGGAAATGATATGAATATTACAAGTAAGCTTGTTGAACAGAAATTTTACACAGATGTAGTCGCCGGCAAAATTGAGAAGGGTTCAAAGCAAGTAACATATGAAGGCGTCAAATACCTTATGACGTTTTACAAAGTTTCCAATACCGGTTATGTCCTGCTTGGATTGATACCCGAAAGCGAGCTCAATGCTGCTGCAAGGTCCGTTATTCTTACGACTGTCATCATGATATTGCTGGCCGTATTGATTGCCTTTGCTACCGGAATCACTATGGCCAACAGCATGAGCAGAACCATCAACAGGATCATCAATGCATCTGCTCAGGCGGCATCAGGCGACCTTTCCGTTACATTTAATTCCAGGAGGCAGGATGAACTTGGTACTCTTGCAAGAAGCATCAATTCCATGATCGGCAGTATGCGTTCGCTGATCGAACAGTCGATGGGCGTCACGAATAAGGTTTCAAATTCAGCTCTTACCGTTTCAACTACTTCTCAGATGGTTTCATCCGTATCACAGGATATCTCCACCGCCATTCAGGAAATCGCCAAAGGTGCAACAGCACAGGCTGAGGACGCAGAACAGGGCGTGGAAAAAATTAGCATTCTTGCTGAAAAAATAAATGATGTTACTGAAAATGCAAGATCGATCGACAGCCTTACACATGATACCATGACCATGACGCAAAACGGGCTTGCTTCCATCAGAGATCTTGATATGAAAGCAAACAGGACGACTGCCATTTCAAATGAAATTCTGCAGGATATACAGCAATTGAATGTGCATTCCAAATCGATAGGAAAGATAGTCAAGGTCATCACCGGAATTGCCGATCAGACCAATCTTCTCGCTCTCAATGCCACTATCGAAGCCGCAAGGGCCGGTGAAATGGGCAAAGGCTTTGCTGTAGTCGCTGATGAGGTCAAAAAGCTCGCTGACCAGTCTATGAATGCGACACAAGATATTGCGAACATCATCAGAAATACACAGGACCAAACTGCAAAAGCCGTTGAAAAAGCAACAACCACCGAATCGATCCTGAAATCCCAAAATGAAGCTGTCATGGACACCATCAAAATATTTGAGCGCATCATGGAATCCATGAAAAACCTCTCCCTGCAGGTAGAACAGATCATGAACAGGATTTCGGAGATGGAGGATAACAAAGAGCAGGCAATCAATTCGATTCAGAATATATCTGCGGTTTCCGAGCAAACTGCCGCTTCATCGCAGCAGGTCACAGCATCTACACAGGAGCAGCTTGCCAGTATTGAAGAACTGTCGCGCCATGCGGTTGAACTCGAACAATCCGCTAAAGACCTTCAGCAATCCATTTCCAAGTTCAAGCTGGACTAGGGATTCATCCAATCGCCACCGAAGGAGCATTGAGCTCCTTTAGTGGCGATTTTGCTTGGTAAAATCGTTTAGCGCAATTATCGCTTAGCGAAATCACTTATTTGGAGCAAGATTATGCTATGCCCTATTAATAGGATTGATGCATAACTCTTTTGCATCAATCCTATTGCCTGGCTGGTATGCCGGATTAAGAAATGTTTTCGGGCAGGTACTAAGGAGTCTGGCGATTTCATAACTTTTATCTGCCATTTGGGTCACCATTATTTTCTCACCCTTGTACTCCGCTTCAATAAACTTCATTTCATCCATGTAGGTGCTGCCCTGGAAAACCACCTCAGGTGGTATGATGGAATAAAGGATCATTGCAGTTCACCTCCGGGTGCATCTCTTTTTTGATTCATTTGAATGCGTCTTTGGGCAATTAATTCATACAATTTGTTAAGTGAATCGGAAAGTCCTCCCACTGCACAGATCAGACGGCTTTTAACCGCTTCTTCCCCAAAAAGGACCGTACCGACATCGTTAGCGAGTTCACCGGTTTTTAGCATGAGTGCTCTGAAATCTTCTTTTGAGATTTTCGAATTGCTGCTGACAAACTGAACGACACGCTCCTGCATTTTATCAAAATATTCATATGTCTGCGGAACTCCAATTACCAAACCGTTCAGCCTAATTGGGTGTATTGTCATCGTAGCAGAAGGAGCAATATAGGAAAAATCGGTAGACACGGCCATAGGCACTCCTATACTGTGGCCACCGCCCAGGACAAGCGATACGGTCGGCTTTTCCATACTTGCTATCATTTCAGCAATAGCAAGCCCTGCCTCAACGTCCCCCCCTACTGTATTCAGGATTAAAAGAAGACCGTCTATTTCCGGATTTTCCTCAATCGCAACCAGTTGCGGAATGACATGTTCATATTTTGTAGTTTTGTTTTGGGGCGGAAGGATTATATGTCCCTCAATTTGTCCTATGATCGTAAGACAGTGAATATTGCCTCTGGGATTGGAAACAGCCATCCTCCCCAGTTCCTTGATTTCCTCGATTTTCTCTTTTTCTTGCGATATTTCAGTATTCGCTGCTGTTATATCAGCACGTTCAAAGGTAACCTTGTTTTTTTCGTCCGGCATATTCACCTCTTGGCCAAATTTGAAGTCATATCTGCTGTCAAATTTAATCATGCCTTTCTGTAGTATCGATAAATTTTCTTACAGCCTTTCAAATTCCAGGTGTTTAGAAAATTTCATTCAGTATATATAGTATTGATATTTTAAAAGAAATCATGCAATTCAGGCTTAGAAGACAAAAGCACCCGCCTTGAAAGCGGATGCTTTTGAAATATTGTTTGAGTAAGTCTGTAAGCCGGGTTCTGTATTTGATAATCATCTATCTAGGCCAGTCATTTCTGAATAGCTCAAGCCACCTGCCCGGGACTGGCGGGCCGCCAATATGTCCCTCTGCGGTGTTGCTCCAGGTGGGGTTTACATAGTCCGGCAAGTCGCCATGCCGCTGGTGAGCTCTTACCTCACCTTTCCACCC
>JBDKVA010000132.1:0-58283 GCA_039679375.1 Clostridiaceae bacterium
AAAACAACTTTATACGGCAGTTCAACGCCGTCAACAGTTTCGGCCATACCCGTGACAAGTCTCACGTCACCTAACGTTCCGCCCTGTAATTGCTTGGTTTGGTAATCGGCACGGATTATGGTCGCACCAAGCAATTTACTTAAAACGAACGTCAGCTTTTCAGGCTTTATATGTAATTGTTCAGTCTTTGTAAAATCATAATAAGCATAACTGAGCAGCTTATTCGTTTTGTCGAACCCACCCGGTGCAAGCTCTATTGCAAACACACAGCCTTCCGGGTCGTCCACGCTTTCGTCCCTGCCGATACCGAACTCGCGGCAATCCAAGAATCCCATTTTCCTTTGGTAGACAGCAGGGTTGCCGCATGTCATGCACCCGGTATAGCCAAGCGATTTTGCAATTTCAAGCCCGCGTATAACCATTGCTGTGCCTGTCCCTTTGCGCTGGTATTCATAGGATTTATCAGCATGGTTATCATTTTCCCCGTACCTAACCGCAAGACTGTTGAGCCACACAATATGTTCGCCGTTATCTCCCATCGGCAGTGCAGAAAAAATTGCATGTCCGAGATAGGTAAAACCGTCGTCTGTGACAGCCACCAAGTCAAGTTCGGGGATATAGTATGGCGAACGGCGGATGTTGTCGGCGAAAACTTCATGAAAATCGCCGTCGCTGCTGCGTTCGTTATATCCAAATGCGTCACGATCCAGCTTTCTTATAATGCCATATTCGTCTTTATGTATTTGTTTGATTATATAATTGTTCATTTTCTAAGCCCTCCATTTTTCTTAATTTGGCGTCAGTGGAGCGAAAAGCGTTCCTCCATCCCTCTTATTCTGCTTGCTCCATATGATGTATTCCTTCCTGCTTTAAGCTATTATCAAGGCCTTGTTCCAGCTGCCCCAGCGGAAAAGGAGGCGTCGCCAACGGTCTCACCGCAATAGACATGAGCAAAGTAGGATTGTCGTCCGCTGCTATCCGGTTTGAGCTGAGCACACCGCATAAACGACAGCGATGAATTATCGCCCATTCACCATTCTTACGTACCCATACGCCAATCGGATCCATAATTCCTTTACAAAGAGACGCTCGGTCGCCAGGCTCGTTGTCAACATGAACGCTTGACAGACATTTCGGGCAATGGTTTCGGTGCTGGCTGCCAGCGCCCTCCGGCATGATAAATGTTCCGCAGAGCTTGCAGGTAAAGCTCTCTGTGCAAGCTGTGTTACGGTAATCTGCTTTTATACTTTGTCTTTGAGATTTCGCAATGTCTTTGTGCCGTTGCTGTTTTTCGCACAAAAACCCTGCCCTGTCATCTGAAAATTTTGCTTCACGCTTCAGTTTCAGGTAGCTGTCCCAGCGCTCATGCGAAAGCTCTCCGCTTACAATCGCCGCTTTGACGGCGCAGCCTGGCTCGGTTTGGTGTTTACAATCGGTAAATTTGCATTTCCCGAAATACCGCTCAACATCGCTGAACGCTTCGCCAAGCCCTATACTGATATCCCACATGCCAAGCTCTCGCATACCGGGAGTGTCGATGATCATCACGCCATTTTTCAGCATGATAAGCTGTCGGCGGGTGGTGGTATGGCGGCCTCTGCTGTCGTCCTCACGAATTTCGCTGACCACCATCAATTCCTCGCCTGCCAGTGCGTTAACAAGACTTGACTTGCCAACGCCTGACGAGCCGAGAAATACAATGGTTTTACGTGGCTTCAGATAGTCCGATAGCAAATCGAGTCCCAGACCGGTTATTGCGCTGACAGCATACACTCCAACCCCTGCTGCTACCTTTTCCACCGCTCGTATATGCTCGGAAAAATCATTGACCAAATCAGCCTTCGTCAGGATAACCACCGGTAGAGCACCGCTCTGCCAAGCAAGAGCTAAATAGCGTTCTATACGCTTTACATTAAAGTCCTTGTTCAGAGACGCCATTACAAATACATAATCGAAATTCGCTGCAACAACCTGTTCCAAAACAGTCTTAACATATCCGGCCGCGTGTCCTGAAAAATCATTGCGTGCAAATTTGGATTTACGAGGCAGTGTTTTGAGAATCTGACTATCTCCATTGGAATTATAATTTATCACCGCAAAATCACCCGTTGTCGGAAATTCTTCTGAACCACCGCCATAATAATTACTTGATTTCAACCTGCCAAAGGTTTGGCCGTATTCACATACAAGCTCATACCGTTCCTTATGAACAGCAGTGATCCTTGCCGGAATACCGGATACTTCGGCCTGTGTCATATCGAGTGATGCAAGCATCGTTGGAATTAATCCGTAGTCTATTAAGTTCAATTCTTTTATCCTCCAATACTGTTGAAATTTTACGAACGCATAACATAACCAACATAAAACAACAACTCCTAATAATTCGATTTATACCATTTCACAACCTAAAAAAGTATATAAAAAGCCCGCAGATAATGACCACCTGCGGGTTCAAATGAGACATTCATCCTACTGATGTGTGTCCCTTCAACTTGTATGAAAGCAACAAAAAAACACGCTACCAATGCGTGTTGCTATTTGTTGCATACACGATTCAGGGCTGGTCGCTGGCGTTGCCAACTGCTCGCCCATGCCGCCTGGTTGCTCGAAAGAAGCTGCATAGGTAACACTAAACTGCCAATGTCATTCCTGTGTACCTGTGCCGGTATTTAGTTAGTCAAAAACCACCTCAACATTTTTTACGGACATTAAAACAACTCCTTTCGCACTTAAATTTTTAAACATTTGCAGTTGCAACACACTGCATCAAATTCATTATATGAGTGATTCCAAACACTGTCAACGGAGATTTTAATTTATAGTTGTTTTATCCAAAATATCCATGAGTGGTTGCAGCATCTAAAAGGATAAGTGAATCCACGACCTGTTATTCTTGTTTTCTAAACAAGAGTTCATTTCATGTACTTAAATGTATGCTATTTTTGTACTTCTTTCCCGCCAAACATTTGCTCAACCCAGAAATAGCATTCATTCAGCTCCTCGTCACTTATCAGATCAGACCTATGCTCGAATAATACCTTTACATTACTGTTATACCTTTTTATTATTTCTATAAACCCCTCGACATCAGCCCAACCCTCGGATGGCTTTTGGCTTGGCAACACCGGATAGTGGCCACCGGACAGATTTTGTACCGGATTTGTATTCCAAAGATGAATCAGGTAGGTATAGGGAGCTAATATCGTTGTAAACCCCAAAGCATCGAACGAAGAATCGAGTTTCTCCTGTAGATGAAGCCTTCCAATATCAAGACACACTTTGATGGTACTGTATTTCTGAAACAAGTCCTCCAGAAACGAGCTTTTTATCAACACCGATGACATTGCATCATTTTCGAGAACAATCTGCATATCATACCGCCTGGATATATCACTCAAGCCATCAAACATTTCATACAAATTTTCTTTCAACAATTCGATCGGATACGTATCTGTATACATCCATTCCTTATCTCCGGCAAACCTCCAATATCTCAAGTCAAGACTTCTATCTACAAGGACTGGTTTGGGGAAGTGTGTAAGAATATATTCAGCTCCTTTTTCTTTGGCAAACGCAGTTTCATCGCCAAAACATTCCATCGCCTCTTTCCTTTCGGTGTAATCCGTTGAAATGAAGAATGGATCTCTATAAGGTGTGTCTTTCTTGAGAAAGGGATAGTGTATACCAAATTTGAAGCCATCTGCCATTGATCTCTTCATCAGTTTATTGGCTTCCTGCCTGTCGGGAAACATGCAAGCCTCTACTCCAGAAAAGCCTTGCCTGAAATCTCTTTTATACTTTGCTTCATCGAAGCCGCCATACATACCAATAAGAAATTTCTTCATTCAATGTCCCTCCGGAACAGAGATTTATTTTTATTTTAATTTCTTTATCAGATAAATCAGCAAGTCCATCATCAACCGCTACTGATGATCCCGGTAGACTGGCTCATTACGATACATAAGGCCCATTCCGTCAGGCTTATAGCCTAAACGGGAATATAATCTTTGTGCACTCCCATAAGTAAGCCAAGTCGCCATATGTCCATCACACCGCCTTCTGTCTTACGAAGAACAATTCTGGGTCACCTTCGTCAAGGGCATCTATTTGACCGCAGAAAGTATATCCGGATTTTTCAAGCAATTTTCTCATTGGCTCGTTTGATTTGTTGGTTGAGGTAAAGAGCTTTTGTGTCTTGCACTCAGCAAACAGATGGTTCAGCAGTGCCGAGCCAATGCCGCATTGCCTATACTTCTCCGCTACCATTAACAGTTCAATAAAGCCATTATCAAAGAATGTATAATTCATAATTGCAAAGCCTTTTATGATATCATCATAAACCGCGATATAACAATCGCCGCTCTTAATTGCATGACAAATTAAGTCAGTACGGCGAAATGGGTCAATATCGAGTATATAGTGTAAATCTGATTCTGTTGCGATTTTGATATAACTCCCGTCAATAAGGGCTCTACAGTGATTGAGGGTATTGATATGAGCTAATATCTCATCCGCAATTTCTTCCGGCATCTTAGTACCATCTACAACAAGGTCAGACTTCGGTTTCTGCATTTCGGGCATACGGGCATAAGTCGAGCGGGAATGCGCCAAGTAAAAGCGAAGCTCCTTATCAAGCGCTGCAAGGCTTACTTCCTCGACGTCGGCAACATTAGTGTTTTCCTCGCGGCTTGTGTAGTCACGGACAATCCGCCGTGCCAATGCGACATCAAGAGGAGCATCTACAAAAACGACAAGGTTGATATACTGCCTAACAAGCCGGTTCCCGTAACCGAACGGATAATCAAGGATGATATAATCCAGCGGTTCGCTTAATAGCCGTTCAACATCGGCAGCAATCGGTTCAGTATGCCATTCATCGTCGTTCGAATCAGCCGACCATTCATTGATGTCGCGGTCGTGATAAACGTGCTCACCATAATCGTCAAAACTGATTACAGCGGCGTTGGCAAGTCGTGCTCTTAATACATTTGTAACAGCCGTTTTACCGCTGCCTGACAAGCCGGAAATGCTGATAACAAAGGGCTTTTTCATTGAGCGTCCTCCGTGATATATTTCATCATATCGTCAATCGTGTTCTTCCAACCGTTTGAAATATCAACGATACATGCTTGAATAGGTAGCAAATTTAATACTTGAATTTGCCGGATTTTTCTCTCTACCTCAAAAGCAATTTGCGCCTCAGACGTCGTGGCTTGCCCTCGGCTTTCTCGTGCTTGAATGAGCCGTGCGCCGACATCCTTTGATGAAAGGTAGAAAAGAAGCGGGTTGTACGGAATCATCGCCGAAAGTAATGCTTTCAGGTGTGCAGCAATCATTACATTGGTGGCATTATAATTCTGTATCAGGTCATTGGCACGGTGGAATAAAAAGCTGCCGTCAAAAATCACAAAATTTTCGTTACCTTGGTCTTGATGCAAGAACCGCCGCCAGCAGTCTGTAAATACTTCTGTGTACTGTTCAATGGCGATAGGCTTTACAGGCTTATAAAATCCTTCATGAGATTTTAGTACATCCAAAAGCGGCGAGGCAAAATAGGCTGTGTTACGGTCGCCATAACGGACAAGTACATAATCTGCTTCCTGAACGCTGTTATTTATAAGCGTGTATCTATAGCTCGGATAATCCTGCAATAGCTGTGAAAATTCCGCTTTTGTCAAATAAGCGCAGTTAAAAAAATCCACAGGATTGTCTGCATCACCTTCTGAATGACAGACAGCCCGAAAGCCGAGGTCATTCAAAACATTACAAAGTTTCACTGCCGTGGTGGATTTGCCTACACCTGATACTCCTTCGACAAAAACGAGTTTCTTCATAGCTTCCTCGCTTTCACGATAAGCGACAGCGGAAACCGCTTTGCTTTACTCGGCGCGTAATAATCCGATGAAAACTCGGCATCACGTTCCAATATCGTTTTATCGGTTTCTTCCACCACCCGCTCAACAGAAAATCCCGCAACAGAGAGGGCATTAATGTAATCCGAAAGGCGGCGGTTAATCAAGGTGACAGGATTGCCGCGCTGTATATATGAAAACGGCTCGGCTTCGTAATAGCTGCCGGAAAAAACCAACTGGCCGTCCTTTGCTTCGACACAGTGCATGAACGGGTGATCCCAACTGAATATGAAAATCCCGCCGGATTTGAGATAGGAAGCAATAAGTTTGAATGTCCCCAGTAAATCCACCGTCCAGCCGATGGCGTAGATAGAGTAAACAACATCGAAATAGCCTTGCGGTAAGCCGGGGTTTTGCTCCATTGGAGAACAGAACAGTTTGGGATTATAGGCATTATCCCGTAAGTATTTTCCGGCATTTTCAAGCTGACGGTCGGATATATCCAGCCCCCATAATTCAGTTGAACCGTGGTCGCCGCACCATTTCAAAGAATGACCGCTGCCGCATCCGATGTCAAACACCTTCTTGTCGTTCAAGTCTGGAAACAGGTGAAGCTCATCCTCGTTGGGACATAAGCAGCCGTAGGTCGGTAAAGCGGTAACACCGAACCAACTGTCAGCCATTGTATTCCATGAAGATTTGTTTTGAGCGAGTACGGAATCGAGCAAAGTGTAGATATAAAACGCCGTGTGCCGGTCGTGCTTAAAGACTTTAACCTTAACGAATACAAAGCCGTGCTGCTCGTAGAAAGCGCGTAGTTTGGGGCGCAGAGCATGGGTGTCTAAGCGGAGGGTCTTTACTCCGCGTTCCACTCCTTGCTTCTTGAAAAAAACCATCAGCGCATCAGCAACGCCAGATTTACGGGCGGTTTTTGTCACCGCCAGTTTGTGAATAAATAGTGATTCGCCTTTTTTCACATCCGGCCAGAAGAAAGGGTCGTAATCAACCAACGCCATGCACCCGGAGGGCTCTCCGTCTGAATATGCGATGTAAAAGTCGCCGATTTGATAGTTCTTGGAAAGCGCGTCCCATGAAATCTCTCCCGCTCCCCACAATGGCTGCTCCATCTCATTCAGCCAGTTTACTGTGTCAAGCAGTATGCTCTCGATGACAGGAATATCTTCAGTTTTCGCTTGCTTTATTGTTATCTCACTCATACGCTCCGCTCCCATAATTCGGCTGTTATGCTTTTACTCGTTAAATATTAACACTTGCCCCGCATATTAAAATCAGTACGTGTCCAACCATTTTGCGAATTGATTTTATGTATTCGGTCACGATTCATCTCCCAATCAAAGTATTATTTCAAACTCGAACTCATGTTGCAGTGGAATATTATCCATCCCCAAAAGCGGTATAGACGGCTTTAGTTTTCTTGATTTCTCCAATGCGTTAATATGAACTTCCTGCAAGGTAAAGCCGAATCGCTGGTAGAATCTGATGGCATGCGTATTATCGTTTGTTGTTATAAGCCATAAACGGTGGCAATGATTATCCTTTGCAGTGCTAATCACAGCATTTACGAGGCCTGTGCCTATACCTTGCTTTTCATCCAGGCTATTAAGTGTAGTAATCTCACATTCATCGCCTTCAAGACGATATGTTACCACACCGCAAACATTATTATCATCATCGATGGCTACAAACCCTGGCAGGACAGAAGTGTTCCAAGCGTATCCTTTGCTGACAATCACCGGCCCCGCCCATTCCTCTTTTATAAAAGCATCTACTGTTTTTTTATACTCCGGTGTAATTTCGATGATTCTCACATCATTCAAGCTCCATTCATTTGAATATCCATTATTTTAGTTCCTCCAATAAGTCAAATTCGGGGAATACATCCCGCCCGATATACTCGCCGCGCCTCATCATCTCGGAAATCTCGCTCCAAGTCGCAGCACGAGAGTCTAACGTTTCACCCTCTTGCAACACTACATCAGCAAGGTCAAATTCCTGACGAAACAGCCAGTTGTCGCAGAACGAGTTGCCACGCCTATAGGATGTGAACAACTCGGCGTTTTCGGGCAAGAGCGTAATGCCGGACTCCTCTTGTGCCTCACGGATTGTCGCAGTTAAGCTATCCTCGCCCGCTGTCGCGCTACCGCTGGGGATCTCCCACATACCGGGACAGCCGATTTTATTGAATGCTCTGCGGGTAATGAGGAACTCACCCTTGCGATTCACTATCCAAGCATGAACGACAAGATGAAACTCGCCGTCCGGTAATGTGTCGCCACGTTTGTGGATACGCCCTGTAAGGTTGCGGTCTGCGTCGAGAACGTCCCAATACTCGGTTTTTGCTTTATCTAGTCCCAACCATGACTGCATTTTTTCGTACAGCACGGGTAATATCGAGGGGTAAGTCATCTTGTTGGGAATGGTACCAAAGGGTTGAACCTCCGCCATCTCGCTACCTTGCGGAATATCTCCGAGCGTTTCTATGTCGGCAAAGAACACCTGCCCGTAGCTGAACTCCGTCGCGGTATGTACAGAGTAGTCAAACGCATGGTGGATGTAAAATTTTATCGCTCCTGTTTCCTCATAAAGTTCGCGCTTCGCACAATCAAGCGGCGTTTCGCCCGCTTCGATGTGTCCGCCGGGTGTTTCCCAAGTATCACGGTCTTTATGACGGCAATAGAGCCATTTGCCGCTCAACTTGCCGTACTGGGCAAATATGACGGTAAAGCGGTACTTTTCAAGTTCATTGAGATTGGCAATTGTTGCCCGCCAAGGCTCGCCGTGTCTGGTATAGAATCGCTCTGCTATACTTGAAGCGGTTGTGCTGTAATCTTCTGTACCATCAACACGAAAAACAGGACACGAATACTCTGAAGCTCGTTGTTCGAGTAGCGCAATAGAGCGCGAAGCCGCAAATTCAATAAACCCTAAGTGTTGTTCGTACATATCGCCACCCTTGCGTATTCTATCACCGAAACGCTCAAATTCCCGTCTTTCTATTCGCTCAATGCGAATATCCGTAGGAACTGTAAGGAATACAACAAGGTCGAATAATGACAAAAATTGCTCGCCCCAATTCGAGATATCGCCAGACATTACAAAAGAACCGTGCTTTTCAATATCGGAAAGCAACATTTCCTGTCGTTCCTTGTATGAACGCGCAACGGTAAACGGCATATCGGTTTTATGCCAGCAATAATCTTCTGCATCGAAGTGAGTGAAATTCAACACACGCGCAAGCTCACGTCCGAGTGTAGACTTGCCGCTGCCGTTCGCGCCGAGTATGATTATGCCGTGTGGCTTGCTCATTTTGCCGCCTCCCATTCCTCAATTAACTGCCGTATCGACTGCTGCCGCTGACTCCGCTCGTCGCTAACGGCCCTTTTAGCCACGTTATACAGTTCCTTACTCGGTAGCCACTTTTCGGGGGAGCGGTCGTAATCCGAAAACAAAGCGAATGCGGTTGCGCCCATTGTGTAAACATTGGTGACTTCATCTAATAAGCCGCCGATTCGGAATTCTTCCGGAGACATGATTTTTTCATCGCCCAATACTCTGCCCATACCATTGATATAAGATTGTTTAGCATAAAAATCAATGTCACAAATCATGACTTTCCCGCTGCTAAAATTATATAAAACGCTGTTATCATTAAAATCGATAGCAACATAGCCGTATTGCGCCACATGCTCATGGAAACGTAAAATTTCTTCAAACACGCCCATTTTTTTGTCTATTAGCAACGTCAAGAACCTTTCATGCAGCGAAGGATTTTGATCGCCGAAGCTTTCGCCATCCTCCCAATCAAATACGATTGTAAACCCGCCGCCGATTTCTTCCGCCTTGACAAGATTAATCAGCAAAGGATGAGCTAAATCTCTGTACTTAGGAACTGCGGCCTTTAGACGTGCGATGGCATCCCCGACAGGTAAATTATAATTATTAATAGTTTCTGCACCCGCAAATTTGATGAAATATCTCCTTCCATCTTTTTCGACGCCAAAGCATAGGTTACCTGAAGATTGACCGTCAATCACCCTAAACACAGTGCCGTATTGATGAATGAAATCAAAATTATACGGATTTTTAATCCGAATCAAAACACCATCAATCCACTGTACATGGAAATTCTTCAAATACCACGTTGGTACGGGGTTTTGCATATTATTGAACCACGATAAAACGTCCTGAGATTGCTTCATCATTGTGTCGATTTCGTTCTGTCCAAACGGAATCGCCCAATAAATTGAGGAGAGAGTATTACTGGCGATATAAAAAGCCAAGAGCCTGAAAAATTCCATAGGCGGCTCTCCGCCGAAATATCCGCGAAGCTGACCGGTTGCGAAATAAGGACTTGCCGCCGCACACCAGACAATTCGGTTAAATTCCTCCCACGGGTCGCCAAAATCGAATCGGTCGAAATCTATAATCCTAAGCTCGCCTTTTTCAAGCATCATATTACCGATGTGATAGTCACCGTGCTGAAAGCTCTGCGGGCGGTTTTCAAGTAAATGGCGGTTATTCTCTATGTATTCAACAACTCTGTCATCGCCCGCAAATCGAATCCCGCACTCGCGGTATTTCTGGATTTTATTGTTCGTTTTACGGTTGAACCGCACCGCCCAGTCTTCCTGCGTTTCCGGCGCGGAGATGGAATGTATTTTACGCAGAATTTCGCCGGATTTAAGTCCCAACACATATTGTTCTGTTATGGGTAGCATCGATATTGTTGCTTCGGCATCTTCGCCGTCGATCCAGCTTTCAAGGATATAAACGCCATCCTTACAGGTGCCGAATTCAATGGGCATGCACATCGGAATGCCCAACTCCGCCACACGCTCCAACATCTCAAACAGTGTTTTTCTCTTTTCATATCGCTCGCCGGGCGAGATGCGAAGCATATACTTCATCCCATCAGCCTTTGTCACACAGTATTTCTTGTCCTCAGACCAGCCCTTGTTGACCGGTTCGACTTTTGAAAATATATCAAAAAACCCTTTGTCCTGCATCAGATCACCGTCCTATATTTTTCGTGCCTTCATAAGCAGAAAATTCGGTTTGTCCAAATCCTTAGCATAATAGGGCAATCGCTTTATTGTTTCTTCCGTTGGCACGGTTTCAATCATTTTCTCGATAGCAAAGCTATTGGCAATAAGGGCATTTACTATCTCTGAAAACGGTCTGTGATACTTGATGACATTATCGACAATCCATGTCGTACTGCGCTGTCCGCTTCTCATATAATCCGTCAAGTTGTAATGCAACACATTCATATTTTCGTCCCTCGTCCAACTCGCTCCGGCAATCGGCGCTGTTGTGAGAGGGTGTTCCTGCGAAAAGATAAAAACACCCCGGTCAGCAAGAATTCTACCGACGCCTGCGATAAAGCTGTTGATATCCTTTATGTAGTGAACCGCCAGCGAACTTAATACGACATCAAAGTGCTCGTCAACATAGGATAAATCGCTCATATCAGCCCTGATAAACTCAATTCCCGTATTCTCTCGTTTGGCGACCTCAAGCATCTTTTCTGATATATCAATCCCGACTACTCTCACGGCTCCGAGGCGCTTAAACTCAGCACAGTTTTCACCGTATCCGCAACCGAGGTCGAGTACGGTTTTACCTGTCAAATTCGGCACGAGTGAAAAGAGCGCAGGCTTTTCCTCGAGGATATTGGCACTGTCGGGGTTTTCGCGCAGCTTTTTATACCCATCGAAAAATATTTGGTTGTCGTATATATTTTGTAAAAAGTTCTTTATTCTTTTCTCACTCATACGCTCCACTCCATAAATACTACCGTAAATGGTAAATGCTCAAACTGCTTTGTGCCAGTATGAATAAATCTATTTGCGGTATACCATTCTATAAGAACAGTATTTTCCTCCACAATGCCAATAGTGATTATGTTGCCGCCGAGTTCTCGCACCTTTGCTCTACAGAGATCCAACAACTCTTATTCATCTCATAAACTCCGCTGCGCATCTCGGTCAGCGACGCAAAACCTACCAGCCTACCTTCGATAAAACAACCATCATATCGTCGCTTCGTTCTTTGAGTTATACCATTCCTGTACTAAAGTCAACAACCATAACCTCGACTTGTCATCCATGTTTTCTTTCAATCGAGCAGCGGCGATAATCGGCTGCCATGCAAGCACATCATCTTGCTTCAAATTTGTTTCCTTGCAGAAGGTTCTCAGGTAAATTCCCGCTGATCGGCTCATGTGCTGTTTGAAAATCAAATATGTCCGGCAAGCGTCAGCAAGCGGATTCCCTGCGGTGGCATCCACCCAATCAATAATCCAATGTTTTGAACCATCATAGAGAATATTGAGCGGATGGAAATCGCCATGACACAGATTGTCGGAATCATTATCCAATCGTGCAATCAAAGAGAGTAGATTGTTTTTTTGTGGTTCTTCCAAATACTGTGTCGTCTTAATTTTCCATACCAATCGGTCTGTCAGTTTTGGCAAGCTGCTTGCGTGAACCTTATGTACCTCGCATTGGAGTATAACCAAAGCGTGGATGGCGTTTTTTCTTTCTTCTTTGTCCATACCGGGCTGCATAAGCGGTTGACCATCTATATACTCCATATCAAGCGCCACGGCATTATCATCGAGTTTGCGAACACCGTAGACAATAGGCACAGGCAGCCCCGCGTTGTAAGCAAACCGTTGACGCTCGGCTTCGTTATCCGCTTCGTCAGACGGAGCGTTTACATACAGCTTTATTGCTGTACCCCCATCACGGTATATTTTCGTTGTCGCTCCTTGCCCGACCACTTCAAGATTTAGCATATTAATCACTCCTTAACTCGTCGGTGATAATTCCAGTCCATCAAACTTGTCCTTATACGCACACACCCATGCAGAATAACAGCCTACACAGTGCTCAACACGCTGCGAAGCGATGGTTGTTCTCCATCAAAGGCCATAAAGAAAGCCCAGTTAACCGCCCTTTCGTGGATGTTTTAGTGGTAATTCGCACTAAAGAGCTAAATATCCTGACTTACAAATCTTTCGTATGAGCTCGTGACATCCTCTCTTCAATGAATTGAGGAGCTTCCCTGTGGAAGTTCGGCGGTTACTATCTCTGGTGAAGGAAATTAATCTCCAGTTGTTCCGTTTCCGACCCACCTTCATCAATGCAACCATAGGTAGTGCACTCTACCCTCCCATGCGAGATTATACCCCATGGGTACCCGGTCTATCGGCTTACTTGAACCTATACCGCCAGGACTGTACTTGCAGCTATATTTCTGCTGGCATTTAAGTCTGCATGGCTTTTATACCCGCAGCTTTTACATGTGAATTTGCTTCCGTTCCTGTTTCCCTTTTCTATGTGTCCGCATATAAAGCATCTCTGGCTGGTATATTTAGCCTCTACCATAACGACAGGTATTCCATGCTTCTGAGCTTTTTCTTTTATGTATTCCTGCAGTTGATAAAATGCCCATGAATGTATGGTTCTATCTGCGTGCTTTACAGTTTTACATTCTTTTCTTATATCGCTTAGCTTCTCCATCTTTATTACAGGATATTGAAATTCACATGCAAATCCTACTATTTCCTTCGCCAGCTTACGATTATAATCCTTTATACATCTTCTTTCTTTTTTACCTGCAGCTTTTATGGCTCGCAGAGCCTTGTTTTTACCCAATACTTTCCGCAGGGAACGAAAGTGACGTCTTATATATCCTACCTTCTTTCCTGAAAAGAATTTACGCCTGCCTGATACAGGTTCACTTACCACTGCAATATGTCTGAGCCCCAGATCAACTCCTATGTTTGTTTCAGCTTTATATTCCGGGTTTTTTATCTCACTGGAGATTTCGAAAGGTATTGCTATATACCATTCCCGGCCCTTTCTGAAGAGCTGGATTGTTCCCCGGAACTGTCTGTTTTCATCTTTTCCCTGTTTCTTTTCGAAATAGTGAAAATATTTTATTGCTTCACTGGATTCCACTACAGGAAGATAGCATTTCCCGAGGCTTGAGGTAAACCCTATATACCATTTGCCATTTTTACTTCTTGTATCCCAGTTTTGATTGTTAATACTTATAGGCTGATTGGATTTAAATTCAGGTATTTCACCTGTTAGTTTGTTCCTATAGTTTGGTACTTCCTTTTTCGCCCGTCTTATTGCTTCATTTTTTATGCAGGACTTCAAGCTGAAAGGAACATCTTTTGAAGATAACTTCTCGCCATTAAGTATTCTATTTACACACCAGTTAAGGCATTTTGTATATTCCTGCTGGTCACGGACCCACTGTTTATGCTTATTCTTTGAAGGATTTTTAATTTTTACGAGGAAAGTTACTACTGCTATATTGTTACACCTCCTTTCGAATAGAACTAATGTTCTGCTAAGAAAATTATACCGTATTTTGCCTAACTATGCAATAAAATGGTTACACTTTTTTATATGTATTCCTCTTACATTCATCTCCCATTTAAAAATGGGAGCGTTCTGCTTAGCATGTCGTAAAAATTAAATTTATAAAGCTGCTAAATCAAGATGCTGCAAAACCTTGAGCAGAATAGTCTTGATTATTTCCTGCAATTCGGCTATACTAAGCATAAATTGAATGCAATAAAGGCATTGACGAGGAGGAGTACATGCTTTTCCGAAGCGAAGAGAGAAGGCGGTTGGTGTAAGCCTTCATAAGGAAAGCAGAGTCGTTTGACTCGGAGCGAACAGCTCTTGGAAGTAGCCTCTGAGCTGTGAACCGAACGGAATTATATATTCTAAGTAGACTTCAACGGGATTTCCGCCGTCATAGGAAAACGATATCGGATATGCTTTCATATCCCGCATCGGCTGAGTGCGGAGAATAATCTCCGAATTTAGGTGGTACCGCGGACACAATGTTCGCCCTAAAGCAGATTGCTTTGGGGCGCTTTTATTGTGTTCAATCACTTATTTTTGGAGGTGTTGTGATGGAAAAGCACTACGATTTCAAGCAAGCTGAAAAGCAGATGCAGCAGCTGTGGCAGGCAGAACAAATTTACAAATTCGATTCAAGTAACCCTGGCGAGGTTTATTCGATTGATACCCCGCCGCCGACCGTCAGCGGAAGTCTGCACATCGGTCATCTGTTCTCTTACACTCAGGCGGAGATGATAGCGCGTTTTCGCAGAATGCAGGGGTACAATGTCTTTTATCCCTTCGGCTTCGATGATAACGGGCTTCCGACTGAGCGGCTCGTTGAGCGCGAGGAAGGGATATTTGCCAAAGACCTGCCCCGCAGCGAATTTATCAAAAAATGCACGGCGACAACCAAGAAATATGAAACAGAATTTAAGGAACTCTGGACATCGCTCGGTTTCTCGGTTGACTGGTCGTTACAGTACGAGACAATAAGCCCTGAAGTCAGAAAAATATCACAGGCTCTGTTTTTGGAGCTTGCCGAAGCAGGCAAGGCGTATACGAAAGAATCGCCTGTTCTATGGTGTACCGAATGTCAGACCTCCATTGCGCAGGCGGAACTTGATACTGCGGATATCGACAGCACGTTTAACTATATTCCTTTCATGATGGATGGCAAGCCTATCGAGGTCGCCACAACGCGACCGGAGCTTCTTTATGGCTGTGTCTGTCTGTTTGTCAATCCAAATGACGAGCGTTATCAGAGCTTGATTGGCAGATCCGCTGTTGTTCCGCTATACGATTATGAAATTCCGATTATGGCGGATGAAAAGGTCGGGATTGACAAAGGCACGGGCGTCGTTATGTGCGCGACCTTTGGCGACAGCACAGACGCTGAATGGTTCTCCGAACACAACCTGCCGTATCGCAGGGTTATCCTACCCGATGGCAAAATTTCCGGGGATGTGCCTTTCATTGGCGGACTGAAAACTCATGCCGCGAGAAAAGAGATTATACGCTTACTTGTGGAAAAGAACCTGCTTATAAAATCCGAAAGGCTGACACACGCCGTCGCTACGCATGAGCGGTGCGGCAGAGAAATTGAGATAATCCCCTCGCGCCAGTGGTACATTGACATTCTGTCCGACAGAGACCGTTTTCTTGAGGCTGCCGATAAAATCAAATGGTATCCGGCGCAGATGAAAAACCGTTATATCTCATGGGTCGAAAACCTGAAATGGGACTGGTGTATTTCGCGTCAGCGGTATTTTGGCGTTCCTTTTCCTGTTTGGTATTGCAAAGCCTGCGGCAGCCCCGTCTTTGCCAGCCGGGATCAACTGCCGATCAATCCGCTTGAAACGGAATACATCGGCGTCTGCGGATGCGGATGCAGTGAATTTATCCCCGAGAGCGCGGTATTTGACACATGGGCGACCTCGTCAATCACTCCGCAAATCAACGAGCGGCTCGGCATAAAGCTCACGCCCATGAGCATGAGGACGCATGCCCATGAAATCATCCGCACATGGACGTTCTATTCGATTGTCAGGAGCCTCTATCATACGGGGGATATACCGTGGAAAGACTTGATGATAAACGGTTTTGTGCTTGCGAAGAAGGGCGAGAAGCTCAGTAAATCCAAAGGGAATTCCGCACTTGACTCGGCGACGCTTATTTCAACACATTCGGCGGATGCAATTCGTTACTGGTCGGCCAATGCAAGGCTTGGGACCGATACCTTTTTCGATGCCGAGGAGCTCTCGACCTCAAAGAGGTTCATTACCAAGCTGTGGAACGCTTCTAAATTCGCAATCTCTCATTTGGAGGACATCGACCTGTCGAGAGAGCCTGCTCTGTTACCGATTGACAGATGGATTATTGAACGCACAAACGAAACCTTCAACAAGGCAAGGCGGCTGCTGAATGAGTATGAAATTGGCTCCGCAAGACATGAGATTGACGATCTCTTTTGGAAGGATTTTTGCAACGACTATATTGAGGTCGCTAAACCTCGGCTGTACGAGCCTGAAATCCACGGTTATGAGGAAAGGCATTCAGGTCAATACGCGCTATATTACGCTCTGCTGAGCATCCTGAAAATGTACGCCATTTATGTCCCGCACATCACCGATTATATTTACGGCGAATTTTTCAGGCAACACGAAAAGGCAACCTCAATCCACCTCCTGCAATGGCAAAGAGGCAGTGATGTTGACGAGAAGATTCTGCAGTTTGGTGAGGAAGTCAAAAACGCTGTTTTCGGTATGCGAAAATATAAATCCGAAAACAATCTTTCAATGCGTGCCGAGATGGATGAGCTGATAGTCGAACATAGTCCGCAGTTTTTGGAATGGTTCAGGCAAAGTGAGAAGGACTTGAAATACTGCGCCAATGCGAAGAAGGTCACCTTTATTCAAAGTGAAATGATTATGAAATAGGTGCGAAAAAGAGGAGCTGCTCTGTATTGAACAGCTCCCGCTTTTACCGTCCCTGCTTACGTTCGCGGATTGGCACACAAATATCCATCTGAACCATATTGTCTTTATTTAATGGTTTCAGCGTAATAAAATTCAATAAATTCCCCCCTGTTTCATCATGTTGTTTAAAGTTTCTATGTCATCCGGCGCTGCGCGGTTTACCTTTTCCATACCGCACTTTTTACAATGATGGATAATCTGCCAGCCCTTCTTGCCATTATAACGGATGCCTATCGGCTTCATCATACCAAAACAATCGCTCGCCCTGTCGCCAGGCAGATTGTCTACATGAAGCGAATATAAGCAAAACGGACAGTGGTTCCGATAGCTTCCATTGGTCAGCGGTTTTACATCCGCGCCACAATAGGCGCAGATAAAGCCTATGTTTTCTGTTTTTCTGCTCACACCGAGTCCTCCTGATATTTGAATTTCAAATATCGGAAGGCGGGGTTCTGTTTACTCTTAGGATTAATCCTTTCGGGCTTGAATTTGGGAGCGGCCGATTCTCCGCTGTCCTTTAGGGGCGGCGAATACTTCTGCTTCCTGCTTCAAAGGAGCTTGTTTCATCCCCCTATCTGAACTGTTACCGACTTTGCGTGATTGTATCGGTCAATGTATGGCGGTGTTACCACCATCCAGCAGTAGGCGTCACCAAATCTCACCGGCTATGGCGTCATCCCCCGTTAGTGTGCGAGCTTTATGATCTTTGCTATAGCGAGCATATTATCCCTCCTGCTTTTTCATCACCACGCATAAGGTCGGCGAGTTTTCTTCGTATGGCTTACCTTCAACATCAGAATAATAATCAACAGGAGTGAGCCTATGCAGTTGAATTTCCTCTGACATTGATTTCTTCGTGAAGCATGTGTCCCAGATATTGAAACTGCGGATGTTCCCGTTTTCAACGATAACGGTTCGCCTCATGCTAATGCTTTCGCCATAGTAATACTGTGCGTTCAAGCAGATATGCGGATTTGGGCTCCAAAAACCGCCGTGTTCACAGACTTCCCATGACGTGCTTTCCTTGCGCCCGAAGTTCCACTCCGGCGTGAATACATCAAGCAAAAACAACCCGTCTGGCTTCAAAGCCCGATACATGCGGTCAAGCAGATTATGACGATCTTCGGGTATCAGAGCACCGTAGTCGCACCAAATCAACGTGATCATGTCGTACAAATTTTCAAACTCCATTTTAAGATAATCTTGCATTACATATTCGCTTTTGGCGTCGTGTTCCTTTGCATAGGCGATGGAGCGTTCTGAAAAATCTAATCCCGTAACGCACAATCCACGTTCAGATAAACGCTTAGTATATAATCCCGGACCGCAGCCGATATCGAGAAGCTTCGAACCGAGCGGTAGTAATGAACAGATCCACTCCACCGAGCGTTCTATGAACTCGGGTCTACGGCTTGCAGCATCAGTATTGGGATCCAGATGCGCTTCGAGCATGCCCTTGGAGATATGCGGGTCGTTCCAGAATTTCTCTTGGGTCTTTTCGTAAAGCTTCGGTTTTCGCAATAATGCGCTTAACGTGTTATACACAATTCATCCTCGCTTTCAAATCATTTTGGGCATAAAAATACCGCAGCAAGCAGCCATCGATAGCTGTAAACTGCGGTTTGTCACAGGTAATGCAAGTGTTAAAATAAACACGGGCATACCTGTTCATATGCCCGTAGAAGTTTACAGTATTCACGAAAGGTTACTCAAAACAGCACAGCAATAGAAGGCGTATTTACACCTTGAAAGATATTGCCATGCCCGGTATTCTGTTTTAGACCAAAGTCACCTCAAAAATGATAGTCATAAACAACAACTCCTTTCGTTCTCTGCGAAGCATGAATGAATCATCGCAGAATAAAGATTGAATGTAGTATACCATCTCCTCCCTGAAAAATCAATACTTGGCTCTTTGGTCCAAAACATGTGAAATAGTGTAACTCAGTTGATAAAAACCATGACTGCGGAAGGAGAATAAAAATGCAACTCTGCATTGTTACTGCTCTTCTGTTTCTTGCAATCGGAATTTTCGGTGCATTATCTTGTTTGCCGTTCCGGGCGGACAGATATATTTGGAGATGTCATCCATGTCTCGATATTTCTTATATGTATCCTCATCGAAGCATACCATTAAAACTTTCTCAATATTTGAATCCGTATCAAGGAATCTTTTTATCTCATTAATTGCTATCACTGCTGCCTTTTCTACAGGAAACCTGTATGCTCCTGTACTTATTGACGGAAAAGCTATGGATTTTATACCATTCTTAACCGCCAGCTCCAAAGAATTTCTATAGCAAGCAGCCAATTGTCCATCTTCTCCCTTATTTCCACCCTGCCAGACAGGCCCCACAGTATGGATGACCCACTTAGCAGGAAGTCTGTACCCTTTAGTTATTTTAGCTTGGCCGGTTTTGCACCCATGGAGCTCCCTGCATTCCATAACCAGCTCCGGTCCGGCTGCTCTATGAATAGCACCGTCAACACCTCCACCGCCAAGCAACGAACTATTAGCTGCGTTAACTATAGCATCAACATTTTGCTTTGTTATATCACCTTTAGTTATTTCAAATCTGTTTATCATAACATCTCCCCCTGTTCTACTTTACTGAATACTCCTGCAGCAACCTTTCCCTCATATCCCACAGTGACTTTGATAAATCAACGTAATATTTATGCGGATTTTCGAACCTTTTAACCTCGTCCCACAAAGTATCAATCTGCTCTTTGCATTGGCTCTTTATATCCTGCAATTTGGGGCTTTCATATACACAGGTTCCCTTATTAAAAATCCCAATTAAAAGTTTTTTCGCAGTAAAGTTAGTTACAATCTTCCTTTTCCACGTATATTCAGGATCAAATAGTTCATAAGGCTTACTTTCATCTATAGTCTCATCATTAGCTGTAAGCACATCCGCAATTGCTTTTCCGCTTTCCTTGTCAAAAAGCCTCCAAACCTGTTTAAATCCTGGATTTGTTATTTTTCCTACATTTTCGCTAAGCTTTATTTTAGGAATTATTTCGCCATTTTCTTCAACTGCTACCAGCTTGTAAACTCCTCCGAATACAGGCTCTGACCTGGAAGTAATCAGACGTTCTCCAACACCGAACAAGTCCACCTGTGCACCTTGCATAAGTATATCCCTGATAATAAACTCATCCAGTGAATTTGATGCGACAATTTTACAGTCATGGAACCCAGCCTCATCCAACATTTTTCTGGCTTCCTTCGAAAGATATGTTATATCTCCACTATCAATCCTTATTCCCTTAGGCCTGAATCCTTTCGGAACTATTTCCTCGTTAAAAACTTTTATTGCATTGGGTACACCGGATTTCAACACACTGTAGGTATCTACAAGAAGTGTACAATTACCTGGATATGTTTTTGCATAAGCACGGAAAGCCTCTAATTCGGTTGGAAACATCTGAATCCAGCTGTGCGCCATTGTACCGATAGCCGGAATGCCAAATTCCTTCTCTGCAATTGTACATGCAGTTCCAACACACCCGCCTATGTATGCAGCCCTTGCACCAAAAATCGCTCCATCACAGCCTTGCGCCCTTCTTGAACCAAACTCCATAATATCTCTACCCTGGGCAGCTCTGACAATACGGTTTGCCTTTGTCGCTATCAGGCTTTGATGATTTATTGTTAATAGAATCATTGTTTCAACAAACTGCGCTTCAATAACCGGTCCTCTAACAGTTACTACAGGTTCATTAGGAAATATTGGAATCCCTTCAGGTATAGCCCAAACATCGCAGCTGAACTTAAAATCCTTAAGATATTGTAGGAATTCTTCATGGAATAGATTCTTGCTACGAAGATAATCTATATCTTTATCATCAAACTTAAGGTTTTTCAGGTATTGAATAAGCTGCTCAACCCCAGCCATTATTGCAAAACCGCCATTATCGGGAACTTTTCTGAAAAACATATCAAAATATGCCTGTTTATCTTTTAACCCATTCTGAAGATACCCATTTGCCATGGTTAATTCGTAAAAATCAGTAAGCATTGTTAAATTCATATTATCCATTTATTTTACCTCCTGAGCTACTTCTATTCCATTAATCATCATGTTGTATAGTGCCATTACATTCATCAGATTCCCGTTATGCAGACCAAAATCATAAGTTTCAACAGCATTTACAGGAATAATAACTCTCACCTTTTTATTATTCATATTGAACCAGGTCTTTAATGTTATAGCAAATTGCTGTACACAGATATCCGTACAGTCACCGGTAATTATAAAGTTGTTTATGTGTTCATTCTCTTTAAGCCATTTCTGGAACTCTTCTTCAAGAAAGCCATTTGTAGAGTTTTTAGGAATAAGAGTATATCCTCCGAGCTCCATAAGCTCATCAACCATTTCCGCTTCGCTGGTACCAATCATACAGTGTGCCGGATAGGCATCAAATTCCGGTGAAGCTTTTGTATGGCAGTCTGCAAATGCAAGCTTTGTAATGCACAATTCATCGCAGGCCTTTGATAATTCTGCTATTTCCGGAATCAAGCCCTCAACCCTCGGGCTCTTTAACGCCCCCTCCCTGGCAAAGCCATTTACCATATCAACTATTACAAGGGCTGTTTGCTTCCCCTGCAAATCTTTCAATTGGATAGCGGGGGGCTTTGCCAGCATATCAAATATATCTCCAAGAGTTTCAACACTTCTTTCAATAAACTCATTTTTATTAGGCATTCTCATATCAATTTCTCCTTTCAATATGTGTGATATGCTTCGGATTACTGCGTCAAAGAGCTTATTCCGCTCCTCATTTACCATTAGTAAACTCTGGTGCTCATTTCACTCTTTTCCTTGTACTCCTCGCATCTGACACATTTTACTTAATAATTAATTATCACGTTTCCTGCCAGTTCGGGTTAAACCTGAATAGCTTTGAAGGCCTATGACCTGCGTCCTTGGTATACTCATTCGTTCTAATCACCATATCAGCGGTCTTCCTTCTGAAATTTGCTTTTAATAATTCCGTATCAAGAATAACTTCGTACACCTGCTGAAGTTCTGTCAGAGTAAACAGTTCCGGCATAAGATTAAATGCTATATCCGTGTACTCAATTTTGCTGCGCAACCTTTCAATCGCATATTCTATAATTTTTGCATGGTCAAAACCTATTCCATTTGATTCAACTATTTCTCTTTCTATTTTTGTTACTTTTCCTTCGACAGTCTTTACAGTCTTTATAATTGCAGAAAAATCATCTTCATCGTTTGACAAACTCAATTTGAACAATCTTTGCAGGTTATATCCTTTTTCAGTTACTGTCTTTTGTTCTTGATATAACCTGCAGGAAACCGTAAACCATTTTGCATCATCTACATCATCACTTGCCTTTATATCAAGCGTCGAACTGTCAACCAGCGACATATACGAGGCGCTTATTACTCTTGTACGTGGGTCTCTGGCTACATCTCCCCATGTATAAAGCTGTTCCATATATATGTCATCAATGTTGGTTTCCTCTTTTAATTCCCTTAAAGCTGCTTCATCCAAACTTTCATCCATTTTTACAAACCCACCCGGCAGAGCCCATTGTCCAATGTATGGGTGGTCGCCTCTTTTAATCATTAATAGCCTTATAACTTTTTCGGGAAGCTTCCTGTAGTTTTTCTTTTCTTCATCAGTTACAGTAAAAATAAGCATGTCTACTGTCACTGAAGGTCTCTCAAATTTACTCGCATCATATGTTGCTAAGAATTGCTCTTCGGAAAGGCCCCGTTTATTTTTTAATATATTATCCGGCATTGCATCACCTTCATTTTGTTGTTTATCGTTTGATATTATCAACTTGTTAATATCATTATATTGCCATTTATATTTTCTTGTCAATATGTTTTTATTGTTTTTGTTTAGGTAATACTTCCTTTTATCTGTCAAATTCCTTGCTGCATCTGCAAAAGCGAGATATAACGGTATATTAATAAAATGCTGGAGAGGAGGTAAAACGGATGAAATATACACTTAAGGGCATGTTACCGGCAGAGTTGAAAGACCTCCGAATAGTCCGCCAACCGGCGATTCTGCCATTAGCCCGTTTAGAAATATTTAGGAAGTTGGGGGTTGGCAGGAGCCGTGTTTTGTGCTATACTTATAAAAATTCAGTTCGGAGGCGTCAACGATGAAAGTTAACAGAACTTATAAATTCATGGATACCGTTGACATGTGCGGAGGTCGTAGATGGATGCATCACACTGACGGGCTTATACCTCTGTACTCATTTTTGAATAATATCAGTTAAAGTATTATTTCATGAATGACAAGCGGTGTAAGCCAAACCAAAAGGCTTATACCGCTTTTTATATTACACAGAGAGGTGAATTGTTCATGCAGCGGCTCAAACTCATTTTCCCTACACTTGAGATGGAGAAACAAGCGATTGATTACCGACAGGAGCATTTTGACTGTGGCGAACACGAGATTCATGGCGACGGCGGACTTGATCACGCTACCATTTATTCCAAATGGATCGGTAAAATCACAACCGATCTGACAAGAGATGAGGGGACGTTTGTCCCTGCAACCACATATTTTGCTGTCGTAGACGATAGGATTGTCGGCACAATTCAAATCAGGCACAGGCTAAATGACTTTCTTCTCGGCTATGGCGGACATATTGGGTACGGAGTTCGTCCATCGGAGCGGCGCAAGGGCTATGCAACAGAAATGCTCGCCCTCGCTCTGGAGAAATCTCGTGAACTTGGAATTACAAAAGCTCTTGTCACATGCGATAATGATAATATCGGATCAGCACGCACCGTCATAAAAAACGGTGGCATCCTCGAAAACGAGATAACACAAGAGGATGGCTCGGTAACTCAGCGTTATTGGATTACTGTATCGCCGGTAAAAACATTAACCGGCAAGACCATGAAAAACATTCTTATCGGCGGAGCTTGGCCATACGCCAACGGCTCTCTCCATATCGGTCATATTGCGGCTCTCCTGCCGGGCGATATTATCGCCCGTTATCACAGAGCCATAGGAAATAACGTATTCTATGTTTCAGGCAGTGACTGCCATGGAACGCCCATTACAATCAGAGCAAAGCAGGAAAACAAAACGCCGGGAGAAGTCAGCGATTTCTACCATGCCGAGTTTGTCGATGTATTCAATCGGCTTGGATTTTCGTATGACCTTTACACGAAAACTTCAGATGTTCGGCATATTGAGTTTGTCCAGGGATTTCACAAAAAAATGTACGAGGGCAAGCTTATAGAGGAGAGGACGGTTTCGCAGGCTTTCTGTCCTTCCTGCAATAAGGTTTTGACTTACCGTTTAATTGTCGGCAAGTGCCCGTCTTGCGGCGCACCTACGCGCGGCGACCAGTGTGATGCCTGCGGTGAAGTGCTTGACGCCGACACGATTGTTGACGCTAAGTGCTCTGAATGCGGAACATCCATGAGCTTTGGAGAAACGACACAGCTTTATCTACTGATTTCAAAGCTCGCCCCTGAGCTTACAGCTTTCCTGAACGCTCATAGTCATTGGCGTAAAAACGCAATAGCCTTTACCAAGCGCTATATCGACGAGGGGCTGCGAGACCGCGCCATTACCCGCGACCTTGACTGGGGTATTGATGTGCCCAAAGCTGGTTATGAGCATAAAAAGATATATATCTGGGCTGAGAACGTCCTCGGATACCTTTCGGCAAGCGCGGTTGTCTGCCGTAAACGGAACATTTCATTCACCGAGCTTTTCGGCGAAAACGCACGGCACTATTACGTCCACGGCAAGGACAACATTCCGTTCCACACCATTATCCTGCCGTCGCTCCTGCTCGCGCACGGAGGGGGCTTCCGGCTGCCTGACGACATCATATCAAGCGAGTATTTAACGCTTGAGGGACGCAAAATTTCGACCAGCCAGAATTGGGCTATATGGGCAAAGGATATTGTAAGCCGGTATAACCCTGATGCCCTGCGATATTTCTTTATCGCAAACGGGCCGGAGAAGCGCGATACCGACTTTTCCTGGCGTGAATTTGTCGAGCGCAATAACAGCGAGCTGCTTGGCGCTTATGGCAATTTCGTCAACAGGACGCTTGCCTTTATCGCTAAGTATCAGGGAAGTGCTGTGCCCGAAGGACAATTTAACAGTGACATGAGAAAACGCATCACTGAGGCTTTTCGCTCTGTAGGGCAGAAAATCGAAGATGGTCAGCTTAAAGATGCGCTTGATGATGCTTTTGAGCTTGTGCGGTTCGGAAATAAGTATTTCGATTTCGGCGAACCATGGAAAACGAGAACTGAGAGCGAAGCTGCGTGTGCTGAAACTATATATAACTGTGTTCAACTCATCGCTAACCTCGCAGTTCTGCTTGAGCCGTTTCTGCCGTTTTCATCTGCAAAAATTCGAGGATGGCTGGACGTTGACGGAGCATGGAGCATCAAGTCAATCCCCGCTGGGTTTCGGATACCCGAACCTGAAATTCTATTTGAGCGCATTGACAAAAAGGTTGTTGATGAAGAGGTTGCGAAATTGCTGGGCAAGACATTCGCAAAATTCGAACTTCCTTAGGCTCATTTTATGTCAGTTTTTTATTATTATTTATTTCTATTTTATTATTGACTTTCATATTATTAAATTATATATTTAATATTGTTAAAGGAAGTGAATCAAAGGAAATGGATATTTTACCAGAATGGATGGCCAATCTGGATGATGAAGACGTTACTTTTATCAAGAAGTTTCTTTTAGCCTCAGGTTCATTGAAAGAGGTGGCAAGTCAATACGGTGTGACATATCCGACTGTCCGTTTGCGTTTAGACCGGTTGATACAGAAAATAGAAATCGGTGAAGATAACGCAAATGAACCTTATATCGGACTGATTAAGAGGCTGGCCGTAAATGAAAAGATTGATTTTGATACGGCTAAAATTCTGATATCAGAATACAGGAAAACAAAAAAGGAGATGATCAAGTGAGATTCCCATACTATCTTATCGCCCTGTTATTAGTTTTTGCAGGAATGATATGGTTACAAATAATCCTGTCAAAGAAGGAGAATAAATGGCTTGGGTTGATATTGCCATTGATTGCTGTCTGTATTTCGATTTTAGCCATATTTATTACTCCTGCTTACGTGACAACGCCGGAAAGGACTGTAGTGGAACACAGAGTAACGCAAAATGGAGATATATTTGAAAACGTTATCACAAATATTCCCCCGCAGGGATCACCCGGCACAGCTTCTTTGATTTTTACCGGTATGCATCTTTTTGTTCTATATAACATTCCGGCTGCCATCCTGATTGTTATTTATATCGTTTGCAGGGTTAAACGGAAAAAGAATCTTGAACTCGATAAAATGAATATTCAAGACTTATGATTCATTATAACTGCTTGCAACGCCCAAAGATAAATTTTCGTCCGCCGAACATTATACGTTTTCGCCGTTGTTCCACGAATACGGCAAGTATAGCGAGGCGTTTGTACCGTGTAGCGGGGACGAATCAACGTGAGAACTGTATTACAAATAATGGAGGCTTTGTATGCCACACGGAATAATCTTGCTCGGCGCAAACGGTAGCGGCAAATCGACGCTCGGACGTGAACTCGCTCGTGTGCTGAACTTCGCACATTTTGACGTGGAAGATTACTGGTTCTATCAAACCGATATTCCGTATACCGCTATTCGCCCACAGGAAGAACGGAACAAGATATTGCTCTCCGATATGAAGAATCACGGCTCTTTTGTCGTATCAGGCGACATTTCAGATTGGAGCGATGAGTTCCTAACGATGTTCGACCTTGCGGTGTTCTTCTCTGCCCCTACTGAGATTCGCATGATGCGCATCGAAAATCGGGAGTATAAGCGGTGGGGTAACCGGGTGTGCGAGGGCGGCGACATGTACGAGTCGCAGAAAAAATTCAGGGTGTTTGCTGCTACACGGGATGTTGGTTTACTCGAACAGTCGGCTTTAGAATATCCATGTCCAATCGTTTATTATGATAGCACGAAGGATTACCACACCACGGCAGCGAATATTGCAAAACGCTTCTACACTAAGCCCAATGAGCCGCGGCGGGTAATCACATTCCCTCTTGGCGAGTTGAAGACTTACCGCTTCACCGTAATTTTTGCCCGATACGGCGACAAATGGCTTTATGCCCGTCACAAAGACCGCGACACTTGGGAGGCGGCAGGCGGACATATCGAAAAAGGCGAAACTCCGCTTGACTGCGCCAGGCGCGAACTCCACGAGGAAACAGGCGCGGAAAAGTTCTACATTCACCCAGCGTTTGACTATGCCGTGCATAGGTCAACCGAGTTTTCTTACGGTCAGGTATTTTACGCCGACGTTGAGACGCTCGGAGAATTGCCGCCGGAATACGAGATGCGTGAGGTTAGGGCTTTCCCGACTATCCCCGATGTGATGACCTATCCGCAGATTTTACCCGTTATTTTTGCCGAACTGCAAAAGTGGCTCGGTCTAACAGGCAAGCCTAACGAGTATTGAGACGTTCTCGATGAGAACCGTCAACCCACAGGCAGAACACATAAACGCGTTGATCCATTACCTGACAGTGATTATCACCTTGCCGTTCGGGCGTGGATTGTGAACAGCAAGGGCGAGTTTCTGATAACCCGTCGGGCATTCAATAAAGTCGGTTTCCCCGGCATGTGGGAGATACCGAGCGGAAGTGCGACGGCAGGTGAAGACAGTCTCACGGCGACTATCCGCGAGGCTGAGGAAGAAAGCGGCATAACGCTCTTGCCTGAGAATGCCGAACTGTTCAGCACCTATCGTGGCGGCAACAGTTTCTACGATAACTGGCTGTTCCGTCAGGAATTTGACCTCGTCGATGTGGTGTTGCAGGAGGGAGAAACGATAGATGCCCGTGCCGCGACTTGGAGCGAGATTTCCGCGATGATGGGGCGCAGCGAGTATATCGGGCGGGACGTGTTCCCTGAATTTGATTTGTTGGAGGGATTGGCATGAGAAATCTCATCTTGGTAAAGCCGAGCATAGAATATATAGATGAAATTTGCTCCTATCGGCAGGAGTTCTTTGACGATGACGGTCATTTCAATGGTGATAGCGGGTTACGAAAATTCGAAGATATAAGCGCTTGGATTGAGCAATGCCGCTTAATGGAACACAAAGAAACCATCCCTAAAACCGATTGGGTAGAAGCTGATCAGTATATGCTTGTGTGCGAAGGCGAGCATCGCATACTTGGTATGATCAACTTTCACCATTATTTAAATGATTATCTCGCCGAATACGGTGGGCACATCGGCTTTGGGGTACGCCCATCAGAACGCAAAAAAGGCTATGCAAAAGCAATGCTCGCACTTTGCCTCGAAAGATGCCGTGAAACGGGACTAGACAAGGTCTTGATTACCTGTGATGAGAGAAATGAAGGTAGCCGGCGTACCATTCTTTCCTGCGGTGGTGTGTTTGAACGCACTGCCAACGAGGGCGGCAAAAAACTGGAGCGGTACTGGATAATACTCAACCCGCTTGCCGCCTACTACAATAACTACGATGAAGATGGTCGGCTTCTTTCTAAACACGGGCAAGTTGAGTTTTTGACAACAATGCGCTTCATTGAGCGATATCTCACTCACGGTGCAATGGTTATTGAAATTGGTGCAGGCACAGGGCGATATAGCTGCGCTATTGCGGATATGGGCTATTCCGTTGAGGCAGTAGAGTTGTTTCAGCGCAATATCGATATCTTCAGATCCAAACTAAAGCCTGAGCAGAAAATCAACATCACGCAGGGAAATGCTCTGGATTTATCGGCGTTTGCAGACAATAATTTTGATGTTACTCTGTTGCTGGGCCCGCTGTATCATTTATACACCCGTGAAGATAAACAGCAATCTCTTTCTGAAGCTCTCAGAGTGACCAAGCCCGGCGGGATAGTGTTCGTCGCTTATTGTATCAGCGACGGGAGCGTTGTATGGAGTGGATTTCAACGAAAAGTCTTTGATGTTGCAGGCTATATCAAGCGAGGCAAGATTGATCCTGTTACGTTTGACACTTTCTCCGTGCCGGAAGATATATTCGAGCTTGTACGCAAGGAAGATATTGACGACCTGATGAGTGGTTTTCCCGTGGAGCGGCTTCATTATGTCGCCACTGATTTGTTCACCAATTATATGCGTGGCGCCGTAGATGCGATGAGCGATGAAGAGTTTGCTCTGTATATGCGCTACCATTTCGCCGTCTGTGAACGGACGGACATGGCCGGTGTAACGCACCACAGCTTGGATGTGTTTCGGAAGAAGGTATAGCAGTAAAAAGCAGGGATCGAGCTTATGGGCTTTTGATGTACCCTTGTACGACAGAAAGCTCAGAAAACCTTTGATTTTCTGAGCTTTCTGCGTGAGAAGTTAGGTAATAAAAGATGCCATTGCCTTTAATAAAATATGTAATGGTCAGTCTTCAGACAATGTTATTTTCAAAAGGTCGCCGAGTTCTTTTTTATCAAATCCGATATGAGCAAATTCAACCTCTTTAGTGGATTTGAGTGACAGTATACGGGTACTGTTTCGCTTGATAATGATCATTTGCTTAATTGCCCCGATATTTGCTTTGATCCATTCATCAAAGAGAGATCTAGTAAAGGTGCACCGGCCAAAAGCCGGTGCACAACATTTCGATGGTTTTCATATATGGACTAAAACATGTAGATAGGCTACTAAATCCATTCGTACCCGGTTTCCTTGATATGGTTGACTACTTTCGTGTACCATTCAAGCCCCGGACCTTTCGAGTGCTTACAAAAATCTTGCATACGGAAGACAAGCAATTCCAGAAAATCCTTTGAACAATTCATGCCATATGCTTCAAAGAACAGCTTTAACCTACGCTTGCGTTCTGCCGCATGCCGTACCCGTTCATAAGGCACGCCGATACATTGCTCTGGGTTAAATTGATACGGAGTAGTCGGAATAAAGCTGAACACAGGCAGCGTCAAATCCCACATCCGCGTGCCAGGACAAGCCGTGTCGAAATCAAACAACCCCGCGATACGGTCATTTACAAAAACAAAATTCCATGAAGCGGCGTCGTTATGACAGATCGTCTCCGGCTCATTTTGGGGATAATCTGGGTTTCCCCAACCGACCTCCAGCGCCATTGGCAAAAATCCCACAGATAAATCGTGAAGCTTTCGCATGAGGCGGGCCACATCTGCTAACGTATCGTCGCTCAGCATACATGGATGGCCAATGAGTTTATCTTTTTCCTGTGTTTTCCCCGGCAAATAGGAGAGTATTTCGCGCCCCTGTTCATCCAACCCGAGAAAGCGCGGAACTCCGGGCATCCCGGCCTTTTCCAAATACTGCAGATATACATGTAGAATTGGGTCGCATTTGACGGTGCGCCGGACAGTGTCTCCAACCTTAAAAACAGTGTTAGTCGTTGCGTTTAAATTCTCTTCCTTGATATGCATTTTTATCGGCTCCTTTATTTTAGATTTGTTTAAGTTATTCTAAAATACAGAACCAGTGTGAAATAACGACGGGAAATGCTCCATACAGCTGTCGTTACGCTATCAATTGGTTCTGCATGGAGCCAGATTTGAAGATCTTGCGACTATACATATTTTACACTCCTTTTTCACGTTATAAATGTGATTGTATCATATTCTCATATATAAAACAAAAGAAGCCAACCGCAACAGCAATCAACTTCTTTCGACGAAAATTTTGGCAAGTTAGGTGAATATAGATGCCATTATGTCTTCTTTATTACTTTTCCGATAAGCATGCCGTAATATCCTCAACGGTCTGTTTAAAGGCATTCTTTTAAAAAGTCAATTACATTCAATGTAATGATCAAGACGATAAAACATCGTAGAAAGCTCTGCACGTGTAATTTTTTTCTGAGGAGCAAACGTGCCATCCGGGTTACCGATAATAATTCCCGACTCCAGGCAATAGCCTATACCCTCTTTTGCCCAGGAAGAAATACTGTTACTGTCAGAGAAAGCTGAAAGGGAATTATTATTTGCGATGCTTTTGCCTGTGAATTTAACATAGCGAGCCAAGAGAGTTGCAAACTGCTCGCGGTCCATTAAGCCATCAGGATCAAATTTGCCATCGCCGATGCCCTGCATAATGCCCTTTGTGCTGACCCAGGATATAGCCTGCTTCTGGGGATGCCTCTGGTTTACATCCTGGAAAGCGGTAGCCATTTGGTAAGCAGGCTGTCCCGCTAGATTATAGAGCGCCGCCGCAGCCTCTGCACGGGTCATATTCCCGCTCATACCGAATACATAGGCCTGCTCTCCGCCAATAAGCTTTTGATCAATAATAAAGGCAACCGCATCATAGTACCAAGCGGAGGATTTGGCATCGGTATAATCAGTAATCTTTTTGCCCTCGGATAAGGAGTTACAGATTTCATAAGAATCCTTGACCGTCCACTGGTTCCATTCCCCCAACGCTTCCTTAACGTCCGTATCATCGTTATCGCACTGATAGGCTTTGGCTGTAATCCTGTCCTTGGAAACCGTAAAGATGGTAAATGTCTGGCGGTCCGCATCGTCATGATAAGCGGTAGTGGAATAATCAGAACGCTCAGGTATGTACTCATAATATTTATTGCCAACCGTGCCGCCGGTAACATAGGTGGTCCCATCTCCGGTATTTACCTTGACATCATTTTTAACAGTAGAACGAATATAAATATGGTCATGACCATTCAGGAATAAGTCGATCTTAAGAGCGTCCACGGAGTATTCGGAGCCATTTACAAAGTAATCACGTACTTCCAACGGATCATGGTTAGAAGTGTAAGGCCCCGCATGTGCCAGCATGATACGCCATTTCTTATCTGCCTTTTCGTAGCATTCCTTGGCCCATTGGAGCTGTTTACGAATAATATCAGCTTTTTCGGTAGCCGGTGTAACTTCTGTATTGATCACTACAATGCAAGCATCACCATACTCAATACAGCCAATAGTGTCGTCAAATTCGGTTCCTATCTTGCCGCCTGGCATATTAAAGCGCTGTGCGAAAGAAGTAAAGCCCCAGTCTCCCTTCATCTCGTGATTACCGGGTACGGTAACGTTGGGAATGGAAGCATAATAGTCACCCATGACCTCAAAACAGGCTTCCCACTCAGTAGCCTTATAGCCGTCCTGTGTGGTATCACCGCCTGACATGATGAAGGCAGGATTCGGGAGAATAGATGTCGCATAATCCAGACTCTTCTTGAAGGTCATGTAGTCGTCGGTTGATACCGACTGTGGATCAGCTACATAAATAAATGAGAAGGAATCCGCATCGGAGGATGGGGGAGCCTTAAATGAGTACTCCTCGCTCATGAAATTCTTGCCGTCACCCACACGATAGACATAAGTTGCGTTTGGCGTCAGGTCTTTCAGAACTGCCTGGTGGGTAGAAAGTTCCTTCCAGCCAGGGGTTACCGCATCGACATAGCTGGTACCCTTTTCGGTTTGCCAGGAAGATGTACCTTTAACCTTGTACTGAACCACAGATTCAGTTACCTGCGGAACAGTAATCCAGCTAAAACGCAGGTTGCCCTGTTTGGTATCGGGAACCATGGTAATTTGTGAAGGCGCTCCCTGTATTGTGCCATCATCCACACAGATACCAATAGCCGCGGAAGCCCTGTAGGGATGAGTGACCGTCTCCTGGTCGGAAACGACTTTAATAAAATAATAAATTGTATCGGCAGCCTTTGCGGGAACTGCGCCCACATAGCTATCCCCAGATTTTGTCATTTGTACCTTGTCGCTAAAGCCGGTGCCATCAGACGAATTCCCGTAATATAATTCAACCGACTTAATGGTATTTGTGGACAGTACACGAGCCTTGATCTGTGCTGCTACGCCAAGTTTGGTTTCGTTAACCGCATGTGAAATGATGCGGGTGCCGGTATAACTCCAATCACACTTTTCAAAAAGGGCAGCCGGAAAGCCCTTGAGTTTAACATAACCATCATTTCCCGCTCCTACCCAATCCCAGCTGATGTTGAAATCCCAGTCAAGCCCGGTATAGGTTGATTTCTGGGAAAGAGCTGCACCGGAAATATCATCCCACTTGATAGGCTGGAAAGCCGGCTGGTTTCCAGCCAGAAGAGTACCCTCCCATGCGACATTTCCGGTAATGTTTGTAGCAGCTTCATCATCCAGCTGGCCTACTATCTTGTCGGTATTCTTAGCGCCGGTAATGGACGCTTGCGCAGACACACAACCAACGATGCTATCGCCTGCATTAAAGGAACCCGCAATACCACCTGCCGAACCATTTGAACCGTAAGCGCTCACTTTACCTGCCGCAAATGAATGACCTACATAGCCGCCGCCATCCTGCATACCTACAATACCGCCAACATCATATGGAGCTTCTATCCGTACATTAGTGTAGCAGTTTTCAACATGGCCGATGATGGGGCCTTCACCCTCCTTGACCTTGCCTGCGATACCGCCACCGGTATGAGCATTGGACAGATCATCTACACGAATCTTACCCGAAACATAACAGTTTGTGATTGTACCATAAGCTACACCGGCAATGCCACCCACATTTTGCTGCCCTTTAATATCGCAGTTAACCAACGCAACATTTTTAACATATGCGGCTAAATTTTCGTCACCTATGTAACCAAACAAACCGACATATTTTTTGGGATAATCTATCACCAGATTCTTTATCATGTGATATTGACCATCAAAAACGCCGGTAAAACATCTTTCTTTTTTAGAGGAAATAGGCCGGAAGCCATAATATCCCGTCATATCAAGGTCGGCCGTTAGCACATAATGTCCATCTCTTGGGGTACCCTCTTTCCAGTCACCGGAAAGATACATCAGCTGCTCCGGTTTTGAAATTTCATAGACATTTTTTACTGCATTGTAAACAGGAGCTTCATATACTGTGTCTTCCTGCGCAGATACCGGGTTGAAACATACCGCTAAAAGTATGACGATGCTAAGCAACGTACCCAGGATACGATTTGTTTTCATTTTTCCTCCAAGTCTACGTCCATAACACTTTCGTTATAGAACTAATGTAATTATCTTACTATAATCTGACAACGTTTACGATATATAATTAATAATAGTATATAATATCAATCGATGACTTTTCAAAAAGAATTAGAGGAAAATGATATTGGAACATAGGCAGGCCTTTGCGCTGCGCTCCACCGTCCCCTATTTTTACTACGCTCGCTATTATAATTAAATTAACATAGAAAAATCCCAGCTATCCATTAGGATGGCTGGGATTTTTTGTGAGAAGTTAGGTGAATATAGATGCCGCATCACCATATCAAAAAGCAAGCCCAAACCCTGCCAGACACTTGGGGACACACGGGGGACTTAATCCCGCCCGTGTGTGCTTAGCGTCTTTTCCACAGAACATGCAAGCGCCTTTGTAATCCTCGACAAAAAAGATGCAAACGATTTAATGAAGAAAATGCTTATTTTGTAATCCAAGGAATTGGATTGCCTTGTTCCAATATCCCGGGTCCGAAAGGTGTTGTTTCTCCTGTTTCTGGATTGGTAGGTTGGTCAATTTGAAACAAAAAACCGCGCTTTCCGTATCTGCCGAGTTTACTTTGGTCGTAGTAATCACTATCCATGCAAATGTTAACGGCTTTCAACGCAACAGCTACCTCTTGACTTCCCGCGAAAAGTTCATGTTCCCATAAAAACTCACATTCGATATTCAAAAAGCATTCTTTGATTCGCGGCGCATTAACCTTCGAGGCTTTCTCCGCCGTTAAGCTGGAGGCGGTGATTTCATCTGCTTCAAACTGATTATTGCCAATCGTTTTTATACAGCGGTCATATATATCGTTTGAGGGGAAATTTAGTACGCATACCCCTGTTTCTTTTAGTGATTGATACATATGCCCGTTTTTTCCAACTTTACCCATTATACAGATAAAATCGTTAGCTCCACCTCCTACGAAGGTTGACCAAGATTGCAGACAAGCATTTTCTTTCCCGTTCGATTTCCAGCCTGTGACAACGAATACCAGCGACGGCATAGCTGTCACAAAATCATACCAAGACATATTGCCGAAGGCTTCCAAGTATTGCTCAGTAAATCTCTCTGGCCTTTCAGAAATAGAAATTTCCTTTTTCATAAGGTATCTCTCCCTTTTATTTCAATCATAACATAACAAACACGACAACAGTGCGTCATGTTTGATAATATAAATTTTCTTCGCAACACCATTATAAGAAAACCTGCCGTAAAAGCAATTTCAGCTTTTTCGACAGGTTTAGATTTTGGGGAGTTTGGTAATAAAAGATGCAATTCTGGAGCAGCCATATTATCTATCCTTGGCATAATCAAAAGAATGTGCAGTACGCAGATTGTATATGTGCTTTACATATGGCATCAAATAGACGGTTGAATAACTTTAATATTTCACTATCAACAACATACTCTATATGTATTTGTGATAATGAACTTTTCATTTTGCCTTTTATGCTTTGATCAAATAATTGAACTTTTCCAAAACATATTAACTCAAGTGTCTCTGAAACTTCCTTGGCTAATTCATATTATTCCTTACCTTTTTTTGATTTTGCTTCGCTTTTTATTAAACTGATTCGTAATATATAAAAATATCTCTGCATTTTACCATATAAATACAAAGAAGCCAACCGCAACAGCAATCGACTTCTTTCGACAAAATATTTTGTGAAGTTAGGTGAATATAGATGCAATTGGTTTTTGTGAATTAAGCTCATATGACGAGGCTCATAATTTTAGCAATTTGGTTTATATGAGTGTTATCTGTACCACAACAACCGCCTACAATTTTTAATGAAATTATTTCTGTAAGCTTTCGCATGGACTGCGCTAATTCTGTACGTAGATAACAATAACGAGAGCTTAGAGGAGTTCGTCGAGCGTGGTATAAACGATTTAATAGACTATCTTGATGCACGAGATAAGTACGGCCTCAAGGCTGTTTTAACATTACTTGAGGCATAAGTACAGAAAATAACCCGCAAATAAAACTTTACGGGTTATTCTTGTTTAGGGCATTACTTCGTGTTAGAATATCTGACATTTTGGACTTGTTACCTTATTTTTAGTCTATGTTAAAGAATAGTATTGATAACATACAATTTTTCAAGGGAACTTATTTAAATTACATTAATGCACATTTTAAGAAAGATATTACGGAGCTGAAACTAAAATTATCCTACCTCAACTCTACAAATTGGAATTTGTCGTGGTAAGTACGAAATCAAATCTATGTAATAGACTAAATTTACCACCTACCCAAGGCTGTTAGTAAAAAAAATATAATGTGTTTTGTAAGGCATAAGCATAGTGGAATGTGTTTCTACCATTATCTTGAATTTCTCAAGTGAAACATACGATACCTCTTTCACTTCATTATCGTAGAAAGAGTACTCCTCTAAAAGAATATCCGTTCTATAAAGGAACACATCATCTATTTCATTTTCAAAATATCCATCAACCTCTAAATACTCTCGACACGAAAAGAGATATTGGAGTTTATCTATTTCTAAATCAATGCCAAGTTCTTCTTTTCCTTCTCGTATAGCTGCTTCTAAAGATGTTTCACCAGCTTGGATATGCCCTGAAAACGAAATATCCATCATATTTGGGAACATAACTTGACTATTTCGAGTTTGTAGTAGTATCTCATCATTAGAGTTAACAATCCATACACAAACACCTTTATGAATAAGTGCTTTTTTATGAGCCTCGTATTTTTCCTCGGTCTTACCACATTTTTGACCTAATTCGTCATAAATATCAATCATTTCCATACAATACAGTACTCCCATAAATTACTATTTATTGAGTTCATAATCATACCTTCCCTAAGTTTAGATTATAGCACTATCAAGAGCATATTTTCAAGGTTTATGCGTAATGTTGTCGTTAGCCGATAAAACCTCGGAAGCCTGTTGTATCAATGCTGTGTATTATGGCTTTCGGTGCTGATATCTAAGAAGTGTCACAGTATTATACACAACCTCTTAAACAAAAAGACACCCCGTGACGGGTGTCTTAATTTTATAAAACGCTTATAAATCCTGTATTTTACTTAGGTTATGTCGAAGGCCACACAAACCGTAATCTCATTCTTTGTGCTACGTTTACCATAACCTTTGTTCTCTCTATCAAACGAATAAAACTCTCCTAAATGGCTAAATTCCACCATTTTTACGAGTCTACTCGACATAGTCTTACTACGGTCTCCACGTGCGCCGTATGAGGAAAAATACCGATTATTCCATTGATAAATATCCAACCGAGGGTTCGACTCCTTCCTGATTGTCGGAAAAGCACTATGCCATTTATGGAGCTGAGGGATAAATAATTTAGGGCGAAAGCCCTAGAAAAGGCTGATGCCATGCAGCTTTGACCGCATGGCATCTATATTCACCTAACTTGATTGGTGGAGATGAGGGGGATCGAACCCCTTACCTCTTGACTGCCAGTCAAGCGCTCTCCCAGGTGAGCTACACCCCCAAGTCCAACATGCATACTTATTTTAATATATCAGGACTTTAGAGTCAAGCAAAAAGTGAGCGAAAGCACGGCAAAAAAAGCGGGAGCCTAATTTCCTGCAAAGACCAGTGCAACTCCCAGGATAAGCAGGCATGCACATACAAATTTCTTTTTAAGGCTCTTTTCCTTAAAAATCAATCCGCCTATGATGGCAGAAACAAAAATCGAAATTCTTCTTACCGGCATGATTACTGATATTTCACTGGAAGGAATTTTTACCGCGCTGAAATATATCCTGTCCGATAGCACCAGGAATATGCTCATCAATATAATGAAAAGGTTGAATTTCACAGGCTGTCTGTCCCCGTTCCGCGTCCTGTTGAATATGAACGCCAAAGTATATAGCAGCGAAACAAAAAGACTGAACCAGAACTGCATTTGCCCGGCATCAATCGTCCTTAGAGCAAATTTGTCTATGATGGCGGATATTGAAGAAAGAAAAGTACTTGCAATCATCAGGTAAAGGTATTTATTTTTAAATAAGCCCTTAATTTCTACAGCTCCGATTTTTCCTATAAAGTAATATACTATAAGCATTATTATAATACCGAGAGCCTGCAGGAATATTATTCGTTCATTAAGTATCAGCACGCCGAACAAAATAGTAAAAACGGGCGTGAGTGTTCCAAAAGGTGAGATTATGCTTATGGGCAGCCCCCGGATCGCTATAAAACTGAGCAGCCATGCAAAAAAAATAATAACCGATTTTGCAAATATAAGGATTATGCTGCTTAAATCCACATTTATGGCATTATTGAATTCAAAAGCAACAAGGACGAGATTCGTAATGCTGTAAAGTGCAAGAACATTTAATAAAGGAATTTCTCTTAGCGCTTTTTTAGTACATATATCGTAAAAGCCAAGCAAAATACCTGAAACCAGCGTCATCCAAAGCCAATTATACATATGCCTTCTCCATGTGCGTCTCCAAATGTTGTTAATTCTTTATACATTTATGAAAGTGCCGCTTTCATTTAAGGGATAAGACCTTATCCGTCAGCATACCCTATATTATCGCATTATAGCATGGTTGTAAATAATTATGTTCTTACGTGTGCTTTTGCATTTATGTGTTTCATTTTAGGAGTCAGCACAGAAATTCCTGTACGCTTGTCTGAAAATCTGCATACATTAGTTTCCATGCTGACTCCTAGTCCAGCTCGACTGCTCCGGTATAGAGCTGATAGTATCTTCCATTCATCGCAAGTAGCTCTTCATGGGTACCCTGTTCTACAATCTCGCCATGTTCCAGCACTATAATCAGATCAGAATTTCGAACGGTAGACAGTCTATGTGCGATTACAAAGGTCGTTCTGTCATTCATCAGCCGGTCCATACCTTGTTCAATGTGCTTTTCAGTTCTCGTATCAACAGAACTGGTAGCCTCATCGAGTATCAGAATTGGAGCCTTCGAGATAGCAGCCCGCGCGATGTTCAGAAGCTGACGCTGACCCTGGCTCAGATTAGCGCCGTCGCCATCCAGTACCGTATCATATCCATCGGATAACCTCTCGATAAAGGAATGAGCACTTGCGGTCTTCGCAGCAGTCATCACTTCTTCATCGGTTGCATCAAGACGTCCATAACGAATATTCTCCCTGACCGTTCCGGAAAACAGATGTGTATCCTGAAGTACCATTGCGATATTGCCTCTTAATGAATTCTTTTTGATATTCATAATATCGATGCCATCAATCGATATCTGCCCTTCCTCTATTTCATAGAACCTGTTAATCAGGTTCGTTATGGTAGTCTTTCCTGCACCTGTTGATCCGACAAAGGCAATCTTCTGACCGGGTTTTGCCGTTACGTTAATATGTTTCAGTACGGTCTTATCCGGAATATAGCCAAAGGTCACATCCTTCAGCGTTACTTCCCCTTTTACCGGCCGTGCTCCCTCCACCGGCTCCGGCGCTGCACAGATTTCAACCGCATCTGCCGGATCTGCCGCTTCGGGTGTCTCATCCATCACTTCAAATACTCTTTCCACCCCTGCCAATGCTGCAAAGATCGTATTCACCTGCATAGATAATTCACTAATTGGTCTTGAAAACTGTCTTGAATAATTCGTAAATATTGTGAGACCTCCGATATCAAAATTCGAAGTCAGGCACAGGATACCTCCGACGGCCGCAGATATTGCATAGCTTATCTGGCTTAAATTGCCCATGACAGGCCCCATGATGCCGCCAAAAAATTGTGCTTTAGCTTGCTTGTTACGCAAGTCATCGCTTAAGAATGTGAATTCTTCCATCGCTGTTTCTTCATGGTTAAATACCTTTACTACCTTCTGACCGGAAACTGTCTCTTCAATATATCCATTGACTGCGCCAAGCGCCTGCTGCTGGCCTTTATAATATTTCCGGCTTCGTTTGCCGATAGCGCCGCCAACATAGATTAATACAGGTACTGTTACAATAGTTACGATCGCCAGAATCCAATTTGTAACAAACATCAATATTACAGTACCAATCAACGTAATAACACCTGAAAATATCTGTGACAAGGTATTATTGAGCATCTCGCCGACTGAATCAAGGTCATTCGTAAAACGGCTCATGATCTCACCATGGGTATGTGTATCATGATATTTCACAGGAAGCTTCTGAATTCTGCCAAATAACTCCTTCCTGATTTTAACCATCGCATTCTGGGATACTTCTATCATGATTCGCTGCTGCACGTAAGAAAATATGACACCTGTAAAATAGATGCCTGCCATAATAAGAATACCCAGTACAAGATTATTTATTTTTTCTCCCGCGGATTTGTCCGGATCTACCAAATTATTGATGACAGGCCGTAAAATATAGCTGCCACCCAGGCTGGCCAGAGAACTGCCCAGTACGCAGGCAAAAACAACCGGGATTTTTACCTTGTCCCGGCCAATATATGCAAGCAGCCTGCTGATTACCGCAAATGTGTTTTTCGGTTTTCCGCCGCCTATGCCGCTATGAGGACCTGCCGGTCCTCCGAAGCCGCCTGGTCTTCGCCCGCCCGGTCCCCGCCCCGGGCCTCCAGGACCAAAAGGAGGTCTTCCTGCAGATCCTCCGGCTATATTCGTGGTTTTACCTCCATACTTGCGTAATAATGCTTCTTTTCTTTCTTCGCTGATATGGCTCATTATGCCGTCACCTCCTTATCCATCTGTGAATAATAAATCTCCCTATATGCTTCACAGTCCTGCATAAGTTCGGTGTGGGAACCTATACCGGTAATCTTTCCATCATCGATCACTACGATCTTATCCGCATTAATTACAGAAGAAATCCTCTGTGCAATAATGATTTTCGTTGTACCTTTTAACTCGTTTTTAAGGCTTTCCCTGATTTTCGCTTCCGTTGCGGTATCAACCGCACTCGTGCTGTCATCCAGAATAAGAATCTTCGGTTTCTTCAGCATTGCTCTGGCAATACATAATCTCTGCTTCTGTCCGCCGGAGACATTGACGCCGCCCTGTCCAAGCTCAGTTTCGTATCCATCCTTAAAAGAGGAGATAAATCCATGCGCCTGCGCATTTTCCGCAAATTTGCATACCGACCCGTCATCTGCATCTTTGTCGCCCCATTTGAGGTTTTCTTTAATCGTACCGGAAAACAGAATATTTTTCTGAAGTACTATGCCGACGCCGTCACGAAGGTTTTTCAATGAGTACTCCTTTACATTCACATCATCGACTAATACTTCCCCACGACCTGCATCGTATAATCTGGGAATCAGCTGTACAAGGCTTGATTTGCCGCATCCTGTTGAACCGATGATACCAACCGTCTCACCCGGATTTATTACAAAATTGATATCCTCAAGAACCCATTTTTCATTATTTTTATAATATTTGAAGCAGACATCCCTGAACTCAATCTTACCGTATTTAACAGCCATATCCTTTCCTGAAGCATGTTCATCCGTAAGATCAATATCCGTACAAAGGACTTCATTGATACGTTTTGCAGATGCAAGCGCTCTGGAACTGTTCAGAATTATCATGGAAACCATCATCAGTGACATAAGGATCTGGACAACATAGTTTATAAATGCGGTCAGAACACCGGCGGTCATACTGCCTTCAATAATCTGGTTACCGCCAAACCACACCACGGCCAATGTTGTGATATTCATTGCTAGGGTCATAACCGGCATGGTAAAGATAACCACCTTCATTGCATGGATTGTCTTATCTTTCAGCTCTGTATTGGCCTTCTCAAATTTATCTTCTTCATATCCCTCTCTGACAAATGATTTTACAACCCTGATATTCGTAAAATTCTCCTGGGTGGCAATATTAAGTGCATCCAGCTTCTTCTGCATGGTTGTAAACCGCGGAAAGCCGATTTTAATGATGCAGTAGATAGCAATCGATAGCAGAGGTATTACACATAGGATAACCAATGCCAGCTTCGGATTTAGCGCAAAAGCCATAATGAGTGCGCCGATAAGCATGCCCGGCGCCCTTAAGGCCATTCTCAGGATCATGTGAATCATATTCTGTATCAGGGTGATGTCATTCGTTAATCGTGTAATCAGGGAACCTGTACTATATTGATCGATATTTGCAAAGGAGAACTTCTGAATTTTGTTAAAAAGGTCTTTTCTTAAATCATTTGCAAATCCTGAAGACGCCTTGATGGCAAAAAAGGCTCCCCCGGTACCTCCTGCCATCATGCAGAGTGCTGTGATTATCATCGCCGCACCCATCGTAACTATATAGGAAATACCTCTGTTGCCGTCCACTCCGTAATCGATTATATTGCTTAATAACAAAGGCATAATTACTTCGCCTATAACCTCAACAATCATAAGAATCGGCCCTATGATAAATGCAGACAGATATGGCTTAAAATATTTCCAATACCGTTTCATAGTATCTTCCTTTCATTTTTTGCATTTCATTTCATCTTCCATCTTAGCCAGATTTGCATCCAGCTTTTGCAGCAAAGCAGACAGAGTACGCATCTCTTCATCCGTAAATCCCTCAAAAACCTTTCGATCTGTCGAACGAAAAATCTGCCTGCTTTGTTCTACAACCTTATTTCCTTTCTCGGTAATGGTAATCTGGTTCAGCCGATTATCCTCTTTATCCATTACTTTATTGATGTATCCTCCCTTTTCGAGCTTTTTCAGGGATACTGCTATAGTTGCCGTCGATACGTCCATTGACCTGGCAAGCTCTTTTTGTGAAGCATATTGATTATGGGAGATTTCCATCAGTAAGTGATGCTGCGCCTGGTAAACACCTGTTTCATCAAGATAATTCTGCATAATTTTTCTATGTTTAATTGCAAAACCAATTATCTGATGCACTATTTCCTTAAAACGGTTCTGATTATTACTATAGCTTTCGTTTTCTTTCATCTTCGCCCTGCCTTGCAATAAGATTTTATATTAGCTTGTTTATATATAAGTTGAACAAATGATTTGGGATAATGGATGAATAAAATTTGTTCAACTCAAATCAAGGTAATACATATGAAAAAACTTGTGATCCCAATTCTTTTTTTCAATGTATATAGTTAATATCATAATTATTAGCTAGCTAACTATCAATTAGTATAACATTTCCTTTTCACTAATGTCAATAATGATTTTACTTTAGCAAGCCGGTTAAGTTCCAAAATCGGCTTGTTCATGCAGCCTCATAGCATAAAAGCTGCATGAGTTGCAAAAGCAGGATACCTTTGGTAATCCTGCTTCTGATGCTTCCGCAAATTGTTATTCTGTTTCCCTTATGTACTCTTCCGCTTCTTTCCAATACCTGTCTGATTCCAGCGGGGCATCGTTAAGCTGCCAGTATTGCGTCATTTTTCTTTCCTTTATTCTTGGCTGCTTTCCTTTTTCCAGAAGGTATTTTTCAAGTTTTCCAGCTTCTATTGAGGCCTTAGGCTTGAAATCATCGGAAACAGCATATTTCAACAGCGATTCAAACATGGCGCAGACTTCCGGTTTATTGCTGTTCAAGCCTGTGAAATTAAAACCGGAAATCAACAGTCTGCCTTTACCCACCCTTAATTCGAATAAATAGCCAAACTTCCTCATTGTCCAGCCGGGCTGCAGTTCGGATAAACCGAAGGTGTATACGTCAAACCTGTCCCTGCATGCTTTATCAACGCCCTGAATAATGGGATCCATATCGCACGGGAAATCATCCAGCACTATTTTGTCGCAGTCGTCGATCAGGTCATGGAACTGAAGGTCTATAAAACCGTCATTCGGGAATGAACCCAGCGCTTTGTTTGATCTTACGAATCCTCCGTGATTTGTACCCCGGTCCCAAATAATGCCCTTCATGCGGTCCCAGGTCCCAGGCAGGTAATATCCTTCTTTATTAGCTCTGACTTTTCTGTCCCTGGTTTCCGGTATCCTGTAAAGCATAAGAACGTCGCCGCCGTTTTCCATATGCTTTAAAACTTCCTTTGAAAATCTGTTTACAATTAAAAGCTTTTCAGGCTTATCCGGAGAGCCTTCGGATTTTAACTGAGGATATCTCAAATCCAGCTTTATGTCATCAAGCTGTACAGTACATCTTGTTTCCGGTATTGCTTCCGCCCTGTCGGGGAATACCCATATTTTCCAATGGTTGCTGATAACCGCCTCCATGTTTTCATTTACCAGTTTGCATTCTAACAATAGTTCTTCCGATACATCTGTCAGCGGCAGTTTAATTTCTATATTGACTATTTCCCTCAGGCCTTTTTCAGAAAGGTCGATCCCTTTCAAACCTCCGGCTAAAACAATACTATTGCGTTTTGTACTCCTGAGCTCAAACGCGAAATCCAGATTGCCGGGTATTTCATTTGAAAAATGCGATAAATAAACAGGTATTTTCACTTTTTCATTTTCAAAATAAGTCCGCCTTGGAAGATCTGCCAGGATAGCGCTGTCATTATTGAACGCAAGGAATTCCTTTTCATCTATGCCGGTTTTGTCATCGAAACAATCTATGATACCATTGCTGTTTTCATAACGTTCCGTGTCTGAGAGCTGCAGGAAATGGAATCCGCTTAAAAGCCTGCTTCTGCGGGCAGCTTCGATTCCAAGCTTCCAGCTTAAAAACTGGAATCTCCTGCTTGCTTCCAGCATCATAGGATAATCCTTTTCAAGCCGCTTAAGCTTTATAAGCTTTTTCACTTCATCGATCCACCAGGGCTTTTCAATATGAAGGCTTGTAAACTTTTCATCCAATTTGTCAATATCCCTTAAGGCTGTATAATGACAAATTTCATGCGCCAAAATCGGGCGTTTTGGAGCTATGGCACGTGTAACCTTATAATTGAAATCATAGCCGTCTCCGTCATTCTCGTACATCTGGGTACCTTTGCAGGATCCGAAAATCAGCCAGTTATAAGTATTTTCAAACATGTTGTAGTTTGCGCCGAAAGGATAGAAATAGGACATATGCTGTACATCAATATCAACGTAAGTTCTGTCAAACTCACCATGGGCGCACGTATCAATGAAAAGACGGGTCGGGTCGGTTTCCCTGGTGACCTTTGCTATATGTTCAACCTGAGGATTTGTACCCGGATGTCTGATTTCATTTCCCATACAGTAAACCATGAGCGACGGGTGATTCCTGAGGCTCAAAATGGCATCGACCCAATCTTTCTCGTTTATAAGCTCACCGGCGTCATTCATCATGGTTCTTTCCTTCTGGTACTTTCCGTAATATTTACGGATCTCTACATGTATAAAAATACCAAGCCTGTCGGCAGCCTCAAAGCATTCCTCCGGCGGAATTCTTGAATGAAAGCGTATAAAATTAAAGCCATAATCTTTTGCAGCTCTTATATTCTTTTCATAGTATTTAACTAATGGAAGATTCTCAAGATTTGGGTGGTCGTGGGCTTCACGGCCTCTGATATAACCACGCACATAAAACTTCTCATTGTTAACGTATATATCTTTGCCTGAAACATGGATTTTCCTCATTCCAAAATCTTCTTCTGCGGTAAATTCATCTCCATTAATTGTGAGGATTAGCTTTAAAGTATATAAATGCGGTGAATGAATATTCCATAATATCACTTTATCGAACTTTGCCGCCAGTGAGCAGGCACATTTTGGTTCCAAAGCTGTATCACCGGAACAAACAAGTTCATTATCGCTTTCTACTTTCCATTTAACATTACTGCAGCCGTCAGGTACGGTAAATGATATCAATGCCCTTGAATGATCAATGTCCGGAACAATAAACAAATCTTTAAGTATATTGTTTTTCATTTTTTTCCCTCTTTCTGACTTAAATTATTTCATTTTTATTTATGAACCAACTGCCCTGCATCATAATTGCCATTATTAACACTTCCAGCCCGGAACTTCAGGTAATTTTTCCTTGAATTCATCAATCAAGCTGTTTTCATAATCTTCAGTATATGTACCGGTAATGAATTTTTCAAACACTTCTTTATAAAACCTCTCCCAGCAATATTCTTCATTGCCGGGAACAATGGGATAGAAATGTACATTGTTCTTTTTTGCCGCATCCAGATCTCCCAAAGCATCACCTATTTTCAGAACGTGATCTTTTTCATATCCGCCTTCAGAAATAGCCAGTCCGATACACTGAGCCTTTGTTCCGTGTTCCTGCCCGAAAACAAACTTCATGTATTTTAAGAGATCATGTTCTTCCCACTCCCGTTCCAATGCTTCAATCGGAGTAGAAGACACCACTACCGGGTCCGCATATTGGCTCATTTTTTGGAGGCTTTCCCGTACATAAGGGAATGGCGGGACTCCATGCACTATTTTTTTAATATCTTCATTTAATGCTTTGGACCATTGAAGAGTCCTTGCCAAAATCTCATTATTGTCTCTTTTAACTGCCAGCTCCAATGTAGGATTTCCAAGTATTTTTTCTGTTGCCAGCCAATCCTCCAGGGGCTTAAGATCGGGTACTTTAAACCCTCTGTCCATGACCTCCTTCCTTTGTTTCAGGAATTCAAAAGCCTTGACTAAAGCAGGAAATCTGTTTACTCCTCTCCATTTTGAATAGAGATTGACAAATTCCCATGTTTCCCTTGCATATTTGGAAATAGGCTGCAGCCCCCAGGTTGCAATCAGGTTTGGTATAAAACATTCTTTGTGTTTTATTTCCATAGCATCAAAAGCGCATCCGTCTGAATCAATACAAACTAAAAATTTCTTCTCTTTTATAAATTTATCCATTTATTTCATCCTTTATTTGTATCTAAAATGACCTTATTTATATATCAATATAGTAGAAAATACAGCGGTTTTCTTATCATTTTTTAATCAAAATAAATAAAATTCAACTTATTTTACTTTTCATCTTTAATAATAAATGTTACAATGCTTTCATATAAGCTGCAAAATAATTTTTTCATTATATATAGGTGATAAAATTGAATGAATATAATGCAGTACCCGACTCAATACAAACAGAGTTCATTGTAAAGTACAGGGAGCCTACGGACGAAAACCCATATATCATGCTCAATAGCCATTATCATGAGGATGATTTTGAAGTGTATTACCTGCTGGAAGGGGAAAGATATTACTTTTTGAAAGACAGGACATATCATATAAAAAAAGGCGATATGATACTCATCGCCAAAAATGAGATACATAAATCCTCTCATGTAAAAACCCATAAACATAAACGTGTTTTAGTGCAGTTTAAGCCAGGATATCTTGATGAAATAATTCAAAGCCATAAGGAGATTGATTTGCTATCCTGTTTTTCAAGTAAGCAAAAAGTTTTAAGATTGGATTTTAAGGAACAGCAATTTGTTGAAGAGCTTTTTAATAAAATGCTTTCTGAACAAACCAACAAACAAAAGGGTTGGGAATTATATAATAAATTAACGCTTTCCGAAATGCTGCTATATATTAACCGCATAGTCATGAAACAAACAAATTCTGAATTTGATCATCCGAATTCTCTGCATGAAAAGGTCTCGGAAATCGCTAAATACCTGAATGAAAATTTCGCTGAAGATATTAACCTTCAAAAGGTGTCTGATTATTTTTATATCAGTCCGAATTATCTATGCAAAATATTCAGGGAAGTGACCGGTTTTACATTGATCGAATATTTGAACCAGATAAGGATAAAACAAGCGCAATTTCTGCTTAGGAATGACAATAAAAATATTTCACAAGTTTTTGAAGCATGCGGTTTCGGAACGATGACGCATTTTGAAAGAATATTTAAGAAGATAACAGGATATTCTCCATTGAAGTACAGGAAGGGTGAGTCATAGGGGACATTTCTCGTTTGACTTTCTTGCAGCCAAGGGCAGACAAGGGGACGGTTCTCTTGTCTGGGGAGGGTGTCCAGGCAGGGAGATGGTCTCGTTTGGCTCACCGGCAACTCATTTCCAGCATGATTGTAACAGCAAGCAGATCGGCTGCCCCGCCGGGACTGATATTTCTTTCGATAAAATCCCTGTCCATTGCATCTACCATCCGGGTTCCTTCCTGCGTCAGGATCCCACCCGCATCAATCGCACTCCGGGCGCAATTTCTCACATACTCCAGCGTATCCCGGTCCTGCCGCGCCAGAACGTTGGTATCCTCATTCACAGCCATGATGTGCAAAAGAGTCTGGACCAGAATATCATTGAACGAGCAGCCGCCCGCTTCTTTCAGGCGGTTAAATACCGGCAAAGCATAGTTCCTCACGGTGGGAAATCCGTTTTCCACCTCTCCGCGGATTCCTCTGGCTCCATACTTTATGTGAATCATTTCGCCATGTGAAAGGTTATTCTTTTTTCCAAGGGAGTCCAGTTCACGCACACAAATCCCCTGCGTCATCAATGAAACAGTATCGCAGATCCCTTCCGGATCCACTTCATGGCCATTATCCTTCAAATAACATACGGCAGCAGCTGCACAAATAATACCGATCGAAAAAATCAAGCCTTTATGCGTGTTTGCTCCGCCGGTAGCCTGGTACATGGCTTTTTCAGCGGTTAATCCAAGCGGCCGCAAGCTCTCGAAAAGCATTTCAAGTCTGCTGCTTTGAGTTTTTGAAAATTGTGCTCCTTTTTCGGCACATTTGTAAAAATAGGGAGAAAGAGCTGCGCTGCTTGCCATAAAGCTGAAAAAATCCATATCGCTGTGAGCCCCTTGATTGAGCCGGTCTACAAGACCCGGCTTTGGAGTTGCCGATACCTCGAATAGCAGAGAAGCAACTGCATTATATCTTATAGTCTCACACAACTCATCCTTGTTCAGCACAGCATAATCCTCCCGACATGTATTATAAAGCCTGATAGCTACGCTGCACTCACAACAGCATTCATACCTGCCCTGTTATTCCGGGAAGAACCTGCGAGTGGAATCTCAGGTAGAAAAACAGTGTCAGCGTTCTTGACTTCTGTAATTCAATTTAACTTTTTGTCCTTATCGAAATACTCATCTGCCATCGACCGGATCTTTTCCAGCAGCTCCTTAAGCGAATGAGCCTTGCTGCGTGCACAGGCATGTGCGTCCTCATCGCAGAGCAGGCATTTGCGCTTTGAATAACCAAGGGCTTCCCTTGATACTGATAGCCCTTCCAGGCCAATGACGTCAAAATCCCATAGCCTTCCCAGAGGATGTGACTCTTCGATTTCAAGCATCAGCAGCTTTAATGCACGGGCGTCCATTTCCACGATCACGAATGCCTCATGACCAGTCGGCAGATCCCTTGTTTCCTGATAGACAGGGAGTATTCCTTTATCCTTCAGCCTGTTTAGAAGCGCACTGCAGCCCTCATAAAAAATATGCCTGCTGCAATCCGTGTTCTTTTTTGATCCCGGCATATTCACCGTAAAAGAAATCAAAGGAAGGCTGTATGCCGTGATCAGATTTTTCTGCTCCTCGACTCTTTCATCCCTTGCTTTCAACATCTGTTCCAAAGTGACTTCACATCCGGGCATCTTATAGAACCTCCATGCACGTCTTTCCGGGCATTAAATAGCTATTCTTCCTTTTTGACCTGATGGATCACGTCTATCACCGATCCGTCCCTATACTTAACTATGCCTACGATCTTTTCCTCCCACTGGATCGCTTCGGGTTTTCCAACGATCCTGTCCGCTTTCGCCTTCAGCTCCTCAATCGATAATACAGGAAGCCCTGCGGATTTCAGGTTGTCGTATAAATCCTTCCTCAATGGGTTGACAGCGATCCCCTGGTCGGTCACAAGCACATCCACTGTCTGTCCGGGCGTGACGACAGTATTGACCCTGTCCAGAATGGTCGGCATCCTGCCGCGGATCAGCGGCGCTACAATGATCGCCACAGAAGCGCCGGCAGCCGTGTCGCAGTGTCCTCCTGAAGCGCCTCTTATTACTCCGTCGGAGCCTGTAATGACATTTACATTGAAATCCGTATCGATTTCCAGAGCGCTCAGCACCACTACATCCAGCTGATGTGCGGCACAGCCTTCATTATCCGGACTTGCATAATATTCCGCATCGATTTGGTGATGGAACCGGTTGTTCTTCAAGGATTCCACCGCTTTGAGGTCAAAGCTCTGCACATCCAGGATTCTGTGTATCAAGCCTTCTTCATGCATTTCTACGATTTGCTGTGTGATACCGCCCAATGCGAAGCTGGCTTTGATATTGGCGGCAATCATTTTATCCCTCAGGAACCGCGTAGTGGCAAGCGCTGCGCCCCCGGATCCTGTTTGCAGTGAATAGCCGTCTACAAAATATCCGGATGCTTCGATGACATCCGCTGCATATCTTGCGATCAGTAGCTCCTTTGGATTGGTCGTATAGCGAGTGGCGCCCGAAACGATCCCTTTAGGGTCTCCGATACAATCGACGACAACAATATAATCCACCTGCGACTCAGGGATTCCGAAGGGTACGTTCGGATACGGCACCAGATTGTCCGTGATGAGTACGACCTGTTTTGCATAATGCGCGTCAACCTTCGCATAGCCCAGAGAACCGCACGCGGAGGCTGCCGCATTTGCTCTGGAATATCCGTTCGCATTGCCGTAGGGGTCACACGAGGGCACGCCCAGAAAAGCAACGTCGATGGGAAGCTCGCCGGAAGCAATTGCCCTTGCTCTACCACCGTGTGAATTGATAATGACGGGTATATCCATAAGGCCGTTGGAAATCTCATTTGCCAGTTCGCCGCGAAGTCCGCTGGTCTCGATCCTCCGGATCACCCCGCTCTTGATATGCTCGATCAGCGGTGCATGGATGTCCTGCAATGAGCTGGGAGCCAGCACCAGATCCTTTATGCCCATCCTTGCAATCGTATTCATGACCATATTGATGACATAATCTCCATTCCGGAAATGATGATGGAACGATATCGTCATCCCATCCTTCAAACCGGTTGCTTCGATCGCCTTTTCCAGCGAGTCCACGATCTTGTTCTTGCTGCGGTTGTGCTGGCGGTCCTTCAGCCTTTCAATATTCTTAGCCTGTCCATTGACCAGTTTTGCGTGATAGGGTTTTAAAAGCCCCAGTCCGTCTATCTGAATAGGTATATTCCTTTTCACTCCATTTTGCATCTATTCCACCTCACTCCACACATACTTTTGCTGCATTGGCCAAAGCAAGTACTCTTTGCGCCCTTGCCACAATTGGCCTGTCGATCATTTTACCATTTAGGACGGCAACACCGGAGCCTTTTTCAGCAGCTTCATTGCTTGCCTCAATAATTTTCATGGATTTAAGGACTTCATCCTTTGTCGGTGTGTATACCTTATTTATAGCTTCAATCTGGCGCGGGTTTATAATGGATTTCCCGTCAAAACCAAGCTGCTTGATGAGTTTGACTTCATTGATAAAGCCTTCCTCGTCATTCACATTCGAAAAGACCGTATCAATAGCGTCAATGCCGGCTGCCCTTGCAGCAAACAGGATCATGCTCCTTGCAGTCAGAAGCTCGATTCCTTCATGAGAACGGTTTGTTTTCAGATCGGTAACAAAGTCCTCCGCACCAAGCGCAATACCGATAATACGGTTGCTTGCAACGGCAATCTGCTGCGCATTCAAAACTCCCTTTGCACTTTCGATCGCAACGAATATTTTTACTGTTCCCTGCTCCATTCCTTCCGATTTTTCGATCTCTGAAATTAACTGGTCTGCTTCCAGCACATCCTGTGCTGTCTCCGTCTTCGGCATGCGTATGGCGTGAGGCTTAGCCCGCACGATCGCTTCATAGTCATCTCTTCCGTATGGCGTGTTCAGCGCATTGACCCTTACGAGCACTTCCGTTTCACCATAATCGATGGACTTCAGCGCATAATACACAAGCAGACGCGCAGCATCCTTTTCATTGACCGAGACTGAATCCTCAAGGTCGATCATGATCGAATCAGCCCCGTATATATGGGCGTCCCGTATCATTCCGGGATTGTTGCCCGGTACAAAAAGCATCGTCCGTCTTAATTTCTGCATCTATTTCACCTCCCATGGAAAGCATTTGCTCTGCGTCGCCCTGCCCACCGCGGCTGTAACACGCGCCTTGATCGTACAGTCAAGGGCACCCTTATCATTTGCACGGACAAGGACGTCATTCACTCCCAATTCTTCGAGCTTTTCCTTGATCACTTTTCTGATCTGATTGCCAAATTGCCTTTCAACGGTGCTCTTCAACTGGATTTCAATCCCCTTGCCTTCATTGGGCTCCAAAGAAATAGTAATATCACTGGATTCAAGAGTACCTGCTATTCCTACGCTATCCATCTGGTAAATCATCCTCCCGTTAAGATATTTCTTGATTTTTATTAATTGAATGACATTTCCTAAACGGCCGTCTTCGTTTATGCTTCTTAGTTTATGTGAAATGTTGAAATGACAAATGTTAACTAGCCTGCCTTAATCTTTTTAATTATCTGTTCGCCTTCTTTCGATAAAAGAAAATGCAATGTGGTTTCAGGGACCAGTTCTTTCACTGCATCCATATCGCCTCTCCCGATCAACTCCCGGACCCTTGAGGCACTGATGGCATTTCCGCCCGATGCCATTCTCGGTACGATTTCCACTTCAATTCCCTTAGGCGGCAGGATCCGGCCCATCATCCTGTTATAGGCTGCCGTAACCGGGCAATATGGTTCTTCTCCTACAAATCTTTTCCGGATATCCAGTCTTTTTGCTATATATTGTGAAAATATTTCAAGGTCAAGCCCTGCATGAATTTCTACCACATCTTCGTACTGTTTAATAAAATAGGATGGAAACGTTGCGTTGGAAATAATATAATCCCTGCCTTTATGAACGGAGATGTTGGGTATATGGGCTGCCCCTTCACGTACAAGCCTGTATCGGACTTCCGCCGGGAATAAAGACCGGTCCTCCCAAACGACAAACACGTGAAGCATTTCACATCTGGCGGCAGCGTACTCCAACAGATATTTATGTCCGATGGTGAAAGGGTTGCAGTTGACCACGACCGCTGCGGAAGGGACAATTGTACCGGTCTGGGCCGCAATTTCGTCCAGGTATCTTTTGATGCCGTCCGGCCGGTTTTCCATTAAAACGACTTTGTCCCTGACCTCCGCCACAGGGTAGAATCCCAGTTCCGAAAAGATCCGCCTGTTTTCAGGCTTTGTATAAATGAACAGATGCGTCCTGCCCCTTGCATACTGTTCATTTACAAGGTGTGTGATGACCCTGGCAGAGAGTCCCTGGCCTTTATATTCATTATCTACGGCAATGCATTTCAAAACACGGTCTGAGAAGGAGCCGGAAGCGACGATCCTGTCACTGTCTGTAATAATCATGGTATACTCGATATCCTTGTCCATGGACAGGCCTTGCCCGTTTAAGAAGGCTTTCAACTTTTCCTTCTCTTTTTCGGATGACAGTTTCAGAACCGATTCCTGCAAATGATCCATAAACATGCTGTTTCCTCCGACTCCAACCAATGTGGGCTACCGCCCACAACCCAACGAATGTACTTATTGCCGCGAATGTGAAACTATTTTCTTGTTTTTTTGTTGCAATTTCGCGGCAATAAGTTACTGACCAATCAGGCAATTGCCTCAAGACGTTTCCTTACCTCCAGCAGGAATTCCTCAGTATTCACAACTGTCCTTTCCGGCGTTGTCAGAAGAAGGTCAAGATCCTTTGTAATAACGCCTTCTTCTATTGTCTGAATAGAAGCTTTCTCCAGCTTTTCGGCAAATGCCGCCAGTTCCGTCAGGCCATCCAGCTCACCACGTTTTCTCAGTGCACCCGACCATGCAAAGATCGTAGCCATGGAATTAGTGGATGTCTTTTCTCCTTTCAGATGCTTGTAATAATGCCTCTGGACAGTACCGTGCGCAGCTTCGAATTCATAATTGCCTTCAGGCGACACCAGCACGGAGGTCATCATGGCAAGGCTGCCGAAAGCTGTAGCTACCAGGTCGGACATGACGTCCCCGTCGTAATTCTTGCATGCCCACAGCACGCCGCCCTCCGACCTTACTACACGCGCTACCAGGTCGTCGATAAGCGTATAGAAATATTCAATGCCCGCCGCCTTGAATTTATCAGCAAATTCGTTTTCGTAAATTTCCTGGAATATGTCTTTGAATGTATGATCATAGATCTTTGAAATCGTATCTTTCGTAGAGAACCAGAGGTCGATTTTCTGGTCGACGGCGAAATTGAAACAAGCCTTCGCAAAGCTCCGGATCGAATCATCCAGATTGTGCATCCCCATTACGACGCCTTTTCCTTTAAACTCCTGAACCAGTTTTTTCGTTACCTCCCCCTTTTCCGATGTATAGACCAGTTCAACCTTCCCGGGCTGTTCCACACGGTACTCTACATTTTTATAAATATCTCCGTATGCATGCCTTGCAATGGTGATCGGTTTTTTCCATGACGGTATATAGGGAGTCAGGTTGTTTACAATGATCGGGGTACGGAATACAGTCCCGTCCAGGATGCTCCTGATCGTACCGTTAGGGCTTTTCCACATCTGCTTGAGATTGTACTCCGTTACTCTTGCCGCATTCGGGGTAATCGTGGCGCATTTGACACCTACGCCGTATTTTTTGATTGCGTTGGCTGCATCAATAGTGATCTGGTCGTTTGTTTCGTCCCTTTTTTGAATACCCAGGTCATAATACTCTGTTTTAAGGTCGATGAACGGCTTCAACAAAATATCTTTAATCATGCTCCAGATGATCCTGGTCATTTCATCCCCGTCCATCTCAACAAGTGGCGTCTTCATGGCAATCTTTCTGTTCATAATTAACTCTCTCCTCACTATATTATGACTCTTTAATGCTTCACATAATCTTAATGTTTCATGTGATCTTAATGCTTCACTTCATCTTAACACTTAATCTTAATGCTTCACTTTATTTTGCCGCAGTTCATATCTTTTTCTTGATCCACGGGAGCTTGCCGCCCAGCTTCAAAATCTCGGCATCCAGCTTGGACAATGTGTGTACCAATGCGATGTCAATACCCTTTGTTACATTCTTCAAAACAACTTCACCCTTCAGGTCGCCAATTACAACATGAAGGACATCTCCAGGTTCAACCTTGTCATAGTCGGCCGGGTTTTTGAAAGTAAGAGGTACAATGCCGAAATTAACAAGGTTTGCAAGATGAATACGTGCAAATGATTTTACAATGACTGCCTTTACACCCAGATACTTTGGAGCCAGTGCAGCATGCTCACGGCTTGACCCCTGTCCGTAATTTTCTCCGCCGATAATAAAGCCGCCCTTCTTTTCAAGCGCTCTCTTATAGAAACTGCTGTCAACCGATTCGAAAACATATTTTGATATTTCAGGCACATTACTGCGCAGCGGCAGAATTTTCGCTCCTGCAGGCATGATATGGTCGGTCGTGATGTTATCTCCCACCCTGATCAGCACCTCACCCTCCAAAACGTCGGGAAGCGCCGGGAACATAGGTAGCGGCTGGATATTGGGTCCAAAGGATACTTTTACATTTTTCGCATCCTCATATGGCAGAGGTTTAATAATCATATTATCATTGACAAGGAATTTATCAGGCATCTCAACTCCAGGATATTCACCCAATTCCCTCGGATCCGCCAGAACACCTTTTAACGCTGTTGCCACCGCCACTTCAGGACTTACCAGCATTACCTGCGCATCCTTTGTTCCGCTCCTGCCTTCGAAATTCCTGTTAAACGTACGGACTGACACTCCTGCCGAACACGGTGCAGAACCCATGCCAATGCAAGGTCCGCATGCATTCTCCAGCAGGCGTGCTCCGGCCTGGACAAGGTATTTCATCTCGCCGCTGTCAACCAGATGTTCAACTACCTGCCTGGAACCGGGACTTATCGTCAGGCTGATGTTTTCCGAAATCGTTCTTCCTTTTAAGGCATTTGCTACTACTTTCATATCTCTGAGGGAGGAATTGGTGCATGAACCGATGGAGACCTGATCCACCTTCATTCCGGCAACTTCCTTTACAGTCTTTACATTACCCGGACTGTGCGGCAGTGCAACCATAGGCTCCAGCTCACTCAGGTTTATTTCAATGATATCGTCATATACGGCATTTTCATCAGGCAGCAGCTCTTTCCACTGCTCGCCCCTTCCCTGGGCTTCGAGAAATTTCTTCGTGACCTCGTCGCTTGGGAAAATACTGGTGGTGCAGCCGGTTTCCGTTCCCATATTCGTAATGGTGGCCCTGTCGGGAACACTCAGGTTTTTGATTCCCGGGCCTGTATATTCGAGCACCTTGCCTACTCCGCCCTTTACATCGATACGCCGTAGAACCTCCAGAATAACATCCTTCGCAGAGACCCAGTCCGAAAGTTTTCCGGTCAGCTTCACGCCTACTACAGAAGGATATTTAATCCGGAATGCATCCCCGGCCATGGCAACTGCAACATCCAGCCCACCGGCGCCCATTGCGAAGCAGCCTATACCGCCGGCTGTAGGAGTATGGCTGTCAGAGCCGATCAGAGTTTTTCCGGGGCGTGCAAACCTCTCCAGGAAAACCTGGTGGCATATACCATTTCCAGGTCTGGAGAAATGGATCCCGTATTTCTGTGCTACGGACTGCAAATACCGGTGATCGTCCGCATTCTTAAAATCTGTCTGAAGCGTATTATGGTCTACAAAGCTCACGCTTAATTCTGTCCTGATACGATCAATTCCAATTGCTTCAAATTGCAGATAGGCCATCGTTCCCGTTGCATCCTGCGTCAGCGTGTGGTCGATTTTCAATGCGACCTCCTCGCCTACTGCGGCTGTCCCCTCCACAATGTGTTCTTTAAGAATTTTTTCTGTAATTGTCCCCGTCATAATATCTCCTCCAATTTATTTAGATTCTTTAAATTGATTCCGACAGCAGTTTATGGGCACGTTCCTCAATATAGATCAAAGAACCTCTTTCGATCTGATACCTGAAATCTATGATATTTCCACCCCTTCCCCTGAAGTAATGCAATTGTTTTTCAAGCTTCTGATTATTGAGCAGCAAAAAATGAGGAATGATCAGTACATCGCACTCCAGCAGCAATTTGTCCACCTTGCGCAAATCATCCTCAAACGCAGATTCCACTTTTGATATGTCAATATTCATCGATTCCAGTCTTGTGTACATAAGGTTTTTAAAATTATTGCTTTTTACAATCATACCGATCTTGAAGCTTTTAGGAACCGTAGCGATCGAAATGACGGTGTCCTGCGTAGGGGAAACAGCCGCCTTGCAGATCCTGTCCTTCAGAGAATGGATCATACCGGCGACCTGTTCATAGTGGGTGATTGTAGTAATAATGATATCATAATCTTCGAAAACCTTTTCCGGATTCGAATATTTCAGCATATCATCCAGGAGGAACATTCTGACTGTAATATTCGCAAAGCTCGAGAACTGCTCTTTGAAAACGGCAAGAGATTCCTCATTGCAATCAATCGTAGCAATATTAACTTTCTTTTGCGGATTTGCTCTTTCCGATATGGCAAGATCAACAAGCGCCTGAATCTCACCCGGAGTGAAATTCAAAGTCTCCAGACTGGTCAGGAATTCTTCGATGTACCCGCCGGCCAGTTCTTTCCGGTACGTCTCGGTGATTTTCTTTTCTTTTCTTACAAAACTCCCGCTTCCCTGAATGACTTCGATAACATTATCTCTCTTCAGTTCCTCGTAAGCTTTGTTAACAGTTCCTCTGGCCAGATTCAGGCTTACGCAGAGCTCCCTTTCAGTCGGCAGCCGTTCACCGGGCTTCAGCGTCCCATTTTCTATAGCTTCTCGGATCTGTCCGGCTATTTGCCTATATACGCCCATACTTGAATTTCGATCGATACTTATACAAAACTCCATTTTTTGTCTCCATTGGTATAGTCCAATTTTATAAGTGGTCTATGTGTTTAGTATAAATGCTGGAAAATAATTTGTCAATAATTTATAGATTATTTTAATTCCGAAATTTTTCATAATATTAAGCGGGATTATCACGGCAGAAGCGGCAACACTGTTGCAGGAAAATGCGAAACAAAGAAAGATGCGCTGCATCAAAATAAAACAATAAAAACATTAATGCCACTTTTGACCGCCCAAAAGTAGCCAAAAGGCGCCACTCAAGCGACGTGGTGTCTGTCAGGGCACTGAGGAAAAGCTTC
>JBDKVA010000133.1:0-37007 GCA_039679375.1 Clostridiaceae bacterium
ATTAACGCAAAATAATATAAATCGGAATCTATTAATTGAAACGGTATATTCGTTTTTTGGAAATCCCATTCATACAGAGACTCAATACCCTTATCCGAAAAATCAAAAAAATAAATCTTCTTATATGTGTATTCAGAAATATATTGTTTAGGAACTCCATCCTGTTCAACAAATCTTAACCGTAATGCATCATTTTTTTCAATAATTATATTAATAGCTTTTTCAAGAAGCATAAAATCTACAGAGCTATTAATTTTAAGAGTTGCTGCAATATTACTGATAGAAGTATCCGGATGTAGTTTTTCGTTAAACCATACTGCTTTTTGCGGATGGGTTAAGGGATAATATTTGATATCATTTTCCAAGGCGGCCACCTCGTTATCATTAGTATTTAAAACTAAATTCACACGACATAAAAACCAATATAATGATATTATATTGGTTTTAGTTAGTAAATACAATAGATGAATTGAGAAATTTTGCTAAAATTCACATTTTTGTTCGTAAAATTATTAATCCGCACATTTGTTTTGACAAAATGCGATGTTCTTACAATATCAATGGTCAGGCTGCCTTACACCGTTCAAATAATTTGGTTATATTATACATTCATATCATTTTATTGTAACGATTGTAACGCCTTCTTCCCCCTCACCATATTTCCCAATGCGGTACGCCCTCACGTGATAATTTGTTTTCAAATATTGATGCACTCCGTTTCTCAATATCCCGGTACCTTTGCCATGTATTACGGTAACCTCCGAAAGACCTGCGATAGCGGCATCGTCAAGATACTTTCCAAGTATCGCTATAGCTTCGTCCACGTTTGCACCCCTTATATCCACCTGCGGTGAAATACTCATGGCCTTCGATATTCCCGTCTTGCCGGAGCTTGCTTTATGCGTTTCAACTGCCTGGTCATCGATTAGTTTCAGGTTGGTTACATGAACATTGATCTTCATGATCCCAGCCTGTATAATAGCTTCGCCGTCTTTGTCAGGAGGACTTACGACAGTCCCCTTCTGATTGAGGTTGACTATCAGGACGCTGTCCCCCGGCTTCAGATTTTCCGGCGGCTTTATAAAGCCCTGGCGTGGAAACAGGCTTTCGTTAATAGCGCCGTCAAGATCGCCAATGCTGTTTTTAAGTTTGGCACGGACTTCTTCGGCAGCCTTGTTCCGCAGCGCCTCATCCTGTTCTTTTGCCGCGCGCTTCATATCCTCGAGCATGCCTTCTACATCCTGCTTTGCATCAAGAATCAGCTTCTTTGCATCCTCCCTGGCTTCGCGAAGGAGTTTGTCCTTTTGCGCAGCCAGCTTTTGATTCTGCTCCTCAAGCTCTTTTTTGAGACCTTCAATTTCCATCCGGTAGGATTCCGCCTTCAACTTTTCCTTTTCCGAATCGCTGCGGTTTTTCTCTATCGTCATTAAAATGTCTTCAAATTGTATTTCCTCACCCGTTAAAAATTCCTTTGCTTTTTCAAGGATCTCCTCCTGCAGGCCAAGCCGCCGTGAAATTGCGAACGCATTGCTCTTCCCCGGAACCCCGATCAGCAGATTGTAAGTCGGCCGAAGTGTTTCGACGTCAAACTCACAGCAGGCATTTTCCACACCAGCCGTGGTTAATGCATATACCTTCAATTCGCTGTAATGTGTCGTTGCAACTGTGATTGCACCCAGATTGTGAAGCTTTTCCAGAATCGCCATGGCCAGCGCGGCACCCTCTGTAGGATCCGTTCCTGCTCCAAGTTCATCAAAAAGGATAAGCGATTTTTCATCAGCTCCGGAAAGAATCCTGACAATGTTCGTCATATGGGATGAAAAGGTGCTGAGGCTTTGTTCGATGCTCTGCTCGTCTCCTATGTCGGCAAACACCTTGTGAAAAACGCTCAATTCCGTACCCTCTGCAGCCGGGACATGAAGACCAGATTGCGCCATCAATGTGAAAAGTCCCAGCGTTTTAAGCGTCACTGTTTTTCCGCCTGTGTTCGGACCGGTTACCACAAGTGTGTTAAAACGGCCGCCAACCCACAAATTGATGGGAACCACCGTTTTACTGTCCAAAAGCGGATGTCTGCCTTTTTTAATATTCACTCTCATTTCGCTGTTCAATTTCGGACAGACACATTTCAAATCAAGGCCCAGCTTTGCTTTGGCAAATGCAAAATCCAATTGCGCAAAAATAGATATATTTGCTTTCAAAGGTTCAATGATGCTCGCTACGTCCGCTGTCAGTTCAAGAAGAATCCGTTCGATTTCAAGCTGCTCCTTTATCCGAAGCTGCTTTATACTGTTGTTTGCCTCCACTACAGACATCGGTTCAATGAAAATAGTCGCACCGCTGGCTGAAGAATCATGCACCAAACCAGGCACATCATTTTTGAATTCAGCTTTCACCGGAACAACGTAACGGTCGCTTCTGATTGTTACGATAGAATCCTGCATCATCTTTTGGTATTTGGAGGAGCGGATCATGCTATTGAGCTTATCCTTTATCGAATTCTGCTGCTCCTTGATTTGCCTTCGCAGATTGGATAATGTTGTACTTGCGCTGTCGGAAATCTCCTCCTCGCTCGCAATCGCAAGGTTGATTTTATCCTCGATACGCTTATTGGTCTCAATAGAAGCTATTAAGCCGCTGATATAATTTGTTTCCTCCAGATCCTTCTTATCTGCAATGGATGAATAGTTTTTGAGGTTTCGCGCGGCACGCAATGTATCGGCTATCCGCAATAGCTCCCCCGGATTTAGAGAAGAACCCAGGTCAACCCTCTTCAGGCTGCTCCGGATATCATGAAAGCCTCCAAGAGGAGGACTTCCCCTTCTCAGTATAAAGTCCGTAGCATCCGTTGTTTCCTTAAGCATCCGCAATACGGTGTTCATATCCTTTTGCGGTTCCAATTCATCGGCAATTTCTCTTCCCGGTTCGGATGCGCACATGCCGGTAAGCATGTTGATAATTTTATCAAATTCCAGTATTTTTAGAGTTCTATCTTCCATAAAATATTTTACAATCTCCCGTTTTCTGCTTATTTCAGCCGTGACCTTAGCTTATCCCTGTAATAGCCGATAAATAAGGTGTATACATAATCGTATACAAAAAAGACAACTTCAAGGGCTATCACCAGCAGCCACCATGGCAGTCTGGAAACCAACGCAGTATTGAAAAGCTGTCTGACAGTGACTACTGCAATCCCCGCGCAAATATTAAAATATATAAATTTCAGTACATACTCCAGGGCTAATTTATTTAGCTTCTCAATATAATACTTGACGATCCCGTAAATCCCGAAGAAAACTACATATGGCACAAGCGCAAGCTTTTCAGGCACCACTATGAGCGAGAGAAGGCTCGTTGCTGCAAAAAACAGCCATCCGGCCCTTATACCATTTTCAACAATGACTACTGAGATGAAAAAGGAACTTAGTGCGTAAAATGAGAGCGTGTTAGTCGGGATTATGGCAGCCAGCAGCAGGCTAACTACTGCGAGCGCTCCAAGTATGCCATTCAACGCTATTTTTTTAGAATTTAAAGAACTATTCTTCATACTCCACCTAGCAGCAGCTGATCAAATCGCAGCCGCCCATTTCACAGCAGCAGTCCGAGCACCACAGGCATTGACACATCGTGCAAAGATCAGGATTAGCCGCACTGTAACCCCTATTGAAAGAGCTTGCCCTGTATGCATTATTTGAATTATTCATTTTATTCAGAGCATTTCTATACTCATAATTTGCCGGATCCATATTCACAGCTCTCTGGATATGTGTATATGCTTCATCATACCAGCCTTTGCGCATGAATATCAGCCCCTTGAGATAATACCACTGGGCAGACCGGTTGCCGCTGCTTTCCAGCATATCATCAGCAACCTGCACATCTCCCCTGTTTATATGAGACTTAACCTGGTTGAAAAAATCGCTGTCGCCCTGATTGCTCCAATTCCCGCTGCTGCTATTGTTATAAGTATTATACGTATTTTCACGTCTGGCTCCCTGGTTTTTCATCAGGTAATCATAAGCCTCATTGACTTCTCTCAGTTTTTCCTCTGCGAGCTTGGACAGCGGATTATCCTGATACTGATCAGGATGGTACTTTTTTACCAGTTCTCTATATGCTTTTTTTATTTCATCCTCACTGGCTCCTTCTTTGATGCCAAGAACTTCATATGGATTATTCAACTTTACTACAACTCCCCATCCCAAGAATTTTTTCTGTTTTTCTAAGCATTCCCATATATATAATATTTTCGAGTATTTCTTTGTTTGCCTTTACTTCAAGCAATTCAAACGCCTTGGCGATCTCATTCAGCGAGTAAGTCAGATTGAATTCGATCTTGTCATGTACGACCTTCTTATATTCTGTAATATCCTGTTTGTCATACTGATACTGGTAGATAAGCGGATTGTAATTGTCTTCCTTTATATCCTTCTCCAGGTCATCATAAGCATCCAGCAGGTATATCCATTTTCCCAGGTTGTAACCGATCCACCGGAGGGTTTTGTCGTTCTTCTCTTCTTTGCAGAGCGGCTCGTAGGCAGTTACCTCTTCCATCAGCTTTGCAAAAGGCTCTGCAGCCTTATCCATAGAAGCACATTTCGCTATCTCCAGCTTAAGCAGTTCATCAAGCCTGTCTTCAATAATGGAACACTTATCCGCGTACTTTGCTTTCAGTTTTTTAAATACACGGCTCAGCACCACCATTCCTGCAGTCGGTATAAAAGTCCCGTCATCCCGTTTTTTATCCACCAGATTATAATACGCTAACAGTATATTAATGTCTGAGGCATAATCGATAATACGATTATCCTGAATAACATGCCTTTTATTTACAGGATGGGCGATACAACGTGTTATTTTTATATTTGTCTTTTCACCGGCAATGGAAGACAGCAGGATTGCCAGAAAAGTAGAATCATAATTCAGTGTAAGCCTCTCCAGCTGGCCGTGTCTTCTGCCGATAGACCTGCAAACTCCACAGTAGTAAGCTCTGAAGAGCTCATACTCTTTTATTTTCATTTCCGGCTTCTCTGGAACAATATACCCGAACATATGCTAGCCTTTCGTCACACTACTGCGTTTGATTTTCTGATACGACTTCACATACATGAAAAATGCAAACAGCGCAAGCAGCACCGCCAATATGAAGAATAACCTGTTGAACGGCAATTCGAACAGGATCCACCGGCCAAATATATCGTCAAAAATCAGCATGATGATAGCCAGATAAAAGACAACTGTTACCATTTTACCATACCAGTTGGCTGATACGACATAATTATCCTGTTTATATAGAACAAGCGCGCCAATACCCATGAAGATCTCTTTTGCAAGTATAATAGCAAGCAGCTGGACCGGTATTTTCCCGCTGAACGAAAGTATTATGAGAGCTGTCGCCTGCATCAGCTTATCTGCCAAAGGATCCGCTATCTTACCCCACGATGTGACCAGATTGAACCTTCTGGCGATATAACCGTCCAGCACATCGGTCAAGCCGCCTGCAAGAAACAGTATCACTGCAGTGACATAATGCTCAGAGTAAAGAAAATAAGCAAATACCGGTATTAAAATAAAGCGCAATGCCGTTAGAATATTTGGTACGTTCACCAATTCACCACCCAAGCATTAATAATCTATAGTTTACCATATAAAGATAAATATACGCAATGTTGTAGTTGAAAAATTTCGGGAAAACGGATAAAATGACAAGCATTTTTAAACAAAGGCCTTTACAAGCAATTCATATATCTCCGGCCTGTACTTTCTTATGTTAACAGGTTTCAGACCGCTATTGGTCCAAACATGTAAGGTTTCGCCCTCCGTAAGCACCTTGCCGCTGCCTGCCTTGCATACGTCATAATGAAACAGCAGCCTGGTCCCGGTATGCTCCTTTATATGTGTTTTAATTATAATCTCATCTTCATATTTGCAAACGCCTATGAATTTGCATCGCAATTCAAGCAATGGCAACAATGCACCGTTTTCTTCGATCTTTGAATATGGCATACCCATTTTTCGGATAAAATCCGTTCTGCCGGCTTCAAACCATACCGGATAATTGGAATGATGCACAATGCCCATCTGATCTGTTTCAGCGTATCTAACAATTAAAGGAGTTTGTGATATAAACATTATAATCTCCTGATGCAATACCCAATCGCATTAAACCCGCACATATGATATGTACGGGATTCACGTTTCGCAAAATGCGCCTTTAATGATGTCAATAACCCTTTTCTATTATAACACTGTGCGCCTCTTCCACTTCAGCCTCCGGCACCAGCACTTCGTAATAGTTATCGTTATTATCGTGATTTTTACTAATCGGTCTTAATTTAACGAGAATACCTTCTTTAGTGAGAAGTTCCTGTAATGTAGTCGCAATTTCCTTGCTCTGAGCCATATATACGACTGTCCACATTTTTACACGCCCCTTTTTGGACTATTCACCAGAATAAATTTCTCCATGACGACATAGTATTTTGGATTTTCCTCTCACCTTTATCGCGGAAGTATTCTCCGTGAACTGAGCCAATAAAACCTCTCCCTTATCAAGTTTTTCCGTATGATGGAATTTGGTATCTTTGCCTCTGGTAAGGCCTATTACATTTACTCCGTTTTCTTCAGCCTTTATAACAACATATTCTCCAAGTATCTTATCCAGTTCGCAATCCAATAAAACCACCTCGCAACTACTATATATTATTTCATCTAAAAAATCAACACAATTTGTCCTAAAAACACCCAAAATCCCTTTAGTTGAACGCTTTGGCCCGGACTTCGTCGTATTTTACCTGTTCTTTGAGACCAGCTTGACATTTTCAATGCCAAATCGCTCAATTAGTTCATTTAGCAGTGTCTCACATTTTTCAACCCGATATTCCCCAATATTCATTATGGCAACATTTCCCATATTTCCTGTGCTGCAAAAATATACAGGAGTTGTACCATTAAAATAATTCAATAGAGAAAATGTCGATTTCATCAATTTGCTGTCCGGCAATTCTTCCGTCTTAATATACAGCTTATCTGTGCGCCCCGCACCATTCTGAGCAGCTCCGTTTGATACCATGCCCTTAATAACCTGTCCATTGGTCTCACCAGACTTTTTTTTGATCGGTCTTACACTGTCACAGATTATTTTAGGCTGTTCTTCTTCTTTTATACTAATGCGGCCATCAATGAACACAGCGTTTTCATCAACAAGCAGTCCGGCATATTTTGACAGGACGGTCGGGAAAACGATGACCTCCATGCTTCCGTAAAGATCCTCCAGTGTAACAAATGCCATCAGATTATTGCTCTTTGTTGTCTTTGTCTTTTTTCCTGCAATGATACCTCCAACCGTTACAAGCAAACTGTCTGTCAGGTTCCTTCCACCTGCTCCGAGGCTGTCGGAGGCAACGCCGGGCTCATCTGAAGCACCTTCACCCAAATCAAGGCTATTCATCGTAGCCTGTTCAAGAATTTCCGCCTCGAATTCCTTCAACGGATGGCCTGAGACATATAGTCCGAGCATTTCTTTTTCCATCGCCAGAAGCATTTTAGGCGGGAATTCATTTAGCTCCGGAAAACTGTCTTCCGCCTTCATGGAATGCTCCTCGCCAGGTATTTCGAAAAGTGAAAGCTGACCTTCTACTTTGTTCTTTTTGCTTTGCTGGACTCCATCAAGCAGCTTTTCATAAACAGCCATCAGCCTTGACCTGAAAACGCCGAAGGAGTCAAAAGCACCGCACTTGATAAGGCTTTCAACGCATCTTTTATTGATATCCCTCTCAGCAATCCGTTCGCAGAAGTCGCTGAAGCTTTTGAATAAACCTTTCTGATCCCTTTCATTAATCAATTCTCTGACAGCACTTTCACCGACATTTTTCACTGCCGCCATGCCAAATCTGATTTTTCTATTTATGACAGTAAATTTCACATCACTCTCATTTACGTCCGGGGGTAACACTTGTATGCCCATCAGCTTGCATTCGTGTACATACTGGGACACCTTCTCACTGCTTCCAAGGAAGCTGTTCAGAGATGCCGCCATGAATTCAACGGGGTAATAGTGCTTGAGCCAGGCAGTCTGGTATGCGATAACGGCATAAGCCGCAGCATGGGACTTGTTAAAGGCATAGCTTGCAAAATCGATCATCTGGTCAAAGATCCGGTTTGCTGCATTTTCATCGACGCCATTTCTTACAGCACCCTTTATAATCACATTTCCATCCTCATCAACAATACCGTGTATGAAATTCTCCCGTTCCTTTTGCATCACATCATGCTTTTTCTTTGACATAGCGCGTCTGACAAGGTCGGAGCGGCCATAGGAGTAACCGCCCAACTCCCGGACGATCTGCATGACCTGCTCCTGGTAGACCATGCACCCGTAAGTAACATCCAGAATGCTTTCCAGCATGGGATGTTCATATTCTACATTGCCCGGGAAGTTCTTATTTCGTATGTATTTGGGTATGGAATCCATCGGGCCGGGCCTGTAGAGTGAAATGCCTGCGATAATATCCTCAAGTGAAGCCGGTTGCAGATCCTTCATAAATTGTGTCATACCCGTACTTTCGAGCTGGAAAACGCCTGATGTCTTGCCTTCGCCGATCATCCCGTAAACTTCGGGATCTTCCATATTAAGCTTTTCAATATCTATCCGGATATCATGATTTTTATAAATCAGGTCTGTCGCATCGCGTATGACCGTCAAGGTTCTGAGTCCGAGGAAATCCATCTTCAGCAGGCCAAGCTCCTCCAGTAAGCCCATTGTAAACTGGGTTGTCACACTTTCATCATTTTTCTGCAGAGGAACATACTCCGTGATAGGATCCTTTGAAATCACGACCCCTGCAGCATGCGTACTGGCATGCCTCGGCATGCCCTCAAGCAGTCTGGCCGTGTCGATCAGTTCCGTAGCTCTGTAATCATCCTCATACTTTTTCCTCAGCTCAGGATTTAATTCCAGCGCTTTATCAATGGTCATGCCTATTTGGAACGGTATCATCTTGGCGATCTGGTCAACGTCGCCATAAGGGATATCCAGAGCCCTTCCGACGTCGCGTATGGCCCCTCTGGCCGCCATGGTCCCAAAAGTGATGATCTGCGCGACTTTGTCCTCGCCATATTTCCGAACGACATAGTCAATGACCTCCTGCCTTCTCTCATAGCAGAAGTCGATATCGATATCAGGCATTGTTACTCTTTCGGGATTGAGAAATCGTTCGAACAGCAGATTATATTTTAGAGGGTCTATGCTTGTAATTCCGAGGCAGTAAGCTGCCAGACTCCCCGCTGCCGAACCCCTGCCCGGTCCTACCATGATCCCGTTGTCCTTCGCATATTTTATGAAGTCCCAGACGATCAGGAAATAATCCACATACCCCATTTTATGTATAACCTGCAATTCATATTCAAGCCGCTCTACGTATGCCGGATCGGAGGAAGCGTTATCCGGAAGCCGTGCAAGGCCCTCAATACAAAGGCTTTTAAGATATCCGAAAGGCTCTCTGTTTTCCGGTACCTTGAATTGCGGCAGGTGAAGTTTGTTGAACTCCAACTCGACATTGCAGCTTTCTGCAATTCTGACCGTGTTTTCGATCGCCTCAGGGATATATTTGAACGCATCAGCCATTTCCTCCGGTGATTTGATATAAAAATCATCGGAGCTGAACTTCATCCTATCCTCGTCTGTGATCTTTTTTCCCGTCTGGATACATAATAAAACCTCGTGGGCTCTTGCATCGTCACGTTTCAGGTAGTGGGCATCATTAGTGGCTGCAAGCGGGATACCTGTCTCTCTGGATAGTTTGATCAAGCTTTGATTGACCAGGTTCTGTTCTTCTATGCCATTGCTTTGAAGTTCCAGATAAAAATAGCCTTGTCCGAATATTTCATTAAAGGTCAATGCTCTTTGTTTTGCCTTTCCGTAATCGCCCTCCAGTATAGCAGCAGGCACATCACCGGAAAGACATGCGCTAAGAGCCGTGATACCCCCGGAAAAGCGCCTCAGTACCTCCAGATCGATTCTGGGCTTGTAATAGAAGCCCTCTGTGAAGCCGGCGGATACGATCTTCATCAGATTTTTATAGCCTGCGTAATCTCTGGCAAGAAGCACCAGATGCCCTTGATCCGAATCGATTCCAGGCTGCCTGTCAAAGCGCGTACGCCTGGCAGTGTATACTTCACAGCCAAGGATCGGCTTGATCCCGTTTTTTTTTGCAGCCTTATAAAAATCAATTACGCCATACATCACCCCATGATCGGTGATTGCAACACTTTTCATACCAAGCTCTGCTATCCGCGGCATCAGATCCGGTATCCTGTTCGCACCGTCAAGCAGGCTGTATTCCGTATGTACGTGTAAATGGACGAAATCCGTTTTTCCCTTATTACCTGCATTTTCACTCAACTTGCAGCCGAACCTCCCTGCACATAATCTATATATCTCTTAAATTATGTACCATCTTGTCCGGGATTTCAAGTAGGGGCGACCATTGGTCGCCCCTACGACATTCGAATAATGCATAGTTAAAATGTGTAGCCGCGCACTTCTCCCATATTACGCAGTATTCCCATGCTTCCTGTATCCTTAATATTACAACTCGCATCCGTCAACGATGAATATGTTGTTTTGCTTCGAGAGGTCGATTTCCTTGCATATGCCAATCTTTTTGGCATTGCTGTCATACACGATCCGTATGACAGGTCTGGTAGGCATCAGCCTGTTATCCCTGACAACAAGCGCCCGTTCTTTTGTATTGAGCAACACCCCGGTGCCGACAGGGTAAATAGTAACATATTTGACAAAGCTCTCAATGACCTTGGGATCGAAATGATTTACCCCAAGAGAGGTGATATATTCATAAACCTCGTTCGGTTTAAGCTTCTTCCGGTATACACGGTCAGAGGTAAGCGCATCGTATACATCTGCGATCGCTACAATTCTTGCGCAGATCTGTATGTTTTCACTTTTCAGCTGGAGTGGATATCCGCTCCCATCGAACCTTTCATGATGTCCAAATGCAATATAGGCAGAAACAAGGCTGACCTTTTTGCTCCTTTTCAGCATGTCATACCCGAAAATAGTATGCTTCTTTATTTCTTCAAATTCATCCACTGTAAGCTGTGAAGGTTTTTTCAGTATTTCGTTCGGTATGCAAAGCTTCCCGATATCGTGCATAATTGCCCCGCAGCCAAGCTCCCTGAGCCTTTGAAGATCAAAGCCAAGACCGATGCCTGTTATCAGCGAGAGGATACATACATTGACCGAATGCTCGAAGGTATAATCATCTACAGATTTGATTTCCGAAAGGTTATATAGGATATCGTTATTTTCCAGTAATTCATCTACTATATTATTTACCATTTTCTTAACGCCTTCCACGTCGAGCGATGCAGAAAAATGGTAGTTTTTCATCATATTTTTAACAAGAACAACAGCCTCATTGCGTGTTTGTTCCTTAATAACATCTTCTATTTTTAGATTGACGGAGATTTCATCTTCCAGATAAACTTCAGTGACTCCATGGCTTTTAAGTTTTTCTATATAACTCTCTCTCAGTTCAATGCCCTTGGACAGCAGTACACCTCCGTCGGAATTGAATATAGTACGGGCCAGCTTTGCACCTAACTGTATCGAGTTTATATTTACTTTACGCATCGTATCCTCCCGGATTTCTCATTGGTGCTGCTGCACGTGCGATGTAGATCTGGCAGCAAAATAGCAAACAAATACATATTCGACATTTTTAAATAAAATCCTTCCTTATTTTCACAAAAGATTTGGATCAGTTTTACAGCTTACATCGAATTATTTATTAAATATCGGGCAATAAATGTTATATCAAACTATTTATGGTATAATCTGTATTAGAAATTGGAAGAAAGGATACATATATGTTAAAAACCACTACCGAAAATTTCACTGAAGCAATACCCATAACAAGACTTTTATCCATTTATAAAAAATTAATACAATCTGTCTCAGCGCTCGGGAGTTTTTGCATATTATCCGAAGATACCGTGTACAAAAGGAATTTCATACGTGATTTTATGCCTGAATTGTATAAGCAGCACACTTCCGGCTTATATATGAACTGCGTATTCTGTGCAAATCTTGTCAGGTCGAAATGCCACAGCAATTGCCTTAAATGCTGCCAGGGCACTTATATACACTGCAGCTCGCTTCTCCCCGGACTGCTTGATTTTGACACAAGGCACCATTACTGCATGGACATCCTGACACTTCCCTGGTATTACAGAGAGACCTGCAGCAGTTTCGAAAGGCTGCCTCCTCAGAATTATTTCAGAAACCTTTTCGTTGCTTTCAGTTCAAATGAAATATATAATTTTGAAGTGCTGGAAGGTTTGGAAAAAGGCCTTTCAGCTGAAGAAAGGCCTTGCCACATATGTGCCTCCGTTGATTATGAGCTTTATAAAAAGTGTTGCGGACAAGGCGATTTCGATCTGTTCACTCCTTGCAGCAAGATTATCGGCGAACTAGACTCCTACTATCATGAGCACTCTGCCGATTGCCAAATTTGATTCTGAATCCGCCTACAACAATTTCTTAATAGCATTAATTATATTTTCCTTCATGTATTCAAGCTTTTGTTGTGCCTTTTCCAACGATGTCTCGGATACGCCGTAGTATATCTTGATCTTTGGCTCCGTGCCGGAAGGTCTGATGCAGAACCACGAACCGTCCGTCAACCCATAATAGAGCACATTGGAAACGGGAAGTTCAAGCGGTGTTTTCTTACCTGTACGAACATGCAGTACTTCTTTGATTTGATAATCCCTTATCGTCTCTACATCGCAATCGCCGAATTTTGCTGCTTTACCGGAGCGTAACGAATCCATTGCACTGCTTATTTTCGCTACTCCCTCTTTGCCTTCCAAAGTAAACGAAGTAATGCCTTCTATAAAGTATCCATACTTTTTGAATATCTCCTGCAGTCCCTCATACAATGACATGCCGCGTCTTTTGTAATACGCAGCCATTTCGGCGATCAGCATGCTTGCCACCACGGCATCCTTGTCGCGGGCAAAAGTACCTGCAAGGTAGCCATAACTCTCTTCAAACCCGAAGATGTACTTTTTAGATCCCGTTTCATCAAGTTCCTTGATTTTTTCACCTATGAACTTGAATCCCGTAAGCACTTCGATCAGCTCTACATTGTAATGGTCAGCGATGCTTCGTGCCAGTTCGCTCGTAACGATGGTTTTCATCACAAAGCCATTGGCCGGAAGGCTCCCGACCTCCTTTTTCTGTGAAAGGATGTATTCAAGAAGCAGGCAGCCTGTCTGGTTACCTGTAAGGACAACATATTCCCCCGCTGAATTTCTGACGACAACGCCCACTCTGTCACAGTCAGGATCTGTTCCGATGATCAGGTCTACATCTTCCTTTTTGGCGAGCTCGATAGCAAGTTTGAATGAATCCTTTTCCTCCGGGTTCGGATATTTGACCGTATGGAATTCTGGATCGGGTAATTCCTGCTCTTTTACAACCAGCACATTTTTGAAGCCGGTTTCATCCAGGATCCTTCTAACGGGTTTATTACCTGCGCCATGCAAAGGCGTGTAAACGATTTTCATCGAACCTGCGGTATTCGCTGCAGCCTTAGGATTGACAACAAGAGACTTGAGATTGTTTATGTAGATATCGTCGATCCGGCTGCCTATTTTTTGGATTAAACCCTTTGAAATCGCCTCTTGCTCCGGCATCGGCATCACTTTTGTAATATCGGTTATCTTTTCTATTTCCTTGAACACAGCCTCTGACCCTTCAAGAGGAATCTGGCCCCCGTCTTCGCCGTATACCTTATATCCATTGTACTGCTTCGGATTGTGGCTTGCCGTGATCACAATGCCCGCTGCGGCATTCAAATGCCGGACTGCGAATGATAGCTCCGGCGTCGGACGGAGTTCATCAAACAGGTAAGCGGTAATTCCATTGGCAGCAAAAACCCTTGCCGCTTCCATCGCGAATTCCGGCGATTTATGCCTTGAATCATAAGCTATGGCAATACCGCGCCGGTGTGCGCCCTCAATTGAATTGGAAATGTAATTGGCAAGTCCCTGGGATGCCTTTCTTACTGTATAAATGTTCATCCTGTTAGTGCCGGCGCCAATAATGCCTCTAAGTCCTCCGGTTCCGAATTCCAGATCTCTGTAGAACCTTTCTTCTATTTCACCGGGGTTGTCCTTTATCTTTTCAAGCTCCTTTTTTGTCTCGGCATCAAAATAATCATTATTTATCCAAACATCATACAATGATCTGCTATCCATACTCTTCTATAATCCTCCGATTTATGTCTTAACTTTTCCAGTATATCACAGCAGAAGTCCTTCGGCAACGGGGACATTGACTTTTCAGCGTTAAAGCGGGATGCGGGAGGTGAGAGGTGGGAAAGGAGTAAAGAACTGTACAAAGAAAAGGATCACATCCGTAACGGAGTAAATAGAGGTATTATCAAAGGAGCATCAGGTTCTCTGGATCGTAGCCGGATTACAAAGCTAACGCCAAATAACAAAAGGACGGTTCAGCTGATTAATCATAACCGCTAAAACCGTCCCACCGATTACCTCTCACCTCATTAAAGTATAATGCAGATCAACCCGCCGCTTCCTTCGTTTATAATCCTCTGCAGTGTCTCCTGAAGCTTCAGCTGTGCATCCTCTGGCATCCTGTTAAGTTTGTTGTGCAAACCCTCGCTGACCAGCTCATGAAGCGATTTGCCAAATATGTTCGATTCCCAGATTTTCCCTGGTTCACTTTCAAATTCCTTCAGAAGATAATTTACAAGTTCCTCGGATTGCTTCTCTGTCCCCACCAGCGGTGCTATCTCCGTTTCGATATCCGCCCTTATCATATGGATGGATGGCGCACTGGCCCTCAGCTTCACTCCAAAGCGGTTGCCTTGTTTGATGATTTCCGGTTCGTCCAGCGTCATCTCCTCCATTTGTGGAGTCACTACGCCATACCCCTTGACTCTCACCTCATGCAGTGCAAATTCCACTCTTTCATATTCCCTCTTGATCCTGGCCAGGTCCTTGACCAGAGTGATCAACCTGTGTTCGCCCTCGATCTGAAGTCCGGTAGAATCACTGAGAATCTTGTAGAAAAGTTCTTCCGGAGCTTCCAGATTGAGGAACATATTTCCCATTCCTGCATTTATTTCCGTCAGGTTCGCTTTTTTGATGAATTCATACCCGCCAAATCTGCTCAGAGAATCCTTTGCTTCACGTATTTTCTGGACGCCTTTGAATGTATCCCTGATCGCCTGCAGCATGTCGACCCGGAGCCAGTGATCCTCCTCAAGCGTTTCGATCCACCTGGGAATATCGATGCCTATTTCGCATATCGGGAACTCATAAAGGATCCGCTCCATTATACCGGCCATCTCTTCATTACGCATCTGTGCGCAATTTACGCTTATAACCGGGACATTATATTTCTCCTCGAGCTCCTGCCTCAGTTTCTCCGTCTCACTGTCATACGGCCTTGTGGAATTGAGCACGATTACAAACGGCTTGTTGATTTCCTTAAGCTCATTGATAACCCGCTTCTCCGCTTCGATATAATCTTCCCTCTCTATATCCGTAATACTGCCGTACGTAGTCACTTCGAGCGCGATTGTAGTGTGGTCGTTGATGACCTTTCTTGTGCCCATCTCTGCAGCCTGCTCAAAAGGTATCTGGTAATCGAACCATGGCGTCGAGACCATCCTGGGAGAATTGTTTTCAAGATATCCGAGCGCTCCCTTTACAAGATAGCCGACACAGTCTACCAGCCGCACTTTGAGCTTCAGGGTTTCGTCAAGAGTGATCTCAACGGCTTCATTTGGCACGAATTTCGGCTCCGTTGTCATGATCGTCCGTCCTGTAGCGCTTTGTGGAAGCTCATCCTTTGCCCTTTCACGGCTATAGACATTTTCTATGTTCGGTAAGACCAGCAGGTCCATAAACCTCTTTATCAAGGTTGACTTTCCTGTTCTGACAGGCCCAACAACACCTATATAAATATCTCCCTGCGTCCTCTCAGCGATCTGCTGATATATGCTGTATTTTTCCACCCGATAACCCCCCCTAATCTTTAAGTAAAGCATGCTACGGAATATTTGAGCATCCATTGAAAGAGGACTGTTCCAAGATGGAACATGTGTGTCCTCTTTCTCGATTCACAATATAAATATATGTCCGTAATATGTTATTATTACAAAAAAAGAGGGAGCTATTTAACAAATACCTTTAGTATCTGCTTTATGAATTGGATATTGATAGGGAGGGTCTTCCACCTCTCGCCGTCAACGCTCAGAGAAAAGCCATGGTCACCTTCGATCATGCAGGTTTCCGTTTTCAGCCATATGACGTTTTTATCATTTATGAAATCATTGTTCAATACCTTAAGAAGTAAACCCGCCAATTCGATATGCAAACAATTTTTCAGAAGAAGGATATCCATATAACCGTCGGAAAGGTCCGCTTCGTCCACAAGATTTGAAAAGCCTGCAGCATGCTTGCCATTTAAAATCAAAAATAAAAGAAAATTGTCTTCAATAATTTCATTATCCGTCGTTAGTTTTAATTTGACCGGTCTCAAATTTGAAAGCTCGCCAAGAGCTGTCAGATAATATGCCAGAGGCCCGAAATTCTTCTTGAATTCATTGCTGGTACTGTAGGATACATCAACAAAATTACCGCCGGCGCATGTATTGAGGCAGTATTTTTCATTGTTGATCAGACCGGCGTCAACTTTTGCTGCATTTCCTGCCAGTATAATATCCATGCATTTTTTGATATCCGTAGGGATATTGAGGCTGCGTGCAAAGTCGTTGCATGTTCCCGACGGTATGATACCGATCGGTATGTCCAAACCGGCAGAAAGGATCGCACCGGCGATCATATTAACCGTTCCGTCCCCGCCGGAAACGACCACGCTGCTATATTTATCCTCCGACAGGATCTTCTTGAGCCTGCCGCCGCATTCACCCTCGATCCGGAAGGGTATGGCGAGCATGTCTTCCTTCATGAAACGGCTTATGATATAATCAAGCTTCTTTGGAACATTCCTGTTGCCCGAAAGTGGGTTGTATACCAGCAGTACTTTTTTCATATATATCCTCCATCTGTTCTCATTATACCTTATTATTCATGCTGAAATCAATGATAACCATCCCCTGCCCGTATCCGTTCATCCCAGGTTTTCCGCTGCTGTCCGGCATGGAAAGGTATTCCTCATCATCATACACAGTGATCCGGTTCACAAGGATCCTGGCGAGTTCATTTGTCAACGCTCCTGCCAAAATACTTTCTACCGCTTCTCCTATCAGCCTGCCGGCATCCATTGCGTCCGACTCTGCCAGAGTCAGCCTTTCCAGTTCCTTCTCCGCACAGCTGATCCGTTCTTCGACCCCTTTGTTCATCCTTGCAAAAAGCTGTTCCGTAATGCGTCCCTCCAGCCTGTCCATGTACGCTATTTCCTGCTGCCGCCGGTATGCGGCCAATTGCTTCCGGACCCTGTCGGTCGCGGTTTCATTCCCGTTATTCAGAATGCCGGATACCTTCATCCTTTCTGTAAGCCGGGGTAAATATTCCTCACCCCGGAACAGCCTTTCAAGCTCATTGAAGATACATTTCACAAGTTTATCTTCCCGGACCGGATGTCTCGTACATTTTTCCCTGCCATTTCTGAAATAATTGCCGCAAATATAGGTGACAGCATCCCCTTTTTCCCTTGCATACATGGCGCTTCCGCATCCGCCGCACCATATCAGACCGTTTAGTATGTGAAAGGCACTTTTGCCCGGTGTTCTCCCTGCCGCCTTAAGCTCCCTTATTTTTTGCACTTCCAGGAATTCTTCCTGTAGTATAATGGCCTCATGCGTGCCTTCCGTAATCGTCCATTCCTCCTTTGGCAAACGTTTTGTTTTCTTGCTTTTGAAGCTGACTCTCTCACTGACTCCCTGAACAGTATCGCCCATGTACACACGTGAACTCAGGATCCTTCTAACGGTGATCCTGTTCCAATTACTGCCGGAAGGCGCTCTGCACCCTCTGCCGTCAAGGAATGAAGCAATAGCTGAATACCCCATTCCTGAACGGTATAATCTGTATATCAGCCGGACAGTTTCCGCCTCTGCTTCATCCGGCTGAAGTCTGTTTTTTCCACCCGGCGCCTTTCTATAACCAAATGGAGCTTTACCAAGGTACTCGCCCTTCTGGATCTTAAAACGAAGGCTTGAACGGATCTTCCTTGACAAATCACGCACATACCGCTCGTTGATCCACGTTTCGATCCCGACCGTATCATTGTCCCTCAAGCTGTCATACCTGCCGTCGCTGCTTACAATACGGACTCCGTATTCCTCCAGGAAGTCAAGGAATTGCAGCGTTTTGGCATTGTTCCTGCCAAGCCGCGACAGATCCTTAAGGAGCAGTAAATTGATCCTTGACGCCTTTACATCCTCCTTCAGCCTGTCAAGCCCTCTCCTTTCAAAAGCAGACCCGGATACATTATCATCCGTGTAAACCGCATAGACCTGCCCGAGTCTGTGGCTGACCGCATAATCAACCAAGAGATCCCGCTGATTTTCTATCGTCTCATAATTCTCTCCATTGTCATCCCTGCTTTCCCTTACATATATTCCTATACTGTTGCTTGTGCATCCCATCATTGCCGGCAATGCCCCTCTTTCTGTTTTCAAGATATAGCTCAACTACCTTCAGCCTTATATCCATAGCGGAGACTTCACCTGTGTAATTCATGATGATTCTCCTGCCGTTGCCCCGTTTCCTGCCCATTTGAGAATTCTCCCCATATTCAAATAAAACACTACTATATTTATATTGCATGAAATTTGTCCCAAATGCATGACTCCGAATGCATTTAAGATTCTTCACTCCGTTCCGAACGCAGAGTATTTAGCCTCTGAATAATAATGATTCACGACAGCATGCAATTTCAGCTATTCGAAGATACTTGCTTTGATGTATCGGATTGTGCTAAAATATCATTTGTAGGCTTTCGGGTCAGGGCAAATACAGCCAAAGACCCAGACAAGGCCGGCAGCTGCAGGGTGTAAGTGTTAAGGCTAAAGGGAGGTTGACAGATATGTCGCGGGTAATTCCTAACAAGCTTATGACCTTTTTAAAGACTGCATTGCAAGACGTAGATGATGGTTATGAATATGCATCCGAGCTTAATAGAATATTGAATTCCGAGGACTGTCAGACTGTACTCTCTCCAAAAGAAATCGATGCATTAAGGGAGTATGCTGAAGAAGTCAAGAAAGTAGGAGAGATCAACCATTATACTACGGAACAGATACAGGAAATCGAAAGAGAACATTTTGGGATGAGGGGGATACCAGGATACCTGAAAGTGGATCATGGCGAACCCGGAAAGCCCATCTGGCCTTTCTAGGTACGGTTTGCGGGAGGCATATAGCCTCCCGTTCTTAGCTTCTGCCGGCTGGAGTGCTTCATTTGCCGTCAAATCATCAGACGCTGCCCAAAAGAATACAAGGTCTAGGATAGTGTCGGCTCACAGGCTTCATCAAAGAAACTTCCGAATTCAAACGTCCCCCATCTGCATTGCAGATATTTACCAGCCAGCACCTTCTCCAATATCGATTCATGCAGTTCAAGTGATGCCGCAAAGGACGACCTGTCGATCAGTTTGAGGTATTTCGACCCCATTTTAAGAAAATCCTGTTCACGATGACAAAGCTCCTGAGCTACGGTAAAAATAATATCCTCTCTCTGCTCAAGGCACTTAATCAGCCAGACAGCGCTCTTTACCCTGTCATGAACATATTCGGCAGCTTCAATATCTGAAAAAACCGTTGAATTTGAAGCATAAGATCCGGACAAACAGATATCGGGAAATGCCTCATCATTATAAAGGACACAAAATCCGTCGCTTGTCTGCTGAACGATGATATCGGCAGGTACGGGTTTTTCTGCCGAATTGTCATAGAACTCCCTTCCGGGCCTTGGCTCAAGGCTCCGGACTGTTCTGAAAATTTCAAGTACCTTTTCAATCGGGATCCCTGTAGAAAGTGCTGCCGATTCGGCATCATTACTCGCCAGCTCATCCATACACCTGTCCACTACCAGCATGGCCTCTTCATCCGCGTCCTCAAGCTGCTTCAGCTGCAGAAGAAGGCATTCCCTGAGATTCCTGGCACATATCCCCGGCGGGTCTAGAGTCTGCAGATTGCCAAGTATGCTCAGCACCCTGCTGTCCGGAATATTGAAAAAAGCCGCTACCTCTCCGGTATCAACCTTCAGATAACCATTATCATCCGTGTTGTCAATAAGGTATTCGCCTACCTTAAGATCGAATTTATCCATTCCTGAACCGGTAAGCTGAATAAGCAGGTGTTCCTTCAGTGAAAGGGTCGCTCTGGGCTCCTCGTTTATTTGCAGGTCCGTGTCGTCCTCAGGTGTTTCAAAAACATTCCTGTCGTCCAATCCTTCCGACAATCCGCTGGCCGTTGCTTCTTCCAGTGCCGGATTGGCCTCCAGCTGGTTTTCTATGTAATTCAACAATTCCTGTGAGTTCATTTCAAGTATTTCAAGCGCCTGTTTGAGTTGGGGGATAAGAAGTAGTTTCTGTGAACGTACAAGGTTGAAATCGATATTGTAGTCCAAATGGATTCACCTCGCAAAAGGGTTATATAGTATTATATACCCTCTTGCGCGACTTTAGTAATACAGAAGAGAATTTTGATTTTGTTAAAATAGCCCAAAACAGCCGGTCCTGAGTTATAGCAACTTCTTCATACGGCTTGCAGCGCTAATCATGTTTACCGTCACAGGTTGTTCATATACTTCAGCCAGATATACATAAAAAGGCTGAGCAGCGTCATAAAAAAGTAGATTACCAGTACCAATATGACCGGCCAATGTGACAGCACCGACTTTATATCCCGGCTTACACGGTCAATTGGAGGCGTGATCACAGCCTTGCCTTCGGTGGACTTCTTAAAGAAAAACAAGACCAGCGCCGTCCCGATCAGGCCCGCAGCGCCAAAGAACAATACGCTCTGGAGATCCGGCCATGAAATGGTTATTATATCGGAGGTCGCCTGTTCCCCGAAAGAATACTGAAGGATTTCAGCAATGGTATTATTGAGAAAATGCGCAAGAATCCCGGCATATATGGAATTTGTCCGGACGACGTAGTACCCGATGATGAGGCCCAAAAAAACAGGTCCGAAGAAATTGGTTATATCAAAATGAAAAATGCCGAAAAAAATGGATACGATGACGACCGCCTTATATGAACCGCGTTTTTCATATGCCCGGAGCAGCAAACCCCTGTGCATGATCTCTTCGCAAATACCCGGCGCTACCGCAATGATCAGTATGCCTACTGCCAGTTCCGGGATATTTTGGGGTACCGGTATGCTCTGCGCCGGAATGTTGCCTATAAACTGAAGAAAGTATACCAGCACATTATTGAGCATGGAAGCGACGAAATAAGCCGGAACAGAGGCAAGAACGATCAGCAGCATGGGTACCAGAGGCGGTTTATTGAACCTGAATGCTTCTTTAATGTTTATTTTCGCGATCAGGCAATAGATCAGCACCGAGCCCAGGATCATTACAAACTCGTTTATTATGACGATCATATAGATGTAGTCATTGAGCCTTTCTCCCAGTATGACCCCGATCACCATCTGATAAAAAATGAAAACGACGGTGAAAATCAGGAACATGATATTCGTACCGGTTAAAGTCAATTTTTTATTATTCATTCGCAGCCAACCTTTCAAGTTAATAAATCAAGTTAATAGATATAGTCCTCTGTCACGACCATATCCATGGGTATGTCATATTTTCCGGCCGGTATGGACTTCACCATCTGAAGGCTGTATGCCACCCCTGCCTTTTCACAGTCCTGTCTCAGGCAGCAAAGGAACCGGTCATAGAACCCTGCGCCGTAACCTATGCGGTATCTTGCGTAATCGAAGGCAACACCCGGGATAACTGCCAGATCGACTTCTTGAGGATCAATCCTGCGCAATACTGAACTGTTCGGTTCGGGAATTCCTTTATATCCGGAAAGCGTATCAGTATCCGCATTGCCAATTTCATAGATCACCAAAGCGTTCGCGCAAAAGTGATCCGATTCTTCATCTGCGGACGCCTTACCGGTTTCATTCCTGGTGACAGCTTCTACCCTTGGCAATACAACTTTTTTGCCGTCACATATACATTGACGTATAAACTCACATGTCATGACTTCATTTCTATAGTCCATGTAAGCAAGCACGGTTTTTGCCATTTGATACTGGCTCAGGGCGCAAAGCCGCCTGAAAATCAGTGCGCTTTTTTTTATGATCTCTTCCCTGCTCAGAGTATTCCTCTCTTTAAGGATCCTCCTGCGTATTTCCGATTTCGTCTCCATCCCGGTTCCCCCGAACTAATGTGGGCTACCGCCCACAACCCAACGAATGTACTTATTGCCGCAAATGTGAAACTATTTTCTTGTTTTTTATTGCAATTTCGCGGCAATAAGTTACTAAAGGAATATTCGCCGCATATATAATCCCAGGCTTTTAGCCTCCCAGTAACACATCCTTTATTGGTTGAAGCAAATATGCCGAGATAAAATACATCACTGTCAGCACGCAAAGTGTCGTACAGCCTGTAACAGTGTACAGCGTCTTTTGTCCGAATCGCCCAAGCCTGAATAAAATTGTATAGGATATTCTGGACAAAAGAAATATAAAACCCAAAACAAAAATCAATGCGGCCGCTGTATATGGAACAAGCCCTTTTAAAAGCAAAAAACATAAAAGTATCGTTATAGCATAAGCAGTCGTAAACTCCGCAACGTTCTTCAATACTGTTCCGGTATTGGCGCCGTACGCATTAAATCGGGCTGCCGGCACAAGGAAAAAAGGAATCGGCAGTCCAAAGAACGCCCCGGTAAACAACCTTGTTGCATTATCAGTCCCGATCACTCCCAGATAAGATAGCATTCCGTCCAGGATCATCGGCATCATCAAAACGCACATCAAAACCGATATCCCCGTGCCCGGTATCTTCTGTGCCTTTAGTCTGCGCAGCAGCGTTAGAAACAACATACCGGAGAATATACCCGCATAGATCCCCATGTCTCTCGCGCATACCGGTAATGCCGTACCACCGGCATTAAGCGTCCTTGACGGAAGCTGATGGCATATGAATGAACCGATCAGGTCAAAAAGCTGCTCCAAAGTAACCATACGTTAAAAGGAGTACTGGTTGATGGATGAAGCATAAATAGCTATGACGAAGCAACCGATGCATGCAAATACGAACATGATCAGTGACAATACCAGTAAAGCAACGCCAAATGATTTTCTGTCGCTGTCACCCTCCGAATTCATGAAAACAATGGCAGTAATAATCCCCGCCAGCTGCCCGATACCCGGAATCAATATGAATAACGCTGTCAGGAAGACTTTCAGCCCGTTGCTCAACGGTGTATAGGCATATTTGTTTGAAAAGTTCTGATCAGGCATATACCGGTTGTTATAATTTGCTCCGTTACTTCCCTGCATGCCGCTTTTCTGTTCGGGCTGCTTCCCTACTCCGTCCTGTGGCATGGATGATTCGTTCGATTCATTATTTGCGTATTGGTTTGCATTGTCCTGTGGCGGCAAAACATCCTGATTTACCTGCGCATCCTGCCCGTACTGAACCTGCCCCGCATCACCCGGTTTTACGCCATCCGGTATGCCCGGGCTTTTATCCGCATCCTGGTTGGGCGTCGAATCGAAAGTCACCTCTAAAAGACTTCCGCAATATGGGCATCGTCCCGCGCGAACCGGGATGCTTTCACCGCAAAAACCGCATTTTTTCTGTGCATTATTTTCAAAAGTCAAGAATATACCTCCCATCATTTCACTGTACAAGCTCTGCGGTTATTTGACACAGTAGCTTATATACCCTGATTAAGTATAATTATTCGCCAAAGGAATAAAAAATCCTTTAAAAGAACATATTGTCTATATATTTATCGGTAAATTCTGCAGAAGCAGACAATTCAACATATTTTACCTTTTGTTTTAATTTTTCCGTAAATTTGAGCATTTCCAGGGATAGAAGTCCTTCAGCCGCCCCGGTTCCGGAAGCGTTTCCAATGGCTTCGATTTTATTACCGAGCGTGCGGGGAAAGAGTCCGATCTTCACCGCGCTGCCGATGTTAATACTGCTTCCGAACCCTCCGGCAAGATAAACCTTCTTTACTGCATCCGTCCCACAGCCTGAAAGCTTAATAAGCGTTTCAATACCTGCAGCGATTGCCGCCTTGGCGTTTTGCAGCTCCCTTATGTCCTTTTGCGTAAGGAAGATCTGCACACCCGGGCCATCCCCGTTTTCCCGGCTTAGTATAAACGCCCTCATCCCGTCAATAGTCGTCAGCCTGTCCTTGAAGCCATACCCGAGCTGTTCCGCCTCATCCTCATCCGCAAGCCTTCCGGTCTCGTCAATCAATCCGGCGTCAAGAAGGCGCGCAACAATATCAACGATCCCGGATCCGCAAATGCCGATCGGCGCAGCATTTCCTATAGTCGTGAATTGGAATTCCGGTCCCTCGCCTACCGTATCGATGGCGCCTGTTACGCCGCCCACGCCGTTTCTGATATTGGCTCCTTCAAAAGCGGGTCCTGCTGCTGTAGAACAGGACAAAAGCCATTCTTTCCCTCCCAGCACGATCTCGCCATTCGTCCCGATATCCACCAGAAGCGATATGTCCTCGTCTTCATACATCCCGCTCGACAAAATCGCAGCCACCGTGTCTCCGCCGACATAAGCCGATACACAAGGGAAAGCCGCACCTATTCCATGCGTATTTATCGCAAGGCCGAGTGCCTTTGAATCAAAATACTGCAATTTCGTTGTTGAGGGGATAAAGGGCGCAACAGCCATATTCGCCGTTTCAAAGCCCAACAGAAAATGCAGCATGGTCGTATTTCCTGTAAATACAGCAGCGTAGATGTCATCGTGAGTGATCCCGGCTTTAAGGGCGAGCTGGCTGATCAATCCGTTGATGCAGCCGACGACCAGTTCCTGCATCTCCTTCCGGTTTTCTGCAGACTGCATCGTATGAGATATCCTGGCAATGACATCTGCTCCGAATTTCTTCTGTGGATTCAGCATGGAGCTTACAGCTATGCAATCACCGGTATTCAGATCATACAGATATGCGGCGACTGTGGTCGTTCCTATGTCAAATGCAGTTCCAAACAGGCTTTTTGCAGTATTGCCCTTTTCTATTGCAATAAGCTTTTCATCCATACTGACAACAGTTGCTTTGAATCCCGATGACCGAAAGAGCCCGGCAATATCCTGAAGCAGGGTGAAATCCGTGACCTCAAGCTGCTTCGCCAAAGCTGCCTCCAGCCTTTCAAAATCGGGTACCTGATCATCCAGCGCAGGTACTGCCAGCTCTACATATTGCTTTTTTATAATTGGGTCCAGCAATATATTGCGTTTTTTTCCTCCGGTTATAATGGATGCTTCTGCGTCAGTGCTTTCATCAAGGTATATATCGAGATCGGATGTGATGCGATTTCTGCAAGCCAGCCGGTATCCCCTCCTGATTTTTTCCAATCCGAGAAGCCGTTTCTCGCTCTCGTCCATAGCAGTCTCGAGACCTGCAACCCTGACAGCACATTTGCCGCAGGTGCCTTTGCCTCCACATGGCGTTTCGAGAAAAACTTCATTGCTTCTTAAAAAGTCCAGCAGGTTGACGCCCTCATCCGTTTTTAATGCCGAAATTTGTTCTTTTTTATGTATCCGCACAGTATATTGCATAGTTTCTTCCCCCAGTTGTACTCTTTATCAGCTCAGATCCCCAGTGGCTTGTATTGCTCAATCCGGGCGTCGCCAAAGGTACCCATGCCGTCGTATGCCGCAAACGCTGCATCAATAATATGGAACGCGACAGCAGCGCCTGTCCCTTCACCAAGGCGCATACCAAGCATCAGGAGCGGTTCAAGGCCTATTTCTCCAAGTACTGCTCTGCTTCCGGGTTCAGCCGACCCATGGGAGGCAATCAGATACTGCCTGATTTCAGGCTTCAGCTTGACTGCCGCCAAGGCTGCAACAGATGCAATGAATCCATCGATCAATATCGGGATCCTATTGGCAGCCGCGCCGATAAAACAGCCTGTCAGGCCTGCAATATCAAAGCCTCCCAGCTTCGACAATACGTCCAGAGGGTCAGAGGCGTCAGGTTTATTCACCTCAATGGCTCTTTTGATAACGTTAATTTTATTGCAAAGTCCTTCATCCGTCAGTCCGGACCCCCTCCCCACGAGTGTTTCAAGGGATTTCCCGGTAAATACGGCAGCCATGGCACTGCTGGTCGTTGTATTTCCGATGCCCATTTCACCGGTCCCAAGTAATTGAACTCCTTTTCGGCTGAGCTCATTGACAATTTCAATACCGGTCTCTATCCCTTTAATAGCTTCCTCCCTGGTCATAGCCGGGCCTTTCGCGATGTTCCACGTACCCCTTCTGATCTTCCTGTCAAGGATTCCGACACCCTCAAGCTTTGCATCGACTCCCACATCCACAACTACAATACCCGCCCCCGCATGTGCGCTGAGGACGCAGACGCCGGTTATGCCGCGCGTAAAGTTCTGTGTGACGGCAGTCGTCACGGATTTTGGGCAGGAGCTTACCCCTTCTTCTACTACCCCGTTATCTGCGCACATAATAATAATCGATTTTTTGTCTACAGAGGGGCGTGCATTCCCTGTGATACCGGCCACCTGCTTAACAATATCCTCCAGCCTTCCAAGGCTTCCAAGCGGCTTTGTCAGGCTGTCCAGCCTGATCTGCGCGGCAGACCGGGCCCCTTCATCCAATCCCCTTATTTTATCGAGCGTATCATATAATAGCATTTTATCTCTCTTTCCGTATTTTCATAAATTTGAATTCTAATGCAAGAAAAAAGCCTCTGCCATTATCGATAACAGCAGGGCTTATCGTCTATTCCTGATTCGGCTGAACCTCCGGCTTTTCCGGTTCCTCCTGCTTCCTGCCGCATTTATAGCAGTACTCCATATCGATATCCAGTTCTATTCCGCAGTTTGGGCAGGCCTTTACATTTCTCAATTCCAGTATTTTTCCGCGCATCTCATCGATGTTGGCTATGATTTCGTCTATCCTTATACAGTAATCCTGAAGTTTTTCACCTACGATCTTCCCTTGGGCATAATCCTCATATAGCTGTTTGCCCATATCGGTGTAAATTTTTCTGATCTTCTCCTCTTCCGTACTGATGCTCATATTCAGCCTGGTAACCTCAACGACACTTCCCGATTTCTTCGCTGCGGCTTTTGCCGTATCAGAAACCTTTCTCGTTATATTGTCAAGTACCGACACGTTCATCACTCCCTTCCAGAGAATACACATTTACATTACTAATATATTATTCCACTCATGCTCTAAATACAATACAAATTTTTGCTTTCGCTCCTGTCTCTGTAGCAGTTATTATGCTCAAAGTATAATATAATGGCGATAGCGCCGGTTTATTTTCCAACAACCATTTTGCCCTGTTTCTTGACTAATATTATTGTAAATAATATAATGATTGCAATGCAAAAAGTCGCATTCAAGCTAAAATGCGACTTTTCCCTGCAAATCAAAATACTCGTACTTGCAGGGAGCATTTCAGAATAGATACCTGTGGCTGAAATGCTTTTGTGCAATCCAGGATTTTGCAAATTACAGCATCTTTAAGCACCGATGATGCTGTAATTTATACAGCTTTAGGAACCTGATGCTGTATGAAAAGCCATTTTGGTACTTAGATATGGCTTTTTGCTGCAAAATCTTATAATCAGAAGAAATAAATCCTGGGGAATAAATCCTCTCGGTTTACTAACAGTTTGAGTACGCGGAAATATAGTCAATTCTTAATATATAAGAACAGAAAGGAAGATTTTAAACATGGCCGGTGAAATAAGAACCAGATTCGCGCCCAGTCCGACAGGATACATGCATATCGGCAATTTGCGGACAGCCTTGTACGAATATCTCATTGCGAAAAAAAATGGCGGCAAGTTCATACTCAGGATCGAGGATACGGACCAGGACCGTTACGTCGAGGGTGCTACCGATGTGATATATAAAACGCTCAAGATGGCCGGCCTGAAGCATGATGAAGGTCCCGACATCGGCGGACAATACGGCCCGTACATACAAAGTGAACGCAAAGGCTCCTACCTGGAGTATGCGAAAAGGCTGGTCGAACTGGGCGGAGCATATTACTGCTTTTGTACCAGGGAACGTCTGGCTTCGCTGAAAGAGGAACATGAAAAAGCCGGACAGTCTTATAAATACGACAGACACTGCCTGAAGCTCAGCAAACAGGAAATAGAACAAAAGCTGGCAGCCGGGGAGCCCTTTGTCATCCGCCAGAAAATGCCGGATACAGGCAGCACCAGCTTTGAAGATGCCGTCTACGGCACGATAACCGTTGACAACAGTGAGCTGGAGGATCAGGTGCTGATCAAGTCGGACGGACTTCCCACATACAATTTCGCCAATGTGGTAGATGACCATCTTATGAATATTTCGCATGTGGTCAGAGGGAATGAGTACCTTTCCTCCACGCCAAAGTACAACCTTCTTTATCAGGCATTCGGCTGGGAAATACCGACCTATGTCCACGTTTCGACGATCATCAAACCGGACGGCCGCAAGATGTCCAAGAGATCGGGCGATCCTTCCTTTGAGGATCTTGTATCTCTGGGATATCTGGTGGACGCCATATTGAACTATGTTGCGCTACTGGGCTGGAGCCCGGGAACAATGCAGGAAATATTCACTCTTGAAGAACTGGAGCAAACCTTCGATATCAGCGGCATCAGCAAATCACCCGCTGTTTTTGACATCAATAAGCTGAACTGGATGAACGGAGAATATATCCGTAAAATGACACCCGAGGAATTCCACAAGGCCGCGACTCCATATTACAGCAAGGCGCTGGCCGGTTCAGGCATCGACACCTTCCGGATCAGCAAGCTGCTGCAGCCAAGGGTAGAGGTTTTGGCAAACATACCTGCCACCGTCGATTTCTTTGAGAAGCTGCCAGAATACGATATCTCGATGTATGAACACAAGAAAATGAAAACTAATCCTGATATTGCCCTTCAAAGTCTCAATGCCGCATTGCCGGTGCTGGAGGGTATTGCAGCCTGGGAGAACGACGTCCTGTACAGTGCGCTTATGGAACTGGTGCAGAGGCTTGGCATAAAGAACAGCCAGATGCTCTGGCCTATACGTACCGCACTCTCCGGCAAAGATGTCACTCCCGGCGGAGCGACGGAGCTGGCTGAGATTTTGGGCAAGGATGAGGCACTTAGAAGGATCCGGACCGGCATCGGGAAGCTGGAAGCCGGAAAATAACATAAGTATACGGAATGGCAGTATTGATTAATAATAATCTAGTGCCGCTGAGCACAGCGAAAGGGACGTGTTTATTATGTCAGATGAAGTATTGCGCAATCATGCATCGGATAGTGAGACTGCTGATACAGCCTCCAATTTCATATATGACTTTGTAAATGAAGATATATTGAGCGGAAGATTCGATAAGGATTCCATCGCCACCCGTTTCCCGCCCGAACCAAACGGATATCTCCATATAGGGCACGCAAAGGCCCTGCGCATTGACTTTTTGACTGCCCAACGGTTCAACGGCCGCTGCAACCTGCGTTATGACGACACCAACCCGATTAAGGAAAACGAGGAGTATGCCGAATCCATGCAAAAGGATATAAAATGGCTCGGTTTTCAATGGGATGGTTTGTATTATGCCTCAGATTATTTCGATACGATGTACGAATGTGCCGTAAGGCTCATCAAGAAAGGGCTTGCCTACGTCTGCGACTTAAGCGCCGACGAGATAAGGGAATACAGAGGCACCCTGACGGATCCTGGAAAGGAAAGCCCTTACCGGAACCGTTCCGTGGATGAAAACCTGGATCTGCTCGCAAGGATGAAGGCCGGTGAATTCGCCGAGGGTACAAGAGTACTTAGGGCGAAAATCGACATGGCTTCCCCCAATATCAATATGCGCGATCCGGTGATCTACCGCATCATGCGTGTGGAGCACTACCGGATCGGCGACAAATGGCGCATATACCCCATGTATGACTTTGCACATCCTATTGAAGACAGTATCGAAGGGATCACTCATTCATTATGCTCTCTTGAATATGAAGACCACAGACCGCTTTATGACTGGGTTGTGAACAATGTTGAGCTTGAAGGCAAGCCGCGTCAGATCGAGTTTGCGCGTTTGAATCTTGCCTATACCATGATGAGCAAAAGGAAACTGCTTCAGCTCGTCAACGAAGGAATCGTAGCAGGCTGGGACGACCCCAGGATGCCAACGTTGTCCGGACTCAGGAGAAGAGGTTATACACCCTTTGCTGTCCGTGACTTTTGCGAAAGGATCGGCGTTGCCAAGACAAACAGCCTGGTTGATTACGCACTGCTCGAGCACTGCATCAGAGAGGATATGAACGCTGACGCTCCCAGGGTCATGGCTGTCCTCAGGCCTTTAAAGGTCATTCTGGACAATTATCCAGAAGGCCGGGTGGAATGGTTTGATGTGGAAAACAATCCTGAATGCCCTGAAATGGGCGCCAGAAAAGTTCCCTTTTCACGTGAGCTTTACATTGAGCATGAGGATTTTATGGAGAATCCCCCAAATAAATTCTTCCGTCTGGCGCCGGGCCGTGAGGTCAGGCTTAAAAACGCCTACTTCATCAAATGTGAAAGCGTCGTAAAGGATTCCGCCGGTAATATTGCCGAACTGCATTGTACTTATGACGCCGATTCAAAAGGCGGTAATTCGCCGGACGGGCGCAAGGTAAAAGGTACGCTCCACTGGGTATCCGCAGCACACGCGCTGAATGCCGAAATCCGCCTGTACGACCATCTGTTTACCGTACCGGATCCGGGATCAGCCGAAGACCTGCATTCCATTATCAGCCCGGATTCGCTTGAAGTATTGAAGGACAGCAAGGTTGAACCAAGTCTTGCCTCTACAAAACCGGGCGACCATTACCAGTTCCTGCGCACGGGCTATTTCTGCACCGATCCGGATTCAACGGCAGACAGCCTCGTATTCAACAGAACAGTAGGGCTCAAGGATTCCTGGGGCAAGGAAATGCAGAAGGGATGATTACCCGGTCATCCTTTTGAACTCCGCTTCATCGATCACCTTTACACCGAGCTGAAGCGCCTTGTCAAGCTTGCTCCCAGCCTCTTCGCCGGCCAGGACATAATCGGTTTTCTTGGAAACGCTGCCCGAGGTCTTGCCTCCGAAGCCTGCTATGATTTCGCTTGCCTCATTCCGACTGTAAGTAGGAAGCGTGCCTGTAAGCACAAAGGTAAGGCCTTCGAAGCGGTTATCCACGACCTGCCTTTTACCGGTGCTTGACAGGTTTACGTCTGCTGCCCTCAGCTTTTCTATTGTGTCCTTGGTCTGATCCTGCTTAAAGAAATGCACCACGCTTTGCGCCGTGATTTCGCCAAATTCATTGATCCTTGTAATATCCTCAACATCCGCCCGGCTCAGCGTATCCACCGATTCAAAGTTCTCCGCCAGCAATTGTGCCGCGCGAAGTCCGATATTCCTGATACCGAAGCCGTAAATGAGCCTGTCGATATTGTTTAGCTTTGATTTTTCTATGGAAGCCAATAGGTTTTCAACAGACTTTTTCCCCATCCGTTCCAGACCAATCAGTTCATCTTTCCGTAAATGCAGGTAATAAAGATCAGCCACGCCCTTAATAAAACCTTTGTCAAGCAGCATATTCACAATGGCCGTTCCCATGCCGTCAATATTCATTGCGTCCCTGGAAACAAAGTGTTCAATGCTTCTTGACAATTGGGCCGGGCACTCGATACCCATACAGCGATAAGCTGCCTGACCTTCCTCACGCATGACCTCCGCACCACAAACAGGGCATTTATCGGGCATGACGAATTCACTCTCGCTGCCGTCGCGCTTCTCAAGAACAACTTCAATCACCTCGGGTATTATGTCGCCCGCCTTCTGCACCCATGCCGTATCGCCAATGCGGATCTGCTTTTCAGTGATATAGTCCATATTATGCAGCGTAGCACGGCTGACCGTCGTTCCCGCCAGCCTCACAGGCTCCAGTACGGCATTGGGAGTCAGTACTCCCGTGCGGCCTACGTTCACCCATATGCTCTTTATTTTCGTCTGCTTCTTTTCTGCGGGGTATTTATAGGCGGCAGCCCATTTTGGTGTTTTTATCGTACTGCCCAGTAATTCCCTCTGTGCCAGTGAATTCACCTTCACAACGGCTCCATCGATCTCAAAGCCAAACTCGCCTCTAGCTTCACCGATGTTCTCTATTTCCTTCAGCGCCTCATCAATACTGCTGCACACCCTGTAATTGGGGCTGACCTTGAGGCCGAGCGTTTTCAAAAATTCCAGGGTCTGGGAGTGTGTGTCCAGTGTCTTCCCCTCAATCCTTTGTATGTTAAAAACAAATATGTCCAGCTTCCTTTTGGCCGTTATCCTTGGATCAAGCTGCCGCAGCGAACCTGCCGCAGCATTCCTGGGGTTGGCAAAGAGAGGCTGTCCGAGCTCCTCCTGTTCCTCATTCATTTTCAAGAAGTCATCTTTAGATATAAATACCTCTCCCCTTACTTCCAGCAGCGGAAGCTTTTCCTTCAGTTCAAGCGGTATGGATTTAATAGTCCTCAAATTTTGCGTAACATCCTCGCCGACAAATCCATCGCCGCGCGTCGAGCCTCTGACAAGCAGTCCGTTTTCATACTCCAGAGATACAGAAAGACCGTCTATCTTTTTCTCGACAACATATTCGACAGGTTCACGTATCGCTTCCCTTACTCTTCTGTCAAACGCAATAAGTTCATCCGGGCTGAATACATCATTGAGACTTTGCATCTGAACCACATGCTCTACCTTGTCAAAGCCTGCCAGGATCTGCCCTCCGACCCTCTGAGTCGGTGATTCCGGCGTGACCAGCTCAGGATGTGTCGCCTCCAGTGTCTCAAGCTCCCTGTAGAGTGCATCATATTCAAAGTCACTGATCTCAGGATTGTCTTCTACATAATATTTTGTACTATGGTAATTGAGTATGTCTCTTAACTCCTGTATTCTTTTTTCTGCCTCCATGAGCATTCCCTCCTGCAATTTTGTTTTTCATGACGGCCGGTAAGTCTTTTTTGCTCCTACTATGCCATCATGCCGCCCTTTTTCTGCTTCTGGCCGGCTTTCCGGCTGGTGTGATCACTGAATAAATTGCCATGCATGCTATCACAAGCCATATGATTCCCCATATGATTGCAGGCACATGCGTCATTCTTTCAAGCTGGACTGCATCCGTAAGAGGCTGTGTCGTTTTCCAGCCCTGTATCCAGTGCAGCCGAAAATTGAGCTGCAGCAGTATGGTATCGACAAAGGTGTCATATACTGCGTAAGCTGCGCTTGCCACCCCTATAATATCAACAACCCAGTCATAGATCTTTTCATTGTGAAGCATATACAGAAGCAGCACAAAGCCGGCAAAAATGGCAGAGTAGATAATTGTAAAGACTGAATTGCCATATGCGATGGACACGCCGAGCAGCAGGATCGCTGCAGCGCCAAGTACGAATCTTTTTAGGGAGGTTCGTTTTAAATAGAGGATCAACAACGCAAAAAGCACGCTCCCCAGGTATCCCCCATTAGCGATCATGAAGGAGGAGAACTGGTTTTTAGGCAATGTCAGAGCATAACCGCTCTCATTGAGATTGATGCGGAAGCCCTGAATACCGTTTCCGAATATTACAGCCATCAGCGAATGCCCCAATTCGTGCAGGAAAACGGCAAAAATCTTCAAAGGCTTGATTATTTTCGTATTCCAGAGTGCCACAACTAAAACGAGAATAAGCAGATATCTTCCTGTTTGCTTCATTTTTGACCCCCATAATGATGTACTGAAAAAATTATACGTTATTTTTCAGGGAAAATAAAGTTTTTCCCGATTTATACGCAGCACCATTGCAAAAACGCCAATTGCAAAAATACCGAATTCGAATCGTTCCATTAATAAGATCAGCTTGTCCAACGCGTAGATTACACAGCGCTGCTAACCCCGAATATCTTTCTGAAATGATACCCGTAAATGGATAATGTGATCGCCAATGAGAATACTCCAGGCCTTCTGAATACCGACCAAAAGAAAAGCTTCCAGTAATACCTTCTCTCCCTGCCAATAAAGCCCAGGCGTATATTAGCTTTAAAAAGTGCTGATAATTGGGCGAGGTTGATATGAGGCTTCCTTAATTTCACCGGGCGATACTCCTTCAGAAATTTCATTACCCTCTCATAATAATGCTTCGGAGAATAAATCGTATTAATAATGTGATTGTAGCCATTTATTAAGGTGTTCAGGTTCATTTTCGGGATAAAGTTGATAGACATATCCGTATTGTTGCCCGAAAAGCCTGAGGAGATCCTCCCTTCATCCTTCAGGCGCTGATATAACCGCGTTCCTTTGGGCGCGTTCAATAGACCCACCATTGCTGTAACAATTCCACTTTCCTGAATAAATTCGATCATTCTTTTAAATATAGTTGGATTGTCACTGTCAAATCCCACTATAAACCCGCCTTGAACCTGAAGCCCGGCACGCTGCATTTTCCTGATGCATTCCACCAGATCGCGGTTCTTATTCTGAAGCTTGTTGCATTCCGATAAACTCTCTTCGCTTACTGTTTCCACTCCGACAAATACAGAATCGAACCCTGCCCTGACCATCAGCTGCATTAATTCCTCATCATCAGAAAGGTTAATGGATACCTCAGTGAGGAAGCTGAATGGGTGTTTCTTTTCCTCCATCCACTTTATAAGTGCAGGCAGAACATCATCCTTCAGCTTCCTCCGGTTACCGATGAAGTTGTCATCGACAAAAAAGATGCCGCCTTTCCAGCCTTTTTTATAAATCACATCAAGTTCCTGAAGAATTTGTCCGGCTGACTTAGTCCTGGGAATGTGCCCAAATAATGTGGTAACATTGCAAAAATCACAATTAAATGGGCAGCCGCGGGAATATTGTATATTCAAGGTGGCATATTTCCGTAAATCCACCAGCTCCCAGGACGGAACAGGTGTTTTAGAAATATCCGCCCATCCATTTGCAGAATAAATGTGTTTTGGCGAGTCAGTCTCTAAATCGTGTAGAAACTCAGGTATGGTCAATTCACCTTCATACATCAGTAAGTGGTCCACATCATCAAATTCGGTATGCTCACAGGTGAAAAGCGGCCCGCCTGCCACTGTTTTAACGCCAAATGATTTGCAGCGGTTTATTACACTTCTTGCCGAATCCTTTTGTATGACCATCGCGCTGATAAAAACGTAATCCGCCCATTTGATATCCTGATCTCTTAAGCAAGTGGTATTCATATCAATAAGCTTCTTCTCCCAAGCTTCGGGGAGCATAGAGGCTATCGTGATAAGACCAAGCGGCGGAAAACTGGATTTTTTGGAAATGAAATTAAGTGCATAAGAAAAGCTCCAGAAGGTCTTTGGCGACTCAGGATAAACAAGCAGTATCTTCATAATATCAAGCACCTTTCAAAATATAGTCTTATGGAATCAAGGCTGACAGTTTCTAATTCACATATCTGTTCACATCGTTTAGCGTTATCCCCTGGTGCAGTGCAATATTGAGTCCGTTTGCTATCACCTTGGCTATTTTCCTGACCACTTCGTCAATTTCCTTAGGCGTTACGATCAAATTGCCCGAATATGGCTCGAGCACCTCCTGGATCATTCTGTATTTCTCATCCCGGTCGATGCTCTTCATCATATTGTAAAATTCAGTGCCCTGCGGGGCTTGTTCGATCATACTGTCAAGCACCAGATCAATCGTGTCATTCGCCATTGTTGCCGCATCCACTACAGTAGGCACGCCTATGGCGATGACGGGTATGCCAAGCGTATCTCTGGAGAGTTCCATTCTTTTATTCCCCACTCCTGACCCGGGAGCTATACCGGTATCGGCTATCTGGATAGTCGTGTTGACCCTTTCCATTTTCCTGGATGCAAGTGCATCGATGGCTATTACATAATCCGGCTTTATTCTTTCAACAATTCCCTTGATGATCTCTCCCGTCTCGATCCCTGTTATTCCAAGTACACCCGGCGCTACTGCGCATACAGGCCTCACACCTTCATCCACCTGGTCCGGCAGGTATTCGAGAAGGTGTCTTGTTACCATCATGCTCGACACTACTTTAGGGCCTAAAGCATCAGGAGTCACATTCCAGTTGCCCAGGCCGACAACAAGCGTCATTGTTTTTTCCCCAAGCTTCAAAATCCCTGCCAATTCCCTTGCAAGCGCCTTGCATGTATTTTCATAAAGCTCCTGGTCGTTATCCCTGAGCCCTGGAATTTCAAGCGTGATATAGTTGCCCATGGGTTTCCCGATTGCCTTTTCTCCGGCCGGTGTAACGACCTTTACTCTTGTTATTTTTATTTCATCATCACCTGCATTCTCCAGTTGAACCCCCGGCAATCCCTGTTCTTCCTTTTTTTCCCTGACTGCCTGTTCACGGAGCAGTTCATGTGCCTCCAACGTAAGATCTGTCCTGATATTCCTGATTCCAGCCATACTTTTAATCCTTTCCTGTTCCTTTAGTAATCACGGCAATGTTGCCTTATTATCTTAGTTTTGCCAGATTGTCCAAAAAAATTACTGCAGGAAATTGAAGAAGGATTATTATTTGTGATATATTCTTTTTTGTTTATAATTGTGCGGTATTATGCAGGAGTTATATCGATGTGCATTGGCAGGATATTGCGCTGCAAAGAAAGATGCGCTGCATCAAAATAAAACAATAAAAACATTAATGCCACTTTTGACCGCCCAAAAGTAGCCAAAAGGCGCCACTCAAGCGACGTGGTGTCTGTCAGGGCACTGAGGAAAAGCTTC
>JBDKVA010000134.1:0-3376 GCA_039679375.1 Clostridiaceae bacterium
ACGCAATGACCGTCGAGTGGGCGGAGATTCCGTTTCCGGTGCTCCGGCGCATCAGCGACCGGATTATCGGCGAGGTGCCGCATGTCAACCGCGTGGTCTACGACATCACCAGCAAACCCCCGGGCACAATCGAGTGGGAGTGATATTAAAAAAACGCTACATATGTAGCGTTTTTTTAAAAGTAACGATATCTAGGAAGTTGACAAATACAGTTATTAACAATAAAATGTAATCAATATATATAATACAGGTGTTTTGTGAAGCTATTTAACTTTATGTGTGAAACAAATCTTAATCAATTTTCAGAAGCTAAAAAAGCGCGTTTGCTTTGCTATTATCATTATAAAGAAACAGGTGAATTTCGCTTTTCAATGAACTTAGTAGCTCAATTAATGCAAAATGCTGGATTTAATAATCCCAACAGTTCGAGGCTCAAAGAAAAGTTAACCAAAGGAACAGATAAAATATTTCTATGTGTAAAAAATTCAAAATGTGAATATGAATTTATACCTGCAATATTACAAATGCTTGAAGAAGAATTAGGCATTTTTTGGAAAGATACTGATATCATTGAATCCAGTAGTGATTTATTTGAAGAAGCCAAATTTTGTGGTAAAAGAAAGTATATAGACAGATTGATTAAGCAGATTAATCATACTTACATTAATAATTGTTATGATGCGTGTGCCGTGATAATGAGACGACTGTTCGAAGTGCTTCTGGTTCTTTCCTATGAAAATTTGATGATTTCTGATGCTATTAAGTCAACCGATGGCAGATATTTCATGCTCGAAAAAATTGTTCAAAATGCGAAAGGCAATAAAATATTGAATCTTCCCTTACGTATATGTAACGAACTGGATACCATCCGCGAGGTAGGGAACTTATCTGCACACAATATCACATATACTGCAGGAAAGAAAGATATTGACGATATAAAACTTTCTTATCGAGTAATGCTAGAAGAACTCTTTAATAAGGCGGGTTTGATGTAATGGAAGAAAATAAATACGGCAATCAAGTTCACATAAGAATAGGCAAGGATGGCATTGAGTTTGATGCAAAAGGTGATTCTCGGTTCATCGAACGTGAAAGAGAAGCATTCGAAACAAAGCTCTTACCTCTCGGCGTAGATGCAATAGCGCGTACATGTAGCACTACACTGACTCAAAAGATTATTGAAAGTGATAAGCCAACGCCAAGTTTACTTGTAGATAGAAGCGAAGCTTCATCAGATGATACTTTTACTGCCATGAAAGATACTGGTGTTGAAAGAGAGAGCATTGCGACATTTATTAAAAAACATGGGAGTTTGACTGAAAGAGACTTTGTTTTATTTGCAGCGTACTTTGATGAGATAAAGAATGGGACGAAGTTTTTCACCATTTCAGATGTTATAAAATATTATACAGCGGCTAGAAGACCAACTCCGTCCAACAATAGCTCAACTTTAAACCAACTGGCTGAAAAAGGCTTGATTATTGATGCTCCTAATTCAGAAAAGAAAATACCAAAACCTTATATCGTTTCAGATGAAGGGATTAAGTATATCCAATTATATAAACCAAAACAGGATCACGAAAAAAAAGGAAATAAAACAAATAAACCTCATCCAAAAGTCAAATCAGTATATTCTGATATTGATACGCAAGAGTTGCATCTTGACAATTATCCTGCAATAAAATCGCTAAAAGATTTCAAAGATAAAATGATGATGGTTATGTATATCATAACGAAAGAGAAAAAAGGAGAATGGTTTACTATTGCTGATGTTTTTGTTTTATTAACGGATATTTTTGGCGAGAATGCCACAGTTAATCAAATTAAAGGAGTCTTTAAACGCGAGAAGTTGTGGTTTAGGGTAGAGAATGTTGAAGGAAATGACAAGTCGGTTAAACGTAGAATTCAAAATAAAGGAATGGAGTTTGCTGAAAGCCTCATCACAAAGTAGACAACTTATATTGCATTTGTTTTTGGAAGGAGAATATTAATGTCTTACTATTATGTAATCGGCGTACGGATGGACAACCGCACCAGCAACGCAACCAGCTTTCAGCAGGTGCTCACCCAAAACGGCTGCAAGATCAAGGCGCGTCTCGGCCTGCATGAAGTGAACGCGGATTCCTGCGCGACCGACGGCATGATTATCCTCCAGCCGTTCGGCGAAAAAGAGGAGATTGAGCAGCTGGTCAAAGACCTGAACAAACTGGATGGCGTAAAGGCAAAACTGATCGACTTGAACTGAGGCCAGATTGTATGAAAATCGGCATCATCGTTTATTCTCAAACGAACAATACTTTCGGTGTTGCGGAGCGGTTGAAAGACGCGCTTGTCGGCAACGGCGCGGAAGTGGAGATTGCGCGTGTAACCATGGAAGGCGACGACCCAAAGTCGGGAACTCCGCTGAAGCTGAATGGCGCGCCCGACCCCAATGGATACGACGCGCTGGTGTTCGCTTCCCCCGTACAGGCGTTCTCGCTGGCGCAGGCTATGGTGCTGTATCTTAATCAACTCCCGAAGTTCGAAGCAAAAAAGGTACTCTTCTTTACGACGCAGCACCTTAAAAAGTGATGGCTCGGCGCGAATCACGCTATCAGGCAGGCGAAAGCATTGATCGCCGCAAAAGGAACCGCGGTTACTGGAACGGGAGTTGTGCACTGGTCGAGCGAGCAGAGGGAAGAGCAGATAGAAGCGCTTATTCAGACATTTACGGAATTGCTCATACAGTAAAAAACTCAAAAGCCTCGGTTCTTATGGAATCAGAGGCTTCTCTTTTCTATTTGTAAGATTGAAGGAATATCCCGATTCAGCGGTTTGGATACGATTTGAATCAACAGTTCTTCCAGTGCGGAGATAGACGCAAGTCCGCAGAGAATTCCTGCTGTGACGTTCAACCCGAGCAGCCAAAGGAAAATCGGGAAGCAAAAGAGCGCTATCCCTGTGATCTTGTTGGAAACCGTATGCAGAAACGCGAACTGCCGAAACCGCACCCAGCAAACGGAAAGCGCACTGCATCGAATCAGCGCGACGGAAGCAATCCAAATCAATATCCATTCCGGCCAGGAAAAGTAGGGGATGAAAACGTACAGTAAAACGGCGGTCAGCAGAAAATCGGCTATGCTGTCCAACAGAGCACCGACGGCGCTGGAAACCTGCCAGCGGCGAGCGAGAAAACCATCCAGAATATCGCTGAACCCGCAGAATGCATAAACCGTGAGAAACGGTGGTTTCAGCGGCGCAAGAAATAGAAGCGCCGCCGCGCCGAGGATGCGCAGAAGCGTCAGAAGGTTCGGGATTGCTTTTTTAAACGAATGAAGCAACAGTTTCACCAACTTTTTTGATACGTTAATTATACAGAATTACATAACAGCTACAA
>JBDKVA010000135.1:0-17348 GCA_039679375.1 Clostridiaceae bacterium
ACCCTTGGGGCGGTCGGCACATATATCGCCATCCCTGGCGTAGATGTGCCTGAATGGACATCGTGTCCATTTCACCGCCTGTTTTTGTTTTCCTTCGGGCATATCACGAAGCTTTTCCTAACACTTATAAGCGGCTTCGAAGGCACTGATAAGCAAGGAGCGTCAGTGCTGTTTGTGGCGGTTGTGTTTCCGACTTCGAAGCCCTTCTGCTTAGTACTCATTCAATGGTATAGACTGCAACGCCCGTGAGACAGGACTGCTTACTTCGAGCTATAATTACTTGAAAGAATGCATGTAAGCAGGTGCTTGGAAACACAACCAGAATAAATAGCGCTGACGCTCCTACCCTGGCAACCCCCGCATTATTATTAGAAGACAAAGGGACATTTCTTCTGTCTGCTCCGCGTGACAGACAATAGAACCGTCCCCTTGTCTTTAAAATACAGGATTTTGTCGTAAGGGCGACCGGTGGTCGCCCTTACAGTAGAAGATCAGCCCCGTTGACGTTGCCGCGCATCATTCCATTACTTCACAATGTTTAAATATTATGTACTATTCTATATTACCTTCCTTCACCAAATCCATTCTTTTGGCATACGTTTTTTCGTCATTCCTCCTCTTTTATTGACAAATACTGCGTAAAGCAGGTAAAATGAACAGAGGTTAAAGTAGTAGAAGAAGCTATATTCGCAGCGGCAGTGAAGGTATTTTAATTGAAAATGCTAAAGAAAGTGTATGTTGAAATAACGAATGTATGTAATCTTTCCTGTGAATTCTGTCCCGGCACTTCCAGGACCCCGGTGTTTATGAATGCAGAAACGTTTGAGACCGTATTGAAAAAGCTTTTGGGACACACGGAATACCTGTATTTCCACGTAATGGGGGAACCGCTTCTGCATCCGGAATTGGAGCATTTTCTGGAGTTGTGCTCAAAATACGGTTACAAGGTGAATATTACTACGAATGGATCGTTGATAAGGGTGAAATCGGATGCACTGATTGAAAGCAAGGCATTGAGACAGATTAACTTTTCGCTTCACAGCCAGGAGGAGATAAAAGATGCTTTGCTGCTGGACGAATACCTGGAGGGCATATTCGATTTTACGTGCAGCGTATTAAAGGACGGGAGAGTTTATATATCCTACAGACTTTGGAACCTTACGTCTGATACGGCCGGCAAATATAACACATTCATTTTGCAAAAACTTGAGCAGCATTTCAAACCGGGCTTCTCGATCAGTGAGGCTTTATGCCGTTCATACAGGATAAAGCTTCGTGACGGTTTATTCCTTAATGCAGCAAAAGTATTTCAATGGCCTTCCATGTCGGCGGATGAATACGGCGAAAAGGGCTTTTGCCTGGGTTTGCGGGACCAGGCTGCCATCCTTGCAGACGGCACGGTCGTACCATGCTGTCTGGACAGCGGGGGAATAATCAAGCTTGGTAATATATTGAAAGATGATTTTGGGCATATACTATATGGAGAAAGGGCGAAAGCCCTGTATGAAGGTTTTTCAGAAAGGCGCGCAGTTGAAGAGCTGTGCAGGAAATGCGGCTATCGTACACGTTTTGAATGAACGGCAAAGATTTGATTTAAGTATCTGATGTGATATGAGTTGTGCCGGTAAAAAACGGCGGAAATGGCGGTTATGTAAATGAGTGATTGTATTTGCAGCAGTTGCAGGAACCTTAAGGGCATAATAGATGAAAATGGCGCAGTTGAAGTTTATGAATGCGTCTATGGTTATCCGTCGGAAAAATGCGATTCTTGTGAATCCGGTGAATGTGATCTTTCATGCGCCAACTATATAAATGATGAAAATGAGGAAGGAATGGTTGTGGTTCGATGCGTAACCTGCGGCAGGGAGCTTCATAAAATGTACAGTGACGATGAAGAAGGCCGTTATCAGTGCATCGAATGTTTCTTGAAGGAATCGAACTGACATTGGAATGCTAATCTTTGGAGGGGTCAAATGCTTCGGACGATCGTGTGGTATGCATTAGGCTGGACTTTTTTGTTTATCACCTTTCCTGCACTGTGGTGGGTAAAGTATCTTGAAAAGCGAGGCAGACTGGATGAACGGGATCAGTTTGCCAACAAATTCAGTATGTTTCTGGCGAAGGGCCTGTTTATGTTTACCGGTTCAACTATCTCGGTAAAGGGTGCGGATAATATACCCGGCGGGCAGCCCGTGCTATTTGTCAGCAACCATCAGAGCCATATGGACAGCGCGATCATACATGGCTTTATCAACTGCCCGAAAGGCTTCATTGCGGATAAGGAGGTTAGGAATATTCCCATACTGCGCACATGGATGAAATACATGAAATGCGTGCTTATTGATCGCGGAAGCATACGGGAGAATGTACACAGCATGGAAAAAAGTATTAAAATATTAAAAGACGGACATTCAATGGTAATTTACCCGGAAGGCAAACTGGATGAAGGCAAGCTGCTCGGCAATTTTAAGAAAGGCTGCATCAAGCTTGCGGTGAAAGCCGGAGTTCCGGTTGTACCTGTTACAATGAAAAACTCTGCACGCATAATGAATAAAGACGGCTCAAAAATAAGATCCGCAGCCGTTGAATGTATTATCTCCAAACCTATTTTTGTCACATCTCTTGAAAATGAGCCGGAAAGCGTAGTAATACAGGAAGTGCGTGATATTATCGCAAAAAACCTGGAATGAAAAGGTTTATCTTTCAAACAGCTTGTACAGCACATTGCAGGCAGCGCCGACAATAGGCGCATTTACTCCGAAATAAGACATTTTTATTTCAACCCTGTGCGCCCTGCGTGCAAAAATTCTTGCATTTACGAGGCTGGTCAGCTTATCTTCAATCAATCCCTTTATAAGAGCAATTTCGTGCCCGAGGAAAACCACATCGCTGTCGAAAAGATTTACAAGATTTACAATACCGATGGAGAGATAATGGCAGAACTCATCGATCGCCTTCAATGCATATTGATCACCCTTATGTGCGTTTAAAGCCAGGTCTTCCCACCCGAGCAGCTCCTGTTCACCGGTTATGCCGTTCTCCTGCATCAATTTGCGGGCATTCCGAACGATCGTAGTCGTGCTGGTATACAGTTCAAGGCAGCCCCTGTTTCCGCATGAACACAACGGGCCATTGAAGTTGATGGAGGTGTGGCCGATTTCACCATTGATTCCTGTGCGGCTGTTTAAAAGATGGCCGTCGGAAATGACTCCTGCACCGACTCCATGCAAAATGCCGAGATACACAAAATTATCGTATTTCCGTCCATATCCGAAAAGTTTCTCGGCGAGTGCGGAGGAGTTCATGCTGTTGTCAAAAAAGACAGGCAGCCCGGTATGCCGCTCAAAGTGCTCTTTTATTCCGATGTTTTCCAAGCCGTAAAAATTCGGCGGATTAAGTATAATGCCTTCGGATTTGTTTATGGGGCCGATGGAGGAAATGCCTATGCCAAGAAGGCTGTGATCAAGATTATAAACCAGCTGATCGTAGTATACGGTAATTTTATTGAGAAGACGTTCCACCGTATTGATGCCTGCGAGATCGATCTGGAAGAACTTCAGCATGACCGCTTTGATGTTGTATATGGCTAGTTTGCAATAATCACGTCCGATAAAGATGGCTGCAACGTAAGGGGCATCCGGGGATATATCGATGATCATCGGCTTACGGCCTTGCACAGAACCCCCAAGGTCCCTTTTTTCTATTTCCATGATATAGTTTTCCTGTACAAGCTCATTCACAATATTTGTGATAGTCATTTTTGACAGGCCTGTCGTCTCTGTCAGATATGTCCGCGTTATATTTTCGCCTGTACATATCAGACGAAGAATATTATATTTGTTTTTTATCTTTGATGAAATGAGCTTTCCTGAATCACTCTGATCCATTTTAATCCCTTTTCCTGTGTATAAGCTGCAATGCTGAATGAAGTAAATTATTTACCAATACCAATAGTATCAGCTTTTATTTTGCGAGTCAATAAGCGTAAAAATCCAAGGTGACCGTATGAAGTTTTTTCAGTATGATTACCACTAATTGAATTTTAAATAATATACCGTTATAGCGGAAAATATTAATTGGGAAACTTTGCTTCATGCGGTCACCGTGTTTTATGCAGGCATAATTGAAAAGCATTGATTATACGTAAAGGTCAAGGGTATTCGACTGAAACATGGCGCTGGCTGCTGAACTGCTTTTTAGCCCGGAAGGCTTTGTCGGCTCAGCCGGCGGTTTGCGGTTTTCTATATTCCCACCCGGCGGCGGAGTCGGTTCAGCGGGCTTGCTTGGCTTCGAAACCTGGGAAGAAGTAGTATTGCCGCTTTGTCCAGGCATCTGATAGTAAGAATTCATACTGCCGATTTTCATGATATCACCTCCCTTCTTGTTTTAAATACCCAATACTTATAACCTAAATAGTTTATTGCCTGTGTTATAAAAATCACCGCAATTTTTGATACATAAACGTTTATATAAAAAAACTCGTTAAAAACCTTAAGGATAACCAAACTGACTGCTAAAGAGAGCAAATTTACAAATAAAAATCTATACAATTCCTTAAGGGTATTTAATTTTGATTTTTTACTTTCAAATGTCCAAAGCTTATTCATTATAAAGCTGTTCATAAATCCACAGCTGTAGGCTATAACCTGGCAAACAAGCTTATCAATGCCGAATGTACCGTATAGCAATGTAAATATTAAGAAATCAATTCCTGTGTTAATACACCCGACTATGCCGAATCGTAATAAGGACTTGCATTTTTCAAGGATCGAATGAAGATTTAATGTCTGAAGAGCTTTAACGTAATAAACCATCAGAAACCCTCCTTTTCACCAATTATATAAAGGGGTCTGCCCTTGGCTTCATCATAAATACGTCCGATATATTCGCCTATAATCCCCAGAAATATGAACATGAACCCGTTGAATAGAACTAATATTGCAATGATTGATGTCCATCCCGGAACAGTAAGAGCAGTAAAAATTATCTCATATAAAATAAATACTAAATACAAAAAGCTGGAGGCAGATATGCATAAACCAAGATATGATGCCAATTTTAAAGGCTTGTATGAAAAAGAGGCAATCCCGTCCATGGCAAATTTCATCATTTTCTTTAATGGGTATTTTGTTTCTCCGGCATATCGTTCTTCCCTTACAAATTCGACCGCGGTTTGTCTGAAACCCAACCAGCTTACCAGTCCGCGAACGTACCTATTTCTTTCGGGTATGGATTTAAGGGCTTCGCATACCCTTCTGTCTATAAGCCTGAAGTCGCCTGTATCAACAGGTATATCAACATCAGTCATGTTTTTTAGAAATCTGTAAAAGACCTTTGCCGTTAACTTTTTAAATAAAGAGTCTCCTTTTCTTTTTAATCTTTTCCCATATACTACATCAAAGCCTTTCTTCCATTTTTCAATCATTTTGAGCATTACTTCGGGAGGATCCTGCAGATCGGCATCAATTACAATAACTGCTTTTCCTGAAGAATTATCCATTCCGGCTGTTATTGCGATCTGATGGCCAAAATTTCTGGAAAAGCTTATTAACTTAACATTTCCGTCAACCTTGCAGATAGCTTTTGTCAGTTCTGCCGTTATATCCCGGCTTCCATCGTTAACAAAAATGATTTCATAAGTTTCTTCAGTTGTATCCATCACTTTTTTTATTCTTTTGTAAGTTTCATTAACAACAAGTTCTTCATTATAAAGCGGAACAACCACCGAATATTGCAAAGCCTGATTCAACATGATAACCGGTCCTTTCTATTTAATAATTTCTTTAAGATCATAGACGGCTATATTTTTTTCGAGCTGCTGTAAAAAATCTCCGGGTGCGTTTTTGGGGGGACTGTTTACTGCGAGACATTCATCAGCAGGAATTTTCTTTCCGTTCTTTATCACCCAATCATTTATAGCGCTGTTTGATGCAATTATATCCGCCGGATTCATTCCGCCCGGGCTTCCGAGCAGCCTTGTGTCAACAATTACAAAGAATCTGAGCTCATTATTTACAATCATTTGCTTTAAAGAGTCTACAGTAAGTATTTTATCTCTTCCATTAAAGCCGCCAACCGCCATAATCGGTTTATCAGTGGCGAGAGACATCATGCATGACGTTATTGCGGAAGGCATCGCAACCAGATATTTTTCACCGTCATAATTTTCCGACACAAATTTCAACAGGGGCGATTTATCTGAAAAAAGATCTCTCGCCATGCTGCCGATGTTAATTGGTTCACTGCCCGCAGCTTTCGCCGCGCTGTACCCGACCGACAGTTCAGGTCCTGCCATGGGCAGATTGGCATTTGACCCGTAAACAGCAGGTGTTATAGACCAAATTGCAGGCGCAGCCAGGACACTGCTGATAAAAATAAATATAAGAGTCTTTTGAAGCTTCATGTTTTTTAAAACCTTTATAAACCTGGATAATGCAAGAAACAGCGAAGCAGAAACGCATATGCAGAGAATAACCCATGACAGCCATCCATTCCATTCAGAATACCGTTTAAGGATGATAAATTGAGTTATTCCGAGTATAAGCATTGATAAAGGCAATAGCCAGAATTTCCATTTAAAATTTTCCGTATAAAAGGCATTTTTCAGCTCCTTAAGCCCGATTGCGCATATTGCGGCCGCAGATGGCGCCATTGTTGCCGTATAGTAGCTGTGAACAATCCCGCCAAAGCTGAAATAGATATACATTATGATAAATAATGATCCCCAATAAACAAGTGAAATTTGTTTTTCAAAACTTACTTTATATAATTTTCTATTATTGATTATAATTGCCAGGATCCCGATTAAAGCAAGCGGCAAAAGCCATCCTATCTGGCCTCCGTGCTCAGTCTCCAGCAGCCTTGTAAAACCGGTTGAACTGCGACGTTCCGCATTTTGAACATCTCCGGTTGGCACAGAAGAAGCATCCTGTTGATTGCTGTAACCGGGTAACAGCCTCATAACTCCGTTGTAGCCTGCTGCAAGATCCAAAGCGCTGTTATTTGAGCTGCTTCCGACGTACGGACGCTGATCTTCGGGTGTCAGGTCAACCGCAATGCACCAGGATAATGAAACAGTAACAAGAATCACTGAGGCAATTATGAGGTTCCGTATGCGTTTAAAAATGCTCGATTTGGTAAAAAGCATATAGCAAAGATATATTGAAGGCAGTATCATATAAGCCTGTACCATTTTTATATTAAATCCCAGGCCTACAAAAAATACAGAATAGATTAAAAAACGAAATTTTCCTGTGCTCAGGGCTTTTAATAAAAAATTGCCGGCAAGCAGCATGCATAAAATTAAAGTTGCGTCAAGATTGTTTGTCCGGCTTATTGCAGTAAAAACAGGTGTTATTGCAAGAATAAGCGATGCGAGCAGTGCCACTGGTTTCCCAAACGGTTTTTGAAGCATTTTATATAGCAGGTATACTGAAGCTACGGACGCCAAAGCCTGAGGAAGTATTAATACCCATCCGTGAAGCCCGAAAACCGATGCGAACAAGCATTCGATCCACAGCCCGAGAGCAGGTTTATCAACGCTGACGAAGCCTGCAGGGTCAAAAGATGCAAAAAAGAAATTACTCCAGCCCGTAAGCATGCTTTTCACTGCGGCAGAGTAATAAGCGTTACTCCAGCCCTCGTTCCAGGAACCCCAGAGGTTTAGGCACACGGATGACAGCAAAACAAGAAAGAGACCGATTTTGTATTTGTTTATTTTTATGAATTCCATAAAATAACCGCCTTTATAATTTGTACCAAGCATCTTTATTGTAATGAATCAAGCTTAATCCTTTCTTAAAGAATAAAAAGTTTTTTTAAGCCGGCTTTAAGGTTTATCAGGTATAATTGAATCGTAGTAAAAATGCTGAAGGTGGTGGCCTATATTGAAAATTCTGCTTATTGAGGATGAAGTGAATCTATCAGAAGCTCTTGAATACACTCTTAAAAAGAATAACTATGTTGTAGATACCGCTTTTGACGGAGACAGGGGACAGAAAATGGCTGAAACCGGGATTTACAACATTATCGTGCTGGACCGTATGCTGCCCGGCAAAGAAGGCCTTGATGTTTTGAAAGCATTGCGCATGGAAGGTATAACTACTCCTGTGATTTTCCTTACCGCCAGGGATGGTGTGAAAGACCGGATCGAAGGGCTTAACAGCGGCGCCGACGACTATCTTGTAAAACCCTTTTCCAGGGAAGAACTGCTGGCTAGAATTAATGCTGTAGCAAGAAGGCAGACTGATCTAATCAGGAACGAAATTTACAAAATAGGAAAGATAAATTTCAAACCTCTGAAGGGGGAAATAGAGTGTTCGGGCAGATTAATGAAGCTGACGTCAAAGGAGTCTCAGATTTTTGAAATCCTGCTTATAAACAAGAACCTCGTTGTCACAAAGGAACAACTGCTTGAGAAGATATGGGGTTTTAAGTGTGAAGTAGAGCTAAACAACATTGAGGTTTATTTATCTTATTTGCGAAAAAAGTTAAAGGAGCTGGAAAACCAAATTATTATTGAAACAATACGTGGCAGCGGATATTGTCTGAAAGAGGTGAAGTAGTTGTTCAAGCGGCTTAAAACCAAGCTGATCCTTATAAATATGCTTTTAATTTCGGCAGTTTTAATTTTTGCCACCTGTGCCGTATACCTGATGACAAAGCGGGGAATCAGCCAGCAATCCGACATGCTGATGCATAGCATCGCCAAGGAGGAAAAGCTATATATACAGGAAAATGAACCGGCAGGCGAAGATGCGGAATTGATTCGGCCTCAAAATAATAATATGGAAGACAGAATTCTGACCGGTGTTTTTTATGCTAAAATTAAGCCTGACGGTGAAATTCTTGAAAATTCGGCAAGCGCGGCTTATCTCAGGCAAAATGCCGGTTATGCGGTAAAAAAGGCGGCTGAAGGCAAGGAGCTTAGTGGCTGTATCAGATTGAATTCACTTAATTTAAAGTATATAAAAGTGCAAAAGAACTATGGGTTTATTATTGTCTTTTTTGATACCAGTCTTGAAGATAGTATCCTGAGCCGTTTGATGTATACTACGATTGCCATAGGCATAATAAGCCTTGCGCTGATCTTTTTTGTCAGCCTGTATCTGGCAGGTAAGGCAATCGCCCCTGTTAAAAGCTCATGGGAAAAGCAGAATGCATTTGCAGCCGATGCTTCCCATGAGCTTCGCACACCGCTTGCCATTGTAAACTCCAATCTTGAAATTGTCATGGAAAACGACGAAAATATAGTTCGAAGTCAAAGCAAATGGCTGGGAAATATACAGCAAGAAATAAAACGGATGTCAAAATTGGTTGAAGATTTATTATTCCTTGCCAGAGCCGATATGCATGAAGATGAGACAGTTATGGACCAATTTAACGTAAGTAATTCCGCAAACCAAATAATAGAGGTATTTAAACCTCTGCTGGATAAAAAATCCTTAAGCCTTTTAAGCAATATTCAAGCGAATGTTGTTGCAAGAGGTAATGAAGGAAGAATAAAGCAGCTATTGACAATTTTGATTGATAATGCTTTCAATCACACTCAAAGCGGAGGCAGAATCAGTCTGGATCTGACTAAAAGCGGGGATTTCTACGAAATTGTTGTAAGCGATACCGGAGAAGGCATACCCGAAAAAGAAATAGATAAAATTTTCGAGCGTTTTTACAGAGTTGACAAATCACGTTCAAGAAGCTACGGAGGATCGGGCTTGGGATTATCCATTGCGCAATGCATAGTGAAGGAGCATAGGGGAAGTATTTTGGTGCATAGTGAAGTGGGAAAAGGCACAGAATTCAGGATTCGATTACCGATAGAATGATAACCTTCACATTTATGCGCCTCTCAAGAAATCAATTCGCGCGCGGGTTAACTGAATCATATAATAAATTATACCTGAAATACGTTCAGAAAATTTCATTCAATTAATATAGTCGGCGTTTAAACTGAGTTTAATGAAGCGCCACAGTGACAATCCGTATGAGAGAAGCGGCGAGTAAGGGGGGCGGAGTTTATGCTGCGCAGTGCAATTGCCGGAAAACACCTGATAAAGCTGACAGAGGCTTTTAACAGCGACGGCTTTGAAATCGCAAGAGTTGTTACATATAACGGCAGGCTTGGTATAGCCGCCGAAAGCAGAACCGCTGTGAATTATGATACGGGAAAACCTAAAAGAGCATATTATCTGGAAGGCACGCCATATGAGTCTGGCTTTCTGATGGGCAGTCTTGCTGAGGAAGAGATATCGCGTATGACAATGGAATTTGCCGACAAGGTGGTATTTTCCTTCATTGGAAGCAAAGTACTTGAAAAAATGAAGCTGATTCAGGAGACACTTATCCGTTTGATCTATTCACTGTCAAAGGAAGTGTGGTCTCAACTGCGTCTGGAGATAAAAGACGAGATACAAGGTATATATGACGGCTGCAAAAGCCGTAATAAAAAAACACGGGTTGATATGGAGCATTTGATCGTGCTGAACACCGGTATCGACATTATATGCTCCAGGGTTTACCCGGGTAATCTTTTCAGAGATAGATTACGCGATATAGAGCCCGAAGACTTCAGGATACCGTTCATGTGCAATGCCTTTACCATAAGCGGGAAAAGCGCAGGTGACGGATATTTCTTCGGAAGGGACTTTATGTTCCCTACAGCGGATGTTTTTCAGGATATGGCAGCCATGGTAGTGTACAATCCCGCTCATGCAATCGGTAAAGAGGCAATACCGATGATAAGCGTGACGGCTCCTGGTATGGCCGGCAGTATATCTTCAATGAACATGTACGGAGTTGCAATGGGTGTAAATATGTCGCCAGGCACCAACTGCGATCCTCAAAACATCGGGACCAATTCCTTACTGCTGGCAAGGCTATGTGCACAGTATTGCAGCAGTGCGGAAGCAGCCGTCGGACTAATGGCGGAAACAACCAGAGGTGTTTCATGGAACTACATCATAGCAGATGGCAGAAATGAGCGTTCATGTGTGGCAGAAGCCGGGGCATCCGGTGATGTTCCTGATGTTACGCAGTTCCCCGAGGATGATTTCAGACCGTATCTGCCCGATTCGGATTTTATTGATAAGCACAGGACCGAACTATTCCGGAACGGTATCATGGTCCGGTGGAATGATTATAAATACCCTCTTGAATATCTGACCTTCAATCATCGGCTATGGGATTATTACAATAAAAAGCATCATACAAATAAAAAAATCAATACGGGTGCATTTTCCGAAAATAGCTATATCAATAAAATAAATGAGAAAAACTGCCCATCTTCCTTTTACTTTGCGCCCCAAAGAGAGGAGAGGGACGATGTACTCATCGCAGCAAATCACTACATCATACCTGAAATGCGCTATTTCGCAATGAGCCGCTGGACGGCGGGAATAATAGGTGACAGGGTCAATGACCTGCAGTGGCGGTATGATGAACTGAACAGGCTCATCTATGATGAACTCTCCGGGAAGGGAAGTATAGGATTTGAAAAAGCAAAAGAGCTCATTAGCTTTCTTACGCCATCGGGCAAAAATCCAGGCTACTATTCGGAAAACCCCAGGAGCAAAGACGGCAGGGAGATACGGATCGAGGGATGCGATTCCGTATTTGACCTGAAAAACATGGTGGTGGAAAGCCACTACGGCTATTACTGCGATAAATGGGTCAGGCTTTCTCTGATGAAGTATATATAAAGGACTCAAAGGCAGAACTTGTTATTGTGTGGAATTTGGTTATAATAATAGAAGACATATTGGAATAACTTGCATGTTCACAAATAAAAATTAAGGAGAAAAAAATGGCAAAGAATCCTGTGGCTACAATTGAAATGGAAAACGGAAAAATAATGAAGGCTGAGCTTTACCCCGATATTGCTCCCAATACGGTTCGAAACTTTATATCGCTAGCGAATAACGGTTACTACAATGGATTGATCTTTCACCGAGTCATACCGGGCTTCATGATACAGGGAGGATGCCCGCAGGGGTCTGGCATGGGCGGACCGGGTTATTCCATCAAGGGCGAATTCTCCGGGAACGGCTTCAACAATACTTTGAAGCACGATCGTGGCATCTTGTCGATGGCCAGGTCAGCAAGGCCTGATTCCGCAGGCTCGCAGTTCTTTATCATGGTCGCGAAAGCGCCTCATCTGGACGGTCAGTATGCCGCCTTCGGCAAAATCATTGAGGGCATGGAGGAAGCAGACAGGATCGTCGGCGTAAAACGCGACTACAACGACAAGCCAAGGGAGGATCAGCGGATGAAGAGCATCACGGTTGACACCTTCGGCGAAAATTACGGTGAAGTAGAAAAGATATAAAAAATTACGTCTAGCCTTTAACCTGCCCAATCTCCTCTGGAAAAGTCCGGTTCAAAGCCGGCGGAACGTATCCGCGCCGACAGGCAGCCCAGGCACTCCGCTGCTTCTTCACCCGTGCAGATTTTATTGTCATAGAGGGAGTAATCTTTGCGATGCTGTACAGGCGAGAGGTTTGGCATGACAACATTGGCGCCGGCTCCAAGGCCTTTCTCCCGGCCATTCGGGTCCACTGTTCCAAGTGCGGTTGTAGCCGGCAAAAGCACTTTCGGAAGCATTAGCCGGACAAGTGCCAGCATGATTAAAGTGAGATCGGCAGAAGGAGTCTTTTTATCGGCAAAAATGGTATCTTTATGGGGAATGAAAGGTCCTATGCCTGCCATATGCGGCTGCAGCTCCCTGAGAAATAACAAATCGGCTGCAAGATCTTCATAGGTCTGATATGGTGATTGCACCATAAAACCGGCGCCTACCTGGTAGCCTATTTCTTTTAATATATAGAGGCACTTTTTGCGATGCTCAAGGCTCATACCGCACGGGTGCAGGCGAGCATAATGTGATTCTGCTGCTGTTTCGTGCCGGAGCAGGTAGCGGTCGGCGCCTGCATAAAAGTAACGACGGTAGCTTTCCTCCGGTTTTTCACCGAGGGACAGTGTTACAGCGCATTCGGGGTAGCGCTGCTTTATATCGGATATGATCCCGCACATGCGGTCATCATTATAGCTGAGATCCTCACCGCTTTGCAGCACAAAGGTGCGAAAACCCAATCGATACCCTTTATTGCAGCACTCCAGGATTTCCTCCCTGGAAAGCCTGTATCTTGCTGCATTTCTATTGCTTCTTCGAATACCGCAATAAAAGCAGTCATTCCTGCAATAGCTGCTGAATTCAATCAACCCGCGGAAGTATACTTTGTTGCCGTAATAAGTGCGTCTTTGCTCCAGTGCTGCTTTAAACAGAGACTCACGGTCGGCATGCGGGGCAGAGGCGTAGTAAGCTATGATAGCTGCCAGTTCTTCCTTATTTCCGCTCAGAAGCTTCAGTGTCATTTCACTTTGCACCATAGGTTCTGATGTATCCTTCATAAAATCCTCCACTCAATAATTGACATCTTACAACATTGATAAAAAAATATCAAGCGCATTTTTAACAGAGTCTATTACCCTATCGCTTTGATGTCTGCATTGTGGTATCATTATTGGCAGGGAGAAAATTGCGGACATGAAAAAGCAGGAGATCATTAAAACCTATTATGAGAATAATATGTCAAAAGGCTTGCCTGAATACGGCATACTCGGCTGGGAAAGCGAAGAGGCCCAAAGACTCAGATTTGACATGCTTTTATCACACATAAATCTGGAGGGGAAATCACTTCTTGATGTAGGCTGCGGTACGGGAAACCTGCTCGAATATATCAACAGCAAGGGAATAAATGTGTCCTACACCGGCGTGGACATACTGGATAAAATGATAGAAAAGGCAAGAGATAAGCAGCTGAATGCACAGTTCTACCATATGGACATCTTTAAAAATAATCCCTTCAAAGACGGCGCTTTTGATGTGATTTACACATCCGGTATTTTCAACCTTAATCTCGGCAACAACAAAGCTTTTCTGAAAAGCGCACTGGAACTGTTCTTCCGGCTGTCCTCCGGGGCTGTTGTATTCAACCTGCTGCATTGTGCGTCTCCGGACAGGGAGGATAAATATTATTACTTTCATCCGGATGAGGTCAGTGAAATCCTTTCTGATTTTTCAAATATGATCTGTAAAGTTGAGTTTGTAGAGGCTTATCTTAAAAATGACTTTACCGTTGTATGCAGAAAGTGAAGTAAGCTTTCTGATGAGTAAGCTTTACCTCCATATGCCCCTAATATAATTAATTGTGCGCTTTTGCTGTTATGTGCTCATAAATGTGATATTATGTTATCAGATAAAGCTACTACGATGTATTTTCTGAATATGTAAAGCAAAAATATGATATATGGAGTAGATACCAATGCTGTCAAAACCTCTTTATGATGTAAGATCCATAGAAAATTTTAAAGATCTACTGGAAAAAAGTGCAGCTGCATTTGCAGAGAAAGCCGCTTTTTGGGTGAGAGCAGAAGACGGTTCATTCAGAAGTATAACATATAAACATTTTAAAAATGATGTGGATGCTCTTGGGGCAGCATTGGTTTCAATAGGGCTTAGAGACGGTTTTATCGCAGTCATGGGAGAAAACCGTTACGAATGGTGTGTTTCATACCTGGCTGTGACAAACCACACAGGGGTCGTCGTGCCCCTTGATAAAGAGCTGCCTGTTCTAGAGAAAGGTAATCTGCTGCAAAGGAGCGGTGCGGGCGCTCTCATATTTTCGGGACGCTATGCAAAGGATGTGATCACATTAAAGGATGCAGGAAGCCCCGTCAGGTATTTTATCAGTATGGATTCGGACGAGGACACGGAGGAGTTCTTATCGTACAAAAAGCTCCTTGAAAAGGGAAGGCAATTACTGGAGCAAAATAGCATTGATCTTAACAAATATAAGATAGACAATACGGCTCTCAGCGTGCTTCTTTTTACTTCAGGCACCACTGATCTTGCAAAAGGCGTCATGCTTTCGCAAAAAAATATTTGTTCAAACATCATGGCTGTTTTAAAAACAGTTCATGTTGACAGCGAAGATATATCACTTTCGATTCTTCCGATTCATCATACATACGAGTGTACGCTGGGCTTTCTGGCGATGATCCACTGCGGCGGCACCATAGCCTTTAACGAAGGCCTAAGGCATATTCAAAAGAATTTTCGTGAAGTAAAGCCAACGATTCTTGTAACTGTGCCTCTTCTGCTTGAAAACATGCATAAAAAGATTTGGGAGCAAGCGGGGAAGAAGCCTGGTATGAAGCTGCTGCTCAAAGTGATGATGGGGCTTGGGAAGGCTCTTAAAGCAGTAGGAATTGATATCAGGCGCGCTATGTTCGGAACCATACACCGGAGCTTTGGAGGACGGTTGAGATTGATTGTGACCGGTGCGGCAGCTATAAACCCGGAGGTTTCAAACGGGTTGAACAGCATGGGATTTAAGGTGCTGCAGGGTTACGGCCTGACTGAATGCTCACCTTTAGTCATAGGCGAAAGAGATAAATTCTACGGGAATGCCTCCGTTGGTTTGCCTCTGCCGGGGGTTGAGGTCAGGATAGAAAATGCGGATGAGAATGGAGTAGGCGAAATTGTAACAAAGGGCGATAATGTCATGCTTGGCTATTATAAAAATGATGAAGCGACAAATAAATACCTCAGAGACGGCTGGTTCCATACAGGCGATCTGGGCAGGATTGATCCGTCAGGCGCTTACTATATAACCGGAAGACTGAAAAATGTAATCGTTACAAAAAACGGTAAAAATATCTTCCCGGAGGAAGTGGAATCCTATATAAACAGAAGTCCCTATGTGCTTGAATCACTCGTTGCCGGTTACGATGATGATAAATCGGGTGAGACAGTGGTGGGCGCGCATATTTTACCCAATATTGAAGCAATAAAGGAAAAGCTGAAATTGCCCAATATTTCTAAAGAAGACATCATGAAAGTCATATCCGAGGTTATTAAAAATACCAATAGAGATATGCCTTTATATAAGCGCATCAGTACTTTTACCATACGCGACAGTGATTTTATAAAGACAACAACACTTAAAATAAAACGGTATGCTGAAAATGCAAAGATGAAGCTAAAAGGTAATTGATAATCTCACACCACCGCGCCGAGCAGCAGGATTCCTTCATTTTCCCGGTAAATACCCGGCAGCTGGCCGATAGGCAACGGATTAACACCTCTTCCGACCTCAATGGTATATCCTGGTCTTCTATATTCCTGCAGGAACCAGTCCTTATAGCCCGCATAGGCTGCCTCCGGCGTACCGGTTTCTACACTGTAGCCGCTTATGGCCGCAAATTGATTTGCGATGGTCAGCGCACGCGGCGGCGCATAATTCATGAACTGCCAGTATATGACTTCACCCTGGGTATGGTAGGCGATCACGATCCGGAAATTGTGAGCCCTTGTAAAGTCCACCATAGCTCTGGATTCCGGCTCGGAAAGCGGCGCGTCGCCACCGAAATCCCGTGGAGCCGGGCTGGTGATGCCCAGCCTTATTTCCTCCTCTTTTTCCCTTTCCCACTCTGCAGGATAATTCAGATTCAGATCCACGCCTCTGATATTCGCCTTCCACACGCTTGGCAGCGGAAGCCCGGTTTTGTTGAGCTGTGCAGCCCTGATAAATGCGGGATCTTCGTAATCCGGCCAATATGCCACAAGATCCACGCCGTCGGGGTTTACCAGCGGGACAATGTAGATGCTGGTCCGGTTGAACATTTCCCTGATATTGTAGCCAAGAATGCTGCTGCCGGTAGAGTAGGCCTTTGAATAATTATCAATGAATTCCATCAACACAGGCGTTGTTATAGATTCATTGGCATGGTGGGACGCGTTATAGGACACCTCCATCGAGCCCCTGCCAAGCCTTATGTAGTAGAGCTCCCTGCCCATCACACTTTTTCCGATGGATCCGGTTTCAATAAACGGGTATCTTGCCTTTAGCCCCTGTATCTGCCGCTGGACGATTTCATAGGTTGGAGCCACATCCAGCGTTACCACATCGATTCCATAAGGCACGGTGATTCTCTGACCGACGGCAAGGCTTTCGGGTCTTATTCCGGGATTTGCCGTGAGGATTGCGGTTACGGTAGTGTAATAGCTGCGTGCAATATTGTATAATGTATCTCCCGGGCGGATAGTATAGGTATCGTAACCCCTTTGCAGCCTGTCAAGGACACTCCAGGTGGCAGGTCCGACCACGCCGTCGGCCGCAAGGCCGTTGTTGCGCTGAAAAGCAGTTACCGCGAGGGCTGTTTGCCTGCCGAAAATACCGTCAACAGCACCTGCATTATAACCTATCCTGTTCAACAAGCTCTGAACCAGCCTGACGTCCGGCCCCCTGGAGCCCTGTGCCAATGTTTGCATCGATCTCCATCCCTTTGCC
>JBDKVA010000136.1:0-37151 GCA_039679375.1 Clostridiaceae bacterium
GATAATGCGACAATGATTGCGGCGCACGGCATTGCCAGATCCAGCACCACAATAGTCCTGACAAGCGGATCAACCAGGCCGCCAAGCAGCAGCATGACTGCAAGCGCGATGAAAGGCGTCAGCAGCAGCTTAATGATAGATAACACCAGCGTTGCAGGCTTTTTGACGATATCAAGGAATCTCCATCCGGTATTCTCCGCTGTTGACAGGCCGATAAACAGCATGACCAGCGGAAGCGTACAGCTTCCCAGGGGACTGAACGTGCTGTAAAAAACTTTGTATATAGCCGCCGACACAGTATTTCCGCTTATATACCGCTGAAGATTGGTAAGCGCAAAGATCAAACCGATGATGCATGCGATTGTGTTGGCATTAACCATTTTTTTCAATGTGCCGGTCAAAGTCAGCTTGTAATGCCGGTTCAGCAAATAGACGCCCACGGTCCAGTTAAGAAGCTCAAATGAAAGCACGAAGAAGGCTGCCAGAACCACTGCCCTATCTCCAAATACGGCTTTTATGAGCGGAAGAGCCATATAGCTCACATTTCCAAGCATGATATGATCCATGAAAACATTGGCGGTGGCGCCTTCCAACCTGAGAAGTTTGCTGAACAGCTTACTTTCCAGTAATGAAAAGAGCATGAAGGCGATAGCAAAAAAGCTCACCCACAAGCCATCTGACAGAGTTTTTGAGTCAAAATTATATGAAGTCATTGTGGAAATGATCAAAGAAGGCGCAGTGATACGTATTATGACCTTTGATATGTAAGTGCCGATGTCCCTGGGCAGATAGCCCTTTTTACCCGCCAGATAACCTATGATGACCAGCAGCATCATTGCCGCCACCTGATTGATTATAATGTTGACCTGCTGCATTTTAACACATTCCCTTTAATAAATTGTTATTTTGTATGGCCGTTCGCCTGCCGCTAAATCAAGTCAGGCCTACCCTACAGGCTATTCCGTCAAACCTTTCCTGCCCATCCAGAATATCACTGCAAAGCCAATGATAAATGAAACAATGGAAGCAACGATCTGGGAACTCACAGGCATGCCCGGAAACACCTGCACAAGCGAACCCACAACAAATCCCAGGATCATCTTGTAACTTTTGCCCGGGTATTTTTGCAGCAATTTCTCAATAACCTTGGCAGAGCCAAAAGTACCTGCAACTACACCAAGCCCTAACGGGATCAGGAAGGGAATGTTCAATGTATTGACCGCATTGAGGAAAGTCGGGTACAGGCCTAAAACCAGCAGCATGAAGGAACCGCTTATGCCCGGCAATACCAGGGCTATTGCAAATATGATCCCTGCAATGAAAAGAAGCACCATGCTTAAAAACCCGCGGTTGGTAGCCATATCGTTCATTTCCGACGGTTCGGCCGACAGGAGCAAAACAATTACAAAGCCAAGCAGCACGAATATGTAATCTTTCAAGCTACCCTTGCCGGAAGCCTCGGACTTGCGATACAGTACCGGCAGGCCGCCTATGATGACCCCCATGAACAGGAACTGCATAACATACGTATAATTCTTTATTGCGTTTTCAAGCAACCTGCTGAAGAGCAAAAAACCAAGTGCCCCGCCAAGTCCGACCACCATCAGATAAATTAGATTTTTTTTCCAATTCTCAAAAAATGTACTTACGGCATGAATCAGATTATCATAAATGCCCAGTATGATCGCCATGGTTCCGCCGCTTACTCCAGGAACGAGCGTAGCGACGCCTGTTGCTACGCCCTTAATGAAATTCTTCAGATAATTCACTTTTGTACTCCTTTACTCCCACTCGATCGTTGCAGGTGGCTTGCTCGTGATATCGTAAACGATCCTGTTGATATGTTTTACTTCATTCACAATCCGGTTGGATGCTTTTTCCAGCACATCATACGGTATCCTCGCCCAGTCCGCCGTCATGAAGTCGGTCGTGGTCACAGCCCTGAGGGCCAGAGTATAATCATATGTGCGCTCGTCGCCCATGACGCCGACACTCCTCATGTCCGTAAGCACGGTAAAATATTGGTTTATTTCCTTGTCGAGTCCCGCACTGGCAATCTCGTTCCGGAATATATAATCACTGTCTCTCAGAATATCCAGCTTTTCCTTTGTGATATCACCGATAATCCTTATTCCAAGGCCCGGTCCCGGGAATGGCTGGCGCCATACGATTTCCGCAGGGATATCAAGTTCTTCCCCCGCCTTCCTGACCTCATCCTTGAAAAGGTTCCTGAGAGGCTCGATAATTTCCTTGAAATCCACATAATCCGGCAAACCGCCGACATTGTGATGGCTCTTGATCACAGCGGCGTCTCCCGCTCCGCTTTCGATCACATCGGGATAAATCGTCCCCTGAACAAGGAAGTCAACCTTCCCGATTTTTTTGGCTTCTTCCTCAAAAACCCGGATGAATTCTTCCCCGATGATTTTTCTCTTTCTTTCCGGGTCTGTTACTCCGGCAAGCTTTGCAAGGAACCTGGCCTCCGCATCCACCCTGATCAGATTGATACTGAACTTTTCCCTGAAGGTTTTTTGCACTTGCTCCGCTTCGTATTTTCTTAAAAGGCCATGGTCTACAAAAATACAGGTGAGCTGTTTGCCGACCGCCTTGTGCATCATGACCGCAGCAACAGATGAATCGACGCCTCCGGAAAGAGCGCAGAGCACTTTACCGCCCCCTACCTTTTCCCTGATCGCCAGGATGGACTTCTCAACAAAATCTGTCATGTTCCATGTGCCATGACAGCCGCAAATTTGATAAAGGAAGTTGTTCAATATTTCCCGGCCTCTGGGTGTATGCAATACTTCCGGATGGAACTGGACTCCATAGAAATTCCTGCCGCAGTCCTCCATCGCCGCTGTAGGGCAGCTTGGCGAACAAGCGGTTTTGCGGAAGCCTTCCGGCATATTCGTGACATAGTATGTATGGCTCATCCAGCTGGTCGTTTTCCCGTCAATTCCCTTAAACAGCCTGCTCCCTGGCTGTATTTCGATTTCTGTTTTGCCATATTCGCGCCGTACCGCCCCTTCAACACTGCCTCCAAGCATAACGCCCATCAACTGCATGCCGTAGCAGATCCCAAGCACCGGTATGCCAAGCCTGAAAATTTCGCTGTCACAGAAAGGGGCTCCATGGTCCAGGACAGATGCCGGCCCGCCTGTAAAAATGATGCCCTTTGGGTTTAATGCCTTTATCTTTTCGGTTTCTGTATTATATGGCAGTACCTCGCAGTATACATTCGCTTCCCTTACCCGCCTTGCTATCAGCTGGTTGTATTGTCCTCCGAAGTCCAGCACGAGAACCAGTTCATTATCCATGGTACTTATCTCCTGTTCGTAACATTATGAATTATTATATCCGAGTGATATGGCATTGTAAATAAATATACTATATTAATTGAATGAAATTTTCTAAATAAAATAGTCACCCGAATTTCCTTCTTAATGCCGCACCGTTCAGGTAATCAAAGCTTCGTCCCTGGTATCTGGACTCCTGCTGCATTTTCTGCTCGATTGCCGCCTGCACCTTCCACCAGCTTGTATCCCAGCTGCAAAACAGCGTCCTGTCGGCAGGGGCGCGTCCAATAAGCCTTTGCACAACAATATGCGGATCAAGGTACTCCAGGAATAAAACCGTCCGCTCAATGAATTCATCCATCCCAAGAGGCTGGAATTCACCCTTCTTATATCTTTCTCCGAGCACCGTATTTTCCAGAATGTATAGTGAATGGCATTTGACCTGATCCATGCCGAGCGCGGAAAGTACCTTTGCGTTATCAATGACATCCCCTTCATTATCCACAGGCAGGTCGTTTATCATATGTGCGCAGACTTCCAGATCCATTTCTTTTATGCTGCGAACAGCATCAATGAACTCTGCGAGACCATGTCCCCTGTTGAGCCATTTCAATGTACGGCTGTTTGCGGATTGAAGGCCGAGCTCCAGCACAATATCGACGCAGTGTTTCTCCTTAAGCTGCCGGAGAAAATCCAGCCGCTGACTGTCAATACAGTCCGGCCTGGTTGAAATGTACAGTGCAACAACACTCTCCACGCATGCCTCCTGCATATACCCGGCAAAGGATTCCATCGGGAGATAAGTGTTGGAATAGTTCTGAAAATATGCTATGAATTTATCCGCCTTGTAATTCTTACCTATATAATTAGCATTGCCTTCCAGCTGGCTTTTGACACTCATTCCGGACGAAAGGTTCTCAAAACCGGCTCCCTCTTCACCACAGAAGCAGCAGCCGCCATAATCGATGCATCCGTCCCTGTTGGGGCAGCTCACCGGCAGATTGACCGGCAGTTTATAAACCTTCGAGCCATACTTATTTTTCAGGTATTGCGAAAACTTATTATAAATCATATTGCTTCGCTGCTTCAGCTACAACCAGCGAATATGCTTTTGCCAGCGGCATGCCTGCGCTTTCTGCGATTTTCCTGCAATCTTCATATTCCGGGGAAGCTTTTTGAATACCTCCCAGCGATGCGACCTTTATTCTGGCGTCACCGAAGGGAGTGCCTACTGTAAGAGTCTTGCGCTCCATGCAGTAACGCTTCACAGACCTGGTACGTATGCCCAGTGTGGAAGTCTCACTTAAAATGATCTCCGCAAGGGAGTCTTCTGCGCCTGACGATGCCAATACGGTCAGCATGTATGCCGGCCGGCTCTTTTTCATATAAACAGGCGTGTAAAAAGCATCCAGGGCTCCGGCCTCAAGCAGCTTTACCAACGTATAGCCGAGAATTTCCGCGGTGGTGTCGTCAATATTGGTCTCAAGCACGATCACCTCATCTCCGTGCCGATCGCTGCCGCTTCCGGTAATGGCAGCACTGGTGCTGTTTTGTTCCTTTTGATACGTTTTTTCGTCATATGATTCGCCGAGGATCACCCGCAGTGCATTGAGCCTTCCTATATCTCTCTTTCCATGTCCGTAGCCTGTTTTCTCAACCAGCATGGGAGGCCTGTTTCCAAAACCCGATGCAAGGCATTTAATTAACCCCATCCCTGTCGGAGTCACCAGCTCTGTTCCCACATCCTCAGAAATCAGCGGTATGCCGCTTCCCTTTAGCATTTCAAGGACAGCGGGCACCGGAACAGGAATCATTCCATGCCTGCACTCGATAAATCCGCTGCCGTCATGAAGGGCGGAGCTGTAAATCCGGTCAACCCCAAGCAGCTCGAGGCATATGGCCGTGCCGGCTATATCGACAATAGAGTCTACCGCGCCAACCTCATGAAAATGTACTTCATTAATAGGCTTGCCATGCACTTTTGCCTCTGCCGCTGCGATTTCCCCGAATACTTTTTTACTGAAGGCTTTTATATTTTCACTCAGGCTGCTGCGGTCAATTATCTGCTCAATCTCGGCCAGCCCTCGTTCACCGTGGGTGTGCGTATGATCGTGCCCGCCGTGATTGTGGCCGTGCCCATCGTGAGCATGGCCGTGCTCGTGGTCATGGTCGTGTTCTGAACTGTGTCCATGGTCCGGACTGCATTCGTAAGCATGCCGGCCTTCATGCCCATGCCCATGTCCCCCCTCCGAACCATGCCTATGCCCGCAGTCATCTTCATGTTCATGCACGGACTCCTGCCCGGATTCCGTCAATATCACGTTTACATCGGTGCCCCGGATTCCGTTCACTGTTTTTGTACCAATTTCTATCTTATATCCGTCAAGGCCAAGCCCGGATAATTCTTTCAGAAAAACCTCCCGCTCGATCCCCAGATCGAGAAGCGCTCCGATTGCCATATCTCCGCTGATGCCCGAAAAACAGTCAAAATAAAGTATTTTCAAATCAACATCCCATCTTTCGCACTATTGTACTATTGTACTTTCATTCCATTGTATTTCCGTTTCCGTATTATTGCATTCACTGTTGTGCGGCTGCATTCTCAAAGCTTGTTGATCATTCCGGCAAGGTATCCCGCTCCAAAGCCATTGTCAATATTCACCACGCCAATACCGCTTGCACAGCTATTCAGCATGGTCAGCAAGGCGGACAGACCTCCGAAATTGGCGCCGTAGCCCACACTGGTCGGCACGGCTATCACAGGCTTGTCCACAAGTCCGCCAACCACGCTCGCAAGTGCGCCTTCCATGCCTGCCACCACTACCAGCACATTGGCCTTCATCAACGCGTCGGTTTGCGCCAGAAGCCGATGGATGCCCGCAACGCCTACGTCATATATTCTATTTACCGTATTGCCCATAGTCTCTGCCGTTACAGCCGCTTCTTCCGCAACAGGTATGTCGGATGTGCCCGCAGTTACTACGGCGATGACCTTTTCGGAGGGCTTGAGTTCGCGCTTCTTCACAACGACGATCCTCGCCGATTCATAATAAGCCGCGTCGCCTGTCATTTCGCAAATTCCTTCATATACATCCCTGCCTGCTCTTGTCGCCATGATATTGTTATCCTTCTCCATCAGACGCTTGACAATGGCCTTGATCTGGCCAATCGTCTTGCCCTGGCAGTAGATCACCTCAGGGTAACCGTTGCGCAGGTTGCGGTGATGATCCACCTTGGCAAATCCAAGATCCTCAAAAGGCAGGCATTTTAATTCGGAAAGTGCTGCATCCACACTGGTGCCGCCATTTCTCACATCTTCCAGCAGTTTTCTTATAACCTCAGTATCCATTTATTCCACCTGTTCTCTTCGCCTTTTTCTTTGTTTCCTCGCTTAGTCCTTCGTTCATGCTGCCTGTCCTGTATCCCTGCAAGTCTAGCGTCACATACCTGAAGCCAACTTCCTTAAGCTTTGCTTGAACCTTATCCAGCAAGTCTTCATCAAAAAACCTTTTCCGTTCATCACGGGCAACCTCTATTCTGGCTATCTCGCCATGATGCCTCACGCGCACCTGCCGAAAGCCCAGATCCAGCAGGTATTGCTCCGCCCTGTCGACCATCTCCAGCTTTTCGTGTGTAATTTCCTGTCCGTACGGGAATCTGGATGCAAGGCACGCAAAGGCTTGCTTGTTCCATGTCGGAAGCCCCATCTCCCTTGAATATCTCCTGATGTCCTCCTTGGTCAGTCCTGCCGTTCTGAGCGGGCTTGAAATGCCGAGTTCCTCGAGCGCCAGCATGCCTGGCCTGTAATCGCCCGTATCATCTACGTTTGATCCATCCACGACATACCCAATGCCATTCTGAAGCGCTATTTCCTTTACCTTGGAGAAAAGCTCCTTCTTGCAGAAATAGCACCTGTTCACCGGGTTATGTGAAAATCCTTCAATTTCAAGCTCATCCGATGTGATTACAATATGCTTTACACCGAGCTTTTTTATATAATCCGCCGCCTCTTTGAATTCCCTTTCCGGGTAAGTCGATGACCTTGCCGTTACAGCAATTACCCTGTCGCCCAATACATCCGCAGCGACCTTCAATAAAAAGGTGCTGTCAACTCCGCCTGAAAATGCAACAGCTACCTTGTCCATCTCTTTCAGCAAACTCTTCAACTTTTCCAGCTTCGTATCAGCCATCCGCTTACATTGCTCCTTCATTTTATAATATTAATTCTGCTGTCTGCAAAACTTGTCATATTTGTACTTCTACTAATTTATACAGTATATCTTACCACATTTTTTCCGATTTGTTTCACTTGTTTTACATCTGTATGACATTGGTTGTACTGTTTAGCAGTGTTTGCTATGATAAACAAGAGGTATTTACATAATGAAGAAAATATATGTAGTTTTTTTGACAGCAATAATACTTGCACTTGTATGCCAGCCTCTTGTGGCAGCAGAAAACCCTGCTTCCACAGCACAAACGGTTGAGAATCCAACCGCCGCAACACCATCTGCTGAAAACAAGGCAATAACAGCAACGGCAGCCAGGAACCCGACAGCCGCAGCACAAACGGCTGACCCGGACTATATCACGCTGGTCCATTCAGATAAACCTTACACGATTGCACAGGCATCCTCTCCGGACAGCAATTACCCTTATACTGTTGAAAAAAAGGATGACGTCCTTAATATTATTGACAAAGCTTCAGGCATCCGTGCGGCCATTATTTATGAATCACTTGATAATGCTGCTTTTGATGCACTTCGTGATTATTACAATGACAATTCTCTTACGGATGATGAGCTGTTCAACCGGTATACAGAGCTTGTAAAAAGCTATATTACTGCAAGTGAAAGCATGTATAATGCAAATAGTATAAACGGAGGCGAAATGGCCGCGGAGACCGCAATGCGGGTCTTCTATGAAGGACGTGAAAAATTATACGGATTGGATGGTTGCAGCGTATACCTGTATAACATCGTTCGGTACGAAGGCCTCAATTATACCGAGCAGGCCTATCTGGACGTTATCGTTCCGGATCGGGACGGCAATACGGTCATTATGATCAAATTTACCATTCCAGCCGGTAAAATAGATATGGCAGCATCAGGAACAGTCGCTTCCATGCTTTCAGGAATAAGATTCAACGGTCTCCCGCCGCAATACAGCGCACCTGCCGTGTTAAAGGACAGTTCTGTTACAAATGCCTCAAAGCTTGGAATATATCCGGCCGCCTCTCAGGAGCAGCCGAATTATGAACTATATAACAATACCGGTGCCGGTTTTTCCGTTTCATTGCCGACTACCTATGTTCCGTTCCTTCAGAATAATTTAGGCGGGATATACAGCTACACCAGCTTTAAAATAAATCCGAACGAGATACTTTCCATCACTTCGGAGCCCTTGCCGGTTTCCGGGAATCCCAATTCCTATAACTATTTCATGGTAGCATCCTTAGGCACGATCAATTTGATCGACAGCGGAGCATTCAGGTATGGAAACAATTTATACTCGCACTTTGCCTACAGCAGCTCTGAGACCTCAAAGAGTAAAGCAAAGCAGTTTTTTTATGATTATTACATAGAAAATGAAAATGGCAGCAGATTATATAAATTACAGCTACAAAGCTCCATTGCCGGATCAGGCGCAAATGTCCGGAGGCAATTGGAGGAAATCCTGGCCAGCTTCAGTACGAAAAAAGCATCCTCCGCCGAAAGCATAATCTCTCCGTCTATAAATGCTGTCATAACAAAACCAATGGTCGGTACCGTCTCGCAATCAACACCGTCAGCCATTGAAGCCACAACGAAATACATGAACAGTGATGAGGGCTACAGCTTCACTTATCCCAAGAGTTGGCAATTGGAGGATGTTTCCTCCGATATCGCTTATGACCGGCTCCGCCTCATTGATCCTGGCCTTTCCGGCAGCCTGGAAATACTGGTTCAGGAAAGTGAATTGAAAGAATCGGCGACCTTCATCGATATCATAAAGAGTGTAGACGGATTGTCCGCAGGCGACTGGTCTGCGTTGACAACAGGATATGAACCGCCTTATGCAGGCAGGACTTCAAAGCTGCTATTTTCTAATTTTTCCATCGATGGTTCCATTTTTACGATAAACCGGCTTATTGCATTCACGGACAGCAATGGCAGGAACAGGCTCTGCTGCTCCACAGATATTCTCAAGGGGCATAAACTGTATTCCATGTTTATTATTGCCGGTGAATATATGATAAAAGATGGCCGGTTCAACGACGTCAGGATCAATGAATGGGTCAGCGAAGTGGCCGCCTCCTTCCACATTGAAACTACAAAGGAATCGGAAGCAAGAAGGATCTCGGGAGAATCCCGGAACAGGAAAATCGTTTTTATGGAAAATTACCTGAAGCAAACGGTCAACTCGAATATCACCATCTCTTCTGTCGGAAAAATACAGCCCGACAATACGCTGTTCGTCGCCGTCAGCAGTACAACCGAAGGTGGCGTCGAATATGTGAATGAAAGCGGCTTTTATAAGGTAAAGCTGGATTATCCGAACCGAAAGGTCGAACTGGTTAATCGCATACTGAACCGCGATATTATCCGAAAAGAACTGGATATACTGATAAAGCGGTATCAGGACAAAATCATCATGAATGTATATATCAATGAGCCTGACATGACAATTACCGTCAAAAGCCTTGAAAATCAGTCCTCTACACCTGTTACCGATGTATACCGTGTCAACACTTCATTGACCGGCAACGGCGTAAATTGGGAAACTGTCATCGCCGGAAAGTAAAATTGCAAAATGAAAGCCAGCCTCATGTTTTACCACGGGCTGGCTTTAATTTTGCTGCGCACACATAAAAGAGACAGGGGAACAGATTCATTGTCCCTTGATGTGTTGACACACTATCAGAAAATTTAAAAGCAATACATGGTTCCGGAAGTGCTTAGAATTTTTTCGGTGCTTGTAATATCTTATATGACTGGCATAGTTAAGCTTTAATAATCCGTTTGTCCTCCTATACTTGACACATATGTATTTATTGTCATATTATAGAATTATATCTAATCTGTAATTTTTATGCTACTATATGCCATTTTATATTCTTATTTATGCACCGAGCTGGGCAAAATATTGCCCGATCAAAGCTAATATGACCTTTCTGAGCATCGCCCGGATCTTGCTTTAAGTAAGAAATGTAAATATGCAGTTTAAAAAGTTGCAAAAACCAATAAAGAGGGCTAAAACACCAAAAAATACGGGGAGATGAATGTAATGAGAAGAAGTTCCAAAGTATTTATAACAATGCTATTGGCTTTCCTGCTAGTTTTCAGCGGCATCCCGGCTCAAGCCTCCAATGATGCCGGATCCAGGGATGAGACGCTGGCTGCAAGAGCGGTTGCACAGCTGCCGCAGGAAACGGGTGCCAGCCTGATATCCTGCACAAAAACACAGCTTACCGGTAATATATATAAGTATTCTTATATATTGCGGGTAGGACCCGGCGAATATGATAAAATAGGTGTATACAGGGTTGTGAAGGCAAATGCAAATGGAACGCCCATACCGGCGTCCAGGTCTGTAATGATGGTTCATGGCGCCTCTTCCAACTTTGACAGCTCCTTTTTAACCGGAACGGTTTCCGATAATATTCCGGAAGACCAGTCAATTGGATTTTATATGGCGCAAAACAATATAGATGTATGGGGCATAGACTTCAGATGGACGCTTATTCCTGCAACTGAAACCGATTTGTCGTTCATGAGAGATTGGGATACGTCAATGAAATTGGATGATTTACAAATAGCCATAAAGCTTGCAAGAATAATAAGAAGTCTCACCGGCAGCGGTTTTGGAAGGATATTTCTGCTTGGGCACAGTATGGGGGCGCTGCTTACATATGCGTACGCAAACGCCGAGACACAGCTGCCGGAGCCGTCGAGGGATATTAAGGGCATTATCCCCATGGATATCGTTTTTAAGACCTCGCCTGAAAACCCCGACCTGAAACAGGCCTCGTATGGCAGGTACCAGGCATTAAAGGCATTATATGATTCAGGAATCTACTATAATGATAAGGGTAAAAATCTTAATATTATAGCAGGACTGTCGGCAACAGCCCCTGACGATCCATCCCCAATAATGCCGGGCCTTACTAATAAACAGGCAGGCATATTCATTCTGAGCTCAACATATGCCACTTATGCTCCTTTGCAGCCCGATACGCCGTATTATCATTATCTGGCCGGAAGCTTTGACGAATATGGGATTCCAACCGGGTTTCAGTATGCAAACCTTGGCCTTACCCTTGATATCGGGCTTGCAGCCCCTGCTTATCAAAGCCTTGCGGAGATCATTGACAATGAGGCGCTGACATCCGACGCGGTAGATTTGCCTTATGACGACCATCTGGCGGATATAGAAATCCCGGTGTTTTATGTCGGCGCGGCAGGCGGATATGGAGAATACGGAGCTTATACCACTTCACTGCTCGGAAGCGAAGATAATTGCTACACGATCGTTCAATTGCACTCTCCTGAGGAAGTTGCGCTGGACTATGGGCATACCGATTTGTTATGGTCCGGTAATGCAAAAACTCTGGTTTGGAGTCCTATATTGGACTGGATAAATTGCCACTAACGAGTGGACAGTGAATAGGGAGACAGGTTCGCCGTGTCCCGACGTGTGGATAAATGAGGAGGTATGGACAGAGGGACAATGTACCTGTACCTCTGTCCATTCTTACCGAATGCAATTGGATAAATTGATGCATTACAACTGCGAAGAGTGCACAAGATATGCATTGATGAATTTGTCCAGATCGCCGTCCATCACAGCATCGACATCACCCATCTCATAATTGGTGCGGTGATCCTTTACGAGCGTATAGGGGCAGAATACATAGGACCGTATCTGACTTCCCCAGGCGATCTCCATCTGTACGCCCTTCAGGTCTTCGATCTTTTCCTTGTGCTCGCGCTCCTTGAGATCCATCAGCTTGGACTTCAGCATTCTCATCGCTGTGTCCTTATTCTGGAACTGCGATCTTTGAGTCTGGCATGATACGACAACACCTGTCGGGATATGAGTGATTCGTACAGCCGAATCAGTCTTGTTAATGTGCTGGCCGCCAGCCCCACTGGACCTGTAGGTGTCGACCCTCAGATCCTCCGGGTTGATATCGACCTCAATTTCGTCATCAAGCTCAGGCATGACCTCAACGGAGGCAAAGGAAGTGTGCCTTCTGCCTGAAGCGTCAAAGGGCGAGATTCTCACAAGTCTGTGCACGCCGCTTTCCGATCGGAGATAGCCATATGCGTTTTCTCCGATGATGTTGACGGTAGCGCTTTTGATACCCGCTTCGTCCCCATCAAGATAGTCAAGCAAAGTGATTGTATAATCGTGCTTCTCTGCCCAACGCGTAAACATCCGAAGCAGCATTTGCACCCAGTCCTGTGCCTCTGTACCGCCGGCGCCTGCATGCAGCGTCAGTATTGCATTATTCTTGTCATAGGGCTTGGTCAGAAGCGTCTCAAGCCTGAGCTTTTCAAGTATTCCCCTGAGTTTTGCAAGTCCTTCTCCGATCTCCGGTATCACACTGGCATCCTCTTCTTCCATTCCCAGTTCGTTGAGCGTTTTGAGATCCTCCAGATCGGACAAAAGCCTCTCAACCTTTTCAACTTTTGTTTTTAACCCTTTCGTCTTTTGCAGTACTTTCTGCGAACTCTCCATATCATCCCAGAAGCCCGGCTCTGCAGCTTTCTGCTCAAGCTCCTCTATCTCGACTTTCAGCCTGGGGATGTCAAAGAGAAGCCCCCATTTCGACGATAGCATTGCGCAGGCTTTCAATTTCCAGTTTGAATTGTTCCAGTTCAAGCATCTTAATCAACTCCATCTAGCCTTTTCCGGCTGTTTTATACTTTAAAATAATCATTTCGGCAACGGACTTCATGGTCATCCTGTTGTCCATGCTCTTTTTTCTCATTCTGTCATAAGCGTCCTTCTCAGTGAGTCCATCCCGCTCCATCAGAATAGCCTTCGCCCGTTCGACCAGCTTCCTGCTCTCATAATTTTCCGTCATTTCCTTCAGCTTCTTATCCAGGCCGAGTACTCTCCTGTAATTCATGTTTGTCATTCCCACGGTATGAAGCAGTATGTCTCTGTTGACCGGCTTGGGGCAGTATGCCATGGCATTGGACTGTTCCATCATGGAAAAAATAATCGTATCCCTGAAGTCGCCAAGCAATATACTGGCACACAGCATTTCGCTGTCGATCGTCTCGAGAGTGCTTCTGGCGTCACTTTGCCAGATCCCGAAATCCACCACGATGAAATCAGGATGGTAGCTTCTCACAAGTCTCAGCAGGGATATGGCATCACTGCAGTTACCGAGAAAAATGTACCCCTCCGGATTCAAAATATTCCGGACAGATATCTGTAATGGATTATCCGCTGACGCTACAACATATTTCTCACCAGGCATTAACGCTAAACCATCCTTCCTTTTAATAATATAACAAAAAGCAGTTATAAATAAAAGGAAAATTTGATGAAACCTTGCTTCCGAAATTACCTGTGGTTTTGCACAAAGCGGCCAATCCTCTTCATCGCCTCGACGATGTTTTCATATGAATTGGCATATGTCGCCCTGATAAAGCCTTCTCCGCAGCTTCCGAAAGCAGAGCCGGGCACTGTCAGCACCTTTTCCTCCTTTAGCAGCCCTTCGCAGAATTCATCCGATGCCATGCCGGTAGAGCGTATGCAGGGAAATACATAAAATGCCCCGAGCGGTTCAAAGCATTCCAAGCCTGCTCTCCTGAAGCCGTCTACCATCACACGCCTTCTTCTGTTATACTCGCGGACCATTGCCTCAACCTCGTCATCCCCGTTGCTGAGAGCCTCTGAAGCCGCATATTGTGCCATCGTCGGCGAACACATGATAGCATACTGGTGGATTTTATTCATCGCCTCAATCAAAACGGGATGCGCGCAGGCGTATCCGATCCTCCAGCCTGTCATGGCAAATGCCTTGGAAAATCCGTTTATGAGTATGGTCTTTTCCTTGATTTCCGGAAAACTTGCAAATGAAACATGCTTGCCTTCATAGGTGAGCTCCGCATAGATTTCATCGGAAATGACAATGACGTTTTTATCCTTCAGCACATCCACAAGCTTCTGCTGCTCTTCCCTGGTAAGGATGGCCCCCGTAGGATTATTCGGGAAGGGAAGTATAACTACTTTGGTCTTATCGGTCAATGCCTTTTCAAGCTGCTCCGGCTTTAATTTAAAATCATCCTCTGCTTTCAGCTCAATCACAACCGGCGTAGCCCCTGTGAAGCTGGTGCATCCCCTGTAAGCCACAAAACTCGGCTCCGGTATGACCACCTCGTCTCCAGGCCCTGCAAGCGCCCGAAGGGCGATATCTATGCCTTCGCTTGCGCCCACCGTCACTACGATTTCGTTGGCTGGATCATATGTAACCTCGTATTTGCGGGCTGCATATTTTGCAATCTGCCTTCTCAGCTCAATAAAGCCGGGATTGGACGAATAATGCGTATGCCCCTTCTCGAGTGAATATATCCCCGCTTCCCTTATGCTCCATGGCGTTACAAAATCCGGCTCGCCTATTCCGAGCGATATGGCGTCCTTCATTTCATTGATCAGGTCAAAGTACTTCCTGATGCCTGAAGGCGGCATGTTCTTAACACACGGCTTGATCATATTCGTTAGGTTCATAGTATCAATGCCTCCCTGTCATCTCTGCCCTTTTCCTCAAAAATAATTCCCTCATCCTTATATTTTTTAAGAACAAAATGTGTGGCCGTACTAAGAACAGACTCCAGCGGCGCAAGCTTTTCCGCTACAAAAAGCGCCACTTCCTTCATGCTGTTTCCTTCAATGATGACCGTCAGGTCAAATCCCCCGGACATCAGGTAGCATGCTTTTACCTGCGGATACCTGTAAATGCGTTCAGCCACCTTGTCAAAGCCCATACCTCTTTGAGGCGTGACTCTCACCTCAATCAGCGCTACAACGGTTTCCTTATTGGATTTCTCCCAGTTGATCAGTGTATTGTAACCCACTATGACGTTGTCCGCTTCCAATTTCTTTATTGCCGCCCGTACCTCATCAACACTTTTGTTGAGCATAAGTGCAATTTCCTCCACGCTGGCCTTACTGTTTCTTTCAAGAATCTCAAGTATTTCTTCCATACTGATCCACTCCTTATCGTTTATTTTTGATAAAATCTTTACAATATAAAAACTCCTTTATCCCTGATGCAGGGACGAAGGAGTTATCCGCGGTACCACCCTAATTAACGCTTGTTTGCGTTCACTTTGCGGGTACATTCATACCCACCCTCTGTAACGTGAGGTCACGTCAACCTTTATTCTCGGAGCTTTCATATCTCCGGTTTCTCAAGGCAATGCTCAGAGGCTGCCTTCCTCCTGCTCATTTACCGGATCGCACCATCCTCCGGCTCTCTTGGAAAATTACAGGCCTACTCTTCCTCTTCATTGCATGTGATATAAAATTAAAATAAATTATAACAGGCATACATAAATAAATCAAGGTATTTTAAAAATATTATCTATTATGGTAATCCAACCAACGTGGGCTACCGCCCACAACCCAACGAATGTACTTATTGCCGCGAATGTGTAACTATTTTCTTGTTTTTTATTGCAATTTCGCGGCAATAAGTTCTAAGGCATAATGGCTCTGTCCACTGCTGTTACAATGCTGGATTGCTGTCGCCGCAAATATGTTTTTGCAGAAACATCCCTTTTCAATACCCATTTCCTTCTTACCCTGTTCCTGTTCTCCTGCACCTGCCTAAGACTGGCTCCTGCCATACGAAGCACCCTGGGCACACTGTCGATATACTTCTGTATGCTATCTCCTTTTTTTAAATAAATTCTAATTTCCTTATGATCTACCTCAACACGCCTTTTCCTTAAAAAAACCGTCTTCTCCCACTCCTGGTGGAACTCTTTTCTCAGCAGCCTGCATATTACTCTTTTTGTATATACTTTCAGTAAATACTCATGGCCGCCGTTGAAAAGATTCATTATTGTTACGGACTCAATCATGAAGCCTGGACCCCTCTTTTACTATTTATTGCTCATTTATTGCTGCATTAATAATTCTATATATATTAAATAGTTATTATTCCTGCGTCTTTTTGTTTTTCTTAACTAATTTTGTTCTCCCCGTTTTTCCTCTGCCAGTCTTTGTATCTTCTTTTGCGTTGATCCTTTTTGTTTTTGTTTCTTTTACTTTTGGCTCCTTTGTTTCTTTTGCCACCTTCGCGGATGTTTTCCTTTTCAACACATCATAGGTATAATTCCGGCCTGAGTTGTTGTCCCAGTTGTTTGCGCTGTCTTTGAAGCATATGTTGAGAACTCCTGGTACTTTTGCAATGAAATTTGCCTTAAAGCCATCCTGGCTGTTCTCCATCTCGACATATTCTTCTTCCGTCCAATCTTCTCCGTATCCAATATATGCATAAATTTTGTCCGCCCCGGACTCGGCAAGCAGCCCTTTATATAAAAGCTCTCCCTGTTCTTCTGCATATAATTTGGGTTTTGATAAATATATACCATTGTCTGAGTAAAGTTGTTTACTGCTATTCATATAATCTCTCCCATTTCTTTTATCTTGTTACTTTATTTGGTTGGTACCAGGGATGAATTATACAGTATTTCCGGTATTAATGCAATGATTTGGAAAAATTTTTCGGTAAAAGCATCTTAAAGTATTTTAAACTATACTTTTGTTCTTGAAATGGTTGTTGGTTCAGGACATAAAAAACTCCCTTCCGGTTGCATGGGCGAGCAGTTGGCGGAGCCAACGACCAACCCCGGGTTTCATTTGCTGGATGCAACCGGAAAGGAGTTTTACGTCTAATTTCTTATTCGAGAATTGTTAGCTGGCTTCCTCACCGTCATCCTTAACGTAGCCGCCGAGCTGTGATTCATATTTCTTGAGCGTGTTGATAACTTCGCCTTTCAGTATTTTCACTTCCTGACGGATGTCTACAAGTTTTTCCTTTTCCTGCTCGATCGTTTCCTCCAGTTTTTTCTTTTCCTCAAGAGCTTCCATGCGAGCATCCTCAAGCATCAGCTGAGCTTTTTCCTGCGCCTTTATCAGTACATCCGCGATTTTAGCCCTGTCATCGTTGATCTGATCACTCTTTTTCATAAGCTCCTCATACTTACCCTTATAATCCTTGTTTTGATTCTTGAGAGATGCTATTTCATCGTCCTTCTCTTTGAATTTATCGTCAAATTCCCTCAGAATTTTTTCGATATAGGTATTGACGTCGGATTTATTAAAACCACCCATAAAAGAGGTTCTAAAACGCTTTTCCCCAGGCATGGAAATCCCCCTTCTTGAAAAAGTTATTTTTATTAAAATGAATACTAAATGATATATTCAATAAATTTTTTCAAAATCCTGCTTATTAGATATTTTTTCAGCATAAAAAGGGGGTTCTCAAACAATATTTTATCCTATATTCTTATCTAAAATCTTGGTAAAATCACTCTTGGGCCTGGATCCCACCATCTTGTCAACAATTTGTCCGCCCTTGAAGAGCATCACGGTCGGTATGCTCATGATCCTGAATTTTGATGATAACTCACCTTCATCATCTACATTGATCTTTGCTATCACCGCTTTGCCGTCATATTCCTCCGCCAGCTCCTCGATCACAGGAGCTACAGCTCTGCATGGGCCGCACCAGGATGCCCAGAAATCAACAAGCACCGGTTTATCTGCATTCATTACCAGCTTCTCAAAATTATCCTTCGTCAATACAACTATTTTATCTCCAGCCATTTTATACCTCCTGCTATTATATGAGAGCTTAATGCTATTATTCTTACCACACATTCATCATATAAAACAAAAAGATTCGTTATTTTTTACAGGAATGCAGGAGCCCTACTTTTCTAAAGTCTTCAGTAAAAGCCATCCTCCGTCAATTGAAACAGCATAGCCATCCAGTACGGTCAGTAGTTCTCCTTTATATTCAGCCGTGCCGCCTCCTTTTATGGCCTGGATCGTCTTTTCCTGCCTGTCGGCTGTGTAGATTGCTCCTTCGGCTGTGATATATACGTCGGACGCTTGAATCGGCTGCTCCGGTTTTATTGTCTGCCATTCATCCGCCTTTTGACCTGTCTTGCCGAAAAAGATTTCCGTCAACCCGCCTTTTTCATCGGCGGCCGCCGTATAGATAAAATCGTTATCATCGGCAGCCAGCAGTACGGTTGCCCCTTTTACCGGAATTTGCGACAGTTTGCCGGTTTTGCCGTTCCTGATCCTGATTTTGCCTTCAGAAGTCTGGTAAATCAGGGTGTCGGTGTACATGGTCTCCTTAAAAACAGTTGAACTGCTCATACTCATAATATATTTCAGGTTATCCATGATATCAAATTTGTATACCTTCACCTTTGACTTATCGGTCTTTATGACCGTGTAAACGATATTGGTAAGCGGAGAGAGCTCTATATCAATGATTTCACTGCCCCCGGGCAGGCTTTTGATTGCCGGATAGCTCCTGTCAAGCTCCGGAACGACATCATAGGTTGAAATGAGAACCTGGCCTTTCTGCTCATTTGGTTCCATGATTGAATAAATCAGCATTTCCCTGTCGGGCAACCACCTGAAATAGGTAAATGTACCGCCTGCAGGATCAAGTGTTTTTATTTCTTTCCTCCTGTCAATGTCTGCGATGATAAGTTTGTCGCCCTGCTTGTAAGCCATATACAAACCGTCAAAGGAAACGGTCATATCATTGGCGCCTTCCGGAAGCTTGAATTTGCGGTCCTTTACTTCCACCTTCTCGACCTCGTACATAGTCGCTTTAACAGTACCTCTGCCCGGTAGATAAATAAAATTGATATAGGCTAGTACGGCACATTGCACAATAACGGACAGCAATATCCATTTATAAACCATTTTCAGCTTTTTCATTTCCCGCCACCGCCTTCCGGGGCAGATACCACAAAGGCTGTCGGGACAGTTCTCTCACCCAGCTTGTCGGAAGGTTTGTTGATAACTTTGCCGTTGAAATACATGGTGGCAGATGAGCCTCCATCCAGGTTAGCCGCATTGACGGCGCCATATTTCAGCAATATTTCCTGTACATCGCGCAGCGTAGCTCCAAAGGATGAAAGTGATCTTCCGTCAATTACAAGAAGGAGCACCTCGCCTGTTTCCTTTTGCCCTATGGCTGTGCGGGGGGCTATGCCCCAGCCTCCATCGCCCTTTGTTATGGTAGGCTTTCCATTAACGATGAGCGGAGGCCCGAAGCTGACTCCTTCCTTTATACCAAGCTTCTTTAATTCTTCCATGGAATGCTTGCCGACAATAAGCATGCCTTCTTTTGTAAATGCTACGGTATCCTGTTTGGTCTTTTCATTTTTGACCTGATTGTAAAGGACTTCCCCATTATGAACGATAAAGCCGAGCGGGGTGCCGCCGGTACCTGTCCAGCCCCTGTCCATGAAGCCTCCGGCATTAATGCCGGCAATACCGCCATTGCTCTTCGTGATCTGGCTGGTAGTCTCGCCGGATTCCGGTATCTGGGACGAATAGCCGGCTATGATGCGCGAAGGGTCATACACGATCATCAGCTTCCCTTCAAAATCGCCGCCGTCTATATTGAACACTTCAATTTTATTGTCATGCTTGCTGCCTATTTCCAATATCTTAAGCTGCTCTCCCCCGGCAGTCGGATCGACTGCATAGGTGCTGCCCAATATCCGGTTGATCGCATCGTCGGAAAGAAAGAATCTTGCGATATACTGATGGCTTAATGTGACCCAGGACGACCCGACGATCGTTCTTTTCACCTCTTCAAAAGGACCGTAGAAAATAAGCAATGGCGCAGTAATACCGGTAAAAAGCAATTCAAATATCATGAATATAAGAAGGCGCCTTCTGCCAGTCCTTTTTGCCGGTGTTTTTACGGTTTCCATTTTAACTCCCCTATCCAATTTGGGCTACTGCCCACAACCCAACGAATGTACTTATTGCCGCGAATGTGAAACTATTTTCTTGTTTTTATATTGCAATTTCTCGATAATAAGTTAGTATTACTATAGCGAAAACTTCATTCTATATTAACATAAACGCAAAGAATATACCACATTGCAGTACTTCTTGCAAGCTGTTTAACGCAGTTTTACCTAAGCTATCCTGTAATTGTCAAGACTTCTGTGGAGGCGCTCAAAACCCATACCTGCAACAAACCAGGCAGGTGCATAGGCAAGCGTGATCATACCGTTTATTGCGAGTTTGTCCGAATAGTACCATGGGTGCACGCCAAGAATCAGATAAAGCAGCATTCCGCTGGCATATTCCATGCCCCAGATCAATAAAACCCACAGTATTCCCCTAAATAGCCACGGCCACCGTGATATGGTATCATGGATCGGTTCCAGGAATATCGCACACCCATATATCGGCAGCATCCACAGGTTTGAATGCCCCAACAGCCTCAAATCACCGCTAATGAGCGAACCCATGCCCGTCCAGACGATCTCTATACTCCATCCGATTATTCCATAAATGAAAAATCTTTTCAGCATGGAGATATTTTGAGCAGAATTAAGAAAAATAAAAGTGGAAATATTATCTTACAAATTAGCACTACATTATTATTCTTTAATAAAAATTTAATATTTCTGTATCAAAAATATGGTATTATAAATTTGCTTTATATCAAATAAACTGGTTGCAAGACGAGATTTCTGGATAATAATATATATAATCGCTAAAATATGGAGGATCCATATGAAACCATTGGGCAAGATCACTGTTTCAACAGCCATACCTGAAAAGCTTTCCAGGCTTACAGATATTTCATATAACTTCTGGTGGACCTGGAATTATGAATCTATTGAGATGTTCAAATCGATCGACCCGCAGCTGTGGGACAGGCTTGGTGCAAACCCGGTTGCATTTCTTCGCAATACCGGCAGCAAAAGCCTTCTTCTAAAGCTTGATGACGCTGATTTTATGAATCGTTACCAGACTGTTGTCAATAAGTTCGATAATTACATGAACGGTACGGATACATGGTTCAATCATACCTATCCCGGTCATAAGGATCATATGGTTGCCTATTTCTCGGCGGAGTTCGGCCTCAATGAATCATTGCCGATATACTCCGGCGGGCTTGGCGTATTGTCCGGAGATCATTGCAAATCCGCAAGCGATCTTGGTATTCCATTTACGGCAATCGGCCTTTTTTACAGGCAGGGTTACTTCAAACAGCTGATAAACAGCGAAGGAGTGCAGGAGACAGCCTATAGCCTTCTTGATATTAATGACCTTGCCATTAAGCCGGTCATGAATGCAAATGGCGAAAAGCTTCTGATCAGCATCAATCTTCCGGGAAGGACCGTATTTGCTTCCATATGGGTCGCTGAAGCAGGCAGAGTACGACTTTACCTTCTCGATTCGGATGTTCCGCAAAACAGTGAACCGGACAGGCAAATTACATCAAGGCTGTATGGCGGCAACGGCGATACAAGGATCCAGCAGGAAATCCTGCTCGGGATTGGCGGTGTCAGGGCATTGGAAGCTCTGGACATCAAAGCATCGGTTTATCATATGAATGAAGGCCATTCCGCTTTTCTTGGCCTTGAGCTGTTGCGGGTGCTGATGCAAAAGCAGCATCTTAATTTTAAAGAAGCTTGCGAAGCAGTCTCGTCCGCATCGGTATTTACGACGCATACACCGGTCCCCGCAGGGATCGATGTGTTTTCCCACGATACGATCGATACGTATTTTTCTACATTCAGGGAAGCTCTTGGCATCAGCCGCGATGAGTTCCTTTCTCTCGGTTATAATGTAAGCAATCCCTATGGCTTCAATATGGCCTCTCTTGCTATGTCGCTTGCTGCCCGCAGGAATGGGGTAAGCAAGCTCCACGGTGCGGTGACGCGCTGTATGTTCAACAATCTGTGGCCGGGCGTCCCCAAAGACGAGGTTCCCGTTACCCATGTCACAAATGGAGTGCATACGCTGACATGGCTTTCGACGCCGCAGAAAAAGTTGTTCGACAAATACCTTTCAAAAGGCTGGCAGGAAAGAATCTCAGAACATGAAATATGGGACGGTATCGACAGCATACCGGATGAAGAGCTTTGGCATGAACACACAAGCATGAAGGCGGATCTGGCCCAGTACATCAACGAACGGATCAGCCTCGCAAATACGAGTTCCGTACCATCGAGCATAAAGACGTGCAAGCCAATCCGGCCTGACGTGCTTACGATCGGATTTTCAAGACGTTTTGCAACTTACAAGCGAGCTGCATTGATTTTCAGGGATATCAACCGCATAAAAAAGATTTTAAATATGCAGGATATGCCGTTTCAGATCATCTTTGCCGGCAAGGCGCACCCTGCCGACAAGCCTGCGCAGGATGTCATAAAGTATATCAATGATGTTGCAAAGCAGGAAGGCTTTGACGGAAAGGTCGTGCTGCTCGAAAACTACAATATCGCACTGGCCCGAAAGCTTGTACAAAGCGTTGACGTATGGCTCAACAATCCCCGTATGCCGCTCGAGGCCAGTGGTACAAGCGGCCAGAAAGCCTGCATCAACGGTGTGATCAATCTCAGTGTGCTGGACGGCTGGTGGAGAGAAGGCTACAATGGTAAAAACGGCTGGGCTATCGGCTCGGAGACTGTCTATGAAAACGAGTTTTTCCAGGATAACGCCGATAGTGAATCTCTTTACAATACATTGGAAAGAAGCCTGATCCCGTTATTTTATGACCGCGATGTAAACGGGATCCCGGTAAAGTGGGTCAAGATGATGAAGGAATCGATCAAATCGCTCGCTGCCTTCTTCAGTACGCAAAGAATGGTACAGGAATACACATCCAGGCTTTATGTACCTTCCATGGACAGAGTTTCAAACATCAGTGCAAACGATTATCAGGTGGCAAGGCAGCTGGCTCTCTGGAAGCAGAAGGTGCATGACAGCTGGCCGCAGGTAAATATAACCGGCAGCGGTCCAAATGCAAGCAAGCAGGATATTAATACCGGTTCAGGCGGAGAGATTTCAATAGAGGCGGTTGTTACCCTTGGAAGCCTTCAGCCTGAAGATGTCAGTGTGGAATTATTTTATGGGAACATAGATTGCTGTGGAAACGTCGAAAATGGAGAATATGTCCCGATGCAGATCCTTGAACAGATTTATCCCGGTGCATACAAGTGCAGGGCAAGCTTTACGCTTACAAACGGCGGAGAATTCGGCTATAATTTCAGAGTACTGCCGGCAAACCGGAATTTATCGGACAAATTTGAACTTCGGCTTGTAAAATGGGCGCAGGCTGATATTGGATAAAAAGTCACAAATGAGCTCTGGTTTACTTTTTTACTTTGGGAGGATGAAATGCCAAAAAGGTGTGCCTGTATTTTTATATCGCTCATATGTTTGACGGTGTTCACATCCACTGTCAGCTTTGCTGTGTCTGCTCAGGTCACATTGGATTCACAGTCCCGGCAGGCTGCAGGAAACGACGTCCGGTCTGCGGATACAGACCAGGATAAGGCAATGGAAGCAGCAAGCTATGTACCCGCACCTGAAATAAGCGCGGCCTCGGCCATCCTTGTTGAAGCCAAAACAGGCCAGATATTGTACAGTAAGGATAACAGGGCAGCTTCTCACATTTCTTCAGCCTGTAAACTGATGACCGTTCTTGTCGCAGTTGAAAACTCGGATCTGTCTTCCAATGTAACAGTCAGCGCCGATACTGTCGTTGCAGAAGGCTCTGCATTGAATCTTGAGGTGGGCGCCAAATATGCCCTGGATGATTTGTTGTATGCCATCATGCTCACTTCAGCCAACGATGCCGCCATCGCTGTCGCGGAGCATGTCTCCGCAGGTGATATCGGAAAGTTTGTAGGTATGATGAATGCCACTGCTGCAAAGCTGAATATGACCGATACACATTTTACAAATCCTACTGGCCTTCTGGAAGATTATCAGTATACAACCGCCTATGATATTTCCCTGCTGATCAGATATGCTGTCAACAATCCTACTTTCAACAGAATCTTCTCCACAAAAGTTAGGCCTTGGTACGGTACCGGTGATGAGACCAAAATACTGACAAGCTCAAATGACCTGTTCTGGAGCTATGATTATATTGAAGGCGGCAAGACCGGCTACAATAAAAAGGAGCAGCAGTCGATCATATCTACCGCGTCAGATGCGGACTCGGATATGAGATTGATCTGTGTTGTGCTTGACGCGGCCGAAGCCACTATGTATACCGATGCGACCGCTCTTTTTGACTACGGTTTTCATAATTTTAAAAAAAGCACGTTGGTCCGAAAGGGTGAAATAATAAAGACGGAGACGCTGGACGGAAACGAAATCAACCTTGTAAGCCAGAGTGATATCACCTATGTACATCCCGTGGGTGATGACTATATCAGTGAATTCAATGTGACGTCAAACATGAAGGCTCCTTTAAAGAAGGCCATACCGGTCGGCAGTGCTAATTATATCCTTGATGACGGCACCAATATCAGTATAAGCCTTTATCCTGAAACTGAGCTCGCACCGCCGCCTGATGACTTCAGGACAGCTACGCGCAAAACGATACTGGAAAACAAGGATATATTTTTGCTTGTGCTGTTCCTGGCCGTCATTGAAGCAATTTTGATTTTATTTAATATTGGTAAGCTGATCAGGAAATTATTCCTGCTTATTTTGAAGCCGTCAGGAAAGCGCAGAAGGAGCAGCTGACGAGTCAAACAGGCTTGTCATTGTTCCTCCGCACATTCCAGGAGTCTGATCGAAAACTCCTGCACGCATCATTTTTCTACGTCGTTGGCGCTCCCCGGAATTACAAACAATCCGCTCAGTTGGAAATGGTCTCCATCTGGCTGTCATCTACGTAAGCCCCTCTTCTTGCCTGACGGTGTTTATCGTGCTCGATATAATTGCTCAAAATACTGCTCAGGTTTAGAACGTCGGACATTTCGAAATATCCCGTTTTTTTATAAACGAATTTCAGTGCGCGTATCGCGCCCGATGCAAATGCTTTTCTCGAAAAGGACTGATGGGATATCTCCAGCATGTCTTCATCGCCTGCAATGGTCACCTCGTGCTTTCCGACGATGCCGCCCGCGCGTACCGCGTTGATCGGGACAGTACCGGGTTTTACATCCGAACCGGAGGAAATAAGAGCTTTTTCAATCTCACCGGCTATCTTCAGAGCTGTACCAGACGGAATATCCTTTTTCCTGTTATGGTGCTCCTCATTCACCTGAAAATCATAATTGTTCAGAATGCTGGAGGCAATGCTTGTGATCAGCATCATAACATTAACTCCGAGAGTAATATTGGGAGCATATACGATCCCGTTGTGATACCTTCTGGTAAGTACAAACAGTCTTTTAAGAGAAAATTTTGAGAACCCGGTCGTTGCAACTACCATATTGACCTTCATACGTGATAATATGACTGCATTTCTTATTGTAGCTTCCGGTTTTGAAAAATCGACTGCAACATCCGGTTTCGTTCTAAACACCATCTCCTCCAGCTTGTCTGCGCCGATTACCTTAAGGCCTGTATCCCTGCAGCCAATTATTTCGCCGAGATCCTTGCCTGTTTTTTCGCTGCCCGGCCTGCATACTGCAGCCACAAGCTTGATATTTTCCTGTCCCAGCAATACTTTTGCCACTTCGCTTCCGGTTTTCCCCAATCCGATCAAACATACACGTATCATTATATTACCTCCATTTCTGCGGTGTTTTATCAACTGATAACTAAATTCCGGGGCGTCGAGCCCCTTCGATTTTAGAGCAAGATTTCACTATGTTCCATGAAGACAAAAAAGCTGCAGAGAAGAAATCTGCAGCTTTTTCCATACCTATGCGGTAGAAAGCACATTTATCACCTTCTCTTCCAACGCTTACGAGGTTAGCTGACGGATTCGGATCGGAAAGAGATTGACCCTACCAGCCGGAGTATCACACCGGCCGGATTCACCCCGAAATAAATGGTTCCCCCGTTCTTTATGATTAAGCGTAAAATGTCCGTTATTTAATTTAAGATCATGCAAAAACATTTACATTAAATTTTCGCACTAACCATATATATTATATCTTATTACCCAAGGTTTAGCAATATTACTAAACTCCGCATGAGCTGATTATCAAGCTCTACCTGCCGTCCTCTCAATATTCATATACGATACTTACATTTGTTGTGATTTCAAATTGAAATAATGTGTTTACTTCTATCCAGCAAATCATAATACTCTATGAAATTTCCGTTAATGGTAAACTCGTCCGTATAAACCGAATCCACCGTATGTGCTTTTCCGTCCTCTTCTCTGAATACGCTGAGCCGGTGCTGCTTATCCACATAATAAACATCCCCGTTATGGTAAAAAAGCGGTCTCCCTTCCGCCACATCCAATACCACAGCAGTCTCCCTTCCTGTCGTCCTGTTAATCTGAATCAGCTGGGAATTAACACCGTAATATATATAATCTTTATTGATAAAAAAGCAAAAAACCAGCAAAGATGTTTTTATTTTTTCTTCAAAATCACTCATTGCATCCTTCTCTTGAGATAATATGCCAAAAAAGTTTTCCGAATTTTCCTTGATATTATTGAAAATGAGCTTTTGTCCCATGTCCCTCATATTGATTCCAAATATTCTTATTCCTTCAACCTGCGGTATTCTTGACAAATAACAGCACTGTTCGTTATGTACGAATATGGCGTTTATTTCAGCATCCTGTTCAAATGGCTCCCTGATAAGCTCAATTGTTTCACCGGTTTTTTTATTTTCCGCCGTTATATTTCTTTTTGTAATATCGAAATTAACCCTGTATATGTCTGTTTCCCCATAATTTAATGATTTCAAAGTATTAACCGTGAAATGACCCTCATTTTCTTCTTTCATATCACATCCGGTAAAAATTATTGAACAAATCAACATTATACATGCGCAGCTTATCATTTTTATTTTACCGGCACTTTTGTGCTTGCAGGTATACCCGGAATACTTCTTAAGGCAGCATATAAGAAGTATGCTTATTTCCATACAATAACCGATTATCAAAAAGCCAAGCGCCGCTTTGCCAATTTTCTGAAATTGAATCATACTTGCTGCATTTCCATATTGATCAATCGTTGAAATGTAAGAAGTTCCCCATAAATACCCCACGCCTGAGAGAAGTCCGGATGGTAGCGGAAGGCAATACAATAGTGAATTGCCCTTAAAGAAGATATACGGCAGGAATGTAAGAACGCTGCCTGAAAATAGCGTAATAATTGATTTTCCGCTGAATACACCTGTAATTGAAATACATGCCGCCAGCAGCATTGCGCCTAATATGCGGAGTAAAACAACCGTTAGAAACGCTCGATTCAAAGAAAGATGATACTCGCTGTTTTGAAAGAACTCCAGACTCTGAAGGGGAAAGCCGCCATCCTTCAACCCCGCCATATTATTTATGCATGTAAATTCAATAACAGAAAACAAAGCAGTGATGCACACAGCTAAAAAAATCCCTGTCAGCAGCTTGTCAGTGCCGGTCTTATACTTTCCTTTCACGCTTGACAAAAGCAGCGCGTCCATACCGCTTTCATACTCAACGCAAAACAACGGAGTCAAAACAATGATAAGACATAGCAAAAGCGGGAAATCCGGTTTATCATGGCTTAAAAGAGTGCTCCATCCCCGTCCGTCCATAATATAACGATCATCAGGTGCATCCGCAGCATAATAATATTGATTATATACCACATTAAATACAGATCTGTTCTTCTGCATCTCATAATACTTCTTACTTAAGCTCTCATACCGTATCCGGTCAATTTTCCCCTCCTGCCACTGTCTCGACAACTCTTCCAGCTCCGCTGCCGCGTAACCGACAGCATAATACTCGGCTTTTATCTCTTTTTCTTTTTCCCCGGTCAGCCGGCCTTTATATTGATTAATGTAAAATGAATATCCCCCCGGATTTTGATTGATTATATAGTGAGAGTCATACCCATTTGATAACGTCAAAACAACCTTCAATAAAATCATAACAAAAATAATTACTATACCTCTCTGCTTGATAAGTGCTTTTTTACATTCGGCGGCAATCACTTACGCTCCCCCCTTTCCAATAAACATCCCTGACGTTTTCAAATTCCCGTCAACAGCAATTTTACAGATAAGCAAAAAAAGCATGGTAATAATCAGGATCTGCATAAATATGGTAACATTCAGTTTTAAGAAAAAATGATTCAGGATGTTTATGTCAAGTAGCTTCATACACAGTTCATTGCCTTTTAGAAGTGTAAATGGGCTTAACATCGACAAAAATGCTTTTCCAAACTCTACAGAAGCCAGATATCCACTAACATAAATGCCCCCGATCATTATAAGGGCGCTTAACATATATGTATAAATGACACGTTCAAATAGAGCGGAAAACATAAAAATCATCATACCAAATGAAAAGAAACCCATTATTTTAAGCAATTCTTTTAAAAAATAAAATTCGCTGACAGAACAGGATAATGATGAATACTGATACTTTTCTATTGCATAGAGAGGCATCTTATGTCCGTTAAGTCCGTACAGGAATTTAAATACAAGTATGTTTTCACATGAAAAAACGAATACCAAAAAAGTAACAAATACTAAAGCTGACAAAATCTTAACTAGTGTTATATTTATTTTCCCATTTTTGCTTGCCAATATCAGGCTATTCATTTTCGTTTCTTTTTCATTAGCAAACATAGGTACGAATCCAAGCAGCATTAAAAGCAAAATAAGCAGGTCGGAAAAATTATAATCAAATAATAGCCCCCAGGGCTTGCTATCATAAAATACAGCTATCTCTCTTTTGCTGTAATTTTTCACCACAAATTCGTTTTTAGCCTTTCCGTAGTTATTACCATATTTCTCATAGAATGCAATATTATCCTTCGCTTTTTCAACAACCTTATCAATATTAACTGAATATGTGGACATATATTTCATTGGATCATAAAAATATTTATTGATCATGACATAGTCGCCCCAGAAATAGCCTGTATAGCTATCGGGTTGATATTCCCTGCTATAAGTGCCATCACTTATGAGGGACTTTAATCTTTTGTTTTCGTTGATAACAAAATCGGCTTTTTCAGATGACAATACCCCATCCAGCTTCTTATGCATATTTTTATAGAATTCCCACCGCTTTTCTGTGTTAGCAGTATGCGGCATGAAATACCCGTTTAAATCGCAATTTCCATTAATATAATTTTTATAGATAAGTAATATATTTATTATGAGAAACAAACAAAAAACTATAATAATAAATTTTCTTAAATAGTTTTTTCTTATTTCAAAGTAAAAGAGTCTTAACATATCATTCTTCTCCCCGGATTAACTGCCGAATATTGAAAGAAACACATCCTCCAGACAAGGCTCAGCAGGCGTCGCGAGCCCTTCCGGTCTGTTTCCGCACACAATACGCAGCACGAAGTCTTTTTCTATCCGCTTTATATTTCCAATGGCATACCTTTCTACTAAATCAGATACCCCTTCTTCTGAAGTTACAACATGCCAAACTTTTCCTGTCAGTGCCTTTTCTATCTCTTCAGGCGTGCCCTGCATGACCAGCGCTCCCTTTTTCAGAATCAATACCTCCTTTGCAATGTACTCTATATCTGAAACAATATGCGTAGCCAGTAATACAAGCTTATCTCTTGAAAGCCTGGAAATAATATTGCGGAAACGTATTCTCTCCAATGGGTCCAATCCCGCCGTTGGCTCATCCAGGATCAGAATATCGGGCCTGTTCAATATTGCCTGCGCAATCCCAAGCCTTTGACGCATTCCTCCTGATAAAACACCAATCTTTTTCTTATAGGCATCTGTAAGATTCACTTGTTCCAATACTTCTGCCGTTCTGCTTTTTATCTGGCTTTTTGGAATGTTTTTTAACGCGCACATATACCGTAAAAATTCATCCGTTCTGAAATTCTTGTAAAAGGTCGGAGCTTGCGGTAAATATCCAATTCTCTCAAGGTATTTTGTCCCCATTTGCCTGACATCAATACCATCCAGCAGTACCTTCCCCTGATTTGCTCCAAGAATTCCAATAATAATATTGATCAGTGTTGTCTTACCGGAACCATTGGGACCTAAAAGTCCGTAGACGCCTTCTGTCAACGTGGCGCTGAAATCATTCAGTGCGCATTGCTTCCCATAGTATTTTTTGATACGCTCACATTTTAACTCCATTTCACTTATCCTCACAGACAAAGGGATAGCATACATATTTCCCATCCTTTGTGCAGCCAATTAAATTATATATGGAAGAATCACCTGCGTATACCAGGTCGATATTCCATAGAGCTCCTTCTTTAGGGCCGATGGTTTTTTCATTTACCATTTCCCCGGTAGCCAAGCTATACTGGCGAATCCTGTAACTGTCCGCAGTTTTTTCTTTGACGGCAAGCAAATACTTGCCATCCTCAGTTATTATCGCATGAGCGCTTTCCGCCCCATCCACTTTCATTGTGAAGGCCTTTTTTGTCTGCAGATCAAGTATCGGAACTCTTCCGCCCGCTGTTCCGGAAATCGGTTTCACATTATCGCACAGCCACGCATATCCGGCTGTTACACGGATATAGCCGGGATGGTACTTTTCCTCAACATGAAGCGTCATGTTTTTATTATCAGGATCAATCAGTCCATAAACACAATCGCCTTCATTTGTTTGAGTACTGCTTCCGGCAAAAAAAATACTTTTGTTGTCCTTAGCATAACAAATCTGTGAAAAAAACACTTGATTGTCAGCTTCATCTTTAACCTTTTTTATTTTACCGGACGGCACTTCACAAATATATAGTTTTTGAAGATATGCCCAAACAATTTTTTCACCGTCCCCCGAAACAGCAGAGTATGCCATTGCCCCAAGTAATTCCTCAGGCATTTCCGAAAAAATATCCATCTCCTTTTTCAAATTCAGGTATCCGTCATAAACACGGAGAATGCAACGGTTAATTGTTTTTGGATAAGTTATCGAATAGCCGTATTGATCTTTTACTATTTTTACAGGCTTGTCTGCATATGCAACCTGAACCACATATCCTTTGTCAAATTTATATGTTTTTTGCGCATAGCTGTTTTCTTCGAAAGGTATTTTCTTAATTATTGTATTTGTTTTGCCATCAGAAAGGACTAAACAGTTTGTTTCATAATCATAGCTTACATTTTGCCATAGACTGCCGCCCTCCGGGTTTTCTATATCAGATACTTTATCTGCGCTGTCGGTAACCGTTATGTTCTTATTGCCTTCTATCCCTGCCTGATTGCTTTCCTCATTTATAGCCATATCATTAACCAAAAGGGTTGATCGTGTTTTAATGGGGAAAACGCTGACAGCCATATAATCTTTGCCGGCAGGAGTCGTTATTGCATATAATGTGCTTAGCCTGTTTAAGCTTTTTATATCCAGTTCTATCTCTGCCGAACACATTTTTTCTTTTTTTGTCCTGGTTTCAAGATAGTCTGCGCCCATAATACTGACAGGCTTATGATCAATAAAAAATATCGTCCTGTATGTCGCTTCCTGACCGCCATATATGTGAAATTCAAATTTCACCTTGCCGTTATTTGCTTTAAGAACACCGGCCTCTTTATCCTGTGACGACAGCTCGGTCACAAAATTGCTGTCCAGGGGATTATAATTATTACTGAGTTTAGTGCCCTTAAGCTTATCTATTATTTCCTGAGGTATGTCCTCTGCTTCATACAGCGAATACTTAAGCCGCTCGTTTTTATTGATCGGCGTACATTGAAAATATATTTCCTGTGCCAAAGTCGCACTTAAAGAATGGTAAATTCCATAAGAGGTTCTATGTTCGCTTTGCGGCATAAAATCAGGGTTTAGGATAGCTGAAAAAACGACTCCGACCCTTTCTCCTTTTTTCCCTGTAACCGGAGTAAAAACAATATCAAACTCTTGCGTCTCTTTATTATTTAGATAAAACTTATGCATATACTGTGCTTCAGTAGCTTCACCATTTTTTTTTGCTATTTTATAAGGCTGCGAAAGCCCATCCACAAAAACCATCAGACCGAAATCCGAGCTTGCATTTTCATCCAATCCCATAACATTGAAAGGTATGTGAAGTTCATTGCCATTATATTCATATATCTGCTTACTGTTGTTATCACTCACAATTCCAAAACTGAACGCACCCAAACTGGTTGAAGACGAATCATGAAGAAATGAATCGGCGGCAGTTCCATCATCATCTTTACTGATAGAAATATCCCCCGATAATTTCTGGGCTTCTTTTGTATCAGTACTTTCAAATGAATTATTGCATCCTGTAAAATATAAAAATATAAATAATAGCGCAAAGACCCGGAAAGTGTTCTTTTTCATATAAATTACTCTCCATACATTGATTTAAATAAAATGGACCAACTTTAATTAACAATGAATATAGTATGATAGTGAACTTAATATTCATATTGCCACAACTCATTATGCTGGCCCGAATCAGTCGTAACCAGGAAATTCACTTGCAGGAACTCTTCATCCCAGTTAAAATCTATCGCCAAAACATCGGTTGTATTTTCAATCTTAGGATCTTTAATCTCATAACACCTGTCAGATTCAATATCCCATATGATGATGCTCCGTTTTGCGCTGTAATGATCCTGCCGCACCTTGAGCGCCATCTTTGTATGGTCGGAACTGATTGCGCATTCGGTCATCAGGTACCCTTGCGACTGTTTGTACTGCTTATATTCCACTGCCGAAGCTTCTTCATCGATATAAGAAACACGGATGACTGCTTCAATGGATGCAGAATCTGAGTAAGCAAAGAAATTGTCTTGATGCGCCCGCACATATGGAACGCTGCTTTCAAGGGCCAGCGGAATGATTTCACCTGTTACTTTGCATATTACATATTCACCATCAGTAGAATTTATAGTCCTATGGCAAAAAATCGAGGCGTCGTCTATCCACCATAATGCTGAATAATATTGCCCATTTTTACTTTTTGCGAGGATGCGTTCCTCGTTCGTTTTAATATTTAGCAAATAAATTGACATACCGCCGATTCGTTTGTCGCCAATACAATCCTTATTGGAAATATAGGTTGCATATTCTCCGTTCGGTGAAATGCGGCCATCCATTGCCCAAATCATGGAAGGAACGTCACCCCGTCCGATGCTCTCTGTAAATTCGGATATTTCTTCCCTGCTTTTTCCTTCAAATGCATCAGGAATAGGAAGTGTATCCACGGGATCTATACCAAGCGCATCATTGTTTTTGTCTACACATGTCCACGTTCCATTCTGAATATCAGAGAGCGGTGACACGTCAGATGCGTTAGGTATGTCAGATGAGCCGGATGAGTCAGGTGCAATAGATGTGCTGGGTACACCTGGCATATCCGTTATGTCTATGCTTGCAGATGGCCGCGTAGTTCCACAGCTTGAAAGCAATACGGCTAGAACAATGATATTAACGATATTTGAAAGATTTATATGCAAAATTTTTCTCCCTTCGAAAAATAAAAGTACAAATTTCATACAATACTATATTAAGGATTATGTTATCGACTCCCCCTTATAGGCATAGTTTTAATAACATTTTAATTTATCTGAGGCTTGTTTGTACACTATTTTGCCTATATTCTGTTAAATTTATTGCAAATTATTTAATCGCACCCGTCCGCACGGAAACTGATGTATGCAGGAGCTTCCGTGCGGGCTCCCAAGGATAGAAGAACTGCGGCGGCAAAGGCGGCTGCCGGTAATGAGGCTTCCGGCAGGATGTCTAAAGGGCAAGAAGTAAAGCTGAGATTAAAGCTATTCTTTCAAGTTTCTTTACGTAGTCCTGTTGTTATCAGGGAAAGACAATATCTTCATCTTTCACCCAAAAGCTCTTGCCTCCTGGTATAAAAATTCGTGAGTATCCCTTTGTTCTTATCTCAATCCATCCCCTGGTAGTGCTTTCTAAGGTTTCCGTCTCAGCTTCGAAAATATCTTGGAAATCAAAAACATCGTAATATTTTGAACCTTTCATAATTGTAATGTCACCTTGGAGCTCATTTTCTTTATCCTGTGTGTAAGAAACTGTATCGGATTCCTTAATCCAGCCTTTAATATCCATTGGAGTATCATATGTTGGTATTGTGACATAGAGCCATTTCTCATTAGCAATTATAATTAAATCGTTTACTGAAACTAAAGAATTTTTCTCTATTTTCCGTAGAACTTTAGACTTTTCATAGGGCAATAAATACGATTCCAGCTCTTTTTCTACAAATCTTACCTTGTACTCTGGTACAATATACTCCATTCCATATTCAAAATGCTTATCGTACTCCGTCTGCTTTTGTTCCAAATTCTCTATACAAGCCTCCATTTTGTTATATTTATATTTGAAATCAGACAAATCACTTTTTAGATGATTAACTGCATCATTAACAGCAGATTTGTCCACTTCGCCTTTAATATAAGCAGTTCCAAGTATAGTTAGTAATATACTTATTATCCATATTAAATAAAATAATTTACGCAATATATCATCACTCCCATTGTTAAATAAATAGGATTTTATGTATGATCTACTCCACAATCACATATACTCAAAATTCGGCTGCGAAACAGGCTAAAGCCTATCATTATATTGGGTAACACCTAAAAGCTAGGTGCTATCCAATATTTGTAATTAATAAGTGAATCATTAGTATAATCAGGCATTTCTCAGGCATTCGCACAACATAATGTCATAAATTTGTATATTTAAGGATGAGTATCAATAAGTTTTTGAACAAAGAATCTGTATTTTTTTCATCATACTTGCATGAAATTTGAACCATCTGAATACCTTTTGCCTCTCCCAAATAGATTCTTGCTATCTCAAATGAATCATTGCTTGCTTCTTTTATTGTCTCGTAATTTTCGCTCCCAAACAAGCCTTTTTCAATTTCCTTTGTAGATAACAGATTATAAAAATATACATCTTTTCCGCTTTCAATATATATTCTGAGTTTTTCAAAATCTACTCTATCAATATACTTACTGTTAACGAGAATAACATTGAATTCATCGTATTCAGATATTTCAGAATCTGTTGTAACACTTGCCTTTTCGGATTGGAAAACCCTCGAAAGATCAGAATCAGTTCCAATAAGCAATGCCTTGCACTTTTCAGCGTTGACTTCTTGTTTATTTGTGTTTTGACATCCTATAAAAAGAACAGTCACCATTAACAATATGATTAATGATTTAAATATCTGCATAAAACCACCTACAAACTATTAGTAATATTTTTTAAATTTATATTAGGGCTTGCTGATCACCATATCCGGCTCAACGGACTGCCTCTCGGCCGACTGACGATAGATGCAGAACTGCTGAAAGAGCAAAGGCGGCAAGAGCGGCGAGACACGGGAATACAGAACGGGGTTGAAGGCAAATTCGGCGAAGGAAAAAGGGCGTATAGCCTGAATCGGATAATGGCACGTCTTAGGGAAACCAGTGAGACGGTCCGGATTCCTTTTATTCAAATTTTCAAGGTGCAGTTATGGGCAACTGGATGGGTCGCCTAATTCAGGTGAAACTAGATTCGAATCACCCTGCAATATAGTTCCGCCTGGAGTGTTAGGCTCACCTGCTGATTCGACTATACCAGGTGTTGCTTTTACAAGATCGTTTCGGCTAATTCCTAAATCATTATCAGTCACTCTGATGATATTATCTTTTTTTGCATAAATGGGGACCGTAACGGTAAGAGCAATAACTATACAGGTTATGATTGATAATGCCTTTTTGTGAAATCTCATACTATTACAACCGTTTTGCTATAGCTGGTGAAGCTTTCAATTACAGCATTATTGCTGTTCATCGCCATATGTGTAAGTTTTAATCTGTATTGGTATCCACTTGCTACATACCAATCTTTACTTAAAGAAACAGCTATGTTATCCGAAACGTTCCAGGTTTTGATTGTATTCCACTGCCCATCGTATTGCTGAAGCTCAACGGTAAGCCCGGCAATATATCCATACTGGACTTCGGTTTTGCCTTCACATGTTAATCTTCCGCCTGAGTTTAAAGTCAGATTGTTTTCACAACTAACTATTGCAAGGAAACAAGGTGAAATAGTAGCTTTAGCTTTGTTTGAATCAATTGGAGCATTTTGCTCCGCAGCGGATGCACTAATACCGCTTAAGCACAATAATACGACAATTGCCGAGGCTAAAACTTTGCCTAAAACTTTTTTCTTCATTGAAATCCTCCTTAGATCGGTTTTCACTAATAATAACCAGCTAAAAGAGGAAAAGGGGACAAGTTTTTGAAAATATTTTATTTTTTAATACTTTCCGCTATTCTCACCATTTCTTTTTCTTCCAGTGTTCCGCTTAACCTATATGAAAATTCATCATCATGCCACACCAAAATATTGACATTTTTATTTGAGCTATAAAGTGCTTCCTGCCCATTTATAATAATTTTCTTAAGAGACGCGTTTTCCGTATCAATTACTAGCGAACCGGTAATATCGTTCATAGAGAAAACAAAATAATACTCTTCTCCTTTAAAAATCAGGCTGACCATATTATTTTTGACATCTCTTTTCTCCAGCTTAAAGCCTTCGGGTATATAGCCAAGGGTAATTTCATCGGATGTGTAAGAATCGCCTTTTGAACTATTTTCTCCACAATTGATTTCAGAATAAGCTTGGCTTATTTCAATGACAAAATTCATAACCTTGACTCGCCAGGCCTCTACACTGAATACTGCAATACCTGACATAATAATTACCGCAAACAAAAATACAGCGGCACG
>JBDKVA010000137.1:0-21133 GCA_039679375.1 Clostridiaceae bacterium
ATGCGATTATTAAAGCAACGCATAATAAGTTATTAATCGATATAATCGAGAAAATCGCGGATGCATTTATGGAGTACAGGATTAAAGCTTTTTCTGTGGAAGGCAATATATCTCATGCTCTTGAACCGCATGGGAGAATATTGGAGGCATTTAAAAAAAGGGATGTCGTGGGCGGCCAGACTGAGATGATCAACCACCTTAATACTTCGTTGGATGATATAAACAATGTAGTCAAAGCAAGGTAAATAAGGGTCCAAATATTTATTAACAATTTAATTCTTTTTGCTGATCCAATGATTAAAATATTGAAAAATCAGATGGATATGTTTAATGTTGATTTCTAATTTACATGCATTAATACTTTATTTTAGTGTTGTCTTTTATCCGTTAAGGCCTTTGGTTAATACTTCCATTGTGGAAGGGCTATAAAATTTGTGTAAAAATCCAATATATAACTAAAAATAAGAAAGGAATGATTTTATGTTGAATAAGGAATTAAAGGGAATTATTCCGCCTATAGTAACTCCTTTTGACGACGCCGAAGAAATTGATGAAAAGCGGTTGCGGAGTGAAATTAAATTCCTCATTGATGCAGGGGTGCATGGAATCAGTTTCGGAGGAAGTACCGGAGAAGGCGCATTGCTGAGCGATGGAGAATTGGCCCGGGGAATAGAAATAATTCGGGATGAGAATAAAAAAAATCTTCCCGTGATGTGCGGTATAATACGCAATTCAACAAGAGATGCAATTAAAGCTGGACTTTCGGCAAAAGCTGCCGGCGCCGACGTGCTGATGGTAACTCCGACATATTATCATGGAACGTCTGATGAGGGAAACTATGAGTATTATAAGAGGTTAACCGAAAACGTAGGTTTGCCTGTCGTAATATATAACGTAATAAAAAACAACCCAATTATGCCGGATGTAATGAAAAAGATAAGTGAAATCGGCTTGGTCATCGGTATTAAGCAAAGTGTCGGCGGAGTCCATTCATTAACTGACATGATAAGTGAATGCGGAAAGAAAACCATTGTATTTGCCGCCCAGGATGATTTGTTGTTTGCTTCCTATTTAGTAGGAGCAAAGGGCGCAATATCCGCAATACTTACAGCTTTTCCCCAAATATGCGTACAGCAGTGGAATGCTGTGCAGGAAGGAAATATCGAACTAGCAAAGGAGATCCATTACCGGATACTGCCTGTATGGCGGAAAATCGAGGGCGGGGCATTCCCCGGCAAAATTAAGGCGGCGTTGAAGCTGATGGGCAGGGACGTAGGAAAGGCAAGACATCCGATCCTTGAACCGTCGGAGAAAGAGCTGCATGAATTAAAAGAGGCTTTAATAAAATCTAAATTTATATAAGGCGAATTTTTCTGTAATGAAAGGGGCAAAACAAATGGCAAAAATCGATCAAAAACTAAAGCAAATACTTGTACCGCTTGTAACACCGTTTAAAAGGGAAGGGGGTGACGTTAATTATAAAGAGGCTGCAAATCTTGTAGAGTATCTGATAAGAAAGAATTACTGTGATTCTATTATTGCTTGCGGAACAACAGGTGAATTCAATACTTTGTCTTATGATGAAAAAGTGGAGCTTTTTAAAGTTGTTAAGGATGCAGTAAAGGGAAGGGTACCGGTTGTAGCCGGAACAGGAGCCGCTTCGACAAGGGAAGCCGTAAAGCTTACACAGGAAGCTGACAAATTAGGGTATGATGCGGCACTGGTTGTGGCGCCATACTATTGCAAGCCGACACAGGAAGCAATTTATCAGCATTATAAAACAATAGCAAGCAGTGCCAATATACCTATTTTAGTTTACAACATCCCTATATTCACAGGCGTTAATATAAGCCCTGAGGTTGTAAGCAGGCTTGCAAAAATCAAAAATATTGTAGGAATAAAAGACGAGGCAGGTCTTAACCCGACACAAATGACAGAGTATGCCTTGGTTACTCCGGAAGATTTTACAATTTACAACGGCGATGACATTATGGTACTATGCGGACTAGTACAGGGCGCGTCAGGTGTTGTAAGCGGCGGCGCTCACTTAATCGGAGACAAAATGAGAAAAATGATCAGTCTCTTTATGGAAGGAAAAAATGCGGAAGCAAGAGAAATTCACATGGCCCTTGATCCTCTATTCAAAGGACTTTGTCCAAATGGCCGTGTAAATCCTATTCCCGTATTAAGAGCTGCGATGGAAATAGCCGGACTGCCGGTAGGACCCGCACGTATGCCTCTTGATGAAGCCACTAAGGAAGAAAAGGAATTAATTAAAAAACAACTCGTAAGGTTGGAAGTCATCTGACAACTAGACTGCTTAAGATTATCTACAGTTGGATCTATACTTTAATCGAATTAAAAAATATGGGAGGTTAAAAAGATGAAAAGAGTATTAGCTTCTATTATAGTTCTGGTTATTTTAACAAGCTTGTTTGGTTGCGGAAGTACACCGGCAAACTCAAATGCTGCAACTAATACACAAAAAGTAGACAGTTCCAACGCTCCAACTGAGATCAAAATCGGTGTTGTAGCTCCAATCTCAGGCCAATCGGCAATTGGCGGCAAATATATTCAGAATGGTATTGCCATCATACAGGACAAGCTGGACCAGGACGGCGGGCTTGATGTACAGGGCAAAAAAGTCAAGATAAAAATTCTTATTGAAGACGGAGAAGCAAAACCGGATATAACGACGAATGCTTATAGAAAGCTTATTGAGCAGGACAAGGTCATTGCAATAGTCGGACCTGACCAGAGCAAAGATATTCTTGCTGCAGGACCAATAGCTCAGGCTGCTAAAATACCTGCTATCGGCACGTATTCAACAAATGAAAAAGTAACACAGGTCGGAGACTTTATCTTCCGTGCATGTTTTATTGATCCATTCCAGGGCAAGGTTATGGGCCAGTATGCAAGAGAAACTTTGAAAGCTGGAACCGCCGCTATATTGTATAATAATGCAGACCAGTATTGTAAGGGGCTTCAGGAAAACTTCAAGAAGTCTTTCGAAGAATTGGGCGGAAAGGTTGTTGCTGTTGAATCATACGGCGGAGCTGACATTAAGGACTTTAACGCTCAGTTGACGAAGATAAAGGCAGGGAATCCCGATGTACTCTACCTCCCGAATCAGGTTGGAGAGCTCCCGCTGCAATTAAAACAGGCAAGGCAGATGGGAATTACCGCAAAATTCCTGGGCGGAGACTCCTGGGACTATGAGACAGTTCCTCAGGTTTCCGGAAATGATATGGTTTAGGGTGCGGAGTTTACAACATCATTCTCACCGGATGATCCGAGTGCTGAAGCACAGGAATTTGTTAAGAGCTATCAGGCTAAATTCAGTGAAAAGCCAAGTTCATCAGCAGTTTTGGCCTATGAGGCGATGGCGATCGTATTAAAAGGCATACAGGACGCCAAAACGCTTGACGGCCAGGGTGTAAGGGATGCAATGGCAGCTTTAAAGGACTTTAAGGTTCCTTCCGGAAGCATCACATTTGATGAAAGCAGAAACCCCATAAAAGGCGCGGTTATTATGACTTATGTAAATGGGGAGAAAAAATATGTTACAACTGTAAATCCGAAGTAAAGAATTGTGAGAGAGTCATTGGCAATCACAGCCAGTGACTCTCTCATAGATTTATATCAAAATTTTAATTCATTGATTTGCTATTTAGTATTATTTTGAAATAGAAGGTTAGAATCATATTTAAAGAAGGACGAGTTTTATAAGGGGGAATTCATCTGAGTACAATAATTCAATTATTGATATACGGTCTTCAGTTAGGGAGCGTTTATGCGCTGTTGGCCATTGGTTATACCCTGGTTTACGGTATAATAAGCCTGATAAACTTTGCACATGGCGATTTTTTAATGATAGGTGCTTTTCTTGTTTATTTTGCTGTTACACTCTTTTTCAATAATCAGTCTTTAAATCTGCTTATCGTCCTGTTTGTTATTATTCTTTCAATGGTTCTAAGCGGGCTGTTGGGGGTTGGCGTCGAAAGAGCTGCATATAAGCCGCTTCGGAAAAGACCCAGATTATCCGCATTGATTGCGGCAATAGGCGTTTCCATAGTCCTGGAGAATCTTCCCAGAGCCATCCCTTTTATCGGGCCAAATCCAAGACCCTTCCCATCTTTATTTAAAATGACCGCTTTCAGTTTTGGCGGGGTTAATATAAACAGTGTACAAATTATAATGATTGTTATGTCAATTGTTTTAATGATATCTCTTGATTATTTTGTCCGGAATACAAAGATCGGAAGGCAAATGAGAGCTGTTTCATATGATAAGGACGGAGCGGCGTTAATGGGTATAAATGTTAATAATGTGGTATCTGTTACGTTTTTTATCGGTACCGCGCTTGCAGCGATAAGCGGAATTTTTTATGCGAGTATTTATCCTGTAATTGATGTTTATATGGGTATCTGGCTTGGAACAAAGGCTTTTATTGCAGCAGTCCTTGGAGGAATAGGAGATATCCGCGGTGCAATGCTGGGCGGTTTTATAATGGGTATTGCCGAGATTTTTGCTACATCAGTCAATTCAGAGTTAGGATACGGCGTGGGTTTTGTTATTCTTATCCTCATCCTTTCTTTCAAACCGGAAGGTATTATGGGCAAACGTACCATAGAGAAAGTGTAGGTGGCTGCGATGAAATATTTATTGGATAAAAAAATGTATGTAATCCTGATTCTCAGCTATATTATTGTAAGTGTGCTGAATAAAGCAGGGATAATAAATTCCTACATTATGCAGATTGTTATGTTTGCAGGTGTTAATATAATTATGACTGTCAGTTTGAATCTGGTTAACGGATTTACAGGGCAGTTTTCCATAGGACATGCAGGATTTATGGCTGTTGGAGCGTATATTTCGGCTATGTTTACTACTCTTATATTTAATACCAGCAGTTGGCCTCAATATATTCAGATTCCATTTTTTATATTTTCCTTATTTGTTGGAGGAATTGCCGCCGCAATAATCGGTTTCCTGATAGGACTTCCGACTTTGAGGCTGAAAGGCGATTATCTTGCAATTGTTACATTGGCTTTTGGAGAGGTGGTCAGGGCACTTATAAGGATAACTGATTATATCGGGGGACCCAGGGGACTTTCAGGTATTCCGAGGTATTCAAGCTTCTTTTGGGTTTTTGTATTCGTTATGCTTTCTGTATTTGCAGCAAGGAACTTTATCAATTCATCCTTTGGAAGGGCTTGTATTGCAATAAGGGAAAATGAATTGGCAGCTGAAACGATGGGTATCGACACCTCCAAATACAAGACCATTTCATTTACATTTTCCGCTTTTATGGCGGGAGTAGCCGGCGGGCTATATGCGCATATTCTCATGTTCCTTCAGCCGGATACGTTCAGTTTCCTGAAATCCAACGATTTTCTTGTATATTTGTACGCAGGAGGAGTCGCAAGTATAAGCGGCTCAATAATGAGCGCATTTGCATTGACGGTTATTCCTGAAATGTTAAGATTTCTTGCAAGCTGGCGTATTGTTATTTACGGCGTGCTTTTACTGTTTATGATATTGAAGAGGCCTGAAGGCTTATACGGCGGAAAAGAGTTCGGCTTTTTAAAAATTAGGAAAAGAGCATTAAATTCCAATGGAACACGGCTTGTAAAGGAGAGAGAGCAATGAGTATCTTGGAAGTTGAAAGCATCACCATTCAATTTGGGGGACTTAGGGCGGTCAATAACTTCAGCCTGTCGCTTCAAGCCGGGGAACTGGTAGCTATCATAGGACCTAACGGAGCAGGAAAGACGACGGTTTTCAATATGCTGACAGGAATATACAAACCTACAAAGGGAGACATTTTATTTGAGAACAATTCTGTTGCAGGCCTGAAACCTCATGAGTTCACTCAAAGGGGTATTGCCCGTACATTTCAGAACATAAGGCTGTTTAGCAATGCAAGCGTTATTGATAATCTGAAAATGGCTTTGACTTATCATGTAAAGTATAATTTCCATCAGGCTTTATTCAGGACAAAAAGCTTTCTTAATGAAGAAGATGAAATAGAGAACAAAGCTATGGATTTGTTAAAAATATTCAGGCTGGACGATAAAGCAGAATTAAAGGCAAAAAATCTGCCTTACGGTGAACAAAGGCGGCTGGAAATCGCAAGAGCCATGATAACCAATCCCAAGGTTCTTTTGCTGGATGAACCGGCTGCAGGCATGAATCCCAATGAAATAGACGAGATTATAGAATTAATTAAAGAAGTAAAGGAACGTTATGGTTTAACAATTCTTTTGATAGAACATCATATGAATCTGGTTATGGCTATTGCCGACAGGATTAAAGTATTGGATTTCGGCGAAACCATAGCCGAAGGCAAGCCTTATGAAATTCAGAATAACCCCAGGGTTATTGAGGCTTATTTGGGAGGAGGGGACAAGAAATGCTAGAGGTAAAAGATTTGCATGTTTCGTATGGTGCAATCAACGCTGTTAAAGGGATATCCTTCACTGTTGAGGAAGGTCAGATTGTAACGCTTATCGGAGCCAACGGCGCAGGAAAATCTACAACATTAAGAACGATATCGGGACTTGAAACAGCTAAGAGCGGTTCAATCAAGTATTTGAATACGGAGCTGACAAAGCTGCCTCCTCATAAAATAGTGGAGCTTGGTATATCTCATGTCCCCGAAGGCAGGAGAATATTTGCAAACCTGACTGTATTGGATAACTTGAAATTAGGTGCAAATCTCAGAAAAGATGTGGATGGCATAAGAAAAGATATTAAAAGGGTATTTGAAATTTTTCCAAGGCTGCAAGAAAGGCAAAACCAATCGGCCGGCACTTTGAGCGGCGGAGAACTACAGATGCTTGCTGTGGGCAGGGCATTGATGACCAAAGGCAGGCTTATGCTTTTGGATGAACCGTCCATGGGCCTTGCGCCTTTGGTCGTTGAAGAAATTTTTAATATTATTAAAGAAATTAACAAACAAGGGACAACCGTTCTGCTCATTGAGCAAAATGCATACATGGCTTTGAATATCGCAAATAAGGCATATGTATTAAATACCGGAACGATTGTTCTTGAAGGGGACGCACGTGAACTCGCAAATAACGAAAACGTTAAGAAAGCATATCTTGGCGCATAATTTAAGGAGGTTGAAATTTGATGGGAAAAGCATCCATTATAGATACTATACCAAGCTCGCCAATTAGAAAAATGTATAATATGGCGCTTGGCAAAACAAATATTATTAACTTTGTTCTTGGGGAGCCGGATTTTGACACACCTGAAAACATTATTGAAGCCGCCCATAAGGCGATGCTTGACGGGCAGACGCATTATACGCCGAATGCCGGAATACTGCCATTACGACAGGCTATAACCAAAAGGCTGAAAGAAAAAAACAATGTTGCCGTTGATCCCGAAAATGAAGTAATCATTACAATTGGCGGTACGGAAGCCCTTCTTATGAGTATGATATCCATGCTCAACCCCGGAGACGAGGTCATTGTAAGCGATCCTTTCTGGTCGCCTTACATTGCACAGCTTAAAATATGCAGGGCAGTACCAAAGCTGGTTAAAGTATATGAAGAGGATGGATTTGCATACAGGTGTGAGAATGTGGAGGCTGCCATTACTCCAAAAACAAAGGGCATTATAATCAATTCGCCGGCAAACCCTACCGGAGGCGTTATTGGCAGAAAAACACTGGAGGGCCTGGCAGAGCTGGCAAAGAAATATAACCTGTTTGTAATTTCGGATGAAGTATACCAGGAGCTGATTTACGACGGCGAGGAGCATGTAAGCATTGCATCTTTCGATGGGATGAAGGACAGAACGATAGTTATCGACAGTTTTTCCAAAGCTTATGCCATGACCGGATGGAGAATCGGGTATGCAGCTGGGTGTAAGGAAATAATCAAGAGTATGGTTAAGCTGCAGGAAAATTTTGCATCCTGTGTGCACACGCCGACACAATATGCGGCAATTGAGGCATTGGAGGGGACGCAGGAGCCGCTGAAGGAAATGCTGAAAAAGTATATATCAAGGAGAAAATTGATTATTCAAGGAATAAATAAAATCGATAAGTTGTCATGTATAAGCCCCAAAGGAGCATTTTATGCTTTTGCAAATATCAGTAAAACGGGCTTATCGTCAGAGGAATTTGCAATTAAGCTGTTTGAAAATACAGGAGTAGTGGTTATCCCCGGTTCGGGCTTTGGAAGCTTCGGCGAAGGCTTTATAAGGATATCCTATGCCGCTTCGGAAGAAAAAATATTGGAAGGCTTAAGAAGAATGAGAGCTTTCACAGAAACATTAAAATAGAGATTTAACAATAAGTGGGGGTACTTAATATGAAAAAAACATATAATCCTTATGAGAATATGCTGGAGGTTCTCGAAAAGGCGGCAAAACTATTGGAACTGGATGAAAACGACTATGTGACGGTAAAATATCCCGAAAGAGAGTTAAAAGTGTCGATACCGGTCGAAATGGACGATGGGCATATAAGAGTTTTCGAGGGATACAGAGTTCAGCACTCAAGCTCCAGAGGGCCCTGTAAAGGGGGAATCCGTTATCACCAGAACGTTGATATTGACGAAGTAAAAGCGCTGGCAGCCTGGATGAGTTTAAAATGCGCGGTTGTAAACATCCCTTACGGCGGTGGCAAAGGTGCGATTAAAGTCGATCCAAAAGAGCTTTCCAAAAACGAATTGAAAAAACTCACAAGAAGATATACCGCAATGATACTGCCTTTGATCGGTCCGGAAAAAGACATACCGGCGCCGGACGTCGGGACAAACCAGGAAATCATGGGCTGGATCATGGATACCTATAGCATGTTCAAGGGTTTTACCGTTCATGGCGTAGTTACCGGAAAACCTCTGGAAGTGGGGGGATCTCTTGGCAGAAAGGAAGCAACGGGAAGAGGGGTTATGCTTATGGTCAGGGAACTGCTTCACAGGCTGGGTCTTCCTGTTTTAGGCACCAGGGTGGCTGTACAGGGTTTTGGAAATGTTGGCGGAACTGCAGCAAAACTATTATACCAGGAGGGATGCAAGGTTGTAGGTATCAGTGACGTATCAGGCGGACTTTATAAAGAGACAGGTCTTGATATAAATAAGATTTCCAAATTTATAGAGATGAATAACGGCAAGATGTTTAAGGATTATGAAGAAGCCGGAGTGAAACACATATCAAATGAGGAGCTGCTTATGTGTGATTGCCATGTCCTTGTACCGGCTGCTTTGGAAAATCAAATCACTGAGGAAGTAGCCAAAAGGCTTCAGGCAAAAATTATTGTTGAAGGCGCCAATGGTCCTACAGCGATTGAAGCGGATAGAGTACTGGAGTCAAAAGGGGTAACGGTTGTTCCCGATATTCTTGCCAATTCAGGCGGAGTGGTAGTTTCTTACTTTGAATGGGTTCAGAATATACAGTCACTGACATGGGATGAGGAGGAGGTTAATCGTACTCTGGAAAAGATTATGATCAGGGCCTTTAATAATGTTTGGGATACTGCGAAATCCAAGAATACAACGATGAGAACGGGAGCATATATGGTTGCTCTGGATAGAATCGTAAATGCAAAGAAAATCCGCAGCGTTTTTCCATGATACATTATTACTTTTAAAAATTGTGCCTGTTTTATAGCATGGTATAAAGCAGTGATTCTAGTCTAAAAATAATAGATAGTGTAAACTAACTTATGATAAGCTCTATCCAAAAGGATTGGGCGGAGAATAATAAATGAGGGGATAGATAGATATGAAAAAGATAATGATTCAGGATCTGAAGCCAGGACTGGTTAATGGTGTTGAAGTACAGATATCATCAGATAAGGATGCTTATAAGGAGACATATTTTGAATGGACGGCCACACCTTTAGTTAGTAAAATAGCCGTCAGTGAAGTTAGCGGCGGTGTACTGAAAGCGTGGCATCACGCGCCTGTTTTCAGTGAAATTGAAACTCACATTGATTCTGAAATGTTCTTTTTTATTTCAGGAGTTGCATTAATGCTGTTTATGGATGCGGAAAACGGAAAACCTTGCATGGATACGGCACAGGTTGTAAGAATTCAACCGGGGACCCAGATTGTTATAAAAGCCGGTAAAGGGCACTTTGTACCGGTCGCGGAGGGCTCGGAGCCCGTGTGCGCTGTTGTAGCGGCGCCCGGAATGGATGCGCCGAGGATGTCTCTTGCTGAAGCGGTAGAAGGTATAAAATGAAGGATTTGACATGTTAAAGACATTTATTTAATAGGAGAGATAAGTATGGCAAATAATGCTGAAAAAAATATAAACGTACATCAGAACTTTAATCCAGTGCTCCCGAAAGTAGGAATACGTCCTATTATCGACGGCCGCAGAAAGGGCATAAGGGAGTCGCTTGAACAGCGTACCATGGGTATGGCGGAAGCTGCGGCAAAGCTGATAAGCGAAAATCTACGACATCCGAATGGCATGCCGGTTGAGTGCGTTATTGCGGATACGTGCATCGGCGGTGTGGCAGAAGCGGCTAAGGCAGCTGAGAAGTTTGCCAGGGAAGGCGTCGGAGTCTCGCTGTCCGTAACACCTTGTTGGTGTTACGGAGCTGAAACGATGGATATGGATCCTGCTACTCCCAAAGCCGTTTGGGGCTTCAACGGCACCGAACGCCCCGGAGCGGTTTATCTGGCAGCTGTTCTGGCTGCACATAACCAGAAGGGTCTTCCTGCATTCGGTATATATGGGGAGGATGTACAGGACGCAGAGGATGTATCAATACCGGCAGACGTAAAGGAGAAAATCCTCCGGTTTGCCAGGGCAGGTCTTGCTGCCGCCGCTATGAAGGGAAAATCATATCTTGCCATGGGCTTGGTTTCGATGGGTATTGCCGGTTCGATTGTCGATCCGTCCTTTTTTCAGGATTATCTCGGCATGAGAAATGAATATATTGATATGTCCGAATTTACCAGAAGGATGGATGAAGGCATATTTGACAAGGTTGAATACGAAAAAGCATTGAAATGGGTTAAGAAAAACTGCAGGGAAGGCGAAGATATCATAAACCCTCCTGAAATCCAACGTTCAAGGGAACAAAAGGATAGTGACTGGGAAACAGTTGTTAAGATGACTTTGATAACAAGGGACCTGATGATAGGCAATCCCAGGCTGGCAGAAATGGGATTTGAAGAAGAAGCCCTGGGACATAATGCAATAGTTTCGGGTTTCCAGGGGCAGCGGCAATGGAACGACCATTTTCCTAACGGTGATTTTACCGAAGCAATTCTCAATTCATCATTTGATTGGAACGGCATCAGAGAAGCTTTTACAGTTGCCACTGAAAATGACAGCCTGAACGGCGCTTCAATGCTGCTAGCACACTTATTGACGGGCACTGCGCAGATATTTGCAGATGTAAGGACATACTGGAGTCCCGACGCGGTTAAGAGGGTCACAGGAAAAGAGTTAACAGGCCTTGCCGGAAATGGTATAATACATTTGATTAACTCGGGTTCGGCAGCTCTCGATGCGACAGGGCAGCAAACAAAGGATGGAAAACCTGTAATGAAGCAGTATTGGGACATCACACCCGAAGAAGCTGGGAAATGTCTTGATGCTACTACATGGGGGCCTGCTAATTTAGGTTACTTCAGAGGAGGGGGATATTCATCCACTTTTCTTACAAAAGGAAATATGCCCGTGACTATGCTGAGGATTAACCTTATAAAAGGGCTGGGGCCGGTGCTCCAGATCGCCGAAGGCTATACGGTCGAGCTTCCCCGGGAGATCCACGAAATACTCAATAACCGTACTGATCCTACATGGCCGACAACATGGTTTGCACCGATATTGACAGGAAAAGATGCGTTTAAGGATGTGTATTCCGTAATGAACAATTGGGGGGCGAACCATGGCGCAATAAGCTACGGGCATATAGGCGGAGATTTAATTACACTGGCGGCAATATTGAGGATACCGGTATGCATGCATAACGTGCCTGAAGAAAGGATATTCAGACCAAGCGCCTGGTCGGCTTTTGGCACAAAAGATATTGAAAGCGCCGACTTCAGGGCTTGCAAAAATTTCGGGCCTCTTTACGGGAAAAGGTAATAAGAGTAGAATTAGGTGGAATGGGGGAAATGAAAAATGGGAAGTAAAAAATACAGTATCGGAGTAGATTTTGGTACTCTATCTGCCAGAGCGGTGCTTGTTGAAGTTGATACCGGCAATATAATTTCGACTGCCGTAAAAAATTATAAATATGCTGTTTTAGATGAATATCTGCCTGACGGAGTAACAAAACTTGAACTTGACTGGGCGCTGCAATATCCGGGCGATTATATCGAAGCGATGGGTACGGTTATCAAGGCTGTACTCAAGGAATCGAAGATAAGCCCTGAGGACATAGCCGGCCTCGGAACGGATTTCACGGAGTGTACGATGCTTCCTGTAGATAAAGACGGAACCCCGTTATGCATGAAGGATGAATACAAATCAAATCCGCATAGCTATGTAAAGCTGTGGAAACATCATGCTGCCCAGGAGGAAGCAAATAAGCTCAACAGGATCGCTGCCGAAAGAGGGGAAGCTTTTCTGGCACGATATGGCGGAAAGATTTCATCCGAATGGATGATACCCAAGATATGGCAGATACTGGACGAGGCGCCTGAGATATACTATGCGGCGGACAGGTTTATGGAAGCTGCAGATTGGATAACTCTTCAGCTTACAGGTGAGGTGAAAAGAAATAGCTGCACGGCAGGATACAAATCAATCTGGCATAAGCAGGAGGGCTACCCGCTTAAAGAATTCTTCAAGGCTTTAGACCCGCGGCTTGAGAATGTTATTGATGAAAAGCTTGGAAGAAAGATTTACCCGTTAGGGACAAAGGCAGGAGAAATAACCGGCAAAACGGCGGAGCTGACAGGCTTGAAAGTCGGGACTGCAGTTGCGGTTGGCGTTGGAGATGCACACTGCGCCGTACCTGGGATTGGCATAACCGAACCCGGAAAAATGCTGATGGTTATGGGGACTTCCGGGTGCGATATGCTTTTGAGCGACAGAGAAGTTATGGTGCCGGGTATATGCGGAGTTGTCGAGGACGGAATAGTGCCGGGGTATTTTGGATATGAGGCAGGCCAGGCCTGTATGGGAGACCATTTTCAATGGTTTGTACAAAACTGTGTGCCTGCCGGGTATTACAAGGAAGCCGAAGAGAAAAATATAAACATATTCACATTGATTGAAAACAAGGCAAACTCGCTAAGACCGGGAGAGTCGGGCCTTCTTGCCCTTGATTGGTGGAATGGAAACCGGTCTGTTCTGGTTGATGCTGATTTATCGGGAGTGATTTTAGGCTGTTCCCTCGCCACGAAACCTGAAGAGATTTATAGAGCTTTAGTTGAAGCAATAGCATACGGCAAAAAAATGATTATAGAAACTTTTAAGCAAAATGGAGTATCCATCAATGAATTGTACGCAGCAGGGGGAATTCCGGACAAAAGCAGTTTAACAATGCAGATATTTGCTGACGTGATGAATATGGATATTAAAATGGCCGCATCACCTCACTCTTGTGCAATTGGCAGCGCAATGTTCGGAACGGTTGCAGCTGGAAAGGACAGAGGCGGGTATGACAGTATTATTGATGCAGCAAAGGCAATGGGGAAGATAAAAGATAAAATCTACAGGCCTATACAGGCTAATGTGGAGATTTATAATGAAATATACGCTGAATATGCTATTCTTCACGACTATTTTGGCCGCGGTGCGAATGATGTAATGAAGAGGCTTAGAAAGATCAAGTATGAAACTTCAAAGTAGCGGTTATCCACGAATTGCGGCTGCAATAACAGCAGTTATATCCGGTTTTTCTTTTTTAGTTACAAAAGATGCTCTTGATCATCTTGATACCTATCAGCTCTTAGGCTTCAGGTTTCTATTTGCAGCATTGTTCATTACGGTTCTTGCGGTCTCAGGAGTTTTGAAGGCTAAAATTTGCTTTGCCAATATAAGGATGCTCATAATAGTAGCGCTTTTCCAGCCGGTCTTATATTTTATATGTGAAACAATAGGGGTAGGAAGTACATCCGCCAGCGAATCGAGTATTATTTGCTCGCTGGTACCGGTAGTTATAACATTATTCGCCGTTATTATACTCAAGGAACGCCTGTCACGGTTTCAGGGGATTTCAATAATTATTTCGGCTTTAGGCGTAATAATGATTATTCTGTCGGGCAATAGATTTGAGAACAGCAAAGCCACCCTTGGATATTTATTTCTATTTGTTGCGGTACTATCGGCCGGGATATATAATGTTTTATCAAGAAGAATATCGAATGCTTATACTCCGGCCGAAATCACTATAGTGATGATGTGGACCGGCGCTGTAATTTTCAATGCAATCGGTATTTGCAATGCTCTTTTATATAAAAATCTGCATGGATACTTTACTGTTTTATTTAATTCAAATACATTACTTGATGTATTGTATTTAGGCGTGCTATCATCAGTAATCACATTCTTTTTTCAAAATTATGCGCTTTCAAAAATCGAAGCCTCAAAGGTTGCAGTATTTATGAATTTAACTCCCATCACAGCTATACTTGCCGGAGTTTTTATAAGAGGGGAAAGGCTTTACTTTATGCAGTGGGTCGGAGCGGCTGCGGTGTTGATCGGTTTATGGGGAGTGAATTGCAGTAAACTATCTGCCATGCAAGAGCAAAAAAAAGGTCAAAGCCGGGTTGGGGCGTAGTCAAATAACTTTCGGGGGAAATATAAATAATGTCAGTCACACACTATGACCGACTGTCTTTCCACTAAAGTTGTCGGGATAAGTATCTTTTGAGAAACACCCGTTTTATCCTGCATTTTTTCGACAAGCCTCCGGACGGCCTTTATCCCCGTAAGCTCCTTTTCAACATGCATTGTTGTTAATTCAGGGGATACATTTTTAGCTGAATCAATATTGTCAAACCCGATTATCGATACATCGTCGGGTACTCTTAGGCCCATTATATTAAAGGCTTTATAAAGTGCGAGAGCCTCCGGGTCATTACAGCAGAAGAATGCCGTAGGCAGTTCGGGAAGTGACTTGAGTTCGTTGACAACCGGTGCAATATCTTTATTGAGAAATTTTTGCAATCCTTTATCGATCAAGGTGTATGGGCTATTAACATGCAGGGAGTGATCGCTCATTGCCTTTAAAAAACCGTAATACCTGTCATAAAAGCTTGAGGCCTGGTGTATGTCGCCTGCGAAGCCTATTTTTCTGTGACCGTGCTTTATAAGATATTCCGTAGCCACATATCCACCGCACAGATTATCGGTCAGCACATAATCCAGGTTCAAATTGTCATAGTATTCATCAATGGCAACAAGCGGAATTTTGTAGCCGATAATTTTGTTTAAATTATTCCGGGTAACATGTCCCAGAGTTATTATGCCCGATACTATGCCGTCCCTGATGCACAAAGGAGTCTCAAAATTTTCATCATTTTCGTCATAATAATATAGTATTGTATTTAAGCTATTCCTCTTGGCTTCTTCTTCAATTCCCATTTGGATATAGCTATAAAAGCCTATCATATTTCGTATGCTTTTTGACAATATAAGACATATGTTTTTGGAGTCGGTTTCTTTAGCTGATGAGGTCTTTAAAGACTTCTTGTACTCATAGCCCAGCTCTTTTGCCGCGTCAAAAATCAGCTTGCTGGTCTGACTGCTTATACCGGGCATATTACGCAGCGCCAGTGAAACGGTGTTCTTTGATATATTAAGTTTTTTTGCGATATCGTCCATGTTTACTTTTTTCGTCATTTTTACACCTGGAAATAAAATTAATTCAACTTATATAGATTATATCATACATTACAAATTAGTAAAATAATATTATTTAATATTACACGACATTAGAATAATATTATAATATCTTTACAAAAATGCAACAATTCAATATAATAATATTACAAAAGTTAAGCTAATTTGTGAATCGGAGGATTAAAGATGCATAGACTTGCTTTGAACCATAGCTGGATGCTAAGGGGTGAGGGGCTCCACTGGGGACCCGAAATGCTCCCCGCTGTTATGTGCAGGGAAAACGGCTGGATGAGTGCCGACCTTCCGTGCGATGTACATATGCCGCTGATTGAAAACAATATCATAGAAGAACCATTGGAAGCGGATAACTGCTATAAATGTGAATGGATAGAACAGAAGTCCTGGTGGTTTAAAAAAGTATTTACAGCAGATGAGAGGCTGCTGGAGGCCGATATAGCGGAACTTACCCTTGAATCTCTGGATGCTGAAGCGGACATATTCCTGAACGGTTTTCATCTGGGGCACCACAGGAGCGCATTTTATGCATTTACAAAGGATGTAAGAAATTATCTTAATAAAGGCGAAAACACATTGATTGTAAGAGTAAGCTCCGGGCTCGAACGTGTTAAGGAGCTGGATATTGCGGAAATCAATAAGACTATCGGTACGGAAGCCGGTAACGGCAGGATGGACAGGGGAGACAAAAGGCGTGCCTTTATCAGGAAACCGCAGTATGTGTATGGATGGGACTGGGGCCCGAGGGTTGCCACCTGTGGTATTATGAAGAATGTACATATCAGAGCATATGATAAGCTGGCTGTCAGGGGTGTTCATGTTGTTACGAAATCCGCTGCAAAGGATGCCGAATTGGGTTTTGAGATTGAAGTTGAGAATCTGCATCCGTTTTCAAGCATGGACGCAAACCTGAAGCTTGAGATATTCCTTAAAGAAGAAAAGGTTGCTGGATTTGAACAGGAAGTGTTTTTAAGATCGGGAATCAATTACTTCAAAATGGATGCAGTAATAAGCGATGCAAAGCTATGGTGGCCTAACGGTATGGGAGCCCAGCCTCTTTATTATATCAGGGTGTCGGCTGCTTCAGGGCAAATATATGATGAATTTCCTGTCTTCAAATATGGTATCAGGACTCTCAAACTGGACATTGATAAAATAAACGCCAATGAGCGGTTGTTTGCCTTTGAGGTTAATGGGGTAAAGGCGTTTTGCAAAGGCGCCAACTGGATTCCCGCGGATTCGATCTATGCACGTGTAACAGATGAAAAATATGATATATTAATCAAGGAAGCAAAGGAAGCCAATTTTACAATGCTGAGAGTCTGGGGCGGAGGTATATACGAAAGAGACATTTTTTATGAGAAATGCGACGAATACGGCATCATGATCTGGCATGATTTTATGTTTGCCTGTGCTATGTACCCCGACAATCTTGAGTGGTTCCGCAATGAGGTTGAAAACGAAATAAGCTATCAGACCAAAAGGCTCAGGAATCACTCATCAATTGTTCTCTGGAGCGGAAACAATGAGAATACCTGGGGCTTTGACGAGTGGTGGAATACGGATAAGAAAGCTCCGTTTTATGGAGGAGCCATGTGCTACAATGAAATAGCTCCGCGTATCGTGCAGAATAACTGTCCCGGTATTCCGTACTGGAACAGCTCTCCTTACGGCGGAGAGCACCCCAATGGAAACGAGGCGGGCGACAGGCATCACTGGCACGATTGTACCATGAACCCGGATATGGAAAAGAGGATAACGCCTGAGGAATATGATAAGGTAAAATCAAAATTCGTGTCCGAATACGGTTACATAGGTCCATGCCGCAAGTCCTCCATAATCAGGTACCACGGCGGAGCTCCCCTTGATAAGGACGGAATGATATGGCGGCACCACAATAACACTCATGAAAAGAAAACTGTACCCGCAGGCATAGCAAAACATTATGCCGAGCCCGGCAAGCTTGATATTGACGAGTACCTGCTCTACGCAGGCCTCTGCCAGGGCCTTATGTACGGTTACTCCCTGGAAGCCCTAAGATTTATAGAAAACTGCTGGGGAAGCCTTTTCTGGATGTATGACGACTGCTGGGGGGAAGTAGGCTGGACTATAATAGATTATTATCTGATGCGCAAACCTTCCTACTACTATGTAAAGAGGGCATTTGCAGCAAAGAGCCTGATTTTAAGGGAGAAAGACGGAGTAATAAAGGTAATGGGCGTAAACGATACGGCAGAAAGGGTTACCTTTGAAGCCGAATACGGTTATATGACATTCGATGGAAAGAATAAAAAATGCGGCAAAGCACTAATAACGCTTGAACCTTATTCCAGAGGTATCGTGCTTGAGTTTGAAAAACCGGGATATGACTTTACAAAGGGGATTTGCTATGTAATGCCGGTATCAGGTGAAAGCGACGTTTTGCCCGCAACCTTGAGGGCTTGTGAATTCAGGAAGCTTTGCATTTCTGAAGCTATTGTGAAAGTGTCGGATTTCAGTCAGGATGGGAATAATGTAGAATTTACGGTAAGCAGCGATGCTTATGCCCATGCCGTACATTTCGGACTTGACGAAGAAATTCACCTGTCGGATGAATACTTCGACCTTCTGCCGGGCGAAAGCCGCAGGGTTAAAGTTTATGGATATGGAGCGACGGGCAGGTTAAACTCAGAGGAGATAAAGCCCAAATCGGTATATAACAAATCTATAGTAAAACTGTCTAGCATGTAAAAGAGTGCATCTTTGGAGCTATTTGGGGCAATTAACTTTTTTACTGGTGATACAATAAAAATTTAGGAAGGGAGACCTGAATATGACACTAAAAGAGAGAGCTGCTGCTGCTCTGACATTAAAGGTGCCTGACATGGTACCGACGTTTGAACTGGAATTTCAACTCGAAGAGGAGATGTTTGGAAAACGTTTTTTGAAGCAGGACGACCTGGAAGGCAAAACCGGCAGAGAAAGAGAAAAACTTATAATTGAGAATGCAGAGTATATGTTGGAGGTATACGAAAAACTTGAATATTCTATTATTCCGGTCCATTACTTGGATCTAGAGGGTATCATGGAAACCAGCCGGCAATTAAGAAAACTGTGCGGGGATAAATTCATGCTGACAACTCATGGCGACGGGACCTTTTATATCCCTGATGGTAATGGCATGTATGAATTTGCATATTCAATAGCTGACGATCCTAAAGGAATGAAAGAGCGCGCTGGAAAGATGGCAGACGATGCTATAGAAAGAAACAAGGTACTCGCGGATTCTGGGATAGATTGTCTTATACTGTGCAGCGATTATTGCTATAACACTGGACCTTTTGTTTCTCCCGCCATGTTTAGAGAGTTCATACAGCCCTATCTTTATAAAATCATTGCTGAAGCAAGAAAAGACGGTCTGTACACAATAAAGCATACAGATGGGAATATAATGCCCATACTCGACCAGCTTGTAGAATGTAAGCCGCACGGCCTCCATTCCATGGACCCGATGGCAGGTATAGATATAAGAGAAGTAAAACAGCTTGTCGGTAATATGGTATGCCTGTGTGGAAATGTTCACTGTGCGGCACTACAGACGGGAACAGAGGAAGAAGTCATTGCCAGTGCTGAATACTGCCTTACCCATGGAAAACCGGGAGGAGGATACATATTCTGCACAAGCAACATACCGTTCAAGGGGATGAATCCTGACAGGTACCGCAAAATCCTGGATGTTTGGAAAAGGATGAGATGCTATCAGTAGTGACCCTCAGATCTGACGGGCAATCGTCAGAATACGGTTAATATGGCGTCCGGCAGCAAGGACAAAAAATGCAGCAAAGCACTAATAACGCTTGAACCTTATAGACAAAGTACTAGCTGGCAGCTATAATTTATATGGATAGGTTTGGTAGTGTATTGCATAGTAAAAACTATCCAGAAGTTAATAGGATTTGGTTTTTTAGTATATCTGACTTTTTGACGGTTGAAGTAGCTCCATGCGATATTTGTAAATATGGGGTATATGAAATTGAAGAACATTAGAGAATTATTTAAATCAAAAAAATATCTCAGACGTATTTTTTTGTGGCTTACAGTTACGGTTATGTTTTCTGTCATATTGTTCTCTATGGTTGCTTACTTCAATGCCGAACGTATTTTCAGGCAGAATGAATATGAATTCAACAGAAAGATTCTTTCACAGGTAAAGTTTAATATCAACAATATGGACAGTGCAATCAGGAATTTATGCACATACCTCTTCTACAACAATGACATAACATCTATAATGTATAAGAAAGATGAATTTACCGATATGGCGGATCTTGTTGTAAAAATTAATACGCTGACAGGCTCTGTCATGTCTTCCAACCAGTATATTGATTCCATGTGCATCTATAATAATTATCAGGACAAGTTTTTTTATATCGGGGAATCGGCCTTCTTTGATGACGTAAAACTGAACGAGACTATAAACTCCTACAAGGCTGTGCCGTTGCTTAAGCCTATATCAAGGAAAATTGAAAAGGATATAAACTCAAATAAAAAAACCAGAAATGTTTTTACATATTTTATGTATGATTCCACCGACAAGGACAACCATATGGACGGAGCTGTAATTATCAACGTCAAGCATAAGTGGCTGTTCGACAATATTAAGACAATAAATATGATTGATACTGTTAAAGGAGACAGTATATATATTCTGGATGATAAGCAGGAGTTTATAGAAGATGAAAGCGGCTATGAAAACGACAGCCTTAAAAACTCATTAAAGGCGGATTATATAAAATATAAAACCGGAAACAGCCAGGGCACGGATACCGGATTTTTTGAAAGCAGCTTAAACGGCCAAAGATATTTTATTACATATATGAGTGTTGAAAATATCGGATTTACCATTTTAAAGATACAACCTTGTGCCGAGGTCTATAAATATGTCAATGCTTTGAAAACATCAGTAATTATAATTACGCTGATATTTCTCATATTCGTTTCCATACTGTCTGTAACCGTTTCCAGAGGCATATACAAGCCTGTATCCAACCTTTTTAACTATGTTGTTTCAGCGAATGAGCCTAAGGTAAAGAAGAATGACTATAAAGATGAGATATCCTATTTAAGTACTATCTACAAGCAATCCTTCGAAATGCTAGATGCTTTTGGCAAGGAAAGGAACCATTATAAAAATATTATGAAAACATACTGGCTGAAAAAGATACTGACAGAAAGCCATTCGATGGATGAAGCAAGCATAGGGGAAATATCCAGTGAGAACGACATTACCGTTTTATCTGGTGAAAATTTTATAGTATGTATATTGAAAGTCGACAATTATCGCGACTTTCAGGAGAAT
>JBDKVA010000138.1:0-17186 GCA_039679375.1 Clostridiaceae bacterium
TGGGCGAGCAGCATACGCAGTATGCGACCAGCCCGTGGGACAGGACTGCTAACCCTAAGCTATAATTATTTGAAAGAATGCGCTAAGTCCGTGCTTGGAAACACAACCAGAATAAATAGCACTGACGGTCCTACCCTGGCAATCTCACGCATTATTATTAGAAGGCAAGGGGACATTTTTTCTGTCTGCTCCGTGAAACAGACAATAGAACCGTCCCCTTGTCTTTTGCTGCGCATCCTTCCCATATTACGTATCTTTCAATAGTATTTATTGTTACAAATTAAGTTGCTTTGCGGCATCATCCATTTATCGTGCCACGTTATTGTCGATCGCATCCATGATGGTCGTGAAGTTTTTCTGCCAGCGCTCCTCCGGCACATCCTCGGTAATCCCTATAATAAAGCCATTACCCGGTGCGGCTTCCTCCATGAGCCGTACCGTATCACGATAGACCTCCTCAATCGGATGAAGATGCCATGCGCTCGGCCAATTCAACCACAGCACCTTGCCCGGCCAGGCTTTTCTGGCTTCTTTCACAGATGGGCTGATTCCGGCGTCATAAGCCTCTATGTAGTCAAGGCCGGTTCTTGCAATCGCATCCATGATCGGGGTATTGTCGGCATCAAAATGGCAGCCGATCAGCTTGCCTTTTTTATGAAGGATTTCTGCAGCTTCATTGTAGTGCGGTACATAATACTGCTCAAAATTTTTGAGTCCGATAATCTGAGGGACCACATTGCCCCCGTAGTTCGCAAATTCAAGCGGGCCGTCGGCAACAACGGCGTATACCTTCCTGGCCAGTTCCACCAGGGCATCATAAAGCTTTAATACTTCATCTTGATTATCCATCCATTCATAGCAGAAGGTCTCCGCTCCCATGTATTCCGATATCATAACCTGCAACGGTTCGAGAACGATCTGGTCGCGGAATACGAAATCCTCCCCGTGCTTGTTGATTTCCATTGCTATATAATCATAATTTGGCGTTACAACACTGTCTTTTATGTAGAATAACAAAGCGTTGTAATCATCCGGAGTCTTGAACATGTGTTCATGCGTCCATGTCGTGTTGTTTCCCGCCTGCGTCAGCTTGCTTAAATCGCCGTATGGCGTTGTATATACTGTCCGGACGACATCTCTCCCTTTTTCATCAGTAAATCCGTAGGTTTTTACAGTAACATTCGGATGCAGAATTTTGTAGGAAGGGATCCTTTTTACGATGCACAGCCCGCGGTTTCTCAATTCTCTCTCTATAGTACAGCGCGGTACCATATTCTCATATGATGTAAAAGGTATTTTGTCGGGTATTTCATTGTGCAGCGCCGCCATGACCCTTCTGCACGGGGTCATCATTGTATCTTTCATCTTACCTCACCTCATTATTTTAGTGATCATCACATTGCAATACATATGCCATTACGGATAAATTTTTATTGTATAACATACATGATTTTACCATATAAAAATGCAAATGCCTACTGAATTGCTAATAAAAATTCCCGGAGAGATTCGTCTCCTATTGTCTCCAACCTTCTCATGGTATACAATAATATTGTTATATTCAATAAAATATGCCAGAACGTGTGAAAACTCGGCAAACATCAATATTAAACCTGCTTAGACTTACTGCGCCGGAGAATGCTGTAAATTACAGTTATATTTTACATATTGACTTATTTACCACCTTTTCCGCATACTCCTGCAAATTTTTTAAATCGCTCGACCTTTAACAGTCTGGCTATGGGGGAGATATGATCAATAAAAAAAACAGACGTTTTAAGGATGACATAAAAAAAACGTTTATCATATATGCCCTTATCCCTGTCGTTATAGTAACGTTCTGCAGCTATATTATTTCATTCTCGATCTGGTACCGTACTGTAGTTGACCGAAATCGCCGGATCAATATCGAAGTATCCGGCAGAATAGAAACAGTCCTGTCCTCCTATATGCAAAAAGCATATTATTCTTCCTCCGAAGACCGAATCATCCGTTGCATTCTCTTGCGTCAGGAGGAAAACCGTGAAATTTATGAAGATTATTATAGTTTTAAAAATAGTATGGATATCCGATGTAATTTTTTCATTTTTGACAATTCACTTTCTCCTATTTTGGCCAGTTCAACTAAAATTCCAGAGTATGCCAAACCGGAGAATGCCTTTGCTTTGGGAATTGGCAGAAGAATGCTGGAAACACCGGATCAGGTCGTCCTGTTGCAGGAGATCTATGACGCCGACTCCAGACAGATATTATCAGTTGGAAAGGCAGTTGAGTATAATGGCAAAATCATTGGCTATATTACATTTGACCTGGATGAAACGGATCTGACAAGAATCATCAGTGAGAACTTTTCCGTTAATGTAGTCGTGACCGATCAATTCAGCAATGTAATTTCCAGTACGAATGCCTTGTTAACGAACATATTCGGCAAGCTAGACAATAACTTCAGGAACTTGTCGGGCGATATCAAATCCACAAATGACAGACATTTTATAACAAAATCCGATATATTGAACAATAGCCTGTCCATTTATACCATTACCTCCATCGGATATTTCAGCTATATATATAATATAGTCGGCATTTTGCTGATTATCCTTTTTATCATGCTTGCAGTTACCATGTATTTCTCGGCTCGAAGAATTGCCGGCAGCAAAACGAAAGCGATGGACGAGATTATCCGGGCTATTGAAAATGTAAGAAACGGTGATCTGGACACGCACCTAAATATTCAGACGAACGATGAATTCCAGATCATTGCAGAATCCTACAACCAAATGCTGATTGACATAAAGAAACTGATTGAGGTAAATAAGGAAAAGGCAAGGCAGAGTGTTCTTTCGGAAATCAAGCAGCTGGAATCGCAATTCAATCCCCATTTCCTGTTTAATACGCTGGAAATGATCAAATATATGACGAAGATTGATCCGGCTTCTGTAAATAAAATCATTCAAAGCTTGTCGGTACTGCTGCGTTACAGCATCAGCAACGCCAACTCGGAGGTTACATTAGGTGAAGACATCGAATACACGAAAAACTACCTGTTCATACAAAAACACCGGTTCGGCAAACAGTTTGATTATACCATAAATGTTGAGGATGCCGCCGGTGAATGTATCGTACCCAAGCTGATTGTCCAGCCTATTATTGAAAATGCCATAAAATATGGATTTGAGAGAAAGAAAACTCTCTGTGTAAAAATCAGAGCAAGTTTCGTTGAAGAAAAGCTTGTGATTGTGATTTATGATGACGGAATCGGTATAGAGCCGGATGTCCTCGGAGAGATCAGGCAGATATTGAAGCAGGGCAGGAACAGCACGGCACATATCGGCTTATTCAATGTCCACAGGAGAATTCAACTTATATATGGCGAAAAATATGGGGTCGAGTTAATGAGTGAAAAAAACCAGGGTACCATGGTGAAAATCATCCTGCCAATTAACAGGGGCGGGAGCGAATATGCCGGGAGTGTGAGCGAATATGTTGAAAGTATTGATTGTTGAGGACGAAGAGATCATAAGAAAAGGCCTTATCCACACGATCGACTGGCTGAAGCTGAATTGTATCATTGTAGGAGAAGCCAGCGACGGGCTTGAAGGGCTCAGGCTTATTGAGGAGAAAAAACCGGATCTGGTCATTGCGGATATTAAAATGCCGGTTATGAATGGAATAGAAATGCTGGAAACAGCTTTGAAGGAGCATAAGTTCCACAGCATAATACTTACCAGCTACTCGGAGTTTGAGTATGCAAAGCAGGCCATCTCACTCAAGGTCTTCGAATACCTGCTGAAGCCTGTTGATGAAGATAAGCTGGCAGGCATTATTGAAAATGTCAGACGTGAGGTTAGTCAGGAAAGAGTAATGGGGGATATTATTGAAAAAACCAGAACCGGAACCGGAAATGAACTCAACCTGGTAGATCTGGATATTTATATATTCACGGGCAGCAAGGTGAACTATTATGTAAGCGAGGCATTGAAACAAATCAGGTTGAATTATCATGGAAAAATCAGTATTGAATCCATCGCGGCTGCTCTTGGCGTAAGTCCCAGCTATTTAAGCAGGAAATTCAGGGATACTACTTCACAGACTTTTCTTGATATTCTCAACAAATACCGGGTTCAAAAGGCTATAGAGCTTCTAAATACGGGCAAGTATCGTGTCTATGAAATTTCTGAGATGACCGGTTTTAGTGAATATAAGCATTTCTGCAATGTATTTAAGAAGTATACCCACACATCTCCGACAGAGTTAGTGAAGTCCAGCAGCTGCATCATACACAGGAATTTGTAATTATTACAGTCGCATAGTAATATGTAAATGAAAGGTGTTGATAATATGTTTTCGGGAAACATGAAGCACAAATGTCGGAATAGAAAAATTATTAGCAACTTCAGCCGCTTTTTTATATCTTGCAGTTCAAACATTAGAGCAGGCAGGTTCTTAAGAAATCTGTTCATATCTTACTTCATCATAATTGTAATTAGTATATCCGCTATGGGTATTCTTTCTTACAACCTTGAGAAACGCAGGATTATTGATTTAACGATTGAGTCTAATAATGAATTATTAAATCATTTTAAAAATACAATCGACGACTTAATATTGGGAAATCTTGATAAGCTTTCATTATATGTTCTGCAAAGCGTTATTAATGACCCTGAAACCTCCTATTATTTTTCAAATTCATATGTGGATAAGTATACGGAGCTTACCAAGGTGATGGATTACCTGAATCGGCAAAAATCTACAAATCCCATTTTAAGTTCGATAGCGGTTTATTACAGTACGAACGATCTTCTTGTTACAACTGAAGGTATATCATTCGCAAGCGGCAGCGCTGTTGCAAAGGACTACATAAAGGAACTTATCAATTCCAATTCAAGCAGCTTTTGGAGGATCAATAAAGAAAAGGACAGACGTTACCCGGATAATGGTGAGACTGGTTATATTTATCTTGTACGAAAGGTTGCATTTACTTCATACTTGTCCGGATTGACCGGTGGTATAGCCATATCGGTTAATGAAGATGTTCTTCATAACATAATTAAAGGATCTGCTCCCGTTGACTTCGGCGAAATATTTATTATAGATGAAAATGGTATGATCATATCACACACTCAGAAGGATCACCTGTTTTTAAATGTATCGGAGATATCGTATGGAAGCGAATTACTCAAGCAATCGGATAAAAGCGGTTACTTTATAGCAGATTCAAATGGGATAAGATCAATGGTATCCTTTGCGCCATCCGGGGTCAACAACTGGAGATATGTCACCGTTAAACCTATAGCCAAATTCAGTGAGGGGCTTCAGGTACTCGGCAAGCTTATACAAATCATAGGTTTGGTAACGTTTGTATTTAGTTTGTTAGTGTCAGTATTAACTACCAAGCATTTTTATACCTTATTAAAGAGATTGGGTGATTTATGCAGAAATATCGTTAACGTGCATCCGGCAAACAAACCAAAGGATGAATATGACCTCATCGGCTCAACACTTGGGGCAGTATCCGTTAAGCTGAAGGAGAATGAAGAGCAGCTGGAAAAGAATATGCCGATAATAAAGCATCATTTTATATACAATTTAGTTTACACGAGGTATGAAAACAAAGATGAAATAGCTGATAAGATGAAATTTTTAAATATCCAATTTCCATATGACAGTTTTATGGTTATCACAATGAAGCTTGTAAAAATCCCGCAACATATTGATTATGAGATATACGAGCTTATCAAAATTCAAATTATGAATGAGGTGGAGGGTGCTTTTTCAGTTAATAAAAATTGTATCTGCACCGAGGTAAATAACAGAATTACTGCAATTATAAATTTTAACATCAAGGTAAATGACATGAAGGAGTGCATTACAAGGTTTTCGCACTATTTGCGTGAAGAGATGCAGATTGACTTGTACTTTGCTGTCAGCAGCACCTGTGACAGCATTACCGACGTGCATAAATTGTTCATTGAATCGGAAAGCTGCATGAATTACAGTTATCTGTATCCCGAAAGATATATATTTACAATAGATGAAATACACAAATGGGAAATAAAGACGCCTGAGTACGGAAAAAACCTTCTGAATAATTTATGTAATTCACTGAAAGAACAGGATAAAAAGTTAACACTGAATTATATTCACAGTTTATTCAACGATATATGCAATGAACACTATTCATACAATTATTCCATGAAACTTCTAACGAAATTCTCAACATTTATCGAATCGATGACAGATATCTTAAGGATCGACAAAAGTGAAATAGCAGAAGGAGATTTTATTACGCAATTCAATAAGGCAAGTAATATTGATGAACTTGAAAAATGGTTCATAAGCATGATCAACAGGATATTTGAGATCGTAGACAGCAGGAAATCGGAGAAGGTGAGCGGACTTGTGGCTGAAGTAAAGGAATATATATCCGAGAATATCATGAACTGTGATTTGTCTCTTAATTCGGCTGCGGATGCCAAATGTATCAGCAGCACTTATTTGAGCCGCATATTTAAAGATGAGACAGGTATGAACTTTGTTGATTATCTGATGGATGCCAAGCTTGCTGCGGCTGAGAGAATGGTTATCGAAAGCAATCTTAAGATCGAGGATATTTCCTCATTGATAGGATACTCAAGCCCTCAGTATTTTATTAGAAAGTTCAAAGTTCAATATGGCTGTACGCCTAAAGAATACAGAATGATGTTTTTGAGGAAGGAAAAATCATTGGGCAATGAAAAAAGTATAAGCTATTTATCATAAGTGCAAAAAATTTACTCGTCTTAAGTAAAAGTTATTTATCATCAGTGAAAGAAAATTGCATTGTTGCATTGAAGATTAGGTGCTAATATCGACTTGTGAGCTCACAAATCCAACAAATTTGATATCGTAAAGGGAGGAATCAGGATGTACAAATTCAAAAGGTATATCTCTTTCGCAATGATATTTCTTCTATCATTATCAGTTTTAATGGCAGGTTGTGGAACAAGTTCTACAGATAGTAAAGATGCAAGCACCGCTGGAGACAACGCCACAAAGACAAGTGAAGCTTCGCCAACACCCACAGCACCTGCCGCTGAGCCTCCTGCGAAGGTTAAAATGTTCTTTGGAACTGCAGGAATCCAATTCCCATCCGATGTTGATGTAAGTAACAATCCTTTCCTTAATATTATTGAAAAAGCTGCCAATGTTGACCTGGAAATGATTCAGCCGCCATATGCTGATTTCCAGACACAGTTCAATCTTATGATGGCATCGGGTGAGCTTCCCGATATCGTCCACTGCTGGTTCAAGTCGGATATTGACAAATATGGTTCAGAAGGTGCATTTATTAATTGGAACGATTATTTACCGAAATCCAAGCAGCTTTCACAATTTTATTCGAAAGACATGCTTGATCAGATGAAAACAACAGATGGCGCAGTATATGCACTGAATGTTTTGAGCGCAATGGATCCGAACGGTACGTATGCGAGGATTGACCTGATCAATGAAGTGAACGGCGGAGTAATGCCCAAAACTCCGGATGACTGGTATCAGATCATGAAGAAGGTAAAGGAGAAATATCCGGATTCTATACCGATGTCCACTCAGGGTGGAATTATGATGGCGGATTATTTCTTCAAGGCGTTTGGAGTCGGCGTTGATGGTAATGGCATAAAACTACAGGTTCTGGCGGATGCTCCCGACAAATATATCTGGGGTTTCCAGGCGCCGAAAGCGCGTGATGCAATTGAATTTCACAGAAAGCTGTACGCTGAAGGCCTCCTTGATAAAACCTTTGTCACAAATAAAGGTACAGAATACGCAAATGCAGTAGAAACTAAAAACACCATGATATTCTGGGGCGGTGCCGCAGCAATTATTTCCAGGCAGGACAGGTATGGAAGCATAGGAAATACTACAGCCGTGGTTGGTTTTGTCAATAACCCGATTGCATCCGGAGTCAATCCGAAAGATTGTTATCAGCCGATGTCCCCAATAGGTTGGCACTGCGTATCAATCGCCGGCAAATCCAAAAATATAGATGCTGCTGTCAGAGTCATCGAAGCTTTTACGCTTCCGGAAGTAAAAGAAGGCATTGCATGGGGCAGGGAAGGAATTGAGTATGTAAAAAATGCAGATGGCAAGAAGATTCTGGATAACGAGGCAAGTGCGCTTGCCAACTACAGAGTTGCCTATTGCTTTTACAATTCATACTGGTATCCGGATAACCTTGATGTTAAAGCGGCACAAACATATCCCAAGCTTGCAGGCGCTCAGGCAGCAGCATTCCGTAAGGCTTATACCGAAGGTGTTGCCATCAGGAATAAAGAATCCGAATCGGTACCTTCCTTCACGGCAGCAAGCTTTGTACCCACCAATGCGGAGCTGGCTCCAAAGGCAGCCGAAGCAAGAGCGGCTTCACTCAACATCATTTTTAAGGCAATAATCGGAGAAATAACGATGGAGGAATATGACAAGCAGGTAAGTGAATTTATTGAAAAATATAAATATATTACAGATAATTATACAAAAGCACTTCAAAAAGTAATCACTGAAAGAAAATAGTTAACAGATGAATTAGCTGTTGGGTATGGCTTCACTTGTACGGAGCCATACCTGCTGCTTCCCGTATGCATTTTCAGCAATCCATGAGCGGAGGTAGTTATACCTATGACAGAATTGGCATTAAACAATCATATCAAAGCAAATAAAAAAAGTTATCAAACAAAGCTTAAGTTTACGCCAGGAAGAGATATACCTGTTTATATGCTTCTATTGCCTTCAGTGCTGATCTTGTTTGTTTTCTCGTATCTTCCCATATGGGGTATTGTGATAGCATTTCAGGATTATAGCCCTTATAAAGGCCTTTTGGCCAGTAATTGGGTTGGCTTTGAGCATTTCCGGGATTTCCTGATGGATCCGAGCTTCTGGCGTGTCATGAAAAATACGATTTTTATAAATATTTACTCATTGATTTTCGGATTCCCGGCGCCAATCATCTTTGCGCTGCTGCTAAACGAGATGAGCCGTGTAAAATTCAAAAAAGTTGTACAGACAATAAGTTATTTGCCTTATTTCATATCCTGGGTTGTTGCCGCGGGAATTGTAGTATCTGTTTTGTCCCCTACTACCGGCATTATAAATATTGCACTCCATAATTTTTTCGGAATAGAACCGAGCTATTTCATGGTAAAAAAAGAATATTTCAGGAGTATACTTATTATTTCAGGTATATGGAAAGGCATTGGTATGTCGGCCGTTTATTATATTGCCTCCATAACCTCCATTGATCCCCAGCTGTATGAAGCGGCTATGATCGATGGCGCTGGCAGGTGGAAGCAGACATGGCATATCACATTGCCTGGGCTTGCCAATATAATAACGGTACTTCTCGTACTGCAAATCGGAAGCCTTTTCAGTATCGGGTTCGAGCAGATATTCCTGCTCTATAATCCTACCGTATATGAGGTGGGGGATGTAATAAGCACATACACTTACCGGCTTGGGATTGAACAGACTCAGTTCAGCGCAACAACCGCTATTGGACTGACACAGGCGCTGGTTAATTTCACAATGGTATTTATGGCGAACAGGCTGGCACGTAAGCTGGCGGGATGGTCGCTTTGGTAAGAAAACCTTACAGAACAGGGGTGATGCAGCATGAGGATTACAAATGGAAGAAATGCATTTAACATATTCAATTATACTGTGATGATTTTATTTTGTATGACAATCATACTCCCGTTTTTAAACATCATTGCAGTTTCTTTAAGCGGGAGAGATGCGATCATAGGGATGAAGGTCAGCCTATGGCCAAAAGATGTACAGTTCGAAGCATATAAGGAAATCCTGACGAATAAAACGTTCACAAGGTCTTTAATCAATACGATCGGTATAACCGCAATTGTGACCTTTTTGAATATATTGCTTGATGTAACGGCAGCATATGCCTTTACTAAAAAGTTTTTCGGCAAGACCTTTTTCAATTATTATTTTATCATAACCATGTATTTTTCCGGGGGCCTTATTCCTTTTTATCTCTTAATGACCAATTATCTGCATCTTAAGAATAGCTATCTGGCATTAATATTACCTGCGCTTGTTAACGTATTTTATATTATTGTCATCCGATCACAGATCGAAACCATACCAAAGGAACTTATCGAGGCCGGGGTCATTGATGGCGCAAAGGAATCGCAGGCTCTTTTCATGATCATCGTGCCATCCATCATGCCTACCATTGCTGCAATCAGTATGTTTATCGCACTCGGTACCTGGAACAGCTGGTTTAATGTAATGCTATTCACAAACATCAAAGAAGATATGTGGATGCTTCAATATTATTTACGGGCAATTGTTTTTGCCAAGACAATAGGATATAATTCCAGCGCCGATGCGCTGCAATTAGCGGAGCTTGGACTGCAGAACGTAGTTGGTGAAAGCTACCAAATGGCGGCGATTATACTGGTTGCGTTACCGGTTGTTGCCGTATATCCTTTTGTTCAGAAGTACTTTGTAAAGGGTATTCTCGTAGGATCAGTTAAAGGCTAAGCTTAGAGGAATAATGTAGAGTTGATGCAGGCTGATGAACGGTGGGAGGGTGATCACTTTGAATTATAAATACCTTGGGGAACCTTGCAGGAATTTTTGTATTTTGGCGTCAATTCAAATTACAGACCCCATGGACGGCCGGGAGAAAATCGTACTCTCGAGTTTTGTTTCCGGTGGGACCGGAAGGCTGATATTCATTGATATTCAAAGCGGAAGCGGGGAGAGTATCGGGCTGCCTGGAGATGAAGGAGCATGGGCGCTGCTTTGCCTGAATAATTGGAAGCTCCTCGTCGGTACGTGCGGTTTGAAGGGGTATCTGCACTGTCTTGATCTGAAGAGCAGGAAATGGGCAGAATCATTCAGGGACGAGAACGAAAGCTATATATGGAATCTGACCCTGGGTTCGGATGGTATGGTGTACGGCGGTACATATCCTGGGTGCGTGCTGTTCCGGTACAACCCTGAGAAGCATTCTTTTGATAATATGGGGAAGATGTCCCCTTATGTAAACAACCAGTACAGCAGGTTGGTATTTGGAGATGCACCCGGACGTATCTTCATCAATTGCGGATTTGAAAAGCCGCATGTTGCAGTGTATGATTTGAAAACATGCACGGTAAAACCCTTCGGAAAAGAAGGAGCGGCAATCAAGGATGTTAACAAGGATTTTATCTGTACTGTAACAGGTGATGAAATGGACTTTTACGATCCCGCGACGCTAGGTCAGATGAATAAGACTCTTTCAATCAGTAATCTCAAATCGCTGCAGCTGGAGGATGAAACTCCTATATCCGCTTTCATCCATAAGATTGTAAATCCGGACAGGGATGTCAGGCTGTCTGAAGATGCAGGGAAAATATTGAATTTCAGGAACGGCGACAAGGCAGGAGTCAGAGGACAGGAGTACTTTTACATAAAGAAGGAGGACGCAGGGGTTCAGTTAAAACCTATTCCGGTAGAAGCTCCGGCGACGCAGATATTGACGTTAACCTCAGCTCATGATGGGAAGCTCTGGGGTTCCAGCAACTTCGGCCAGACCATATTCAGCTACGATCCTGCCGACGGGACCTATTGGAATTCTGCAGCCGTATGCAGCAGGGGCGGGGAAGTGTACGGAATCAGGGTCATTGACGGGAAAGTCTTCATGGCGGCATATGCAGGCGGCGACCATATTGTCTATGATCCTGCCAAGCCATGGGATCAGATGAATAATGCAAACCCTGTAACATTGGCTCAGGCAGGTCCGGATTTGGTCAGACCGCACGGGAAAAGTGTCATCGGCCCTGATGGAGCTTTCTGGACCGGATGGACAGCAAAATACGGAGTTTACGGAGGCGGCTTGACACGCGTAGACATCAAAACGTATGAAATGAAATTATGGTATGATCCGATCCCTGAGCAGTCGATAGAAGCTCTTGCTGCCGGTGGGAAATACCTGTATTTTACTACTGGCGGAAGAGGCAACGGATTAAAAACAAAAACGGGATCCTTTTATCTGGGAGTTTGGGATCCGGAAGGCGAACTGATAAACAGGATTCAGCTTCCGCAGGGTGAACCGGGGTGCCTGGAGGTGGCGGGGGATTATGGCGTTGTTGCAATAAATAAAGAATTAAAGGTATTTGAATGTAATAGCATGGAATTTTGCAGTACGATTAAATTAAAGGATATCTGCACCTGTATGGTAAAAACCTCTGAAAATAAAGTTTTGGTGTTCTGCGGCGCCGAGCTGTTCATACTTGATCCTGCAAATGGAGAAAACAGGCTGGCCGGCAAGCTTCCGGGAACTGTAAAAACAGCTGCGGTCAATGGAAATGGGGAGATATTCTTTCCAGTCATTTCGCAATTATATAAGCTGATACTATGATAACGGTACTCATATTATATTACCTTTCATTATAAAAAACAGGAGGCATTGTGCCACCTGTTTTTTATAAGATCTCTGTCTGTTGTTTTTCGTAAGTATGCCGCGCTGCATGTTTGTTCGTTCAAGCTTTACTCCGTTACATACTGACTTCTCTGCTTCCGGAGAGCTTGAAAAATATCAACAATGAAATTATGGTCGTTGCTGTCAGAATGGACGACAATGCCGCGGCTGTACCATAGCTTGCGCGGATTACCTCCGTATAGATGGAGACCGACATGGTTCTGGTATGCCCTGTATAAAGGATGACGGATGAACTGAGCTCGTTGATGACGGTGATCCAGCTAAGAATTGCTCCCGAGAATACACCGGGCAGCATCATCACTGCAGTTATCCTGAAAAATGTTTTTACCGGCGCACAGCCCAGGCTGATTGAGGCCTCCTCCATACTGGGGCTTATCTGGTACAGGATAGCGGCACTCGAACGCAGCGTATAGGGCAGCCTTCTTACAACAAATGCAATAACTATGATGATAAAGGTACCGCTTAATATCAACGGCTTTTTGTTGAAAGCCAGAAGCAGTGTGATACCGAGGACCGAACCCGGTATGATATAAGGAAACATGGTAATCGTGTCAATCACAGAAGTAATCGCATTTTTCCTTCTTGTTGAAATATAGGCGATAAACATTCCCAGCAATACGATGATGGCTATTGCCAGAAGTCCGAAAGTGTAAGTGTTTACGATGGAGCTGCCAAGCTTTGAAAAAACAGTCCGGTAGCTTTTAAGCGAATATTCCGGCGTAAACATGGAACCTCTGGTATTCAAAAAAGAAGTATAGATAACTGTAAGCTGCGGTATGATGGACACCAGTACCGTCAGGTATATGAAAATATGGGCCGCGATGCTCTTCACGCCCTTTACCTCCTTCGGCCTCATTGGCCTTAAGGAGCTCATTGTAAAGGATTTTTTGTTAACGATATACTTCTGAATGATAAAAAGCAGTGCTGTTATGAACACCATTATGGTCGCCATAGCTGCAGAGAAGTTTGCCTGGCCGCCCACCTCACTGATAAACTCGGAATAGATCAATACCGGCATGACGTTGAAGCCTTCCCCGATCAGCATGGGAGTGCCGAAGTCCGCCAACGCATTCATAAATACGAGCAGAGAACCGGCTAACAGGGTCGGGAGGATCAAGGGAAGTATGATCGAGAATACCTTTTTTGCCGGGTTGCATCCAAGGCTCTCTGCCGCTTCACTTAAAGAAACGTCAATCTTCTTTAACGCACCGGATACATAAAGGTAGATGAATGGGTACAGCTTCAGCGTCAATACCAGCAGTATCCCGGCAAATCCATATATAGCTGGCAGATGAATCCCTAGATATGTTTCAAAAAAGGTGGTTATAACTCCGCTTCTTCCGCATAGCAGTACCCAGGAATATGCCCCGATAAAGGGTGGAGAAAGCATGGATATGATGACCAGTATTTCGATGAAGCCCTTTCCCTTGATTTTGAAGGTGGCCATGAGGTATGCTAACGGTGCGCCTATTGCTATTGCCAGCGCTGTAACGCAGCCGGTAACAAAAAAGCTGTTGATCAACCCCTGATAATAATATCTCTTTTGAAAGAACCTCAGGAAGTTACCGCCTGTTAACGCTCCTGTAGCCGAGTCCTTAAACCCGCTTAGAAACAGCGAAAACAGGGGATACATCAGGAATATGGCAAAAAGCAGGGAGATCACAATAGTAACGATTGACCAGAAATCGAGTCGTCTTTTTATTTTAATCATGTCATTTCACATCCTTGATGAGACTTTTGTCGCCTTCCTTAGTAAAAACATTAATCCTTTTAGTATCCGGCTCAAGATAAATTGTATCGTTTACATTGTAAAATTCTTTCGCGTGGTTGAGGTCCTGTGTGAGTTCCAGCGATTCCTCGCGGCTGTCGATTGCCATCCCTGGTACTAATACAATTTCATAATTTATATATTTTCCGAGGAAGGTTCTCGTTTTTACTCTCGCTTCCACACCATGGTCCGATATGGAAAATTCCTCAGGCCGGACCGCAACAATAACCTCCTGCTGATCTTCCAGCTCATCATGCAGATTATCTACAGTGAGTTCATATCCATCCTGAAGCATAATGCGTATGCTTTTTCCATTACGCTTTAACGTACCTTTCAAAAGGTTTGAATGGCCAATGAAAGTCGATACAAATATGTTCCGCGGTCTGGTGTAGATTTCTTCCGGTTTGCCTATCTGCTGTATTTCTCCATCCTTCATAACGGCGATCCTGTCGGAAATAGCAAGAGCCTCTTCCTGGTCATGGGTAACATAAACGGTGGTAATGCCTACCTCCTTCTGTATATCCCTGATCGCTGCCCTCATTTCAACTCTGAGCTTTGCATCCAGATTCGACAAAGGTTCGTCCATAAGAAGTACGCTCGGATGTATGACGATCGCCCTGGCCAGTGCAACACGCTGCTGTTGGCCGCCTGATAGTTTTTCGGGCAAACGGTCCTTGTATTCATTAATCCGGACGGTTTGCATAATGTCCCCGACTTTTTCCTGTATTTCCTGTTTCGGCAATTTACGCAGCTTAAGGCCGTATTCAACATTCTGCTTTACAGTAAGGTGTGGGAATATGGCATAATTTTGAAATACCATACCAATATTCCGCTTGTGTGCCGGGATATCATTTATTACTGTATGATCGAATTTTATTAAACCGCCCTCTATTGTATTAAACCCTGCAATCATTCTTAGCAGTGTTGTTTTTCCGCATCCGGACGGTCCCAGCAGCGTAAAGAATTCCCCATTCCTTATCTGCAGTGACAAATCCCTTATGATCGTGACGCTGTCGAACATTTTTATAACATTTTCTATATCAATTGCTACACTCATGATAGCGGCCTCCTTATGTGAATATAAGCCCACAACGTGGTTTGCCGGTTGCGGGCTTATATTGGTTCCTAGACTCTCAATATATGTTAACCTTGTGACAATGTATTTTGTATCAGTTTTATTTACTTGTGAAGATCTCCTTGAACTTGTCAAGCCATGCCTGCTTGTTTGCGGAATTAATATCCTCATTATCCTTAATGATATTGATATCACTTGCCTGCGTTAATCCGCTGGCAGCAGGGACATCTGTTCTGACAGAGCGCCTGCAAAGCTGATTTGCTATCAGGGTCTGTGTTTCCTTACTTGTGACAAAGTCAATAAATTTCTTTGCATTATCCATGTTTTTTGCGCCTTTGATGATTTGTACACCATCCGGTTTTGAAACGACTCCCTCTTTCATATAAACAACTTTAACCGGAGCTCCATCTTTCACATATTTTGCAGCGCCTTCTTCAAAGGTAAGCCCAATAGTGTATTCACCGTCGGCAACTCCCTTATAAACTGCAGAGGAACCGCTGAGCAATTTACCACCCAGGTTTATACATAGTTTATCTACATAATCCCACCCTTTTTCCGGTTCACCATTACCCATTGCATATAACATATTTATCAAATGCTCAAAAGAAGAGGAGGATTTGGCAGGATCGGCAAATGCTATTTTCCCTTTCAGTGCCGGATTGAGTACGTCTTCATAGCCTTCAACCTTGATATCACCAATCAGCTTTGTATTTATCATAATAACACTGGGAATTACGGTAAAGCGGGTGATCATGCCCTCTACATTTTTACAGTAATCGAATACGGCATCCTCGTTAGCCGATCTGTAAACTTCAAACAAGTCTTTTTTAGGTAGTATAGTGGAATTTGAACCCCCCCAGAAAATGTCTCCCAGTGGATTTGCCTGCTCGGCTTCAACTCTTTTCAAAAGTTCTCCTGTACCGGCCGTAATTACCTCGGCAGATATGCCTGTCGTGGCTTCAAATTCTGCGATGATCGGATTGATGAACTCTACCGGGTGTGGACAGTACACAACAAGATTTTTGGATGCAGGTGCTGTTGCTTCCGGTGTCTTTTCCGGCACGGCTGCACTTGCCTCAGGTTTTACCGTAGCCCCGGTTTTAGTCGGGGTATCAGCAGTGGCGGACTCAGCTTCCTTTTCGCCGCATGCTCCCAGTGACAGTATCACTAGTAACGCCAGCACAATTGCGAGAATTTTCCTCATTTTTTTCTCCTCCTCAATATAGATTTGATATATACATCATATTGTAAAGATCAGAGATGAACAATCCGTTAAAAATACAAAATTATACTATAAAATGAACTATTACTGTATAAAAAAATCATACCTATGCCATGACAGCATCGTGCTGACATTACTTATTTCTTTTCTCTGTTAAAGATTATAGAATAACTTATTCCATGCTTAGGAAAAGTTCAGTCGGATAAGCGCCTCAATGTGACCGGAATACTTGACATATCTACGCAGGAAGCTTTAAACACATTACTGGAGATATGGCTGTTCCAGGAAGATAGTCAGTATGTTAAAGCAGCAGAGATTTTGGAGAAATCATAGTAGCTCCACTATAAAGCTGTATTTTACCGTTTCATGCCTTCAGGCTTCGACTGAAAAGGATTTATCACATACGATCCTTCCAGATCCATTTTGCCTTCCAGTTATCAGGAATTGTTTCCATCTTTAAACAATCCATAAAAATTCATCCTTACCCTGCTTAAAATACCTGTTTCATCCTTATTAAAGGAGACCAACTATGAATAGTCAATAGGAAATTCGAATATTTTTTTAGGTTTTAACCAGACAAAAAAGAGCATAGCAAACAAGACATCCAATTGATGTACTTTGAAAATAGAATATGGATAAGCTG
>JBDKVA010000139.1:0-31272 GCA_039679375.1 Clostridiaceae bacterium
AATATTCCAAGTAACATGTTTAATGCCGAAAGGAGGAATTCCAGTTGGAAAAGAAGGTTAGATCAAAAGAAGAACTTCTGAAAGATAAGGATCAAATCCTTGATGTATATGAAAAAAATCATATGAAGTTTCAAAGACCTGCTCTCCTGACAAAAAAGGAGAAAAAGGTACTTGGAATAGGCAAGGATGAAGGAAAAGCTGTTCTGAATCATGCCAGGATTTCATCAAGGAAGGTAAAGATCGTTTTAGATCTGATAAAAGACAAAAATATCGATGAGGCGTACGGCATCATCAGATATACTCCCAAAGCCGCATCAGAGCTCCTTATGAAGCTTTTGAAGTCAGCAGAGGCAAATGCGTCAAACAATAACAATCTGAACAGAGACAATCTATTTGTAGCAGAAGCGTATGCCACACAAGGCCCGACCTTGAAAAGGATCATGCCCAGGGCGCAAGGCAGGGCAAACAGGATCAAAAAGAGAACGAGCCACATTACAGTTGTATTAAAGGAAAGGTGACACACCTCAAGAGCCATAACGAGGAATGTCCCCTTTTGAAAAGTTAGTCACTTGATAAGAAGGAGGTTGGATGATGGGCCAGAAGGTAAATCCACATGGATTGAGAATAGGTATAATTAAGGATTGGGATACCAAATGGTATTCTAATAAAAAGAACTTCGGTGATCTTTTGGTTGAAGATGTCAAGATCAGAGATTTTATTAAAAAGAAATTGTATATCGCCGGCATATCAAGAATTGAAATTGAAAGGGCCGCAAATAAAATCAAGGTCAATGTTCATACAGCCAAGCCCGGTCTGGTAATAGGGAAGGGCGGAGCAGGTATCGAGGATCTGCGCAAGGAAGTTGAAAAACTTACAGGCAAAAGTGTATTAATCAATATTACCGAAATTAAGTCTCCTGAACTGGATGCTCAGCTGGTAGCTGAAAACATCGCATCTCAGCTTGAAAAGAGAATTTCCTTCAGGAGAGCTATGAAGCAATGCATGTCAAGAACGATGAAATTAGGTGCAAAAGGTATCAAGACAGCAGTAGGCGGTCGTCTTGGCGGAGCAGAAATCGCAAGGAGAGAACACTATCACGAAGGTACCATACCACTGCAGACATTGAGAGCAGATGTTGACTATGGCTTTACAGAAGCAAATACAACTTACGGAAAGCTCGGGGTCAAGGTTTGGATATATAAGGGCGAAGTTCTTCCTGCTGTTAAGAAAGAGAAAAAGGCAGAAGGGGGCGAACGGTAATGTTGATGCCTAAAAGGGTAAAGCGCAGAAGGGTGCACAGGGGCAGAATGACCGGAGTAGCAACCAGAGGCAACTTCATATCAAATGGCGAATTCGGTCTGCAGGCGCTTGAACCTGCATGGATAACGAGCAATCAGATCGAAGCAGCCAGAATAGCAATGACTCGTTTTACAAAAAGAGGCGGTCAGGTGTGGATCAAGATATTCCCTGACAAGCCGGTCACAAAGAAGCCTGCTGAAACTCGTATGGGTAGCGGCAAGGGTTCACCGGAATACTGGGTGGCAGTTGTTAAGCCCGGAAGAGTATTATTTGAAATTGCGGGAGTACCTGAGGAAACGGCTAGGGAAGCTATGAGGCTTGCTGCGCATAAGCTGCCTATCAAGTGCAAATTTGTAGCCCGCGATAATGAAATGGGTGGTGACAAGAATGAAAGCCAGTGAACTGAGAGATAAGACACAGGGAGAGCTTCAGGATGAATTGAACGAACTAAAGTCAGAATTGTTCAAACTTCGTTTCCAGCTTGTCACGAATCAACTGGAAAATCCTATGAAGCTAAAGGATGTTAAGAAATCAATCGCCCAAGTCAAGACAGTGATGAGGGAAAGGGAAATTAAAGGGATACAGGCGTAAGATGTTTTGGTTGCGCCGATGGTCGGATAAGGCAGCTGATTTAGAAGTGGGATCTGCCGAAAAAAGGAGCTGGTAGCTCCCGGAATTTTGATTAATGAAAGGAGGTATCCTACTTGGAAGAGAGAGCATTAAGGAAAACCAGGATAGGTAAGGTAGTGAGCGACAAGATGGACAAAACGATTGTCGTTGCTATAGAGACTAGTGTAAAACACCCCCTGTACAAAAAAATCGTCAAAAGGACTTATAAATTAAAGGCTCATGACGAAAAGAATGAGTGCAATATCGGTGATAAGGTAAAAGTGATGGAGACCCGTCCACTTAGCAAGGATAAAAGGTGGAGGCTCGTCGAGATCATAGAAAAGGCTCGTTAACAGCCGATTTTCGAAAATGAGCAAAATTGGAAGGAGGTACTGGTATGATACAGGTTCAGTCCATACTGAAATCAGCAGATAATACAGGAGCTAAGGAAATGATGTGCATCAAGGTTCTTGGCGGTTCCTGGAGAAAATATGCCAACATTGGCGACGTAGTTGTTGCTTCCGTCAAAAATGCAACACCCGGCGGAGTTGTAAAAAAAGGCGAAGTTGTCAAATGTGTCATCGTACGTTCCAAGAAAGGTGTAAGAAGGCCTGATGGATCGTACATCAAGTTTGATGAGAATGCTGCAGTTATAATTAAAGATGATAAAAACCCCAGAGGAACACGTATTTTTGGCCCTGTTGCGAGAGAATTGAGAGATAAGGATTACATGAAGATTCTGTCACTCGCACCAGAAGTTCTATAAGGCGGAGCGGAGAGGAGGCGGCTTAAATTGGCAAAAAGTGTACATGTAAAAAAGGGAGATACGGTATATGTTCTCTCAGGTAAGGATAAAGGCAAAAAAGGCAAGGTAATGGGCGTAAATCCGGACGACATGACGGTCCTTGTTGAAGGCGTGAATATGTCGACAAAACACAAAAAGCCCAGAGGAAGATTCCAGCAGGGTGGAATACTTCATCAGGAATCTCCGATAAGCAGTTCAAAGGTCATGTTGTTTTGCAGCAGATGCAAGGCTCCGTCCAAAATTTCAAAGGTCGTGCATGAAGACGGCCAGAAGGACAGGATTTGCAAAAGGTGCGGAGAGGTAATCGATACGCAGAAAGAAGCGAAAGAAGATTAGAATATTCTTCTTGAAAGGAGGTTAAGGTCTAATGTCCAGACTTAAAGATAAATATTTGCAGGAAGCAGTTCCGGCGTTGCAGGCAAAATTCAAATACAGCAGTCCAATGCAATTACCTAAGCTCAGTAAGATCGTACTGAACATGGGCGTAGGAGATGTGAAGGAAAATCCGAAAGCCATGGATGCCGCTGTGAATGATATGACGATCATATCAGGACAGAAACCAATCATAACTAAGGCAAAGAAATCCATCGCAAACTTTAAACTCAGGCAGGGAATGAATATAGGATGCAAGGTTACACTCCGCGGTGATATGATGTACAACTTTGTTGACAAGCTCTTCAATGCCGCACTTCCCAGAGTAAGAGACTTCAGAGGGGTGTCGGCAAACTCCTTCGACGGGAGAGGCAACTATACGATGGGAGTGAAAGATCAGCTCATATTCCCGGAAATCGAGTATGACAAGGTAGATAAGGCAAGAGGTATGGATATTGTGTTTGTTACCACAGCGAAAACGGATGAAGAAGCAAAAGAGCTTCTTAAACTTTTAGGAATGCCGTTTAGCCAGAGTTGAAAGGAGGATAAACGTGGCAAAGAAATCAATGATTAATAAGCAGCAAAGAAGCCCTAAATTCAGCACCAGGGCGTATAACAGATGCAAACTTTGCGGGAGGCCCCATGCTTATATGAGGAAGTTTGGAGTATGCCGTTTGTGCTTCAGAGTTCTGGCTTATAAAGGACAGATACCTGGTGTTAAGAAGGCCAGTTGGTAACAATCTTAGGAAGGAGGTTAAACATATGCAAATCACAGATGCTATCGCTGACATGTTGACAAGAGTTAGAAATGCTGGAACAGCAAAGCACGAATCCGTTGACATTCCGGCGTCTAATATTAAGAAGGATATTGCGCGCATATTACTGGATGAGGGCTATGTCAAGAATTTCGAGCTTATAGAAGATGGGAAACAGGGACTTATCAGAATAGTCCTGAAATACACCGGAAACAAACAGAATGTTATATCCGGTATCAAGAGAATCAGCAAACCCGGCCTAAGGGTTTACGCCAATAAAGATGAACTGCCCAAGGTTCTCGGCGGACTAGGTATTGCGGTAATCTCCACATCAAAGGGGATTATGACGGATAAAAGGGCAAGGACCGAAGGCGTAGGCGGAGAAGTACTGGCGTTTATCTGGTAATAAGGTATGTTTATATTTGAGTTTCTGAAAAGGGCTCTGAACGGGCTCATAATATGAAGAACAGGAGGTACTTTAAATGTCGAGAATAGGTAAAATGCCGATCGAAATACCCGCCGGTGTAAATGTTGATATTAAAGGCAGCGTTGTTACCGTAAAGGGACCGAAAGGCACTTTGACAAAAGAATTTCACAAAGATATGACAATAAAGAAGGAAGGCACAAAGATACTGGTTACGAGGCCTTCCGATGATAAGACCCACAAATCCCTTCATGGCTTGACAAGGACTCTGGTAAGCAATATGGTGGTTGGAGTCACAAAAGGCTTTGAAAAAGCGCTTGAAATAAATGGTGTGGGCTACAGGGCGCAAAAACAGGGGAAAAAGCTGGTACTTACACTTGGCTACTCACACCCTGTTGAGATGGATGAACCTCAAGGGATCGTAACGGAAGTTCCTGCTCCCAACAAAATCATCATAAAGGGTTGCGACAAGCAGGAGGTTGGTGAATTTGCAGCCAAGATCAGGGCGAAGAGAGAACCTGAGGTCTATAAGGGCAAAGGCATCAAGTATGAAACTGAGATCATAAGGCGCAAAGAAGGTAAGGCCGGCGCCAAAGCCAAGAAGTAGAAGGGAGCTGAAAATAAATGGTTAACAAGCCTAACAAAAATGAAATCAGGCTGAGGAAACATGACAGGGTCCGCAAGAAGATCGACGGGACACCTGACCGTCCAAGGCTCAATGTTTTCAGAAGCTTAAACAATATATACGTACAAATCATAGACGATACGACAGGCAACACTCTTGCAGCAGCTTCCACGCTTGATGAAGCAATTAAAGGCAAACTGGCTTCCGGAGGCAATAAAGCAGCAGCAAAGGAAGTCGGAAAGCTGATCGGACAAAAAGCCGTTGAAAAAGGCATCAAGCAGGTTGTGTTTGACAGGGGCGGTTACCTGTATCACGGAAGAGTGAAGGAACTTGCAGAAGGCGCAAGGGAAGCAGGACTTGAATTTTAAAGTTAAAAGGAGGGATGAGAATTGCAGCGTATTGATGCTGGAGCATTGGATCTTAAAGAAAAGGTCGTTAAAATAGGACGTGTTACCAAAGTTGTAAAGGGCGGCAGAAATTTCCGCTTTAGTGCTCTTGTCGTAGTCGGCGATGAAAACGGCTATGTGGGCAGCGGGATAGGAAAGGCTGCTGAAATACCCGATGCGATCAGAAAGGGAATCGATGATGCAAAGAAGAATCTGATAAAGGTTCCGCTTGTTGAAACGACTATCCCCCATGAGGCAATTGGTGAATATGGTGCAGGAAGAGTTCTTCTGAAGCCGGCAGGACCCGGTACCGGAGTTATTGCAGGCGGCTCTGTCAGAGCTGTCCTCGAATTGGCCGGTATACATGATATCAGGACAAAATCTCTGGGGTCCAATAACCCTATCAACATGGTAAGCGCAACGATCAATGCACTTTCTCAGCTTAAAACAGCTGATGAAGTCGCAAAACTTCGCGGTAAAACCGCTGAAGAAATACTGGGTTAGGAGGATACTACGGTGGCAAACCTGAAAATAACACTGGTAAAGAGTATAAATAAATCTTTGGCAAACCAGAAAGCTACTGTAAAGGCTCTCGGTTTGAAAAAGATCGGAAGTAGTGTGGAGCAGCAGGACAATCCTCAGATCAGAGGAATGATCAAAACGGTATCACACTTGGTATCCGTAGAAGAAATATAAGGGAGGTGTAAAAGGTGAAACTACATGAATTGCAACCTGTACCGGGCGCAAAAAAAGCTTCGACCAGAAAAGGCAGAGGCGTAGGCTCAGGTAACGGTAAAACAGGCGGTCATGGCCACAAGGGTCAGAACGCACGTGCCGGCGGCGGAGTCAGGCCAGGTTTCGAAGGCGGTCAAATGCCTCTCTATAGAAGGGTACCAAAGAGAGGTTTCAATAATAAGGATTATGCAAAAGTGTATGCGGAAGTAAATGTTGCCGACCTGAATAAGTTTGAGGACGGTACCGTAGTAAACGGTGAACTTCTTATAGAAAAAGGACTTACAAAGAAATTATACGATGGAGTTTCCGTATTGGGAAATGGAGAACTCACCAGGAAGCTTACTGTCCAGGCCGCAAGATTCACCAAGACAGCTTCTGCAAAGATTGAGGCTGCAGGAGGAAAGGTAGAGGTGGTATAGTATGGGCGGAATGTTGGAAACACTTCGGAATGCCTGGAGAATTCCAGATTTGCGTAAAAAGATCCTGTTTACTGTAGCAATGCTGCTCGTGTATAGGATCGGATCGCATATACCAAATCCGATAGTTGATGCAAAGGTTTTCTCTGACCTGCTAAACGCCGGCGGTTCACTTGGCGGATTCCTTGATATCATATCAGGCGGATCATTCAGACTTGCAACGATTTTTGCATTTAGCATCACACCATACATCAACTCGTCTATCATCATGCAGCTTTTGACAGTTGCTATTCCTGCACTCGAAAGATTGCAGAAGGAAGGCGAGGAAGGCAGGAAAATCATACAGCAGTATGTAAGGTACGGAGCTGTTTTACTGGGATTGGTACAGGCAATTGCCCTTTATATCCCGGTTCAGTCCAGGAATGGTATCCTTGACGGAGGAAGCGTTTTGAGTTTCCTGATGTTTACGCTGACGTTTACAGCAGGCACTGCATTCCTCATGTGGCTTGGTGAGCAGATTACAGAGTACGGAGTTGGAAATGGTATTTCCATGATCATATTCGCAGGTATTTTATCCAGGGGACCGAACGGGGCGGAAGGCTTAATAGCCAACTACAAACTGGGTAACTTTGGAGAGGGCGTCATTGGTATACTGGTAATTGCAGTCATTCTGGCCATATTTATTGTAGTAATCGCAGGCGTCATCTGGGTACAGGAAGCAGAGAGAAGAATACCGATACAGTATGCAAAGCGTGTCGTTGGAAGAAAAATGTATGGCGGACAGAGTACTCATCTGCCCATAAAGGTAAATCTGGCAGGTGTTATTCCGATCATATTCGCCATGTCCATTATGATGTTCCCGTCAACGATCATCGGAATGTTCTTCTCGAATACAGACAACTGGTTTGTCAACCTGTTCAAGAACCCTGAAAGAAATGCATTGTATATCGTTATTTATTCACTGTTGATCCTATTCTTTACGTTCTTCTATTCGATTATACAGTTTAACCCGATAGAGATTGCAAACAATATGAAAAAGAATGGCGGCTTCATTCCGGGATATAGGCCCGGAAAGGCGACGTCGGACTATATTACGAAGGTTCTCAACAGAATCACATGGTTCGGAGGATTTTTCCTGGCAATAATTACGATTGCGCCGATCATTGTTGGAAACGTTACAGGTATTCCCGGGATCTGGCTCGGAGGTACGACAGTATTGATTCTTGTCGGCGTTGCGATGGATACGGTTAAACAAATCGAATCGCAGATGCTGATGAGGCATTATAAAGGATTCCTGGAATAAGATTTGGGGGCGGGAGGTAAAACATGAGACTTGTTATTTTGGGTGCACCGGGTGCGGGAAAAGGAACGCAGGCAGTAAACCTGTCGGAAAAACTTCGGATTCCGCACATATCGACCGGTGATATATTCAGAAGCAACATAAAAGGTGGAACGCCTTTGGGTAAGCTGGCAAAGGAATACATCGACAAAGGCGCTCTTGTCCCTGATGAAGTAACGATAGGTATTGTAAAGGATAGGCTCCAGCAGGCGGACTGTGTAAACGGGTTCATACTCGACGGGTTTCCGCGTACAATACCTCAGGCTGAAAGTCTGGACAACGTTCTGTCGGAGATGGGAACAGCACTGGACTATGTGATTGACATTGTTGTAGATGACGAAGTGATTATAAAAAGACTATCCGGAAGAAGGATCTGTCCTGAGTGCAATATGAGCTACCATATTGATTTCAGTGAACCTGCAAGGAACGGAATATGCGCCAATTGCGGTGCAAAGCTGGTTCAACGGGAGGATGACCGTGAAGAAACGATCAAGAACCGATTAAAAACATACCATACACAGACTGAACCACTGGTTGAATATTATTCCGGAAAGGGCAATCTGGCGAGTGTAACAGGACAGAAGAGAATAGAGGATACTACAGCCGAAGTATATAAGGCTTTAGGGATAAAAGAATGATTTCGATCAAATCAAGGACCGAACTGGAAACGATGAGCAAAGCGTGCGAAATAGTAGCAGTCGCACTAAGACTGATCGAAGAAGCGGTAAGACCCGGAATTACTACAAAGGAGCTTGACAGCATAGCGGAGAAGTATATTCTGAGCAAAAATGCTACTCCGACCTTCAAAGGGGTCGAATGCGCGATAAGCGGCGGGATTGATTTTCCCGCAGCGATCTGTGCGTCGGTCAACGACGAAGTGATACATGGCATACCGGGTTTAAGAGAGTTAAAAGATGGAGATATTATTAGTATCGATATAGGCGCCTGTTTTGGAGGATTTCATGGTGACGCCGCCAGAACTTTTCCGGTAGGCAAGGTTTCCGATGAAGCACTCAGACTGATCAAAGTAACGGAACAGAGCTTTTATGAAGGGATACGGAATGCTGTAAAAGGAAACCGGATCGTCGATATCTCAAGAGCAGTACAGCGATATGTAGAGCAGAATGGTTACTCTGTCGTACGGGATTATGTCGGACACGGAATAGGAAGGGAATTGTGGGAACCTCCCCAAATACCCAACTACGTGACAAGAGAAAGGGGCCCGAGGCTTGAGCCGGGCATGACCATTGCTGTCGAACCCATGGTAAACCAGGGCGTATATGCTGTAAAACCTCTTGAAAACAAATGGACGGTAGTTACAGCAGATGGCAGGCTGTCGGCGCATTATGAAAATACGATCGCCATTACCGATGACGAACCGATTATTATGACAAAACTCAGAGGTGAGGGTTTTTGATTGTAGCTTTAGGGCAGATTGTTGTTTCTCGGGCGGGAAGAGATGCAGGCAGAAAATTCGTTGTGATTAAAGTGCTGGATAATGACTTTGTAGAAATATCCGATGGCGATCTTCATAGAATAGAAAAGCCAAAGAAGAAAAGAATGAAGCATTTGAACATAGCGGATCAGAAATCTGAAGACCTTGAGAAAAAACTAAAGAACGGCAGCAAAATTACAAATGCAGAAATAAGGAAAGCCCTGGCTGCCCTGGATATACAGCAAAACGTGGAATGAAAAAAATAGGTGGATTGAGTTGATAAGGAGGTTTTGAGTTTTGTCAAAAGACGACGTAATTGAAGTTGAGGGGAAAATTGTCGAAGCATTGCCTAATGCGATGTTTCAGGTAGAACTTGAAAACGGGCATAAAGTGCTTGCTCATATTTCGGGCAAACTCAGAATGAATTTTATCAGAATTTTGCCGGGTGACAAGGTGACCATCGAATTGTCGCCATATGATCTGACCCGTGGTAGAATAACCTGGAGAGCGAAGTAAATTCGTTCGCCGCATAAAGTAAACAACAAGTAGGAGGAGGGTTTAAAATGAAAGTAAGACCGTCTGTAAAGGTATTATGCGAGAAGTGCAAGATCATCAGAAGAAAAGGTAGAGTCATGGTAATTTGCGAGAATCCGAAGCATAAGCAGAAACAAGGCTAAAGCTGACGTATGGAATATTCGATTGAACTGCGGCAAGCCCTTCGGCTTTTTGCGGAAAGATCACAATTGGGAAATAGCAAATAGTCTTGTATTGTGCAATAATATATGATATACTTTTGCATTGATTTGCAGTTGAGTATGTATGCAGGTCATTTTTCCAATTATTCAAGTAGAATTGACCACTCTGGAGCGGCTGCATGCGAGGGTTGACCAAACATGATCCGGGTGTTGATTAATAAAGGAATAAAAGGTATAGGCGAATTATACATCTGCGCTGTTAATGGTTAAGGAATTTATTTGGAGGTGTTTGACAAGATGGCACGTATTGCCGGAGTAGACCTGCCCAGAGAAAAAAGGGTGGAAATAGGGCTGACTTACATCTTTGGTTTGGGAAGAAGCAAAGCGAACGAAATACTGAAAAAGACCGCCATAAACCCGGACACAAGGGTAAGAGATCTGACGGACGATGAGATCAGCAGACTAAGAGAAGTCATTGACAAAGAATATAGGGTGGAAGGCGACCTCAGAAGAGAAATCTCACTCAATATCAAGAGATTGATTGAAATTGGTTGCTATAGAGGCAGAAGGCACAGACAGGGTTTGCCTGTGAGAGGTCAGAGGACCAAAACAAATGCCAGAACTAGAAAAGGTCCTAAAAAGACTGTAGGCGTGCAGAGAAAGAAAACGGTATAAAAGGAGGTTGACGATTGAATGGCAACAAAAACTGCTGGTGCCAAGAGAGTCACCAGAAAAAAAAGAGAGCGTAAGAACATTGAGCGTGGTGCTGCACACATCCGTTCATCCTTTAATAATACGATTGTTACGATTACAGATACTGCAGGAAATGCTCTGTCATGGGCTAGCGCAGGCGGATTGGGCTTCAGGGGTTCAAGGAAGAGCACTCCGTTTGCTGCGCAGATGGCTGCGGAAACTGCATCAAAGGCTGCTATGGAGCATGGCCTTAAAACGGTTGAAGTTTACGTAAAGGGACCCGGATCAGGCAGAGAAGCTGCAATCAGAGCTTTGCAGGCTGCGGGACTCGATGTAAGCCTTATAAAAGATGTTACGCCTATTCCGCACAACGGATGTAGGCCACCCAAGAGAAGAAGAGTGTAACGTGGAGGTGTTAGAATAGATGGCAAGATATACTGATGCATCTTGCAGACTTTGCCGCAGGGAAGGCGAGAAGCTGTTCCTGAAGGGTGAAAGATGCTATACCAATAAATGCTCCGTATCAAAGAGGGCATATGCTCCGGGACAACACGGGCAGCAAAAAAAGAAAATATCCGAATATGGCATCCAGCTTCGTGAAAAGCAAAAGGCAAGAAGATTTTATGGTATTCTTGAAAGCCAGTTCAGAGGATATTTTGGAATGGCAGTGAACAAAAAAGGCATTACCGGTGAAAACCTCCTGCAGATACTGGAAAGCAGGCTGGATAATGTTGTTTACAGACTGGGGCTTGCCACTTCCAGACCTGAAGCAAGACAACTCGTAAGACATAGTCATTTTACAGTTAACGGACAGAAGGCCAACATACCTTCCATGCTTTTAAAGCCAGGCGATATTGTTGCAGTAAAGGACAAATTCAAAAGCTCTGAAAAGCTGAAATCCGTTGTAGATATTGCAGGCAGCAAGGTAGTCCCGAAATGGCTTGAGTTCGACGCCGAAAACTTTACAGGTAAGGTGTTGTCATTGCCGGCAAGGGAAGAAATTGATTTGCCGATCAAGGAGCATCTCATCGTAGAGTTGTACTCCAAGCAATAATTAGGTACGATACTATTTATACCTGATGAAGGAAATAACCAGTTCATAAGGCTAAAGGGAGCGGTCAATCAGGATCCGCTCCTTGCGGCCAGGTAAGCAACTGACTATTCCAGCAGTATCAGTAGCAGGGTATCAATAAAAGTACTGGATATGATATAAGGATTGCGAATCAGTTGCCCTCATATAAACAAAATTGCCAGTTAAGGGAGGGTTTTTGTTGATTGAAATAGAAAAACCGAAAATTGTATGTGTCCAATCCACTGAAGACAACACCTTTGGAAAGTTTGTAGTTGAACCATTGGAGAGAGGCTATGGAATAACACTGGGGAACTCCCTCAGAAGGATTCTGTTATCGTCTTTGCCGGGAGTTGCGGTAACTTCGATTAAAATCGACGGTGTACTGCATGAATTTTCAACCGTTCCAGGAGTAATAGAGGATGTCACTGAAATCATACTGAATATTAAAAACCTTTCATTAAAGCTTTTCAGTGATGGCCCAAAGATTGTCTATATCGATGCGGATGGTGAAGGGGAGATCACAGCCGGAGATATCAAGGCTGATTCCGATGTGGAAATTCTCAATCCGGATCTACATATCTGCACGTTGAACGGCGAAAGCAGATTCTATATGGAGCTGGTGCTCAATAAGAACAGAGGATACATACCGGCGGAAAAGAATAAACTGCCGGGCCAGCCAATAGGTATCATCCCTGTAGATTCTATATACACGCCTGTCCGGAAAGTAAACTATACGGTGGAAAATACCCGTGTAGGCCAGGTTACGGATTATGACAAGCTGACTCTTGAGGTATGGACAAACGGCAGTATTAAACCGGATGAGGCGATCAGTCTCGGCGCCAGGATTTTAAATGAGCATCTGAACCTGTTCATTGACCTTTCAGATCATGCGAAGCATACGGAAATCATGGTTGAAAAGGAAGAAACCAAGAAGGAAAAGGTTCTTGAGATGACCATAGAAGAGCTTGACCTTTCAGTCAGGTCCTATAATTGCTTGAAGAGAGCCGGTATCAATACAGTTGAAGATTTGACCAACAAGACGGAAGAAGATATGATGAAGGTTAGGAATTTGGGCAGGAAGTCACTTGAAGAAGTACTTCAGAAGCTTCATGCACTTGGACTTTCGCTTGCTCCAAGCGAAGATTGAAAATGATTAGGGAGGTAAGAATATAATGCCATCACAGAGAAAGTTGGGACGCGCAACCGACCAAAGAAAAGCGATGCTGAAAAGTCAGGTTACTGCGTTGCTTCAAAACGGAAAAATAGAGACCACCGAAGCCAGGGCAAAAGAAGTGAAAGCGATTGTCGAGAAGCTTATATCCATGGCTGCCAGGGAAGACGGTAACTTTACGTCCAAACAGATAAAAATAAGCGCTGCAAAAGTGGACAGCAAGGGCAAAAAGATAACGAAAGCGGCAACTTCAAAGAACGGTAAGAAGTATGAAGTCATAGACAGAGAAATCAAGACCGATATGGTCACGGTTGACAACGCTTCCAGGCTCAATGCAAGAAAGAGGGCTATGAACTGGATTTACAGGGTTAAGGATGAAAATGGGAAATACATCAATGTAGTAGATAAGCTCTTTGATGAGATCAGTCCCAAATTCAAGGATGTCACCGGTGGATATACCAGAATATACAAGCTGGGTGCAAGAAGAGGCGATGGTGCTGAAACGGTAATTCTTGAATTGACGAAATAAATGCAAGGGTATGTCAAAGTTACATGGTAATGAACCAAAATATAGGGATTTGCCTTATTCGGCTATCCCTAATTTTATTCATGGAGCATAGCTTAAGTCTTACTCCAAAATCCAAGGGGTTCGATGTTCCGAGATTTTGATTTCGGATGAAATGAGGTACATTTGCGTTGACCGATGGTGAAAGCATTATAAAAGTGAATCATGCAGGCTATGTCTATAAGGCTCACAGTGAAGACAGACCCGATGTTGTAGCGCTTCAGGGCATTGATCTTGCCATCGGCAAGGGTGAGTTCCTTGCCATACTCGGCAGAAATGGTTCGGGTAAATCCACACTTGCCAAGCTATTCAATGCGCTGCTTCTGCCTGTTTCCGGAACGGTCATTGTAAATGGGATCAACACGATGAATGAAGAACTTCTTTGGGATGTACGAAGTTCTACCGGTATGGTGTTTCAGAATCCGGACAATCAGATTATCGGAACCATCGTTGAAGAGGATGTCGCCTTTGGACCCGAGAACCTGGGCGTTCCTCCCGAAGAAATAAGGAAGCGTGTTGATGAGGCACTTGAAACGATAGGCCTTGCAGAATTTAAAAAGCACGAGCCGCATTTATTGTCAGGCGGACAAAAGCAAAGAGTTGCCATTGCCGGGATATTGGCAATGAAACCGAAATGTATCGTCCTCGATGAGGCGACCGCAATGCTGGACCCTGTCGGCAGGAAAGAAGTTATGCGCATTTTAAGGAAATTGAACAAGGAAGAAGGCATCACGATCGTTCATATCACGCATCATATGGACGAGGCAGGAAAAGCAGACAGGGTGCTGGTGATCGACAGCGGAAAATGTGTGATGCTCGGTACGCCCAAGGAAGTGTTCAGGGATGTCAGGAGAATAAAAAGTCTTGGCCTTGATGTACCTCAAGTGACAGAACTGATGTATGAATTGAATAAATCCGGTTACGACTTCCCTCTTGACATATTGACTGTGGACGAAGCACTTCAGGTCCTGTCAAAAGCGCTGTGTGAATAACCTTCCGGACTCTTTACAATCCACAGATATGAAATGTAAATTAAAGTGAAAATACCAGGATGAAATATTATAAAAAGGTGGTATGACTATGAAAACAATCAACACACAAAATGCACCGGCAGCTATAGGTCCGTACTCACAGGCAATCGCAGCAGGAAATATCCTATACACATCGGGTCAAATCCCGCTGAGTCCTGAAACGAATGAAGTTGTAGGCAACAACATTGAGGATCAAACAGAACAGGTAATGAAAAATATTGGCGCAGTTCTCAAAGCTGCCGGCACGGATTTTAAAAAGGCAATCAAGACAACCTGCTTTTTAAGCGATATGGCTGACTTCGCTGCATTTAACAAAATCTATGCCAACTACTTCGTATTAAAACCGGCACGTTCCTGCGTGGCTGTAAAGGCTTTGCCCAAGGGTGTCCTTGTAGAAGTAGAGGTAATAGCAAGTTTGGAATAGGCTTTATCAGCCGGGGCGGTTAGATTGGTATATTGAAATGTTTTTAATCAAAATCGAAGGGACATCGAATCCCTTCGATTATGGAGCAAGATTTCACTATGCTCCATAAGTAAGAAAGGATGAAGTTTTTACTTCCATCCTTTTATAATATCAGGCTGGTTTGATTGATTTATACACCCTGATGCCGCCGCTCTTTTCCATATCTTCCGCATTTCCAAAACGTGCTTTCATGATTTCCTTTAGTGTGGAGCCTCCCTTGTTGTGGTAAGCGACGAGCCAGAGAGCCCCGTTTGGGCTGAGATGGTCAAAAGCCTCATCAATAAGCCTTGTCAACAGCTTTTTTCCTGCTGCCAGCGGGGGATTTGTCGCAATATCGTCAAAGACTATTCCATCAAAAGCAGAAAACAGATCACTCCGAACAGCTTTTATTTCCAGATGGTTTTTTGCAGCATTCAGCATCGCATAGTCCACTGCTCTTTCATTGATATCAGACAGGCATACGATTTGATTCTTGTATAGCATTTTTATAAAAAGGCCAATTGCGCCGTAACCGCAGCCCAGGTCAAGCACTGATCTGCCCGAGGGGCTAAATGATCCGATCAGGATCTCGGAGGCTCTGTCAACCCTGTTTTCAAACGAAAATACTCCGCTTACCGAAACAAGTGTCAGTTCTGTATTTCGGATTGTCTGCCGGAATTCTCTTTCCTTAATCTCTGATGTAGGATGCTCCGTATAATAATGTTCAGTCATGCCAAATCCTTTCCGGTTAAATATTGTAATCTTTAGTAATGCGTCGGCTGACTTTATTTCAGGAATGCTTTCGCTTCCATAAAGCCAGCCGGACTCAATAAATTAACCTCATACTATTGTACCAGATTATTTCGTCCTATCTCAACGGGTCTGTCAACTTTAGACCAATATTATTATTCAAGATTGTATACATATAATTGATACATCAGGTTATTTTTGCTATAATCGATTATGATTCATGGTAATATTAATAATTAACAAGCATGAAAGAATTGGAGCGATGAAAATGAACAAGTTTAAACCTGATGATATTGTTTTGTTTCAAGGCGACAGTATTACAGACGTCAGCCGGAGCCGTGAGGATGACAGTCTCCTTGGGAATGGCTATGCGATGATGATCAGAGCCTGGTATTTCTCAAAATACCCTGAATCCTGTGTAACCTTCCTGAACAGAGGGATTAGCGGCAACAGGGTAAAGGACCTGCAAGCAAGGCTTGATGTGGATTTTATTGATTTGAAACCAACATGGATTTCGATAATGATTGGCGTCAATGACTGCTGGAGAAGATACGACAGCAACGATCCCACGCCGGCGGAAGAATTTGAATATCGTTACAGAGACCTGCTGACAAAGCTGAAACAAAATTCGGATGCAAAGCTGATCCTTTGTGAACCTTTCCTTCTTCATGTAACGCCTGAAAGAGCAAAATGGAGAGAAGATCTGGATCCCAAAATCGAAGTTGTAAGGAAACTGGCAAAGGAATTCAACACATTGCTGGTGCCATTGGACAACGTCTTTGCCGATGCCGCCAGGAAGCGTTCCCCGGAATTCTGGAGCGAGGATGGGGTACATCCCACAGCTGCAGGGCATGCTCTTATTGCACGGGCATGGCTTGCAACAATGGGGATCGTATTATAATACCTTTTATACAAATAAAACTGCATACAAATAAAACCGGCGGATTATTACATATTGTTTTTTTTCCTGAATTGTACGGGCGTCATTCCGTATTTTTCTTTAAAAATTTTAGAGAAGTGAGGCAGGTTAAAATAACCGAGCCTTTCGGCTATCTCAGATAAATCCGCTGTTTTGTTTGCAGACAGCAATTCGGCCGCTTTTTCAAACTTTTTATTGATGACAAAATCGGAAAAATTGATTCCTTTGGTGTCCTTGAAAATTTTACTGAGATAGTTAGGAGTAATGTCGAATTCCCTGGCGACGGAATTTAGAGATATCTGCTTATCAATATTCTCGCAAGTGTATTCAGTAATCCTTTTGATAAAATCCTCGTTGATATACATATTCCTTTCATTTACTTTTTCCTGGTATGAGTCCAGCAGCGTAAATATCCAATGTACACAATCATCCAATGTTGAAATATCATAAAAATCGGATAGAATTTTATTTTTTTCCGACTCATTTGTTATGGTGCATTGATCATGTTTTACCTTGCATATAAGATTTATAATCTGCAGCATTACGCTTTGTACATAATTATATGCGAATCCTCCCTGCTTAAGGTTATCTGCCAAACCAAGCACATCCTCCTTTACCGATTTGATCCTGCAGGATTTCATCTTCGCTTCCAGAGCTGTCAAATTTGTAAAGTCAAAATCACCGTTGTTCGATTCGTAATTTGCTATATTATCAGATGTGAAAACGTTTCCATATCCATAGATGAAGCTATATTTAAAATATTCCGCTGCAGACTGATAGACTGTACCGATTGAAAGCGCTTCTGTGACTGGTTCGCTGAGTGCTATATTATAATCCAGCTCAAATTCATTCCTTAACATCTGCATCAAATTGTCCAAATTGCTGAGGATAATGTCATACTCCTCCATATTAACGATAGCTACAATACAATTAGATGGGTGGCGTACACTTATACAACCGGATTTTGTTCTAAAAAATGCATCTATCAGGTTTGATATCTTTAAAGTAACGAACTCCTGTTGATCCAATGGCAATTTCGAAAACATCTTATTGTTTATCTCTGTTAATACGAGGCAATAGCACTGATATTCAATGTTTTTATCGATAAGCTTGAGCCTGCTTATTATTTCATTTTCGGTCTTTATGTTATTATGCAGAATATCTATGGCAAGCTTATACTTTATGAGCTGTTTGTTTTCTATGATAGTGCTTTCCATCTCAACAACGCGGGAGGAAAGATTATTAATTACGTTATTGATAATACTCAATTCATTGCCGCCTTCGTCATGAAAATAAAAACTTGTTTTAATTTTTCCTATAATTAAATTAATAGGTTTGTATAGGAGCAGGGTAATAATATTCAAGCCCATAAAGCTGAGAATAACGATAACACCTACAATTGCAAGCAAAAATTGTTTTGTAACAAATATTTCCTTATTAAGCGTTTCGATAGGGACGATCGAAACATATATCCAGTTGTTAACAATAGATTTGACCCATGAAATACCGACGGTCTTATTATTGAAGGATGAAACAAGAAAACCGTCATTGCTTAATAGAAAATCGTTCAGATAATTATTGATCTTTACACCTTCAAAAATTTTAGATGCATCGCTGTGAGCAAATAGCCTGCCTTTAGAATCAATAATAATAAGATCGCCGTTATTAGCGCCATATATTTTATCAATAGATTTAAAAAATATTTTCTGGTTTATATTTACTACAACACACCCTTTTCTTTGATCGGGTGAAGCGTTGATGGGAATACATTGTGAAAAGGATATATATGGGCTATTCCCCCAGAAAGCCTTATTTTCCTGAGGACTGGTCCAGTTTTGATTTTCAGGTGAAGACATTGCTTTTTTGATTATTTCGGTATTTATATAAGACTTGCTTGAATTGTCCAGGCTGAATATATCGGAAACGATCACTCCCTGGGATGAGACCACAGTATCGTTTATTTTGCGGTAAAAATACGTCGACTCAATAAAATCATAGGTGTTGATCGAGCTGTTGAAAGCACTTTCTTTAATCCCGAGCAGCGACTTCACACTGACTCTATCCGGTGTTTCAGCATGAAAAAAGTTAGAGATGGCATTATCTCCCGAAATATCGAGACATCTCTCAACAACAAGGGATTTTACCTTTTCAAGCAGGTAAGTATCGGAAAAAATCTGAACCTGTGTAAGCAGGCTTTTATTTAATTTATATATCTCCTTTTCAAGGCTTTTATTCAAATAGTTCATTAAAAACAGCGAGGTAGAGACAATGGCGACAATCGTAAATAAAGAATAAAGAGTTACCATTTTCAGAAAGAAGGGGCTATTTCTAATTAGTTGAGTTTTTGGTTTTAAGATGTTCATAGTCAACCACCCCGTAATCGGTTTACTTAATTACAGTATAGATGTCAACTTGAATATTTTCAAATGAAAAAGCACAAATTATAGAATTCTCCATGGTATCGTAGAAAAACCGATACATGTTTTAAGCGATATTAAATTCCGCATTAATTTAATCGGTGAGTTTTTAAGTTTTTCGGGATTCAACTATTACCTAACCAGCGTTATGCTTAAATTATTAAGAGAAGGGAGAAATGGCAAAATGGAAAACAGCGTTAAGCTGCAGAAAAATAGAAATCTATCTTTGCTTCATCATATAAATGGAAGTATTGTAAAGCGAACAATAAAGAAATACATAACTTATAAATCGCTTGTTTTAATGTTCCTGCCATGCCTTATCTACTATATTATATTTCAATATTTACCGATCTACGGCGTAACTCTGGCTTTTAAAGATTTCAGGATTCTGGACGGAATTGCGGCATCTCCATGGGTGGGATTAAAATATTTCAAACTTACATTCGCTAATGCTGAATTCTGGATGGTATTTAAAAACACACTTGTTATCAGCGGTTTGAAATTGTTATTCAACTTTCCTGCGCCCATCCTATTGTCGTTATTATTAAATGAAGTAAGAAATTTACGTTTTAAAAAGACAATACAGACAATAACTTATATGCCGCACTTTTTGTCATGGGTCGTTCTTTCTGGGATTTTAATAAATTTCCTTTCACCGTCGAGCGGACCAATTAATATGCTTTTGGTATCCATGGGATTAAAGCCGATCTACTTTGTAGGCAGTAAAGATTGGTTCCGCCAGGTATTGGTGGTTTCATCCATGTGGAAGGAAGTGGGATGGGGGACTATTGTATATTTGGCTGCACTGGCTGCGGTTAACAGTGAATTGTATGAAGCGGCTGTTCTGGATGGCGCCGGAAGGCTGAAGCAAACGATTCATATCACACTGCCGGCTATTTCGCCTGTTATCGTAATCATGTTTATCTTTGCTGTGGGTGGGATCGTCAATGATGACTTTGACCAGATATACAACCTGTATAACCCGGCAGTGTATAGTGTTGCCGATGTGCTGTCGACATACGTTTACAGAGCCGGACTTGAGAATATGCAGTACAGTTTTGCAACAGCCGTGGGTCTGTTCAAAAATGCAGTTGCATTTGTGCTCATTATAATAACCAATTTCATATCAAGAAAATACAGCGATTACGGGCTTTGGTAAGGAGGATATTATGCGGCAATCAAAGGAAGAGAAAGCTTTTCAGGTATTTAATTATATATTTTTGACAGCACTTACTATTCTCTGCATCTATCCTTTTTGGGAGGTTATAAGAATATCCTTCAGTGCTCCTGCTGAAGCAAGCAGAATGGGCTTTTCATTCTGGCCCAGGGAGGCGACAACTGCAGCATATGTACAGGTATTCCAAAATCAATTTATCTGGATAGGTTATAAAAATACTATTGCACGGGTTGCTGTAGGTGTGGCAATTCAGATGACATTGATGATTACGGCAGCGTATCCGCTTTCTAAAAAATATTTTCCCAATAGAGGGTTCTGGACTATTATAATTGTCTTTACCATGTTTTTCAAAGGAGGTTTGATACCTGATTATTTATTGGTGAAATTGCTGCACATAGATAACAGCATTTGGGCGCTGGTATTGCCCAGGGCGGTGGATACTTTTTCTATGCTTATTCTCAGGAATTATTTCATGTCTCTGCCCGAAAGCCTTGAAGAATCGGCTAAGATAGACGGGGCTGGAGTTATGAGGACACTGGCGTACATCATTTTGCCACTTTCCCTGCCGGTATTGGTGACCATCAGTTTATGGGGAATCGTATGGCATTGGAATGCCTGGTTTGACTGCCTGATTTATATACGTGACGGTAAAAAGTATGTACTGCAGGCGATACTCAGAAAAATTATCATAGACGCTGCGCCTCAGTTTTCCGAGATGTCAGTAAGCATTGACAATGTATCCCAGCCGTCGGCAGAGGTGGTCAAATGTGCAACAATTATAGTGTCTACACTGCCTATTATGGTTATCTATCCTTTCTTGCAGAAATATTTCATTAAAGGTGTCATGGTTGGATCTTTAAAGGGCTAATAAGGCAAAGGCCTTATTATAAATAAAAAAAGTATAGGAGGCAAATGAAATCATGAGGTACGTAAAAATTCTTTCATTCGTATTGGCGCTAATCATGGCCGTAAGCATGGTAGCAGGCTGTTCGAAAGAGGAAAGCAAAACAACCGAACAAGCAAAAACGGCAGATCAGCCGCAAACAGCGGCAAAGGCGACGGCAGCAGCAACGACGGCGGAAAACAAGGTATATACCATTGACTGGCTTCCGCAATGCGATGGCCCTGTAGACGAGAATTCACCAGTTATTGTTGAATTGATGAAACTATTCCCGAATGTGAAAATTAACTTCATCTATCTGGACCGGAGTAAGGAAGCAGAGCTCCTTAACGTGCGTCTGGCATCAGGAGAGATTCCCGATGTAATGAGGCTCAATTCGGATGACCGGTACCGTCAATATATACAGCAGGGCGTCCTTGTAGAATTGCCTGAAGATACATTACAAAAAAGTGCGCCTAAGTTATATGAGATGGTGAAAACAAACAGTGGCGGAAAGGCCTGGGAATGGGCTAAAGAAAATGGAAAGCTTTATGGTATTCCTTCATTAAACCCTGACGGCCGGTATAATTTTGTACCTGTTTGGAGAAATGACTGGCTGACTAATGTAGGAATCACTAAAATACCTGAGACTCTGACAGAAGCGGAAGACGCCTTTTACAAATTCGTTAATAACGATCCGGACAAGAATAATAAAAAAGACACCTATGCATTGTCTGACAAGGGCTTCAGTACTATCTTCGGCGCATACGGCGGGATACCGTATTTCTCAAAGGGCGGAGGAAGCAGCTTTACATGGTCGCTCAAAGACGGAAAGGTTGTAGCTACGGCTGTAATGCCTGAAATGAAGGAAGCATTGACGCTACTCAATAAATGGTACAAAGACGGATTAATTGATCCTGAGTTTATAAGTGAAGAAAACAAAGGCCAAAGCTGGTCATACTCACTTCCGTTCTGGAACGGAAAAATCGGATTTACTACCCCGGGACAATACTACCATGTTTGTCCTCCTCTCTTTGATGGGGATCCCGGTTCAGGCTGGTATCAGAATTTCAAGAAGATCCAGACAAACGGAACTTACACGGAAGGAAAGCCTTTAGCCGGTCCAACGGGAAAATCCTGTACTGAAAGCTGGGGAGAGTATACCGGAACATATATTGTAATGGGTATAAATGTAAAGAAAGATCCCGGGAAAATGGAAAAAATACTGGATATTTTTGAAAAGGTTTCAAGCGATTTTGATACATTCGTTTTAGCGAAGTTTGGTATAAAGGGTGTCACCTATGATATCGTAAACGGTAGCTATACTGCTATCGGCGATGCTGCAAAATCTCTTGAAGAAAATGCAAAACTGGGCCTTAACGTGAATGGTCTTGGGTATACGGCAACCGATAATTTTGAGTATTATTATAAGATGTTACCGGCTAAATACGCATATGCGGATAAGGTGGGCAAGAATAACAGATATACGAATGTGGTTTGGGGAGGACTGCCGTCAGCCGCACAATATAAGGCGACAATAGAGAAAAAGATTAAGGAAGCCATCGCATTATTTGTTTCTGGTGAAAGAAACATAAGTGAATTTGATAAATATGTAGATGAGCTGAATAAGGCAGGACTTGAGCAGCTTACAAAGGAAGCCAATGACTGGTATGTGAAATTCAATAAATAAGATCGACTAATGACATTCCCGGTTGGGGAGCTGCAGATTCCACAGCAGTTTCCTAACCGGGAATCACCATGCAGAGTATGCTGTGAATGAATCCTAAATTATCTGGTAATGCTGCCCATGCCGCTTCTGAATTTCATAGGGGATACTCCGAAGTTGGATTTTATGAGCCTTGAAAAATAATTGACATTTGAAATTCCTATTTCATTTGAAATTTCGGCAATCGTTTTATCGGTAGTGAGCAGAAGGCTTTTTGCATATTCGAGCCGCTTGGCTGTTATATATTCGGAGAAGCCGAGCCCTATGTGATTTTTAAACAGGCGGCTTAGCGTATAAATAGAAATGCCGAAATGGTCTGCGACGCTGATCTGGCTTATGGCCGGGTCGGTGAAATTCTGCTGTACGTATTCAATAACCCTATCTTTGAGAAGGCTGATCTTCCTCGAAGACTTTTTATTTTCCCGCTCAATGGAATCAGCCGCCTGCTTGTATAAATCAGGACTGTTATCTGTGATACCGGCCGGATTATTAGCCATAATACATGACGCATATGATTTTGGAATATCAACGATAGATTTTACAACGATGCCTATATTGATTTTAAACGGCTTATTGAAATGAACGGACAGCTTGCTTTCAATATAAGAAACGATTTCACATGTTTCCTCGTTTTCCAGCAGCAGTATGATAACGTTGCGACCGATACCGAAAATATCGGTGATATAAGACGTGATATCAAATTTGTCCGCAATTTCACAGGTGAGCGCGGAACGCTGTTCATTGCTAAGCTCCAGTCCTTCGACCGTGCATACGCAAAAATTGCCGATATGGCTCGAAATCCCGAGCCTGTTCTTTTCATTGGCCGGAATAGGCGTGCCGCACAGGATGCTATTGAGCAGGAAATCCATAATCAGAAGATTCTGTTCGGACATTTCATTCGACATTTCATCAAATGTGCTTGAAATAGCCTTCAGTTCATTACAATAGGTGCTTTTATTAAGCTTACACATAATTTTCTGAATCGGCCTGTAGTTTATGTACAGCATGATGCAGAGCAAAAACAGAAAGACGACGGAAGCGGCAAATGCCATTTTCCGCATAGTGGAAACAAATTGGTAAACAGTGCTCTCAACGGCATCGTAAGGCACCAGGGAGATGTAATCCCTGCCAAATGCGGAATCATGCATAGAATAAGCGTTAAAGCGCTTATCGTTGCTTTCAAAACGGGTGGCGCCATTTTTACAATTTTCAAGCAAAATTTGAATTTCATCCGCCGTCAGGGAATCATACTGCGGAGCGGTAGTGTAAAGCGGCGTATCCGAATCGCTGTCAATTATATAATATTGTGCGCCGTATGAGCTCTGTGAGGAGAAGAGTGACGTATCTATTGACGAGGGTTCCAGCATGTAGAATATGAGCGCTTTATCTTGTGTATTCCCGATTCTGATTGTAACACCGGCTAAAAGGAACTCTTTTGATGAATGGTTTGAAAACGTTGAGAAAAGCTTAAAGCTTTTTTGGGGATTATATGTAAAAAAGTCCCGAAGACCGGGGACAGCTTCCTCGTTTTCAATTTCCAGATAACTTTTCATAAAGGCCTGCAGGGTATAATTCGTATCCTTCGTCAAAAGGTACCCTGTTTCATAATAATAGATTCCCATAGGATACTTTGACGTAATACTGTATTGCCGCAGGAAATCTACACACTCCATGAAATAATACGGATTGGATTGCAAAATAGAAAGTCTGAGCGGGGAATCTATTTCCTTTGCGTCTTCGCTGATTTTCAGAGCATTTGTTTGAATTTCAGCCATTTGTGCCTGAAAATATTTCGCAAAGGCATTTGTGGTTTTTTTGTAATATTCTTCATTTGCATTGGAAAGCTCGCGGCATGAGCGGTAAATAACAGTATAGGAAAAGATGATGAAAGGGATAAGCATAAAGGCGATGCATGTAACAATAATTTGTGCAAGATATCTGCGCTTTATGAACTGCTTTACAGCTTTCATTTCAACACTTCCTATCTGTAAATTGAGATATTGTCAATAATGACGACGGGGTAGTAAAGGGCCGGCTAAAATATTGCTTCCGATTATATTCTACTACAGCGCGGGACAAATTAAAAACATCAATTTATTCATTTATTTGCACTAAAGCAGCTTTGCGCAAAAAATTGCTATTATTCCGGCAATGGAATTTCATTTATTGCGGTTAAAGCTTATTTGGTATAAATGTGCAAAAAAATGCGGTTGTTTTGCTAAAAATTTATGCTAAATTAATAAATATAGTGTGGTGCAGAGAAAATCCAAAAGCTTGTCCCGGTTCCTTGAATAAAATATTTTATTGCAACAAATTAATTTTAAGAGAGGGTTTTAAGATGCAGGTGAAAATATCTACAAATTCAGTATCAGTAACGCCGGATATAAAATTCAGGAAGTTTTTGAAACGGATATGGAAGTACAAGGCATATTATGCTTTTCTGCTGCCTGCCGTTATATATGTAGCAATTTTCAACTACGGACCGTTGTACGGCCTCCAGATCGCATTTAAAGATTTCAGCGGCGCTCTGGGAATTGCGGGAAGCAAATGGGTGGGCATTAAACATTTTGAGAGCTTTCTTAACGGTTATTACTTTTGGACGCTTATTAAAAATACATTCGCAATTTCAATTTACTCTCTTGCCGTAGGATTTCCGATACCTATTATTCTGGCGCTGATGCTCAATGAAGTCGGAGATCGGTACAAGAGGATTGCGCAGACAGTTATGTATGCTCCGCACTTTATTTCGACTGTTGTCATGGTCGGAATTATTATGACCATGTTTTCGCCAAGCATCGGCGTTGTAAATACCGTCCGTGAACTTTTAGGCCTTGAACGCTTATATTTTGTCACAATGCCGGAAGCTTTCAGACATCTTTATGTATGGTCGGGAGTATGGCAGTCGATGGGATGGAGCGCGGTCATCTATATCGCAGCGCTTTCAGGAGTCGATCCTGAACTGCTGGAAGCGGCGACGATTGACGGCGCCGGCAGGATGCAGCGTATAATACATATTAATATGCCTGTTATAAGGCCTGTGATCGTAATCCTTTTTATTATGACAGTCGGAAAGCTTGCTTCCGTGGGCTATGAAAAGATTTATCTTCTCCAGAATGACCTGAATGTAGAAGTTTCCGAGGTTATTTCCACCTATGTTTACAAGCGGGGCTTGCTTAATGCTCAATACAGCTTCACTTCCGCTGTAGATATTTTTAATAATGTTATTAACGTGGCTTTACTGCTGACAGCAAACGCAGTTTCCCGTAAAGTCGGCGAAACAAGCTTATTCTAGGGGGTAATACAATGTCTGCTATTAACGCGACCAAGAGTGACCGTGTATTCGAAATTATTAATTATTGCCTTGTAACATTACTTCTTCTTATTGTACTATACCCGTTAATTTATGTGCTGTCATGTTCTATAAGCTCTCCGGAGCTGGTTGCCACGGGGAAGGTTATCTTTTTCCCGAGGGGGGTAACTTTAGCAGGGTATAAGCGTGTATTTCAGGACAGTAATATTTTAACCGGTTATAAAAACACGCTTTTCTATACTGCTGTCGGAACCTTGATTAACCTGCTTGTAACGGTTCCCGCCGGCTATGCGCTTGCAAAAAAAGAGCTTCCGGGGAAAAACCTTCTTATGTATTTCTTTATGTTTACGATGTATTTCAGCGGAGGGATGATTCCTACGTTTTTACTTGTAAAGAGCCTTGGACTTTACAATACGCGCACGGTGCTTTTGATTCTCGGAGCCTTCAGTACTTACAACTGCATTATCTGCAGGACATTTTTCTCCGCGATCCCCAAGGAACTTGAAGAGGCCGCCGAAATTGACGGCTCCTCGCCGCTCAGGACGTTTGTGCAGATTATCCTGCCGACTTCACAGGCGTTGCTTGGCGTTATGGTGCTCTATTTCGCGGTTGCGCATTGGAATTCTTACTTTTCAGCTTTAATGTATGTCAGCGACGATAAAATAAAGCCTCTGCAGCTTTTTCTGCGGAAAATCCTTATACTTCAGGAAGCAAGCAGCTCAATGCTCGACAGCATGGACGACGACGCAATTGCGGAGCAGGCAAAGCTTAAAGAGCTGATCAAATATTCCGTTATTGTGGTTTCCTCACTTCCTGTTTTGATTCTATATCCGTTCCTGCAAAAATATTTCGCGCAGGGCGTTATGATCGGTTCGGTAAAAGGGTGATTAAGGCCGGTTCAAAGTCCCTGATGGCCAGAGGGGCTTGAATATATAAAAAATTATCAGGAGGGATTTTATGTTACGCAGAATTTTAGCAATGGTACTCACATTATGCATGGTAATTTTATTAGCATGCGGCTGTACATCTTCTAAAGACAACACGGGTTCAGGAAATGCGGATCAGCAAAAATCCGCAGATACAGCACCGGCAAAAACCGAAGCTTCAACTTCCGCCGGGACGGTCGAGAATGCTTCCAAATACCCTATTACAAAAGAAAAAATAACCGTAAAGGCCATGATTGTTCCGGGAAATTATGCAAATGAGGGCAATAAAAAGCTTCTTTGGGACTGCATAGAGGAACTTACCAACATCCATCTTGAGCCTGTCACCGTGGAAGCAGAGCAGAAATCCGTTTACCTCGCCAGCGGAAATTGGCCGGATTTCTTCTATACGGCTTTAAGCAACAGCGAGATTAATTCATATGGTGTTGAAGGCAAAATGCTTGTGAATTATAAAGACTGCCTTGAGGATATGCCTAACCTTGCGGCCTGCTTTGAAAAATACCCCACGTCAAGAAAGGTTGTAACAAAGACAGACGGAGCCATTTATCAGCTCCCGATGGTAAATATTGCTTCTACTTCAACAACCGCGCGTCCGCACTACAGGGAGGACGTCCTGAATGAACTGGGGCTCAAAGTCCCGGCGACAACAGACGAATTCCATGACGTACTGGCTGCGATAAAAAAAGCGAAAGGCATTGCTCCAATTGTCGCGGATATGAACGGCGGATATGAATTTTTCCTTTTCGCTGCCTTTGGCGAAGCGACAAATTGCGGCGGTCCGGCGGCAAACACCGCCGGTTCGGTAATAAATCCCGGCTTTGACAGCATTGACGGCAAGACTGTACTTTACACCCGTACCACCGACCAGTACAGGCATTACCTTGAGTATGTAAGCCAGCTTTATAGTGAAGGCCTGCTCTACAAGGAGTTTCTGACGCTTAACCGCGCAACGATGGACGCGATGGCCCAAGAAGGAACCTCCATATTTTCAAATAACCTGACAACTCTTACGGCTAAGAACTTTAAGAGCGGAAAGGTTGAGGTCGGCACGCTTGCGCCATTGACTTCCCAATATTCAAACACGCAGAAGATTATCGGCTCTGCTAACATTACTGTATCCGGCTGCGCTATCAATAAGAACAGCAAATACATAAAAGAAATCTGCCGGATGCTTGATATTGCTTTTGCCGAAGAAGAGGTCGAAAAAGGCACGGGTCTTTACGGTAAAGCATTTGCATACGGCCCGGAAGGTATGACATGGGAATATAAGGATGATCAAAAGACGTCGTTTGATTACATTGTTCCGAAAGATACTAATCTGGCGGCAACCGCTTATATCAACAAATTTGTAAAATGGAGCACCATAGGGCTGTTCGACAGTATGATGTTTACCGCCGAGGATGGCAACCCCAGGGCCCGCCAGATGGGCTATGTTAAAAACGAAATTCCTTATCAGCGTGAGTTTTTCCCGTACTCTCTTTTGCCTTTCACGTCCGATGAGCAGTCTATTATCGACGCCAAGTTAACGGATATCCATAAATATGCCTGTGAAATGCGCGGCAAGTTTATCACAGGCGTCGCGGATATTAAAACAGGCTGGGATGAATATATCGCCACGATTAATAAAATGGGTATTGACGATGTCCTGAAAGTTTACCAGGCAGCATACGACAGGTGGAATAAGCTGTAAGCACTATACAGCCGGAATAAGGAAAGGAACCGCGTAATTGACATTTGCGGTTCCTTTCCCGCCGGCATATCGATTTATCATCAGGCCCGGCCATATAAGAAGACTGCCGGAATATTTATTAATAATCCTTTGATTTCTTACCCGCCCTACCATTGTGAAAGATACAGAATGTCTCCATATTAAATAATGTCTCTATTAAAAAAGAATAGAAAATTGGGAGGTATTCCATATGGGAAAAGGTTCAATGAGAACAGTACTGTCAAAACAAAGCTGTGGGAAGTTTTTTTGCGTATTTTTAGTAATTTTAATGGTCGTCACAATATTACCGTTAAATCCGGCAGTATATGCATCGGATGAATTTGACGGCCTGAGGGAGAAGTACAGAAAAAAATTAACCGGATATGATCTGGCAAATCCTTATGATCCAACCGACCCGTATATCAGTGATAAAATAGATAAGATTGACGACCTGATAAACCAATATTGGCCTTCGATGAACAAAACAACCTATACATGGGACGATTTGGAAGAATCCAGCGCGACCAGTACGCAAGATAAAGGCACGATTATAGGAAGGCTGAAATCAATGGCGCTTGGATGGGCTACTTTGGGTTCATTCTATTATAATGACACGCGGCTCCTTGACGACATAAAAAACGGATTAGATTGGTTTTATGCCAACCGCTACAATCCGTCTGTGGATATGAGTGATCATTGGTATCAAAGGGTCATAGGCATTCCTATGAGTTTAAATGATTGTGTAATCCTGCTTTACGACCAGTTGTCGGCAACGCAGAAGGGCAATTATATGGATGCCGTAAATTATTTTTGTCCTTCAGTTTATTCATTATCCGACGCGGGCAATCCTTTTTCCGGAGCAAACCGGGCAGAGGTGTGCAAGGTTGTCGGCATACGCGCGATCATTGCCAAGGATTCGGCCAAGCTGCAGGAATCCTCTGAAGGGCTTGACGAAATTTTCAATTATGTATCAATCGGTGATGAAGGCGGTTTTTTAACCGACGGAACATATATCCAGCATACATATTATCCTTATGCCGGAGGCTACGGCCTGAGTCTCATCAAAAGTATTACCGAGATGTTGTGGCTTTTAGGCGGGTCGACATGGGATAATACGGCGTCGAACAGGAATAATGTCTATGACTGGGTGTTTAATGCATATGAACCTGTGATGTATAAAGGGCGTATCCTTGAATCCGTTAAAGGCAGGTCTATATCAAAATCAACTCAAGTGCCGGTCAACGGCGAGTATCTTGACGGATTGCTCAAGCTGGCGGAAATACCGTCAAATCCATATAAAGATACGTTCAAAAGCTTATTAAAATACCACCTGCAAAATGGTTTTCTGGATACTTATTTCAGGTCATACAGCATATGGAGCATCGTAAAAGCCAAAAGCGTCCTTGATGATAGTTCAGTTGCCCCCGCGGCCGGACTGACGGGGAATTACCAGTTTTACAACGGAGCCAGAGCCGTGCACAAGACTCTAAATTGGACGTTCGACCTTGCCATGCATTCTAAACGGATTCGAAACTATGAAAGTACGATGGGCGAAAATATAAGAGCATGGTATACGGCAGATGGAATGACCTATATTTATCAGGACCCATCCGATTATAGTTTTAATTTCTGGCCGACAGTGGACCCGCACCGGATGCCCGGCACCACAGTAGAACGCAATATAAATCGCGCAGACTCCATAAGCGGCTCAAGATTGCCCAACAGCTGGGTCGGAGGAGTATCGCTGGAAGGTTTATATGGTACTGCCGGAATGGATTTCAAGCAGCATATTTATCCGAATGATCCTCCTTCCAATGAGAATGTTAAAGCAAAGAAATCCTGGTTTATGTTCGATGATGAAGTGGTGGCTCTGGGAGCGGGCATTACAAGCACATCGGGACTTGTAACCGAAACTGTTTTCGAAAACAGGGCTATTAATTCACAGGGTAATAATACTCTCACGGTCAATGGCGCAACAAAATCCTCCTCCCTTGGCTGGTCGGAAACAATGAACGGCGTAAACTGGATGCATCTGGACGGCACAGGCGGGTATGTATTCCCCGGCAGTACGCAGGTAAAAGGCTTGAGAGAGAAGCGGGAAGGCGAATGGTATGACATAAACCACTATGTATACGATCTGGCAGACGACGATTTTAACAGCACAGCCCAGGCAGGAGTCTGGCAAAGGGTGCGGGAAGACAGCGCAAAGCACGCCTTGACGGGCGAGGCCCTGAACATTACAACCACGCAGGGTACTATAGACGGGGCGACAAACACCACAAAGAATATTTTGCTGGCCGCGGCGCCGGTATATGATTTTTATACCGATACAAAGCTTACCTTCTCGACCACGACCCAGGGACAGAAAGCCGGATTGATCATATATCAGGATGACGACAATTTTGTTTACATATCCCGCGTTTTTACCGGCTCGGGACAGCAAATAAGAACGGCAAGCGAAATCGGCGGCGTAACTGAAATCAATACCTTTTCCGATACGTATGGCGCGTCGGTTTATTTCAAAATTGAAAAAAGCGGCAGCAATTATTCGCTGTATGCAAGTAGCAACGGT
>JBDKVA010000140.1:0-28611 GCA_039679375.1 Clostridiaceae bacterium
ACTTTGCCTGCGGCTTCCTTCAGATTCCGCCTCCCGACGGACACCCTTGCCGTTCAGCTAACACTTCCTACTACCAAGCGTGTAGCGGACTTTCACCGCCGAGTTATTGCCCATGCCGGGCGCACAACAAAACAAAAAGCAGGTGGTTTGGACCGCCTGCTTTTTGTTTTTTGCCTGTTAAACATTATTTCTTTTCAGGTGGGTAATTGTTGCCGGTGTACGATTCAAATACCTTCTTAACAATATTTCCACCGATCTTACCTGCGTCTCTTGATGCGATATCTCCGTTATAACCCTGTTTAAGATTAACGCCTACCTGAGTTGCTATTTCGTATTTCATCTTGTCAAATGAAGTCTTGTTCCTATTGTTGTTTGCCATTTAATCACCTCCTCAGTAAATATTGTGTCAAAAATAATTCAGTTTATAACTTGAAAGATATGGCTCCTAAGATTGTCAAAAGTCTTTGCCATCCGCTCATGTCATGACGAGGACATGATGAAGCTGACGATATCCTTTGCACTGTTCGGATTGCGGTATTTTATTTGAGCTCTTTTGATGTCCATCCATTTTTCAAAATTGTTTTGCATTAAATCATGTATGGCATCCTTCAGGAAGGCAGGGTTGGTACACACCATACCCAGTCCATGCTTTCCGGCAAAGGACGGGTTTCCTTCCTCCTGGCCGGGGAGCGCTCCTGTGATAATCATCGGTACGTTGCACATGACAGCTTCCATCATCGTATTCGGACTCGCGCGGGCAAACAGAATATCCATTTCCATCATCAGCTCCTGAATATTTTCTGTAAATCCCATTATTTCTATTCTGTCAGGATATTTTCCGGCGAGCGTATGCTCAAGGCGTTTTTTGAGCAGTTTGTTCCTGCCGCAAATGATCTTTAATGTACAATTAAAATTTTTAAGAAGAATGCCTGCAATGCGGTTCATATTGCCGGAACCTTCACCACCGCTCATGATCATAAATTTCAGGGTGGAACCGGGAGGACGGATGGAGTCTGCACACCCGATTTCTATTGTACCGCCTGTATTGCACAGGTGCCGGGTAAAGCGCTGCCTGACCGGAAAGCCGAACACCTTTATACGCTCCGGTGGTACTCCATGGTTCAGGCACGTTTCTTTTGCTTCTTCAGTCGGACAAATGGTGTAATCCGCCATTGGATTGCACCAAAGCGGGCTTATGGTCACAGGATCGGCCACTATGGCATATAACGGTATTTTTGTTCCCAATCCGGATAATATATTTGTTACAGATGCATTGTAATTCGGGTGTGTTGTAATGATCGCATCCGGCATAAATTCATGGAGCAGCCTTATAAAACGCTCCTGTATGGTTAATTCACTCAATTCAGTAATAATTGCAGGCCTTTTTTTTGTAATATCCCAGATAATCTTCCATGCATCTTTTGATGTACGTGTGATGGATCCGTACATTTTTCCAGCCTTAAGGCCCAGTCTTCCGCCTAATGAAAATCCGTCGACAACCTTCACATGGGCATCGGGATAATATGCGAACTGCTCCAGCAGCGAGTCTGCAATACTCTTATGACCGTAACCTGTTACATTTGAGGATAGTATCAGTATATTTCCGTACATGGGTTCAGCCCTCTTATAATGTCCTATATTTGCATATTTATATATTTTACATTTTCTTTGCGTTTTATCACTTATAGGAGTATCAGAGCAAACTCCTATGATTGGATGCATATGACATGATTCTAAATTTTTCCTGCATGATATTCACATGAATAAAATAAGATTATTATAACAAGGCAGAGAGGGTAATACTTAACCACATGATGAAAATAAAAAGCATTTTAATAATTCTTGCACTCCTGGTTTTATCTCTGGCACAGCCTGCTTTTGCAGATGATGAGATGGAAACCAAATCAAATATGCCTGTGATTTCGGAAAAAGCCGTCGCGGGCAAGAAAGCACCGGTGATCAATGCACTGGCAGCTATTGTGATCGAGGTCTCCAGCGGGCGCGTTCTTTATGCGAAAAATGCTGCTGTCAAGCGCTCCATAGCCAGCACAACCAAAATTATGACTGCGGTCGTCGCACTGGAAAACGGCAAGTTGGAGGACGAGGTTACCATCAGTAAAAAAGCTGCCGGTATCGGTGGATCCACTATCGGACTCAGGACAGGCCAGAAGTTTACGCTGAAGGAATTGCTCTATGCGATGCTGATGAGCTCTGCCAATGATGCAGCCGTTGCTGTGGCAGAGCATATCGGGGGGACAGTTGAAGGCTTTGCTAAAATGATGAATAGAAAGGCGGAGTCGCTGGGTGCTTCGGATTCTAACTTTATAACGCCACATGGCCTGGATGCCGCCAACCAGTATTCAACAGCCTATGATGTGGCAATTATTACAAGATGCGCACTGAAAAATCCGGTTTTTGCCGAGATCGTTTCCACAACCAGTTCCTCTATACCAGGATATGGCCTTTATAATACAAATGAACTGTTAGGGGCCTATCCAGGTGTGGACGGCGTAAAAACAGGCTACACAGGGCAGGCGGGTCGATGCCTTGTTACGACTATTCAAAAGGATGGGATGCGCGTCATCACAGTTGTGCTGGGCTCTCCTACACGGACGGCTAGGGCGAATGCAAGCAGGGATTTGATGAATTATACTTTTGAGAATTTCAAAATGCACAGGCTTTTAAATGCAGGTGATATTTATGCAAACGTACCTGTGTTAAGAGGTATCCACGAAATTGCGGCCTTAAAAGTGGCGCAGAATGTTGAAATTCCTCTAAGCGATGCGGAACTGGTGTCGATGGAGGTTAAAAAGAGCATTCCGGATATTTTGAATGCACCGGTCTATGCCGGCACTGATACGGGGTATGTCGAATATGCCGTAAATGGTGAAGTGCTGGCACAAAGTATGCTGACTATTAGTGAGGATGTACGCAGAAAGACGTTCCTTGACTATTTGCAGTTTGTGTTGAATTCATGGGCAAAAATGATGCGCGAAGGGATATTTGCCGGATAGGTATGGTGCACAATCGTATTTGCAGGCGCAACAGGGGATGCAGGCATTATACATATATTGCCGGGTATTGTGTGCAATTCATTGAATATGCAGGGTGCGTCGGGTATAATAGGAAACGGGGCACAAGAATTTAATGAAAACGTTGATTATAGCACTCAATTCAAAATATATACACTCCGCACTTGCGCCATGGTACCTGAAGGCTGCCTGCGATACGGAGTGCGGAGAGGTTCGTGTCACGGAGCATACTGTCAATGAAACGTATGACGAAATATTGCCCTCCATCTATCTGCACAAGCCTGATATTGCAGCATTCTCATGCTACATTTGGAATATATCGCATGTGTTGAAGCTGGCTGCAAGCCTAAAAAAATTATTGCCCGGTATAGTGATCATACTCGGCGGACCTGAGATTTCCTATGATGCAGGCGGCATCCTGAAGGAGCATGCCTGCATTGACTATGTGCTGGCCGGCGAAGGTGAATGCTCTTTTCCCGGACTTATAAAATATATTAATACGGCAGGCGGTATCATAGAGAACGGAGCCGGAGCTGTTAAAACCGATATGAAAATGCATGGGGATACAGCGGGTAATATCGTTCCGGAACATATTGACGGGCTTGCTTACAGAAAAAATGATACACAGATGCCGGGTATAAGCTCAAAAGCAGATATCATAACCAATGCTCCGGCGCTGGTGGAAGTACTGGACAACATTCCATCGCCCTATACCGATGAAATGATATCCTCTTTGAAAAACAAGATCGTCTATTTTGAAGCTTCGCGCGGCTGCCCCTTTTCATGCAGCTATTGCCTTTCATCCGCTTCGGATGGCGTGAGGTCCTTCTCGCTTGATAGAGTGTTTGCCGACTTGGACAAGCTGGTGGCAGCGGGAGTGAAGCAGATCAAATTTGTAGACAGGACATTCAATTGCAATAAAAAAAGAGCGGCTGCTATCATCCGTCATATTCTGGAGTTGGACAGGCAGGCTTTGACGGGCTGTAATGGCGGCAGCACCGGGAATGGCAATTACTCTGGGCCAAGCTGCAATTTTCACTTTGAGGTAGGAGCCGACCTGTTTGACGAAGAAATGCTTCAGCTTATGGAAAGCGCGCCAAAGGGGCTGTTCCAGATCGAAGCAGGAGTGCAGACAACAAATGAAGCCGCCCTGGCAGCTGTGTGCAGAAAGACAAATACCGGGAAACTGCTTTCGAACCTAACCAGGCTGAAAAAAAGCGGAGTCATCCATATCCATGCTGATTTGATAGCAGGCTTGCCCAATGAGGATTACACATCGTTTGGTAAATCCTTCGATATGCTTTATGCATCCGGGCCGCATCAGCTGCAGCTTGGGTTCCTGAAATTCCTGAAGGGTACGGGAATGAGGGACGGCGCCTTATACGACGGATACAAGTTCAATGATTTTCCTCCTTATGAAATCCTTTCGGGGCGCTCAGTCAGCTATGATGAACTGATTGTCCTGAAAGGCGTGGCTGAGCTGGTGGAGCGATATTATAACAGTGGAAGGTTTATTTTTTCACTGGAATATATGATTAAAAATTGCTTTGGATCTCCGTTCCGTTTTTTCGAAAACTTTTATTTCTTCCATAAGAAGAATGGATATATGGAGCTTCATGCCGGCGTGAAAGAGCTTTTTTCCATTTTTAACGAATACGCTGCGAAAAGCTTGTATAATAACGCTTTAGCTGAATTCCGGGAACTGCTGAGACTTGACTTTCTTGCCTCGGATCCATCAGGCACATTGCCGGATTTTTTAGAAAAACGTAACGAAACGGGTTTCAATGACCGATGTTTTAATTTCCTGAAGAGTACAAAGCATATAATGCAAATCATACCCGAAGCCTCCTGCATGACTGCCAAGCAGCTATTCAAAAAGGTTCATTTTGAGCGATTCAGGCTTGATTTTGCCAAACCGGGTGGCGGCATTCCAACCGGAATTAACGTACCTTCCGGTTATGCACCCGAACGCGAAACCATCCTTATGTTCAACTACATTGCGCGCGATAAAGTTACGGGAAGATATCCTTTTTATATTGTAAAATTATAGTAACATATTACCGCGAAATTGCTATAAAAAACAAGAAAATAGTTGCACATTCGCGGCAATATGTACATTCGTTGGGTTGTGGGCGGTAGCCCACATTAGTATCTATACTATAAAAAATATCTTATTTTCCTCTTCACATTTACCAAAATATGGTGTATTATTATAATTACGTGTTAAATTATGTAAAATTTGACCCAATATAGTAAATCGGTGGTGCAGTATATGCGTTTTACCGTCGAAGACAGTAAAAACAGGGGAAGCATTACAGTTGAGGCATCCATTGTCGTACCTGTTATTATACTCAGCATTTCAGCTGTAATATATATCGGCCTGCTGCTTTATCAAAGAGCCCTTGTTCAGTCCGCTGCCGATATGGCGGCTGAAGCCGGAGCGGATATATGGGCTTTGGAAGCCGGTGAAATCGGCACAGGCAAGCCCGATGCAAAGAGTTTTGAGAAAAACAGGTTATATCGAAGAATTTATGATACTGATAAAGGAACAAAGCTGGAACACATTGAAGAGTATGCGGCGAAAATGGCATCACGAGGCGAGTTGCTGCACCCGGTAGAAACTGTTGCCGAGGTTGTTATAAAAGATTATATCGTATGCAGGAAGCTGGAGGTCAGACTTACAAAACAGTACAGTGTACCGCTTGGTAATTTCATGAAGCTGTTTGGAGGGAGCGGGATGATAGAAATAAGCGTAAAGGCTGCGTCATCAATCGATGAACCTGTTGAGCTTATGCGTACTACGGATTTCATACTGGATATGGAAAGGAAGCTGGAGAATAAATATCCCGGGATCAAAAACCTTGGTGAAAAAACCAGAAATGCAATGAGCAGTTTAAAGGAAAAGCTGGATGGTTTTTTGGATGAATAAGCAATATAAATGGTGCAGCTTATGCATCGCGGTTCGTATGTCCGGCTGATGGAAGTGCATATGTGCTGCTGATGGAGAGGTCGGATGATGAGGAGGTCGCGCTTGAGGAGAGATTCAGGACAGATTACTGTATTTGCGGCAATTATTCTGCCTGCTGTTTTGATACTTGCCGGAATTCTTGTTGATATTTCAAGAATCAATGCCGGACGTGCCATTGTGCAAAGAGCGGCGGATACTGCTGCAAAATCCTTGCTGGCCGGGTATGGAAGCAGGTTAAAAGAGGATTATGGTATTTTTGCAATACCCTCTGCAGACAATGCCGACCTGCAGGACCGTTATGAAGAATACCTGGCCGGCAGCCTTTCCATACCTTCCGGTGAGGATTATTACAAGGGAAGTACGGATCTGTTTGGTTTTAGAATAGAGAAGATCAGCATAACACCCATATATAATTTAAGCGAAAACAATGTGACGAAAAAGCAGATTCTGGAATATATGAAGTACAGAGCGCCGGAAGCGCTTGTAGAAGGGTTCATGGAGCGACTCTCAGCCGTAAAGGATGTTGGAATAATGTCCCAGGCATACAAGAAAAAAGTAGGGGTCGATAAATTGCTGGACAGCATGGACAAATCCCAGCAGAGCCTGAAGAAGAATGTAGACGGATCGGGAAAAACCGGCGACAAATATATCAATGGATTTAACCTGGGTGGGACGTGGGAAGCAGCTTTCAACAGTTTCAACACTCTTTCGCAAGACCTTGCTTCTATAAAAAGCCGACTGGATTCGCTGGATGGCAGCATCGCAGAAACGGAAGCGCCTAAGCAGCAAATGGGAAAGGATATGGGGAGTGTGGAAAAGGATGCCGAGGAGAAGCTGAGAAGGTTAGGCAGGGAAAGGTCTGACCTTGCGCAGAGCTATTCTGATACAGGCAGCCGATTGGACCAGCTGTGGGATGAAATCAGGAATTCTATGACATCCGATTATATAAAAGCAAATGAGAATGCTGCTAAGGAAATCGAAAAAATAGCGGAAAAGGGCAGAAAGACACAAGAAGCCATTGCAAACCTGGAGAAGTACCTGGGGGATAATTTTAACAGCGGTGACGGCACTTTTTCCAGGGACTTTAAGGAGCAGACACAGAAAGAACTTGAGGAACTCAAAAAGCTCATCCTGGATGGCCGCAGAGCGGAAGATATGCTAAATGATGTTGGCGCCAACAGTTTGCTTTTAAAAAGTATCATACAAAAACTTGACGAAGCAGCAATGAGTCAAAGTGGAAATGTGTCATCAGCCGGCTTGCCGTCTGAAATTCTTGACATGGCAAGAACTTACTCCGCGATTCTTTATGATTACTCTAAGCCTGAAAAGGGAAATAAGACTGATGACCCAAGAAGCGGAAAGGCTGACGCTGTAAAGGAGTTCATATCGGAAAAAATATTGAAGGATGTGAATTATAAAACAGAAGGGATCGATGAAAAAGACCTTCCTTCCCATACCAAAGTCAAAACGGAAAGCTTTGACCGGGAGGATGCAAATTTTATACCAGAGCGGTATAGTGAGGGGGGAATTGCGGGAGGAAACCCTTCTGAGGCAGTATACGGGGGAAATCTTCAAAATATCGGAGATGAAGCGGATTTCTATGATGAAGAAGGGATGTTCCAGGAAAACGCACTGGGTTTTATCTCGGAAATAGGCAGGATCGCGGCAGGCGAGGCTTCTACATTAAGGGATAATATCTATTTGAACGAGTACATCATGGGTACCTTTAAAAATACCGTCCCGGCTGTAATCAAGGGGATGGAATCTGTCAAGGATACAAACCTGCATGGTATTGAAAAGGATAGGCTTCAGACCTTTTATGACAGCGAAGTGGAATATGTACTGCATGGAAATGCTTCCCAGAAGCTCAATAATATTATGACAAAGAGTGAACTGCTGCTTGTGCGGTTTGGACTTAATACACTCCACGTTTACACGGACGGCAGAAAGAAAGCCATGGCAACAGGCATTGCTACGGCTGTAGCAGGCTGGTGGACGGGAGGAGCGGGTATACCGGTCATCTCTAATCTGATTATGTGCGGCTGGGGTATGGGGGAAGCGGTCGCCGACGTAATGGATCTGATGGAAGGCAAATCCGTACCGATTTACAAGCTGCCGGGCGACTGGAAGCTTGAAATGGGACTTCCTGCAGTGGCAGGACCCAAAACCGACAAAAGGCTATACTTTAATTATCATGACTATCTCAGACTGTTTTTACTGACCATGGATGAAAATAAGAAGCTAGACAGGGTGGAAGACCTGATACAGCTTAATATGGGAAAATTGAAGGAGGGCTTCAGAATGTCTGGCTTCAACACGTTTGTCCGCGTTGAAGCAGAAGTTTCCATGAAATATTTATTTATCACCCAACCTTTTGTACAAAGGAAAATGAAAACAAAGGATGGCAGATATGTGTTTAAGGTGCTGGTTTATGAGGGTTATTGAAGCCATTGCCGGTGGGTAAGATCATAATGGGGGGATGTATGGCAGTGCTCGGAAAATATATTGCTTTATGGAAAGAATACCGGACCGGTACGAAGAAACCGGACAAACAAGCAGTGAAGATTTTCATAAAAGCGGGCTCCATGACTCTTGAAGCAGCATTGGTGCTTCCTCTGCTACTTTGCGCATTTTTCTCTGTCGTTTTTATTATAAAGACGGTATATACATATGAAATGGTGCAGCATGCGCTCGATGAGACCGCCTCTGAAATTGCCTCATCCGGTTACATTTACCACATCAGTGGCATCAGAGATATGCATGACACGGTACGAGACGGCTTGAATGACAGGTCGGAGCTTTTTAAAGGCCAGATCGGCAGTGTCTTTGATGCATATGGCAGCATCAAAAATATCGGGGACAGTCTGAAAGAGGGCTTGCCATACATCAGTGACAGCGCCGACATGTTATCAAAAGCCGGAGATAATTTTAACAGCATGATTAAAGAAGTCAAAGAGGCGGTCTCCAATCCGCTTGAAGAATTAAAAAGTATAGCATGCTATATTGCAAGCGGCGCATTTGATGATGCAAAAACACAATTATTTACGCCTGTTGTAAAGCTTTATATGAAAAAATACCTTGTTTCCGAGGGAACTGCCGGTGTTGATGAAAGGCTTGAGGCGCTTAACATAACAGACGGATTTGAGGGCATGGACTTCAGCGGATCCTCCTTTCTTGCCGACAGCGGAGAAAATATCGACATTGTTGTGCGATATCGAATCAAGCTGCCTTTGCCGATCCGATTCGTTCCGGATTTCGAATTTGTGCAGAGGGCCAGAGTTAAGGCATGGATGGGCGGGGACGAATCAACAGGAGTTCTTGAGGATACTGTAGATGATTTATGGTCGTTAAGCAATTTCCAAAGGGGACGCAAAATACAAAGGTTATTCGGGGCAAATTTGCCGTTCAATTTCCCGGTCATTGCCAAATTTGAAAATGGGAAGGCCATGATGATAAAGAGCATGGATCTGACTGCAGAAAGCTATCAACAGGGAGATAGTGCTCTGGAAGCATTAATGGGTTATGTGGATGAGCTGGCCAATTACAGCGGTCAGGAAAAGCCATGGGGCAGCAGCGGCACGGTAATTCGCAAAAAGGATATAAAAGAGAAGGAGCTTTTACTGGTCATACCGGAGAACAAGCTATCCGGCGCCAATGAAAAGCTGCTTTCGGATATGATTGCAATAGCGCAGTCCCGCGGGATGTTGCTGGTAGTGAAGAGATATGGAATAAAAGTGGATTACGAAGATACTTCACTTCATTCAGAATGACAGTAACCACCCAAGCCCAAATAGTAACCAGGAGGTTAAAGTGCAGGCGAAAAAGGCAAAAAATATGATTGCAATTGTACAGGATTTATAATAAAATATTTCAAAGACAAAAAGTTGCCTTTAAAGTGAAAGATGAGAAGAGATCAGAAGAGAATAGGAGAGATGAGAAAGATGAGCAGATCATTTAAAAATGATGTCGTAAAAGTCCTTTTAGAGGAGTCTGAAATCCCAAGGCAATGGTACAATATCATTGCCGACATGCCGAACAAACCGGCACCCTATTACAGCCCATTTACAGGTGAACAGCTGACAGCCGGCGAAATGAAAGCCATTTTTCCCGATGCATTGATTGCACAGGAAATGTCATCAGAAAGATTTATCGACATTCCTGATGAAGTGCGGGAAATGTACAAACAGTGGAGGCCAACGCCCTTATTCAGGGCAAGAAACCTTGAAAAAATCCTGGATACCCCCGCAAGAATTTACTACAAATATGAGGGCAACAATGCTACAGGCAGCCACAAGCTCAATTCGGCACTTGCACAGGCTTATTACAACAAAAAGGCCGGTATGAAACGGCTTGCTACCGAAACAGGAGCCGGGCAGTGGGGAAGTGCGCTCAGCATGGCCTGCAACCATTTTGGCCTTGAGTGCACCGTTTATATGGTTAAAGTGAGTTACCAGCAAAAGCCTTACAGGCGATCCTTTATGCAGACCTTTGGAGCAAGCGTATATGCCAGCCCGAGCAATCTGACCAATGCCGGCAGAATGATACTGGAAAGAGACCCGCAATCCACAGGAAGTCTTGGAATAGCTATCAGCGAAGCCGTTGAGGATGCCGCAACACATGATGATACCAATTATTCACTGGGAAGCGTACTGAACCATGTTTGCCTTCATCAGACCATTATCGGGCAGGAGGCAAAAAAACAGCTGGAAAAAATTGATGAATACCCAGATGTCATATTCGCGTGCTGCGGTGGCGGGACCAATTTTTCAGGAATTGCAAACCCGTTCCTGTATGATAAATTCAAGGGCGCCAAGGTAAGAGCAGTTGCTGTAGAGCCGTCTGCATGCCCCACACTCACAAAGGGTGTTTTTGCATACGATTATGGCGATACGGCAAAGATGGCTCCCATCGCCAAAATGTATACCCTCGGACATGACTTTACCCCTGCCGGAATACATGCAGGCGGCCTAAGGTATCATGGGGATTCGGCTGTTGTCAGCCAGCTGTACCATGACGGATTGATTGAAGCAGCAGCATACGGACAGAAACAGGTGTTTGATGCGGCGGTGATGTTTGCAAGGTCTGAAGGAATCGTACCTGCGCCCGAATCGTCGCACGCCATAAGGGCGGCGATCGATGAAGCTTTGAGGGCAAAAGAAGCCGGGGAGGCGAAAGTCATTCTTTTCAACCTCAGCGGGCATGGATATTTTGACATGACTTCTTATGATATGTATTTCAGCGGCAAAATGATCGATGTGGAATATTCGGCCGATGATGTGCAAAAGAGTATAGCGAACCTGCCTCAGATAAAGTAATCTTATGGAATCTGCAATATAGAAGTTCTTAATACTGTATAAGAATGAAAAGGGGATAGTTTTACACTCAAGTTGCATAAACTCAAAAATACAGAGGCTGCCCAACCGGGCAGCCTTTATTTATCAACTATCTACTAGTACGAAGTACTATTGAAGGAGCTTTCTTCTTGTACTTTTTAAATACGCGGCTGAAGTAATTGATATCATCAAAGCCGCATGATATGGCTGCTTCAGTTATATTGACATCTCCATCTTTCAGGAGGGCTTCCGCTTTGTTTATCCTTAGCTGATTCAAATATTCCCCAAGGGATTTTCCGGTTATGCTTTTGAAGACACGACAAAAATAAAAGCGGCTGATATGCGCCATGTCGCACAGCTGGTCGATCGTAATCCTATCGGCATAATTATTTTCAACATATTCCAGGATACTGTTGAATCTTTTCAGGCTTTTCATTCTGGCGTCATATTCCTTTTGAGTCAGAACCAGCTGCACGTTGTTTCGCAGAAGGAATACAAGAAGCTGGAACAAGGTTGCTTTGACTGCCATCTCATAACCTATTTCCTTCATCTCAAATTCTTTTACAAATTCATTGATATATTTTGCAACTTCTCTGTTGTTTTCGATCTTATTTTTGAACAATATCCGGTTCTGGGATATGGGATTGATATATTTTGCTTCGCATGTATCGACATGACGGCTTTGAAAAAGCGATGTATCAAATATAATGCAGTGGTATTTCACCGAGGGTGAAATACAATAAGCCTGATGAAGCTCGTTGCTGTTAACAACAACAAGGTCGCCCTTCTTTACGGGTATTTCAAGCGAATTGCATTTTACCTGTGCTTCCCCCTTTGTAAAATATAGCAGCTCTATTGTCTCATGCCAATGGCAGGTGAAATGATCGTGCTTTTTTTTTGAAAGATGGCTGTCTTTATGAAAAATAATAGGCAGATTCGGATCCATCATATCCATATTTTCATGCAATAAATAGTCTCGATTCATTCTAAGCTCCTGTTCAGTAGAAGACTCCCGACTCCAATCAGCAAGATTATGCTAGTTTTGAGCAATCGGATTCATGCAAATCATCTATACTATCATTATAATAAATATAAATCATTCAATTGTAAATATTTATATAGCTGAACTACCCAGGCAGTTGTTTATTAGATCAGTTAAGTTTGGACTGGAGATTTTTACTGGGATCAATTTGGAAAACGGTGTAAAATTTTGATGAGAGGGTGTTGCAGATGGCGGATTTCAAAATAGGTGTTATTGTAGATTCTTTCAGACTTGGCGTCAGGGAAGGGATAGAAAAAGCAAAAGAGGTCGGAGCATCAGGAATACAGGTCTACGCTACCAGGGGACCGATGGCTCCTGAGAACCTTACTGTAAAGCAGAGAAATGAACTTCTTGATATGGTTACTTCCAACGGACTTGTCATTTCTGCACTATGCGGTGATCTGGGAAAAGGCTTTGCAGAAAGGGAGAGCAATGGCTTGAAGATCGAAAAATCAAAAAGGATAATGGATCTTGCAAAGGAACTCAATACAAATATTATCACTACCCACATAGGAGTAGTCCCTGATAATCCCGGACACCCTCGGTGGAGCGTGCTGCAGGAAGCTTGTGAAGCTCTTGGAGAATATGGAGATGAGGTTGGAGCCTATTTTGCCATAGAAACAGGCCCTGAAACGTCGGCAGTTCTTAAGAAGTTCCTGGACAGTCTTAAATCAAAAGGTGTAAAAGTAAATCTGGACCCTGCCAATCTGGTCATGGTGACAGGAGATGATCCGGTACAGGCGGTAATAAACCTGAAGGATTATATCGTCCATACCCATGCAAAGGATGGAATCATGCTAAGGAGAGAGAACCCGGAGGTCATCTATGGCATAATCGAAGCAGCAATACAATCCGAAGCGGCTTTCAGAGAGGTGCCTTTGGGTGAAGGCAGCGTCAATTTCCGGGAATATCTTAAAGCTCTGGACGGCATTGGGTACAAAGGCTTTTTGACAATAGAAAGGGAAGTTGGGGAAAATCCTGAAAAAGACATCAGGACAGCAGTAGACTTTTTGAAAAAAACGATTAGTAAAATAAACAACTAATGTGGGCTACCGCCCACAACCCAACGAATGTACTTATTGCCGCGAATGTGAAACTATTTTCTTGTTTTTTATGCAATTTCGCGGTAATAAGTTACTAAGGGTCGGCTATCACTAAAGTACAAACAAAAAGGGAGGTACCATAGAATGGGAAAAATTAAGGTTGGAATTATAGGAGCCGGTGGCATAAGCGCCTGCCATATCGCAGGCTATAAGGCACTTGATAATGTGGAGCTGTATGCGGTTTGTGATATAAATGAACAAAGAGCAAACGATTGTGCAAAGAAGAATGATATCACTCATGTGTACACAGATTACAATGAAATGCTAAAGCTTAAAGAACTGGACGCTGTCAGTGTTTGCACGTGGAACAGCGTGCATGCGCCTGCAACGATCGCTGCGTTGAAAGTCGGCAAGCATGTGCTCTGTGAGAAACCAATGGCAATGAACACGCTGGAGGCGCTTGAAATGGAAAAGACCGCAAAAGAGGCCGGAAAGCTGCTGATGATCGGATTTGTCAGAAGGTTTGGAAATGATACAAAGGTTCTTAAAGATTTTATAGATAATGGAATGATGGGAGATATCTATTACGCAAAAGCATCGTACTTAAGAAGGCTTGGATGCCCCGGAGGCTGGTTTGGTGATAAGAGCCGTTCCGGAGGCGGTCCGATGATCGATCTTGGGGTGCATGTGATCGATCTTGTACGTTTCCTTATGGGCAAACCCAAGGCGGTTACCGTTACAGGAGCGACATTTAACAAGCTTGGAATTCGGGATAACATCAAGCAGGATAAATCATATGTGGCTGCCGACAAAAGTGATGTGTTTGACGTTGAGGATATGGCTGCAGGAATGATAAAATTTGACAATGGCGCCGTGCTGCATGTTGAAACCAGCTTTAGTCTGAATATTAAAAAGGGCGTCGGGAATATCGAGCTGTTTGGCTCAAAATCAGGTGCAAAACTAGATCCGGGACTTGAATTTTATTCTGAAATGAACAATTACCTTGTTGACATAACGCCCGCGCATGATACGGCTTTGAGCTTTAATGGGCTATTTGAAAAAGAGATCGCCCATTTTGCAGACTGCGTTGCAAACGGGACAAAATGTATAAGCCCTGCGGAGGATGGAGTGGAGATCATGAGGATTATTGACGCAATTTATGAATCAGCACGGACAGGCAGAGAAGTTGTATTGTAAGATCTACCGGTATAATTTTATATAATGCACAGACGGATAGGGAGGTTATTATAATGAAGATCGGGGTAAGTTCATATAGCTACAGCGCATTGGTTAATAATGGAGCCATGACCCAGTTTGATGTTATCGGCAAAGCAAAGGAAATGGGCTTTGATGTAATTGAGTTTGCAGGCCTTATTGCACCGAAGGGTGAGCCGGTGGAATCATATGCTGCCAGGGTACGGGAAGAATGCAGCCGTGTCGGAATAGAGATGGGTAATTACACAATAGGAGCAGACCTTATAAATGGCTCAAATGGTAATCTGGATGCCGAGGTCGAAAGACTGAAAGATGAAGTACGAATCGCTAAAATACTTGGTGCGCCGGGAATGCGCCATGATGCAACCAGGGGATTTCTGCCGGGCTATCATGGAGCAAGAAGCTTTAAGGATGCACTGCCGATATTAGTGAAGGGCTGCCGGACTGTTACACAATATGCGGCGGAGCTTGGCATTAGGACGATGGTTGAAAATCACGGATTCTTCTGCCAGGACAGCGAAAGGGTAGAAATGCTTGTATGCGCGGTGAACCATGAAAACTTCGGAATACTCGTCGATATGGGGAATTTCCTTTGCGCTGATGAAGATCCTGCCAGGGCTGTAGGAAGGCTTGCACCTTACGCATTCCATGTACATGCCAAGGATTTTCATACAAAACCGGGGACATGCCAAAATCCGGGAGACGGATGGTTCAGGTCACGTGGCGGGAATTACCTGCGCGGCTCTATTATAGGGCATGGTGATGTCCCTGTTACACAATGTTTGAATATTATAAAAAGTGCAGGATACAACGGCAATGTTTCCATTGAGTTTGAAGGGATGGAAGACCCGCTGATCGGGATATCCGTCGGGTTAAAGAATTTGAAGGCTTATCTGGCGCTGTAACAGGCGGAAGGAGCCGAACCGGCAGAGGTAACAACATTATATGCCAGAGGCCAGGACATTCCGAAAGGTGTGTCCTTTTTCTTTAATTTTAATATAATAAAAAACGATACATCGTTGCATATAAGAGAAAAAATTGGTACTATTGTATATGGTATTCACTGGTTCATACATTATAGGCTAGGAGTCCCTCGGAAACGAATGTATGCAGAACTTTCCGAGCGGACTCCTAGAGATTATTGAATAATAATTCGCAATGAATAGTGCTAACTTACAGATTTGGGAGGTAAGAAATTGAAAAACATTGAAGCAAAAATGGATCTCTTAAAAAATAATAAAGTAGTGAACTGGCATGAGCATGTCTGGTTCAAGCCAGGAACAAAGGAACTCAATGTGGAGGGATGCGACAGGCTGGTTGAAGAAGCAGAGCTGACCCATATGGATTATCTTGTTTGTTCGAACCCCATTTCAGGCGGAACGCCGGGCCCGGATGACATCAGGCTGTGTAATGATGCGGTGGCACAGGCGATGAATCGTTATCCCAAAATGATCAGAGGTATGGCTTTTATCAATCCGGGATATACGAAGGAAGCGCTATATGAAATCGACAGATGTATAAAAGGCCTTGGAATGGTTGGTATCAAGCTTTATAACCATTATTTTGCATCTGATCCTGTTTTCCGTCCGGTCATTGAAAAATGTATCGAACTTGACATACCAATGCTCTTTCATGCAGGAAAGCTCATGAAGGGTCCGAATAAACAGCCGTGCCTGTCAAATGGCGAGCATTTTGCAAAGGCGGCAAAACAGTATCCGGAAGCAGTTATCATACATGCGCACATAGGAGGCGGCGGAGACTGGCAATGGTCATTGAAGGCGATGGCCGATTGTCCAAACGTATTTACCGATATCAGCGGCAGTGTTCATGATGCGGAAATAATTGAAACAACATATAAGATGATGGGAGCAGACAGAATGCTGTTCGGAACGGATATGAGCTTTGCATCAAGCCTTGGCAAGATATTGGGCGCGGATATTCCGGACCGGGATAAAATTAAAATACTGAATAATCCCAGATTTGAAAAGTACCTTGAAAGGGGCGCATAACAATGATTATTGATATCAATACATATATAGGGCACTGGCCGTTCAGGCAAATAATGAATAATACCCCCGCTCAGCTCGGCAGCTTAATGGATGACGCAGGAATTGACCTTGCATGTGTATCGAACCTGAATGCCATATTCTACAGGAACACCCAGGATGGAAACAAAGAATTGCATGATCAGATACAATCAAGCAAATCCTATAAGGACCGGTTCTTGCCCTTTGCTATCATCAATCCCTCATATCCCGGATGGGAAAAGGATTTTATGCAATGTTTCAACGAATTTGGAATGAAAGGACTGGAATTATATCCCTGCTATCATAATTATAAACTGAGTGACAGTACGGCTGTGCAGCTTGTAAACATGGCTGCGGAAAAGGGTATTCCCGTGCATCTGCCATGCGCGTTGGAAAACCGCCGGCAAAGGCATTGGCTGGATGTGGAAGAAGATATAACGGCTGAAGGTGTAAAAGAAGTGCTGACATTATGTCCTGAAGCCGACTTCATTATTTCAAATGGACCATCGGGGGCCATTTATGAACAATTGAGCCCTCAAATCGGCTCAAGGAAGGGTAAGATATACTTCGATTTTTCCAGAGCCAATATGATCGATTCAGACTTTGACCGTTTTATACACTCCATTGGCGTTGATCATATTGTGTTTGGTTCGGCTATGCCGTTTCAGTATATTGACACACAGCTGGTAAAGCTGTACTTTACAAAACTGGATCAGGCGGATAAGGAAAAGATCATGTATGCGAACCTGAAGGAATTGTTAAAATTATAAATCAGCGAATTAAGATGGCCAGCCTTATTTGGGAAAACAGATGGGTAGAGTCTGAAGAGCGTGTAAATTAAGCTTTGACTAATAATAAAACGGAGGATTTTTATGATTAAAACAGGATTGGTTTCAGTAACTTTTAGAAAGCTGTCCCCTGAGGAAATAATCAAATTGGTTGTGCAAGCCGGTTTGGACGGGATCGAATGGGGCGGGGATATTCACGTGCCTCATGGTGATATCGCAAAAGCAAGGGATATTGCACAAAAAACAAAAAATGCAGGGCTATCCGTAGCATCATACGGTTCATATTATTCTTTGGGCTGCGAAAAAGAGAAGAACCTGCCATTTGAAACGGTTCTGGAAACTGCATTGGCGCTTGGTGCTCCGATCATAAGAGTATGGGCGGGAAAACTTCCGTCAGCCCAAGCAGATCAGGCATGGTGGGATATGGCAATAACAGAATCCCGGAGGATCGCTGATATGGCTTCGAAACAAGGTGTAAAAATTGCATTTGAATATCATCCCAATACACTTACGGACACAAGTGAATCTGCCTGTAAGCTGCTAAAAGGGATAAACCACGGTAATATCTATTCATACTGGCAGTCTCCCCTTGAACTGAACAGGGAGGAATGCATCCAAAGCATAGTCGATATAGCGCCCTGGTTAACAAATATCCATACATATTATTATGAAGCAAGGGTTCAGAAACCTCTGGCGGATGGCATTGACGAATGGAAGGAATATATGAAGGTAATAGGGAAAATCAAAGGCGACCGTTACTGTATGCTCGAATTTGTAATTGATAGCGCTCCGGTGCATTTCCTTGAAGATGCAAAGATCTTGAAGGAAATTGTGCGCTGATCTTTGGAGAACCAGCTGTTTCCCAGGCAATAATTAAGTCAGGTTAAAAGGTAAAGTGAATTGGCCGATAGGGGGTATCATGTTGAAGGTTTATCAGGTCGATGCATTTACAGACGTAATATTCAAGGGTAATCCTGCAGCAGTTTGTATTTTATCCGGCCCGGCACATGAAAAATGGATGCAGGATATTGCCATGGAAATGAATCTATCGGAGACAGCTTTCCTGTACAAGCAGGAAAATGGCTTCAACCTGAGATGGTTCACACCCGAGGAGGAAGAAGACCTGTGCGGTCATGCGACGCTTTCCGGTGCCCATATTCTCTGGGAGACCGGCGTGCTTGGACGATCGGATGAAGCTGTATTCTATACCAGAAGCGGCAGGCTGACGGCCAAAAAGGACGGAGAATATATTGTATTGGATTTTCCCATGGAAGAGGACATACAGGTGCCCACACCGGAATTGATCAGTCTATCACTTGGCGTACCCATACTGTATACTGGGAAAAACAGACTGGATTATATCGTCGAGCTGGAAGGGGAAGAGGTTGTAAGAAATATTCAGCCGGACTTTGAAATACTTGAAAACCTCGATGCCCGCGGATTGATTATTACGAGCCGTTCGAACGATCCGAAGTATGATTTCGTTTCACGATTTTTCGCACCGGGCTCCGGCATTCACGAAGACCCGGTGACCGGTTCAGCACATTGCTGCCTTGCGCCTTTTTGGGAAAAGCGTCTCGGCAAGAAGAAATTTACAGCATACCAGTCGTCAAAAAGAGGAGGATATCTCAAGATAACTTCCGGCGTGAACAGGGTCTTTATTGCAGGTAAGGCGGTAACGGTCTTCTGCGCCGAATTTCCCGACATATCTGATTTTATAGTAAAGCCCTGAAACAAAATCGCCTATTTGAAGCAAGACTCCGCTATGCTCCATTAATGTAAAACAAAGGATATGTACATACGTACGTTGCATAAATCGTCCTCCGTGTCAATTCTTTATGAGTTAATGTTATTCGATTGAAGTGTATTCACAAACAATATATACTTTTATTGGAACAGGCCTGTTACTATCTGCTAAATCGGGAGTGTAAAATTGAATATGAGGAAAACTTTAAAGTTACTATTAGTAACAACTATGGTTGCACTTATGGTTTCATCAAGTATTTCTTTTGCTTTTGCCAGTGCAACTCCAGTAGCGCCTGTTGTTTATGTCGCTGCTGACGGAACCGGAGACTTCAATTGTGATGGCGGAGATAACGACCAGGTGGAAATACAGCAGGCTATTGATTTTGTTTTAGCAAACGAAGGATTTACAACAATACATCTCAAAGCAGGAACCTATACCGTTAATGACACTGTATACATTGCAGGTAAAGCAGAGCAAAGGGTTATTCTCCAAGGTGAAGAGGGTACGGTTCTTCTGCTGTCACCCACAGCATGCTGGCCGGTAAACAAAGCATTAATTGAAAACAAAACGGCAGCAATGGTTTCGGGTACGGATCTTGTATTGGGCAACTTTATTATCCGCGGCTTCAAAATAGATGGAAACGGCCCAAATGTCAAACAGGCGATAAAAAGCGGAACAACCGTAAGGACAATGGAATATCCGTCAACCAACGGTATCAATTACTATAACCTGATTTACCTGCAGAGCTGCAAAGACATTGAAGTGTGCAACATGTATCTGGCGCACAATTTTAATGATGGTCTGCAAACCAAATCATGTACAAATGTAGAGTTCCATGACAACTATATCGACGAGATTGGGCATGACGGACTTTACGCTTATAAATGCGATTATATAAATGCTTATAACAATACTATTTTTATTCAAACGAACAGCGGGCTGAGAGCCAGCAGTACAAACCATGTCAAATTCTACAACAATGTTATTTCTGCAAGAGCTAAGGGCGGACCTGGAATAGAGATACAGAAGGAAAACAAGATCAATAACCCGAATGGATACTCCTACATGACGGATATCGAAGTGTTCAACAATACAATATATGATATCAAATATGCCGGTATCTGGATATTTGGAAATGCAACCGCCGAAGCATATCAGTTTGCGCCTGAAGATACATTTGTATATGTGCACCACAATATTATCTATAATTGCGGATATTATGACGGAGCAGGCGACGCTGCCTCTAATTTAAAACTCAAAGGCGGAATTGTAACAGACGGATTCAATGCACGGATTGAGAACAATGTTATTGACGGATGTTCCGGCGCAGGCATCAATATACATGAATGGCTTCCTACAAGAACTTCTGCTCCGGGACCTTATACATTAACCATAAAGAACAACATCATCTCAAATACGAAAGATAATACACTGGTAAGGCCTTCTCCGGAAGAACAGAGCGGATATGGAATATTTTACGAGTTAGGCTTAAGACATAATTTTAACGTAGAATATAATTGTTTCTTCAACAATAATGCGGCAGATTTCAAGAACTTCACGCCGGTATCGGATGTCGGAAACATGTTTGGCCAGGATCCTTTATTTGCAGACGCAGTGAACCGTGACTACCATCTGAAGTCCCAATACGGAAGATGGAATGGCTCAGCATTTATCAATGATGATGTGACTTCCCCATGCATTAATGCAGGTGACCCGGGTAGCGATTATTCAAATGAACCCATGGAGAACGGCGGCAGGATCAATGTAGGCAGATATGGCAATACAGCAGAAGCATCAAAGAGCATTGCAACGGTAGCTGCGCCGGTATCCAGCCTGGAACCTGGGAAATATGACCTTCCGCAGAAAGTTACACTTACGAGTGCAACAGAGGGGGCTGTCATAAGATATACAACTGATGGCAGCGAGCCTACAATGGATAGTAAAATTTATAAGAATCCTATACCCGTTACACCTTTCAAAACAGTCATCAAGGCATTTGCATATAAAGACGGCATGCTGGATAGTCAAGTAGTTACTTTTACATATGTTGTTGATCCCGGAAACATATTGGAGAAGACACGTGAATTATTAATTAAACAAATTAATCAAGCAGAAGCACAGATACAAGAATTGCAGGAAAAGCTTCAGGAGCTAAAGGAAAAGCTGCAAGAACTGGAATGATTGCAGCAAATTAACCATTAATATTCGTTTGCATATACTTTATAACTTTCTTTTGCAGTAAAAAGAAAGAAAAAAAGCCCGTAATCATAGACACATAAAAGGATTACAGGGCTTTTATTTTACATCATCATCATATCGCAGAACCTGCCAAAAGGCATTGACAGAGCCGATATAATATGGAAGAATGTATTCATCGTATAAAAGCTGGGAAAGGCGCATAGAATGTTTGATATTGAAGAAGCAAGTATTCACTGTTTGCAGGCTGCCATGAACAAAGGCGAGGTATCCTCCAGAGATTTAACGCTTGCATATATGGAACGCATTTCAAAGTATGACAAGAGCGGTCCTAAATTGAATTCCGTACTTGAGATCAACCCCGATGCATTGTTCATTGCTGATGCAATGGACTGTGAACGGTCAACTATTGGCGTCAGAGGGCAATTGCACGGTATTCCCGTCCTATTGAAGGATAATATCAACACCAGGGATAAAATGCACACAAGTGCGGGATCAATAGCCCTTTCGGATTCATATGCTCCATACGATGCTTATCTTGTTGGTAAACTGCGCGCCGCAGGCGCGGTGATCCTCGGCAAGGCAAATATGACGGAATTTGCGAACTTTATGACGGAAGGTATGCCAAACGGTTATAGTTCGAGGGGCGGGCAGGTATTGAATCCGTATAATGCCGCCAGGGATCCGTCAGGTTCAAGCTCCGGTTCAGCAGTAGCTGTTTCAGCCAATCTTTGTGCGGCCGCATTGGGGACTGAAACCCGTGGCTCCATTATGGGTCCTGCATATATGAATGGTATTGTTGGCATAAAGCCAACCGTGGGCCTTGTCAGCCGGTCCGGCATCATACCGATCAGCAACAGCCAGGATACCGCAGGCCCAATGGCCAGGACGGTGGAGGATGCAGCTATCATGCTCGGCGCAATAGCCTGCATGGATGAAATGGATCCTGCTACCTGGGCAAGCAGAGACAGGGCATATGCCGACTATACTCAATTTCTTGATAAGGACGGCTTACAGGGTGCAAGGATTGGTATAAACGAGGGTTATATCGGAAATTTTACGGAGGATGAGCTGAAGGTAATCAATACTGCCAAAAGTGTAATGAAGGAGAACAAAGCTGTACTTGTATATGGAATCGGCTTACCGAATACAGGCGGGAAATCCTCTGTTTCACTATATGAATTTAAACAATCTATCAATGCCTATCTGTCGTCGCTTGGTCCTGGGGCTCCGGTGCATTCACTCAGGGAAATAATTAATTTCAACAACCAACACCCGGAGGAAGCATTGAAATACGGACAAAAGACTCTTATGCGTGCAGAGCTTGAAACAAGCGGCACATTAAGTGAACCGGCATATATCATGAGTAAAATAAATGATATCCGGATTTCACAGACAGAAGGGATTGACAGGGTGATCGATGAAAACAAGCTGGACGCACTTTTCTGTCCCGGCATCACGGATATTGCCGCAGTTGCCGGCTATCCATCCATTATGGTGCCGGCAGGATTCACAAGCGACGGCATGCCATTCGGGGTCACATTCATCGGAAAAGCATATAGCGAGCCCATGCTGCTTAAAATTGCCTATGCCTTCGAGCAGGCCGCAAAAGCCAGAGCTAAGCCTGGAAGTATTGGTTAAGTGCACTTTATAAATATGAAAGCTCTTCTTTCGCGGCTTTGAGGACGATGTCCTGGACCGCTTCGGCATAAGGCCCGGGGTATCCCGCCCAGCAGTATGTCATTGTCGCCTCGTATCCCCCGTCCCTGAGTATCTGTTTTGTAGGCAGGTAGCTCTTGTGGCCGTTGGCATATCCTGCAATCATTACGTGGACGGAAGAAGCGGATTCCCTGATCCATACGCCGTAATCGTTGCATACCTCGCCCTCAAGGGTTATCATTTTCAGATTTGCCGCAAGCCTTATAATTCCAAGGTTATAATCAACCTGCTTGATCGCCTCGCCTTTTTCTATCTTGTCCAATATTGATCGCCCGTACTTTTGCCAGTACTCCTCATCGCTTTCGGACATTTTTTTAAAATAATCAACCTGGTATTCACCTAATGGGAGCGAAAGATGCCGGATATGACAGTTGAACGAGGGTTCGATTTTTTTCAGCCCGTAACGGATCACATGATTTACATCATTTGCCAGTATTCTTCCCACAAATTCCACATCGCTAAAGTAGGTTTCTCTATATTCGGAGCCTTTTGATATGATGGCAGGGTTGATATCGCCGCAAGCCCCCTGGATAAATACCGCCGTTAAACCAGGATAATTCTTTTCGATCATCTCGCGTGCCGCACCCGGGAACTCCGCCGATATCAGATAGTTGCCGCCGCCCATAATGGCGGGATGACAGGCACAGTTGAAAAGCACTGCGGCAGCTTTGCCGTCTTCATCCTTTATTACAGCAACACCGAGTTTCCTGTCTATCGGAGTATCCGGCGCCGGGGCAAGCAGTACTTCACCCCCGTTATGCTGACGACGGCTCATACCTATAAAAGTCTCGCCTTCGCCATAATACAGCGTACCGGGTTTCATACTCTCAAAACACATATCTATGCATCGCATTACCTGCTCATCAAAGTAAACGACAAATTTTTCATCACAACCCTGGATACTCTGAATGGAAAGTCCGGGACCCGAGTGGATGTGTATTGCATGAACAAGGATGTTCTGCTCCGGCAGTCCGTAACGCTTTGTAATTTTTTCCTTTATTTCATTCGCCTTTTCTCTTTTTATGGAGAGAAGGTCGATTGACAGTATCAGCAATTTGCAATTGCCGTCGTCTAGAAGCACGGAACGGATATACAGCTTATCATGTACACCCTGGCTCAATCCCTTTCTCGCACCGTATCCAACCAAAGCTACAGGCATCCGAGGCGTGATATCCACTTTTGAAACAGAAAATTTCATTCACCGCACCATCCTTCGTTTAAATAGTTCCTACATGGCAGAACCACATTCTATTTTTATATTATAGGAGCTCATTGGGGCTTTTTCATGGATTGGCTTGTCATTTTATAGCACACTTTTGTCAATTCAAAGAAAATCATTTACTTCGATACAAATATTTTGACAAGATCGTGCTATGATTTAACAATTTAATCCATGAAATATAATGCTTATACCAATATAATAAACCTTGAAAGTGCTATAATGAAATAGCTGGCAAACGATTCTGAGGAAATTTAATAAAAAACATTGGCTGGAAAAGGTGATTTTTTTGTTCATAAACCGGATTCCATTAAAAAATTCCATTTTTGTAAGACTCCTGCTCACCTTTGTTTTTGTGCTGACTCCGTTGCTGATGTTCGGATTTGGTATTTATGACTGGGGATTAAAAACGGTAAGACGGGATATTGTCCGTTCAATGCAGGCGCAAACCGATTTTTTCAGAGACAATTTCGAGAATGAAATTCAAAGGATTAAAGTATTGCAGCTTAGTATCGTCAATGATGCAAGCTTGAATTCTGTGATCATGGGTCACTCTATGGATATTTTTGACACCAATGCGGAACTGAACAGAATCCAGCAGAAAATAGAGGTTATAAAAAGCAGCAGCCGATATATAAGTGAGGTGAAGATACTGATACCTTCGCTTGAAAAGACAATAACATCCACATCAATACTGAACATGAAGGATTCCGAAAAAGAATTGTTAACGGAGCTTTCCATGGTATCCGATACAAGAATCAATTACCGGAATGGGGAAGTCTTTCTCAATGTCATATCGCCATTTGACGCTAAATTAGCTGCCCGGACTCCTGATTATGACATTTTGATCATTCTCTCCGCAAATGAAATTGAAAAGTCTCTTCAGGAGCTCCTGATCTATGAAAGAAGCGGTTCATTCATCCTTGGCAGCCTGCCGGATTTTAGAATATTCACAGGCGCTGATAATGCAATATCGGAAGAAATTATAAAAATCCAGCATTCAATCAGCAGCCTTTCAAAGGATGCCGACGGTACCCGTGACGGGATTTCAAAGAAAATAGGCGGCAAAAAGTATCTTATTACATTGTCTTCAATGGACCAGCTTGGCCTTACATTATTTCACTATATGCCGGAGGAACAGGTTTTCGAAAAGGTAAACCGGTTCCGTTCCATGTTCTATTATTATGCCATTACTGCAATTATCATTATCGTCATTTTTTCCCTATCCACCTACAGATTAATTTACCGGCCTCTTTTCAAGCTGAACAGGGCTTTTGAGCAGGTTGGGACAGGAGATATGTCTGTAGAGCTTCAACACAAGCATAAGGACGAATTCAAAAGCATATATAAGGGCTTCAATACTATGGTATCCAACCTGAATACTTTAATAGAGCAGGTGTATAAGCAGAAAATCCGCATGCAGAAGTCTGAGTTAAAACAGCTTCAGTCGCAAATCAATCCGCACTTTTTGTATAACAGCTTCTTTATCCTGAACTCCATGTCAAGAACAGGGAACTATGATAGTCTGGAAAGCTTTACAGAGCAATTGGGCGAATACTTTCAGTTTATGACACGAAATGCTGCAGATGAAGTGCCTTTATGCAGAGAAGTAAAGCATGCGCGGGTTTATACGGAAATTCAGATTCTGCGGTTTTCCAACCGGATCAAGGCAGAATTCGATGACCTGCCGGAGCAATACTGCTCGTTTCCGGTACCCCGGCTTATTTTACAGCCGATCATTGAGAACGCTTTTAAGCATAGTCTTGAAAAGAAGCTGGAAAATGGCCTGCTGAGCATCCGCTTCATTATATCGGAGGCGAATTTGTGCATTATGGTCGAAGACAATGGCGACAGTATGTCAGACATGGAACTGGACCATCTGAATGCCAGCTTATCCAATCAAGACGACATCCAGGAAACAACAGGGATTATCAATATCCACCGAAGGCTTCAGATCAAATTTGGGAATGAGAGCGGACTTTGCTTTATGCGGGGAAAGCTTGGAGGACTTAAGGCAGTATTAAAAATACCAATTTCATCGGAGGAATTCAATGTACAGACTTCTGATTGTTGATGACGAACCGATTATTGCAGATGCTCTTTATGAGGTATTCAAGAGTTTGAGCAGCATTGAACTGGATGTGTGCCGGGTATATTCCGGGAATGCTGCTTTGGAGTGGCTCAATCAAAACAAGACCGACATTGTCCTTTCCGATATCCGGATGCCGGGTATGGACGGCATCGGACTGGTGGGACATATTCGGGAAAAATGGCCGCAGTGCAGGGTTATACTGCTGACGGGATATAATGAATTTGAATATGTTTATCGGGCGATCCAATATAAAGGCGTCAGCTACCTGTTGAAAACAGAGGGATATGATAAAGTTATCCGGGCTGTGGAGGATGCGGCGGCGGAAATTGATAAAAGCCTGAAAATGGAGGATATACTCAATAAGGCTAATGAACAGATTGCATTAACCTATACGCTGCTCCAGAAAGAATTCTTTTTGGCGCTTATTAACGGCGAAATTGTCTCGTGTGATGTGAATCAGGAACAGTTCATGCAGATGGGTATCCCATTAAGGGCGGAAATGCCGGTATTAATGCTTGCAGGAAGGATTACAAATTTTCACGGCGGCATCTCCTATGTGGAAAAAACCAGGAATGTCTTTTCAATCAAACTGATTGCAGAGCAGTATTTTTCATCCTTGACAGACAGCGTATGTATTATGGATGGACATTCGGACCTGATATGGTTTCTTCAGCCGAAAGGACAGGCATCCGGAAATGAGGCAAACGGCCATGAACCATCGGTAATTGAGCCGGTATCCGTATTTATAAAGGGTATGCTTGAAACAATACAGGAATCCTGCCGCCAGTCTCTGAACATTTCGATTTCCTTTTCACTAAGCAATCAGGTTATTTCATGGAATTGCTGCACCCAGGAATATACGCGGTTAAAACAGCATCTTGATTACTGTATCGTGCCGGGGGCTGAAATGCTGTTAAACGGACAATACCTTTGTGCCGATGAAAAAGAGGGCAAGGATGCAAGGGGAGTACTGTTGCTTCAAACCAGTCTCAGAAAAACAGGAACCCTGAACACATATCTTGAAAGAGGGCAGGAAAGTGAATTTTTCTTGTTGTTCGATGAGCTGGCGGCAGCAGTAAGAGAGATCATCGGCATGTATACCGGCTTTGCATTGGAAATCTACTACTCCGTTTCGTTGATGTTTTTGTCTTTTATAAACTGCTGGAATCTGGCAGAGGAGATCCCTGCCAATATAGGACTAGGCAGGCTTACACATATAGAACAACAAGCTTCATGGGATGATTCCATCCATTATTTCAAAGAATTGGCTGAAGCTATTTTTACCATTCAGGAAAACAGGCGGAAAAAAAGAGCGGAAAATGCAATCGCATATATTGAAAAATATGTGGAAGACAACATTCAACACGAGCTCTCACTTTCCAGATTAGCCGAGCTGGTCTACTTCAATGCATCTTATTTGTCACGTTTGTTTAAACAGGTGAAGGGAGAGAACCTGTCGGAATTTATACTCCATGCAAAGATCAAAAAAGCGAAGCTGCTGCTCGAACGCTCCGAAATCAAAATCCACGAAGTGGCGGAAGCTGTCGGGTATAATACCGCCCAGAATTTTACAAGATTTTTCAAAAAGAATACAGGCAAAACGCCTCAGGAGTATCGCGATATGGTTTTATATATAACTGGTAAACAAATGAGCTTGAAGTAAAAAATTGATTATATATTTTTAAATCGGGACGGCTGTATAATTGTATCAGAGGCCTCTAAATAGTATGACTAATAATCTATAAGGAGGATTTAATAGAAATGCGCAATTTCAAAAAGGTTTTGTCTGTTTTGACCACACTTATCATGCTGCTTTGCGTACCGACAGGCTGTGGAAGCGCTAAAACCCCTGCGGAGAATAGTTCTGCCGTGTCTTCCGCCACAACGGCACAAGCGACGGCGGCTGCATTCGACCCGATGGCCAAATATGAACCCCCTGTAACAATCACTGTAGCCAGAAGGACACAGCAAGGCGCCAAATTCATGGAGGGACAGTCCATGGAGGGGGACAACATCTGGAGCAAGCTTTATTCGGAATACGGCATCAACATAAAGACCTTATGGTCTGCCGATGCAAGCCAGTATACGCAAAAACTGAACCTGTCCATCGCTTCGGGAGAAATTCCCGATCTGCTCTATGTGTATGATTCTCAAAAAAATATGATGGAAAAAGCAAATATGACAATGGAT
>JBDKVA010000141.1:0-5734 GCA_039679375.1 Clostridiaceae bacterium
TGGCAATACACTCCTTCAAATAGTCAAAGCTATAGAAAATCATAAAAAGTCCACAGTGTTAAACAAAAGTATAAATAAAAAATCTTAAGAAAGGAATGTATTGATGTTAAATACATCATACAAGATACACCATGAAGATTCCGACACCTTCTTGATGTCGGAAAGGAGAACTGAAGAGTACCCTTTTATAAATGATGATTTATGTCATCAAAAATTTTAAAAGACACACTAAAAGTATAAGATAGTTTATATAATCATAAATTTTTAACTATTCTAATACTTACTGCCCGATGTTAAGATTATATTAAATATTTATAGAGCCTTCAAGATTTTATAAGGTGTTATAAAGAAAGCGGGATGAAAATATGTGCTTGAAATTTTTTATAATGAGTTCTATAAATATAAAGAGCTTGCTACTTTTTTAGATGAGGCATTATATAAAAATGTGAAGATAGGGTGGCCTTTGATGAGTATAATTAAAATTCCTGCATATTATTATCAGCAATTTGATGCCGATTATTCACTTGATGTACCTGCCGAAGGATTTGGCGGATGGAAAAAGGCAGATCTGGAAATCAACCTTGATAAAACTGCAGTTGTTGTAATGCATGCATGGGATTGCGGTATACGGGAGCAGTATCCGGGATGGTATAATACAGTTGAATACATTCCGAGAGCGAACGATATCTGCAGCAACATTTTCCCGCGCCTGCTCCGGACAGTGAGAAATTCGTCTTTAAAGGTTTTTCATGTTGCAGTACAGGGGGAATACCTTGAGAGATATCCCGGCTATGATGCTGCTGTTAAGCTGGCTGAAAATGAGAGCCGGTCTCTTGATATGATAGAAGGTGATCCTGTAGTTAAAAAGCTATGGGAGTTTCGATCGGATTATGTAGTCCCTGGAATAAATAATAAGAAGGATGTAAGCTCCGGATTCAAAAATCTTGATTTTGCAAAAGAGGCAAGACCACTGGAACATGAGGGAATAGCGGCAAATGCGGAGCAACTCTTTGCACTATGCAGGGAACAGGGAGTAAACCACTTAGTATATGCAGGGTTTGCTATTAACGGATGCCTTCTTGTTTCACCAGGGGGTATAATCGACATGGTAAGAAGAGGGTTGATGTGCTCTGCTATCCGACAAGCCGTTACAGCAATTGAAAATAAAGAAACTGCGAGAAATGAGTTGGGAAAAGAACTGGGATTATGGTTTGTCTCAATAATCTCGGGTTTCGTATATGACATAGATGATTTTATTGATGGAATTCTGTCATCACATCAATAACCTTTCCCTTATTTTTACTGCGATATACTGGCAGCAGCGGAAATATCGAAACTTAATCCACACTCCTTCTTACATCAATATATCTGCCCCAGATTCCAAACTCCGTAGGGTGCAGCCAATCAGATCCCTTGTCGCCTATAATCAGAAGCCTTCCGGGTGAAATTTCCCGTATACCGGTATATCCGCTGGTCTTTGATGTACATACAGTTGTCACATGGCCCCACCTGCTGCCATTTCCATCAGGTGAGAACAACAGCCTGCATCCGGGCCTGCCATAGCTTAGAATAAGTACGCCGTTTGACATAAGGCATAAGTCGGGGTCCACACTTAAGGCATCATCGGGATTCACGCCCGGTAACATTTCAGGCACTGTCCATTTCAGGCCTTCATCTAACGAACGGCATTGATACAAAGGGTATTCTGACGACCCTGTCCTCATCACACATAATAATGATCCGTCTGCACATCTTGCCACAACAGGTTCACAATAACCTTCTGTTCCAATTGTGCAATCAAAGGCGATTACGGAAACAACACTCCAACTGGCTCCTCTGTCTTCCGATTTTACCCATAAGCAACGGTATCTTTTATCATCGGTATACTTTCCATACATGGTTCCTCTAAGGGAACCGTCAGACATCTGCATCAAACTGCGGTGAAACATTATTCCTCCCCAGTTAGAACTGGCTAATGATGACTGAGCTTCCGGAAATACTACAGTCCCGGTAAACTTTCTCCAGTTTATGCCATTGTCCGATGAAATACAGTAATAACATGTTGAGTGCTTTTCATCAATCCTTGTAGTAATATAACTCATTCCGAACAGATCATTATTTTCAAGCCTGACAACAGCAGTAAAGTAAAAATCAGTATTATCCATATATACAGGCCAGGTGTTGCCGAAGTCTGATGATAATCTTATTCCGTCTATAGGATGGTCTATGTATGTATCGCCATGCTGGCTGAAATTAACAAGTATAGTGTTGTTGAAAGCTGACAAAAACGGGAATTGTCTTATGGAGTTTCCTCCATTTTCGATTACAATTTCATTTCCCGGTTGAATAATCAACTCATTATTTTTCATAATGCATTCTCCCTTGGGCTTCCCTAAACGCGCAATGGATTGCAGACCGAGATCTGGCGAACTACAATATATGGCCTTAAAGCAGCAGAAAGTGAATACAGGACAGCTGTATTCAAGTTCAGAGAAATTCTCACTCTTTGCCCCTTAAGTTCGTCAAGCTTGTGATCCTTCCAGTTGGGGACAGCAGAGACGCTATCGCCTGTAAAAGGCACACAATCATCAAATGAAAAACCTTCATATGGTTTTCCAACAACATCAGTAATGGAGAATTTTACATGCCCAAATGGAGCGCTCAGGTTAAAGGTTAAATCAGGCTCAACCAGTTCAAATGCCTTTGTAGTCAAAATCCCGTCCTTTCCACAACACTCCATACCACACAATCCATTCTTTCTTATTTCATAGAAACTGATATTGAAGGTCTTTCCGTAAAGCCGCATTAGCCTTTTATTCTCTTCAGCGCTGGAATGAAAAGCCCTTGATGCGGAAGCAACCAATATCCATTTGTCCTTCTCTTTTGTTTCAATTATGCTTGAAAAATTTAATTGCGTATGCCCAAACGACGGCGGTGCAGGTCTTTGCACGATTGGCCTTCTGGTGGTGTGCATCCAGTGATTCCCATCATAGCTATATACTAGCTCGGTGTCCATAAAACCATTCATTTTGCAGGAGTTCGTGTCTGTTATACTTGTATGGTAATTCCATAAAAGCCCCAGAAACATGCCTTCATTCCACCCTGCCCACATGCTGTAATACTGTATCATATAATTTCCTTCAATATTCTCTGCATCAGGGTGTATAATTATTTCAGGATCCTCCCACTCTTTAAGGTTTTTAGATTGGATCAGGCCTATTCTTCGGTCAATTAGTGCAGGCCGCATGGTAACACAATATTTTTTTGAGATGGGATTGTAAAAAATGCAGTTATAGGTGTCGCTGGAGAAAGGGTACACCTGCAAATCGCTGTTTTCAGTCCAGTTGATGCCGTCCGGTGATGTGGAAACAACAATGGGACATTCCCAACCGCTTTTCTCATACGGTAAGTTGGTTCGGATCATACCTGCCGCTTTGTAAAGCCTTGTAGGGTCTTTATCATAGGGGTCTCTGAATACGCATGTCCCATGTATTCCGCCGTTTCCCGTATACACTACATTGCCATATCCGCCCGGATGGTTTTTGATTTTCCCGGAATCGACTTCGGCTTGTCTCCAATCCGTACCGTTATCGCTTTCCGCCAGGGCAAGGTACCTCACACCGTCTTTTCCCATATCGGGAACTACTTCATACCACAGCCTGTATTTGCCTGCTTCAGGGCACCATGCCGCCGAAGGATAAATGCCTGCTTCATTATGACACCCTGCATATTGCGGTGAATACCATATCCTCATGACATCTCTTTTGTCGTCAAGCCAATAATCATCAAAAAAACATATCGTTGTTTTTTCCATACCTTTTCACATCCTTCTCCCCCAGGTTTTAAAAGTTGGAACTACCTTTCTTCACTGCTCCATTCAAAAGATAAAGGGATTTGAAATGCTGCGCCTTCCTCAATGTCATAGATATATCCTTTGGAGAAGTCAAAATCATCAGCCCAGCTTCTGATAAGTGTAATATCACCAATATCCAGCGTATATGAATTCCTGTCTTGTCTTTTTATTCCCTTGATTTCATATACTGCATTTCTTGCGCCGTCATTTTGAATATAAATATACCCTCCCTTCAGGGATTCCACCGGATAGGCATGCTTTAAACAGACGGTTATCTCGTTTACAATACTCAGTTCCCTTGTGAATGAAACTACAGTGCCGGTAATACAGCCTTTATCACTGCAAACAAGAGAGCAACCGTTCAATGCCATCAAAGTGCCGTCACATGTATAAGCATAAACCGGTCTGTCTCCTTTAAGTGAACATACGCCCATAAAGCCGTTAAAACTGATTAAATTATCTACAGTATATACTTCATTTGAATTTAAGGAATTGATGATATAATCCGTCCTTCCATTTTCTAAAACAACTTTGACAGCATAGGTGCTGAAGTCATCAATAATTTTATTTCCCACTTTTACCTCTGCCCGGGAAACAGATTGAACAGTCCTGCTTCCCTTATATGGTTCCAAAACCGAAACAAAATGGCTTTCAAGATGATTTCCCTTTCTTTTAACAAGCATGTATTTAAACTTTTCCGGATTCCCCGGTTTATTCCGAGGGGGATTTCCATCAGCAACAGCTATCTCATCAGCAGGCGTCAGCATTGTCAGACGCAAGTGTATATTTTGAGGCTCCGGCAATACATGCCATGTATCCCTGATTGCCCAATCCATGCTGAAAGCTCCTTCCGGATGTGAATTACGCGCTACGTTGTACAGATAATCAAATCCGCTGCCTGATGATTCGTCACAAGATGGCGATGCAAATGCTATATCCTCACCGGCGTACGTACCTTCAACCTGATCGGCTAAATTCAACCCATCTGCAGCAACTTCACCTTCTGCTCCATGAAAGCTGAAAACATGTTCTTTTCCGCCCACTATGCGGAAGAAGTCAACTGCGTATGAACTTTCTCCATCGATCCGTACCAGTACCGCTGTCCTTCTGTACAGGTTCAGGTGCCGATAAACTTCCGGAGCTTCCACATCGATCAATTTAACGTCCGATGCCCCGTCGTAATGATGCGGGATGCCAACTACATGGGTACTTTGGGGCATCTGATCAACCGTTACGGTATTATGGGAAATGGTATTGGCTGTCCACCTGTGCTTCTCCATGTTATTATCGGCAAAACAAGGGTATCCATGGTCGGGCATGAGGTCCAGGCCAAAAGCATGTATGCCAATGTTGAGAGTATCCTTGTGTCCATGGCGGTTATTCCGTCCGTAATACATCCATAACGCCACCTTTGTATCCCTTTCTCCTGACCGGAGCGCAGTGAACCCGTATCCTGTCATATTTGTGCTGCCCAGCTTGAAGGGGCCGTATTCATCAAGTACTTTTCCAATTTTACTTTCAACCTTTTCACAATCGGAAAAAATATTTCTGCATGTTCCTTCCAGCTTGTTCCCATTCAAGAAATAAACTAACTGTGCAAGAATAGGGTCACCGGTATTAATAAAACCCGCGGCATGCGTTTCCAAATCGCAAATAATTCCTGGATCCCCTGCTTTTTTAGTATCTCCGATGGAAGGTGTATATTGATCCAGCAGAATTAACGGATACTGCATGTAAAACATCTTTCTAAATTTTACATGCCTGTACAAGTCGAGAGTACTATCGGAAATGTATCCGTTCATAGCATCGGCTACGAGCTTCAGACTGTTCAGCCAGAGGCTATTGTAGGAAGGAGATGCTTCATTACCATGCCCGTCTCTG
>JBDKVA010000142.1:0-117942 GCA_039679375.1 Clostridiaceae bacterium
CACCGATGGAATTCCACAATAATTACCGGCAAGCTGCATAAGAAAACTGCCCGCCGGAAACCGGTGGGCAGTCACACGAAATTTATAATTTTTCATTGTCCTCTTGACGGGGAGCACACCACAATTAAGACAGGGTGTTTGTAAATATTGCGCTGTTTTTTATGCAGTATCATACTGCCTATTTATATTCCACAATACCTTCGGTTTTCACCGTGAAGGCTTCGCCGGGTTTCATAAGGATATGGCCTGATTCATAAGGCTTGCCGTCAATTGTGATGATCACTTTGCCTTTCATATAATAACTGCCGAAAGTATTTGTGATACTGTTGACCAGCATGCTTTCCAACGTAGTTCCGGCATTCATCTCTTTTATGAAGTCGGAAGATAAATCAACCGTGACGGTATCCTTTTCATCGTCAAGAACGATTCCGAGCACTTGTGTGTTCTTCGTCAGTGTTTTTCCTAATCCGCTGCTTTCCGGGATCGTTTTAAGCTCCTTCTGGAATTGATACTTCATATCCTCATTTGTCTTTATTGCGATTTCCCGTTCCATATACACAATACGGTCCTTTTCAAACTGAGGGAAGTAGAATCTGACAATGTGCTTGAACGGCACATCTTTTTCAACCTTCTCAAGCTCGCTTACGACGGTCATCGCAGCGTTGCCGGAGTTGTACTCGGTTTTGACCAGCCCGGATCCTTTTGCGTAATAGTCCTTATTGACGGAATCCTTCCTTGTTGTTGTCACCTCAATTGCTTTAAAGCTTCCCGCCGGTGTATCGATTTGCTTGTCTACTGCTGTAATGCTCCTTTGCGAGCCATCCTTTGCAGTCCATGTAGTGCCTGCTGCAAGCGGCTCCTTAAGTAGGACGTCGTCCCCGTCTGTCATGGCGGTATAATCATATCTATAATAAGTCTCCCCGCGGCTATAGTTGCAAACCAATGCATTATCCCTGATCTCATACACTAGTACCGTTTCTGTACCGCCGTTGTTTTTACGAACCTGCATTTTATTATCCTTCGCATAATCCACATAGATATCGAAGGAGGCATATTCGTTTCCGGTGCCCCTGTACTTCAAATGCACATCAACGGTGAGCGGAAAATAATCGGACAACTTTGCAGGAGCTTCGGTTGTAGTGGCTGGTGTCGGCTGTACATTTGCAGTGGTTGTCTGTGCTGCCGTACTGCTGCCTGGCGGGGTCGCCGCTGTTGTGGTGTTTTGACCTGGCAGTTGATTTGCGTTGCAGGCAGACAACAGCAGGGTGCAAAGAACAAATATTACGATCGATTTTTTCATGAAAAGTCCTCCAATTGCTAATTCGCATAGTTTTCGTATTATTTTGATCCGCAAAATTTAAGTGCGTTACAATATTAGACACGGATTTTTGTCAATAGTTCCATTGCGGAGTTCATGTATGTTAAATACCGGATCATTCAATATATATTTCGTTACTTGTAATTAGAATTTGCAATTTCCTTATAAATATGAGCGAACAAATGTTTGACTTTGTATTGCGCAACAGGAGGAGTTTGGTTATAATGGAAATGGTCTGGAGGGAAAGGGGCGTCTCAAATGATAACGGATGATAACAAACAGGAGTTTTTGGAACTCCGAAAGAAGCTGTTGAAAAATGAGTTCAAAAGGTTGAATGATCCGCAAAAAGAGGCCGTATTCCAAGTAAACGGTCCATTGCTGGTGCTTGCCGGAGCCGGTTCGGGGAAAACCTCCGTGCTTGTGAACAGAATCGCATTCATGCTGAAGTACGGCGACGCATATCACAGCGGCAATATACCGCAAGGCCTGAATGAGGAAGATCTGCAGGCGATGAGGGAGCTGGCGGACAGTAGAGCCGGCAAATGCAGCAAAGGCGGAAGAGACAGTGCAAACCAGGTGCTTGACAGGATAAGTGCGGGCGGTTCAAATGAAACATACATATCAATCGGCAAAGGAAGCGCAGAAGGCACAGATAGCACAGACAGTTCAGACAGTAACAGCCTGAACAATTTGAATACAGTAAAAGGAGCCACCGGTGCAGGCAACTCAGGCAGGCTTTCCGACAGGATCACCGGGCTGATAAAGGACAGGCCTGTCCATCCTGCTTCCATACTCGCCATCACATTTACCAATAAGGCTGCCAGGGAAATGAAACAAAGGCTGGAGAACATATTGGGAGAAAGCGTCAATGACATGTGGGTAAGCACCTTCCATGCTGCCTGTGTGAGGATTCTGCGGCGCGACATTGAAAAACTGGGATTTGGCAGGAGCTTTGTCATATTTGACACAGCCGACCAGCAGACCCTTATAAAGGATTGCATAAAGGAGCTCAACCTCAATGAAAAAAACTTTCCGGTCCGCGAAGTCCTGTCACACATCGGGAAGGCCAAGGATGAGCTGATTGAGCCTGATATATTTACAAGAACCAGCGGTTCCGACTTCAGGATGAGCAAGATCGCCCGCATATACGAGCTTTATCAGAAAAAGCTAAAGAGCAATAATGCGCTTGACTTTGACGATATCATACTGATGACGATCAAGTTGTTTGTTGACAATCCGCCTGTTTTGGACTATTACCAGAGAAAATTCAAATACATACTGGTCGATGAGTACCAGGATACCAACACTGCCCAGTATACTCTGATCAGCCTGCTTTCGAAATATTACAGGAACCTTTGCGTAGTGGGCGATGACGACCAGTCCATTTACAGCTTCCGTGGTGCAAACATCCGCAATATCCTGGATTTCGAGAAGGAATTCAAGGATTGCAAGGTCGTCAAGCTTGAGCAAAATTACCGATCCACGAAGCTCATACTCAATGCGGCAAATCATGTCATTAAAAATAATTCAGGCAGAAAGAGCAAGAGCCTTTGGACGGAAAATGCCAAAGGCGAGGGCATTCAGTACTATGAAGCCGATAATGAACGCGAGGAGGCATCCTACATTGTCGGTGAAATCGAAAGGCTGAAAGAAAAGGAAGGCAGGAACAACAGGGATTTTGCCCTGCTTTACCGTATCAATGCCCAGTCGCGCGCGCTTGAGGATGCATTCATGAAATCGGGCATTCCCTACCGTATATTTGGAGGCCTGAGGTTCTACGACAGGAAGGAAATAAAGGATATCATCGCATACTTGAGGCTGATACAGAACCCGTCGGATGATATCGCGCTGAAAAGGATCATCAATGTGCCGAAAAGGGGCATCGGCAATACTACGCTGGAGACAGCCCAAGGCATTGCACTTGACAGAAGCTGCAGCATATTCGCCATCGCCGCATCGGCATCGGAGGTCCCGGAGTTGCAAAGGGCTGCTTCCAAGCTGCTTGATTTTACCTCTATGATCAGCAATTTCAAAGCCATGACTGAATATATGAACGTGCCGGATCTGATCCAGACCGTGATCGAACAGTCCGGCATACTCCCGGAGCTTAAGGCCGAGGATACCATTGAGGCACAGACGCGAATCGAAAATATACAGGAACTGGTGTCGGGCGCCATGGAATTTGAAATGCAGAGTGAAGAAAAGGGGCTGGAAGCATATCTATCCAATGTATCATTGGTATCCGACATCGATAACCTCGAAGGAGAAACCGACCATGTTGTGCTGATGACACTGCACAGCGCGAAGGGACTTGAATTTCCTGTGGTCTTTATACCTGGTTTTGAAGAAGGTGTTTTCCCCGGTCTTCGTTCCATGGGCAGCGATGATGAGCTTGAAGAAGAGCGAAGGCTTTGCTATGTAGGGATCACAAGGGCGAGAGAACGGCTTTACCTGACAAATACTTACAGCAGGACGCTTTTTGGCAATACTACTTACAATACGTGTTCGAGATTCATGAAGGAAATACCGGAAGAGCTGCTTGAGATCAAAGGAAGACGCGAAAAAACCAGGGATGCCTTTATCAACCGGCAGGATAGGGAGGGTGCTGATGGGTACGGTAGATACAATACAGGCATGACTGGTGGTTTTGCAGGCGGCATCGGCATTGGGGCGGGAGCATCGCCGGCCATTACGCGCGGTGGCATATCATATCACGGCAATAGTACCGGAGCAGCCTTTACGAATTCCGGCGACGGCGGTTCAGCCGGTAAGTCGGGTAGTTCGGCCGGAAAGTCAGGCAATCCAAAAGTTGCCGAATTTAAGGCTGGCGACAATGTAGTACATAAGAAATTCGGTGTTGGGAAGATCACCTCCGTAACGCTGGATAAAGGTGATCATGTGCTTGAGATCGAATTTAAAAATGCAGGGATGAAAAGGCTGATTGCTGCGTTCGCCAATCTTGTCAAGCTGTAGAATGTAAAACACGGTATATACTGCCGCCTTTACGCAAATAATAGGTTTTGTGACAATGTACCGCCTGTCATGTACGGGCATATATGGCAGGTGTGTACATATATCAAAACTATGCCAAAGCAAGAATGGCGGAATGGCGGTAACGCAAAATAATGGATATTTATGATTATAATGAAGATCACATTTCCACAGTGGCGGAGAATTGCAGATACTTAAGCTGCAGGCCGCCGCGCAGATCCGATGCCGGCAGAACAGGCATCTCTTGTGTTTTGTGTAATAATTGGAATGGCGGCGGCTGCAAAAGGAAGCAATTCGACCGTATAACCTCGGAATTGCAGTTGGATTGAAATAAACAGAAAAACCGGGCAGGAAAAAACAGAGATATATAACATATCTCCGTTAAATGTATTAGTATGAATTATTTCAAAATAATCTGCTGAAAGCCGGGACTCTAAATTATCTCGCAATAATCTTTATCCGGCAGGAGCGGAAACGGATGTGTCGGCAGCGTCTGGTACCAAAATGCCACGGATGCAATATCGTCCTGCAGTGGGAGGTATCTGCCTTCACTTCTCCAGCCCAGTGCCTGGATAGTAACTCTGATACGCTCTTCAAACCGGATCGGGTCTGTAATGTGCCATCGGTACAATCCAAACCTGAACTGGCTTTTATATAATGCATCCGGAGTTAAAACCTGATGCAAACCCGTATAAGGCGTGCAAAATTCAGCATAATGATTATGTGAAACAGGATCTTCAAAATTATATGAGCCGCAGAAATAATCCTCGGTACCGGTACCGCAAATAGTCGGATAATCCTTATCGGAATCTATGTAAAATTTTATTTCACCCTCTCCCCACCAGCCGCTGTTATTTACACCCCATGCCAGATATGTTCCGACATAATGGCCGCTTCCCTTGACTCCGTCCAGTATGGTGTAAACCTCCTTATAAGGCAGCGGGTTAACACGGCGGAATTGGGCATGGAAATATGCACAATCTTCAGGTACATCCGTGAGGGTATAATCAACTTGATAATATAGGCGGGTACGCACAGCGGCTCTATTTTCAACAGTTATCCGGCAGCTTTTGCGAAATGGCATCTGCCAATAGCAGTTAAATGCACTGCCGGGATTAACACAAACGGCGAGTGATGAAAGCTGTGAATACCGGTTCCACCCGGAGCAGAAGAAATCACCTGCGGGCGCTTCGACAGACGGTAATGCCTGATCTTCCCAATAAATTCTGATGATCAGATCACGCCATGAATTAGTGGGCGTCATCCAGATGTGCTGAATATAACCCATACCTTTGATTGAGGCAATTTCAAAGGTAGAGTGCGGTTCGATCCATATATACGGGTTAACCTTCCAGCCTCTTCCAAGGTCTCGTGCATTTTCCTTTGCAACCCCGCTCTCAAGCTCGCACATTCCGCCCTTACCTGGTTCGCCGGTGAAATTTTCCGCACAGATAGAACGTGATTTGGCATGTGATAATTTTGTCAAATCATTCATACCGTTTACTGCCCCATTAAAGCTCATGTGAATACCTCCCTGAAATGTAGTAATTTTGTTCATGACAATAATCCAATTGCTGTTCCAAACAGTTTTCAGAGCAGGTCAAGCAGCACCGCAGGGTTGGTTATCAGCAGCCTTGCCCCGCTTTCCACCAGCTCTTCCGCTTTGCGAAAGCCCCACAAAACGCCAACAGGATACATTCCCGCCGATACGGCAGTCTTCATATCTACGCCGGTGTCGCCTAGATATAAACAATCCTCCGGCTGTATGCCCAATGTGCTGGCGATTTCCAGAGCGCCTGCAGGGTCGGGCTTTCTCGGAACGCCGCTCCGTTCTCCTAAAACAAGGCTGAAATGCCAGTCCGGCAGGAATTTCCGGATCATTTGTTTTGTAAAGTCATCTGCTTTGTTGGACAGCACCGCCATTTTCATACCCGTATCGGCCAGGCCGCTCAGTAATGCGTCAATGTCTTTGTATGGCTTCGTTTTGCTGCTCCAGCGCTTGCCGTATTCATCACGCAGCTCTGCCAGGCCGCGATCTACATTTTCATCATAGCGTGCGTCTTCCGGAAAGGTTCTCCTGACCAGGTCACGCAGTCCGTTACCTACAAAATACTTGTAGGCGCCGGCCTCATGTATGGGATAATGACGCCCTGACAGAACGCAGTTCATGGAATCGGCCAGATCATCCAGCGTGTCAAGCAATGTTCCGTCCAGATCGAATATTACAGCTTTGAACCTCATATATTCTCCTTACTCAATCAATGCTGTATTCATTATAACTCATTTTTCCTCATTCATCATAGAGTAAACAAACAGGACGGTTGCGCTTAATGCTCACACAGTATAGCCGTGATCAAATTGCGGCAGTAATAATATTACGACCATGTCTAAACGTATAAGAAGAGCTTTTTGCATACATCAGGGCAAGCTTTACCGATACTTCGTCGCCTTCGCTCAGCGCGTTGAACGGATCTCCGTCATAGCTGATGACGATGGTGATGCTGTCATCTGTTTCCGAATATGTCAGGTCAAACTCCACGTAAAATCCATCCGGCTGTGCATAGTGCGGCACAATTGTCAAATGAACCAGTTCCTCGAACACTGATTGCACCGCGTTGAGCTTGCGGCGGTTGAACATCAGTTGGGAAGCCATGCCGCAAAGCCCGCCAATAGCGCCGATGAAATCATAGTCCTTGCTGGTGACGGATATACTATGGGATTTCAGCCGCTTGACGAAAACACGCGTTTTCTCTTTTTGCGGCTTGTCCAATATCTCCCCGGGGGCGCCGTCTTCGTAGATGATGCCTTCGTCCATATAAAACATGCGGGTGGATACATCCCGGGCAAAGCGCATTTCATGTGTGACTATCAACATCGTGAGGCCCTGCTCCGCCAGATTGCGCATCACCGCCAGCACCTCGCCGACCATGGCGGGGTCCAGCGCCGACGTGGGCTCGTCGAATAATATGATTTCCGGCTGCATTGCCAGTGCCCGGGCAATCGCGACACGCTGTTTCTGGCCTCCGGATAATTCGTCCGGGTAGCTATGGGCCTTCTGGGTAAGGCCTACCTTTTCCAGCAGCCTTATGCCCTGCCTATATGCCTGTTGCCGACTGCAGCCCAGCAATTCCACAGGGCCTAACATAATGTTCTCGATCACCGTCAGATGGGTGAACAGGTTAAAATTCTGGAATACCATGCCCATGCCCCGGCGTATCTGGTTGATATCGGTATTTTTATCCGTCATATCCCGCCCGAGCACATAGATATGGCCTTCTGTCGGCGTCTCCAATCGGTTCAGACAGCGCAGCAGCGTGCTCTTGCCCGTGCCTGAGGGACCGATGATGGAAATAATCTCGCCGCGGCGTACAGAGGCGTTCACGTCTAAAAGAGGTGTGACGGTAGGATAAACTTTTTTTAAATGCTCGAAAATGATGATGGCCTCGCCCTTATACTCCGCCCGTGGTGCGACGAATGGCGCGGATGCCGACACGGGCTCCGTCGTCATCTCTCTGAGCTTGCGGCTGCGCCGTTTCGGATCAGTCTTGATTTCTATCAGGCTCAGAAGCTGCGTCAGGCCCAATGCCATCAGGAAGTAGATCAGCGCCGTTGCGATCAGCGGAAAAAGGGCGTCATATGTGCGGCTGCGGATGATATCCGAAGCTTTGGTCAAATCCTGTATGGCAATATAGCCCACAACCGAAGTCGCCTTCATCTGGTTGATGAATTCACCCTTATATACCGGAAGAACAAAACGGATTGCCTGCGGTAAGATGATTTTCGTAAAGGTGCGGGCTTTACCCATCCCGAGCGCGGCCGCGGCCTCCCACTGGCCGCTGTTCACGGAATCAATGCCGGAGCGCAGCATTTCCGCCACATATACCGAAAAATTGATAGAAAAGCAGATTACCGCCACAGTAACGCCGCTTACGGATGAGGAAGCGAATACAACATAAGTGAGAACCATCAGCCACACCAGAACAGGGACACCCTGGACGATACGGATAAAGCCCGATGCGATTTTGGATGCCGCCCTTTTTTTGCTCCGGCGTATCAGGCAGAGCCCAAATCCGAGGAATGTTCCGAAGACGGCGTCCAGCACGGAAATAAGGAGTGTTGCGCCAAGCCCTGAGAGTATCAGCTGCCATCGGTTTTCCCGGATAAAGGTCTTTTCGAAGCCCTCCGAAATGGTATTCCACCATGAGGTTTCTTCCGCCGCTGTTCCGGCATTCACTGCGTCAACATCCTTCACGCGCACCAGCAGAGCGATGCCGCCGGTATAGTGCGGCTCGGCAAAATCAATGCTTTCCAGCCGCTCGCCGGTGATAGACATCGCGCCGGATACGATATCCGCCATACCGCTGGTCAGCATGTTGATGAGCGAGCCGAAGCCCGTTTGGGTGATCTCTACTTGCATGTCCAGCTCTTTACCGATAAGGCGAACCAGCTCCACTTCGTATCCCAGCGAATCTCCGCCGCCGCCTACGTAGGACATGGGCTCGGTCGTGGAATCATGGGCGTAACGCAGCACGCCGTTCGTCGCAGCGTATTCTTTAATATCTATATGCTTGATACTGTCGTCCCCGCTGAACCATTTTTCCTGCAATTCATCAAGCGTGCCGTCTTCGGCGAAACGTTTGATCACCGCGCTTACCTTATCCGTGAGTTTACTGTCCTTCTGCAGCCCCAGACCGTAGCTGTCTGTTTCTGCCATCTCCGGGAACATCGTGAGGTCGCTGTTCTGTGCCGCCGCCAGACGGGCTACCGGTTCGTCCAGGCCGATTGCGTCTATGCCGCCGGAACGGAGTGCCAGTATCATGGAGCTTAAATCGTTGTAGTATTTAAAATTCAGGCCGTCAATACACCCGCTTAGTATATCATCGAACATGGTGCCGGTCTGAGAACCAACCGTCGAACCGCCGAAATCATTCAGCGTCTTAAATTGATTTCCATCCTCAGACTGTATATTTTTTTGTGCGTAACAGCCTGACAGTAGCAAGCTTAATGCCAGTACTAATGCCAGAACAATAATAACAGTAACAGTAAATAGCCCGAGACGCCTGTTTCGCATGACATACCCCGTTCTTCAAATCTTAAATTCCTGCTGCACGCTTCAGTCTTCATCCTCTGTGTTATCCGCCCGGCTGACTTGGCTGTAATAACCCTTTGAGCAGAGAATACATAGCTGTATGCTTTCTTGAAGAGGCCTGCATTACGTACATTTGGAGGTGTTTCTTAGCTGCAATGAAAGTGTGAGCAGCATCTGCATTGGTGAGTGGATAAGCCGTACCCCCTCCATTCATAATATGGACAATTGGTAAAATTCTGGACATAATAATTTGCAAAAGTTGCGTCGTCCTTCGCATAGTCGCAGGAACAGGTATTTGTAGATTCCCACCAAAGGAAGCTTCTTTGCAGGGTAAATTGCCCTCTTCCGCCGGTTACCCCGGAAAGCTCCTCCTCGGATAATTTCCCTTCCGTCTTTCTATTGAGTTCCTTTAAATCCTCCGGTGTAAAATCAAATCCGAATTTTTCCGCAAGCTGGCTGATTTTTTCCAGTATGCCATCCAACTCATCATCCGATAAGTCCATTCCCTGGTATTTATTAAGGACGGCGTCATATGCGCTTTTGATTTTTTCGTCCTTGCTCATGGCTAACATGAAGCGAAATGCATTTTCCCTTGACATGGCTTCAACTCCTTCAAAGCATTTATTCTTAGTCATTTTATATTTCATCGATTGTCCGGTAATCTCAGCACCCATCCGGCACGCAAAAAATTACGGTTCGTTATGATAGGATTCAGAGAAATGATTGCATCAACAGTTGTTCTAAATCTATAGGATATCCTGGGTAGTGTATCGCCGCGTTGCACGGTATAAAACGTATAATTTTGCCTGCCTTCTCCGCCGGTCCCGCCGGAAACCTGCCCCAGCTCAGTTTCATTCATCTCTCTTTCCATGTAAGCGCCTCCATTTTCTATTGCTTATATCGGACGTTTTTTTCCATGCTCTTTACTGTTTTTCGTTTTAGCCCGTTATAAAAACGCAACCTGATTTTTACCGTTCTGTTTTGCCTTATAAAGCGCCTTATCTACGACAGCAGCAAGATCTCTCCAATTTGATCCCTTTTCAGGCATCTGTCCGGCAGCGCCGATGCTGACTGTTAGTTTTCCAAATGGGGAATATGCGTTTTCTATATTTAATTCGGATATGCTATTTTGCATTTTCTTTGCGATAGCTTGAACGCCATCCATATTGGTATCAGGCAAAACTGCTATAAATTCATCTCCACCGTAACGCGCAATCATATCATTCGGCCTGTGCAGCGCTTTATTAAGCTCCCTGGCAACCGCCGCAAGGCATTTGTCACCGGTTCTGTGACCGTAATTATCATTTATTTCCTTGAAATAATCAATATCAGCCATAATAAAGGCCAGATGCTTTTGTTCACGCATTGCGCTGCGCCACTCCCGATTGCATGCGTCATTAAAAAAGCGGCGGTTAGGCAGACCTGTCAGTTCATCCAAATAAGACAATTTCTCTAGTTTCCGGTTTAGCACTTTTATTTGATCGAGCGCCGCTGCCGCATCCCGCAGCTCTCCGAGTTCCGTGACATCGCTGAATAGCACCGTAATACCAATAGGCTGCACAGCGTCCTCTATCCTGATTTTTAGAAACGACGTAGTCATGAACAGGGATTTACAGCGTTCACCCGTATAATAGGTACAAATCCTATGATGGCTCATTGAAGCATCATATACCGCATCAAGTATGATCTGGATAAAATCGTCATTTTCAGGATACTCAAAAAGAACATCAGATAATTTCTTATCCAGAAGTTCTTCCTTCCTCTTTTCCAGGATGGCTTCCGCCGCCGGATTAACTGTAGTAATAATCCCTGCGTTATCAATCGTAAGTACGCCGTCGTGCATGTTCTCTATGATGTGCTGAAATACAAGCGAACCGTTAATAATATTGTTGATAAGCATAAAACCACCCATTCTTCATTTGTTACATATGTGACATTTTTTGCTGAGCACTCAAGCCTCAAGGGCAAAAATTATCGCGGGTCATTCATTTTTCATATGCCTTTTTTATTGCAATTTCGCGGTAATAAGTTACTAAAATTACAATTGAATTTTACAGCCGCTCAAAAATTGCCTGAATCTCTCGAAATCCTCCCAGTCGAAACCTCCTGATACCTGATCAAGTTCATCATCAAGAAGCTCTTTGCTTTTCCCCATATTGCTTACAAACAGCATCTTCCTTAAATTGTCATTAAGTTCAATCCCTTTTTCCTCCAGCACGCTGTACAAGTCACCTTCCGACTTAACGGACTTGAGCCTTTCAAACCATACGTTATCCAATTTCGCTTCTTCAAATATCTCACTGATATTCTTTGGGTTTTCAGTCATTCCATCCACATCCTTTCAAATTTTACAATGGTATTATTCTTTTTGCAAAGTAAATAACCTCTTAACATTGCGGATATGGGCGGTTGATAGTCCAATAACCCAGATCACAGTAAAAATCGTAATGATCTTCATCCGGCGTGTTATGATTTGTTTGTCTATGCGGACAGAAAGTCAACTCACATAAAGCCAAATTGTAATCCTTGGGGCAGTTAAATATATTTGTCCATCCTCCCGTAACCTTCTCCAGATCATTATCCTCTAATTTACCTGTTTTGTTTATACTATCTGCATCAAACGCATCTTTCGCTTCTGCCGGAAGCTCAATTCCCTTTTCTTTTAATAATTTCACATATGTCTCCCAAGATCCGGCACTGCGTACCTTTTCAGCCCATTCCTTGTCTTTTCCGGCTTCATCCATGCGACGTTTCAACTCCATCGGTAATTCCTTCATAATAATCCTCCTAAAAATTTTTTATTCTTTAAATGCTTTGATACAGCCTTGCGTTTTCAATCTTTCCCGCAGTTTACCAAACTGCGGTCGTTTTCAAAATACAGTTGTCTTTCCGACGAACTCCTCATCATCAAGCCTTTGCCGTTTCACCAGCTCCGCGAAGTATCCGTTCTTGGCGATCAGCTCGTCGTAGCTGCCGTCCTCCCTGATGCTTCCGTCCTCAAGCACGATGATCCTGTCGCAGTGGCGTATCGTGGAGAGCCGGTGGGCAATAACGATACGGGTGCAATGGAGGCTGTCCAGCGCTTCCGATACATGCTTCTGGGCGATATTGTCCAGTGCCGAAGTTGCCTCGTCAAATATGAGGATACGGGGTTTGGCAACAATCGCACGGGCAATCAGTATCCGCTGGCGCTGACCGCCGGAAATGCCGCCGCTGCCCTCGGAGATCATGGTGTGCATACCCATCGGCATCGCGCGGATATCGTCCGCGATGCCGGCCAGCTCCGCAGCCTGCCATGCGTCTTCCAGTGAAAGCCACGGAGCGGTCACCACGATATTTGCATATATGTCGCCGGAAAACAGCTGCCCGTTCTGCATGACAGAGCCGATGTTCTGCCGCAGCGAACGCAAATCCAGCCGGGCTATATCCTGCCCGTCGAAATAGATCGCGCCCCGCTGCGGCGTCTCAAATCCGAGCAGTAACCGCATCAGCGTCGATTTGCCGCAGCCGGTTTTCCCGACGAGTGCGATGTACTGGCCTGATCTGATTTTCAGGCTGATATTGCTGAGCACGAATGGCATCTCCTCGTTGTACCGGAAGGAGACGTTATTGATCTCGATATTGCCCGAAAGTCTTGATACTGTCCGTTTGGTCTCGCCGGTCTCCGGCACCTCCTTCATTATGGGCTCTACCATTTCCATGAGCGGCTTGATATTGGCGAATGTCGTCGTGATTCCGGCCAGAGCCATGATCGCACCGCTGACTATGCCGTAGGAAGCATTAAAGGCCATGTAACCGGCTACTGATACGGCAGACACAGCGGCGCTGTAATAAATGATAATCATACCCGCAAGTGAGATCAGGCCGGCGATAATGGACTGGAACTTGATGAACGGAGGCGGGTTATAGGAGAGCTCCGCTCCCTGTTTGTAAGTTTCCGCCCATTTCGCAAATACGCGGCGTTCCGCACCCGCAAGTTTGATCTTTTGAACGCCGGAAAAGCTGGCGAAGGTAAGGCCGCTGAGTTTTGCCCCCAGTTTCATTCCGCGGCGGTTCAGCCTGATCTGCAGCAATCCGGTCGCGATGGTCACCGCAAGCTGCGCAAAGATGATAAGCAGTGCAGGGCCGACAAGCGCCGGGGCAAAACCCGCCATCTGGAATAAATATATAAAGGAGAACAGCGCAGTCAGCCCGGTGGAAAGCACGGCACTGGAGAGCATCTGGCAGAGCTGGCTGACGGCGTTGAGGCGGGAGCTTAATTCGCCGGCGTTATACTCCTTGAAAAAGGCTGCGGGAAGCAGCAAAAGGCGGCTCATGGCCGCTGCCTGTACAGGAATATTTATCTTTGTCTGTACCCGCGTCATCAGCAGGGATTTGACAATGCCGATCATTATGGAGGATACCGATACCCCGAGCAGCAGTACCGCCATCGGCAGCAGCAGCCCCGGTTCTCCGGACGGGACGACCTGATCAAAAAGCAGGCGGGTCGCGTAGGGGGAGAACAACCCGAGCAGGCTTACCCCCAGGCTTGCCAGGGCAACGAGCAATATATCGGCACGGGAAAGTGTCGAAACAATATACCGGACAAGGTCTTTCAGGCCAAGCTTTTTAAGCGGCAGAGGCCTGTAAAAACAGAACGCTTCCGCCCGGATCAATTTACTTGTTTTTCCGGACAGTCTGATATCCCTGCCGCTTTCATAATCGTAAAATTTATATCCGTTCAGTCCGACGGGGATCATGGCAACAACATCTCCGTTTTTTGTTTGTCCCAGCATGGGGCCGGTCGCATTGCGCCACCACTTTCCCGCAAGTTTGACAGCCCTGCGCATGATCCCGGTGGGGCGCAGCAGGTATTCAAGCTGGTCGTTCATGTCTTCGATATCTTCGGACAGCGTTGCAGGCTTTACATGATAGTACTTTAATATCTCGTCGATTGCGTTTTTCGTCTTCAACCGGTCGGTATTGAGTGAGTCCGATATCGCGGATTTACCCATAACGATTGAAGAAAGCTGCGCGAAGGCGTCCTGAAAGCCTTCATCATCATACCGTATTCTGTTTTTAATCTGCTCGTCAAACCAGCCTGCCATACAGTTCTCCTATTCCGTTGCGACCAGCCGGGTATAGAGGCCCCCGGCCTGATACAATTCCTTATGTTTGCCGCGCTCGACGACCTTGCCCTTGTCCATGACAATGATCTCATCACAGTCACGGATGGTGGACAGGCGATGGGCGACGATGATGCAGGTGATGCCCCTGTCCTTAATGGCATTGATCACCTCGTATTCGGTTTTTGCATCCAGTGCGGAGGTGGCCTCGTCAAGAATGATGATTCTCGGGTCCTGCGCGAGTACCCGGGCGATCTCGATCCTTTGCCGCTGGCCGCCGGAGAAGTTTTTGCCGCCCTCCAGCACCATGCCGTTATAACCTCCGTCGCGCTGCATGATTTCGGTATGCAGTTGAGCATCGCGCGCGGCCAAAATCATCTCAAAATCTTCGATGGACTTGTCCCACATTTTGATATTGTTGGCGATGGTATCCTCGAACAGAATGATATCCTGATCAACCACCGCGACAGAGCCGGTGAATATCTCCCGGAATATACTGTCCTGCGGCTGTCCGTCAAACTCAATCTCGCCGCTCCATGGCTTGTACAACCCGGAGATCAGCTTGGACAGTGTGGACTTCCCGCAGCCCGACGGCCCGACGAACGCAATCCGCTGTCCGGGTTCAACACTCAGGTTGAAGTTCTCGATGAGCGGCTCTGCCAGCCGTGAATATCCGAATGTGACATTCTTCATCGTAAAAGTCCCTGTCAGCTTGCTGTATTCGCGCTCATCGTCCTGCTTCCGAGGCTCATATTCCACATCGGGCTTGTAATTCATGACGTCTTCCACCCTCTCCATGGAGGAGCGCATTTCCTGTACGCTTTGTCCTGTCCCAATAAGAGAGTTGACAGGAGCAAGAAACGACGACATGAAGCCCTGGAAGGCGAGCAGCATACCAACGGTAAACTTTTGGTCCATGATCAGCAAAACTCCAAACATCAGCACTGTAATATTCGCGATCTGTTGTAGGGCTCCGGGTACGGCACCAAGATATTGATTCAATAGTGCGGATTTGACAGACAAGCTGTTGACCGAAGCCTGAAAGCCCGCCCAGCGCTCAAAGAAGCCATTTTCCGCGCCGGACGCCTTGATCGTTTCAATCATCTGTATGCCGCTCATCGTGGCAGCTGAGAGCTTTCCGCTGTCGCGCATCTGGCCGCGCGTGAGATTGACGCGTTTTTGCGAAATGATGCGCGCCACCCACATATTCGCAAAGGTCGCCACGAGGCCGACGATCGTCAGCAGCAGGCTGTATTTGATCATTACAACCAGATAGAAAACAAGCATCAACATATTCAGCAGCACCGGCGCAAGCTGGGTGATCAGCGTTTCGGCGATCCCCTCGTTGGAGCTTTGCCGGGCTGCGATATCTCCGGCCATACGCTGCGAGAAAAATTCCATCGGCAGTCTGAGAACATGCCAGAAGAAAGTTGTGTTGGCTACGATAGCCAGCTTACCCCTGATTTTGAGCATATACAGTGTGTTGATCACAGAAACGATAAGCTGGAATAAAAACAGGCCTACCATAGCCAGCAAAAAGGGATAGAGCCAGCCGGGATTCGCGCCGGTCAATATCCGGTCCATGAATATGCGGGAAAGCACCGGCGTAACGACGCCCGCTGCAGCCGTCAGTATCCCGGTAAGAATCACGAATAAAAAGGGGAGCAGCGCTCCTTTAAGCCGGGTTCTGGCAAACCCAAGCATACTTTTGGGCTTGCCGCCCTTCTCGAAGCTTTCCGTTTTTGAAAAGGCCAGTGCAATACCCGTAAACGATTTATCGAATTCCTCCATCGAAACTTCGACGGTGCCGCGTGCGGGATCGTTCAATACCGCGCGGTTTCTTTTAAATCCGTTGAGTACGACAAAATGGTTAAAGTTCCAGTGAATAATCATCGGGAACTCCGCCTGTTTAATATTTTCGACCTCAAGCCGGTATCCGGCAGCCTTCATGCCATAGGCACGCGCGGCGCGCAGAATATTCTTCGCGCTGCTGCCGTCGCGGGAGACCCCACAGTCACTTCGGACCTGCTCCAACGGCAGCCATTTTCCGTGGAATGCCAGTATCATCGCAAGGCAAGCGGCTCCGCACTCCAGGTTTTCCATCTGCATGACAACAGGAACCCTTACAATCTTCGACATGGCGCCTCCTATCCCAGAAGAAAATCGACCGGCCGTACTGAGTCCGTAACGATGCTGATGTCCAGCAGTGTTCCGTTGGCCAGACCCGATTTATCCAGGACTATGATGAGTTTAACCGCGAATTCTCCCTGAACGAGCTCGTGGGCAAGGTAATCGTTATTAAGCTCGGAAGCGATCCCGGCTGCGGACATGGGGATATCTCCGATGCTCGTAATCTTCCCTGTGAATTGTAAATCATCGCTTTTAATCAGAGATGCTTTTTGACCTATGCTAATTTTATTTGCATCCTCCACATCGACATAGCACAACACGTTGCCATCCGAAACTACGCCTTCCACACCTACGGTGGTCGGTAAACGGCAGGTAAAACCCCAGACGAGTACGGCTGAGAGCATTATGAACAAAGCCGCCAGCACCAGCCATATGCTTGGATTCGATACCTTTATATAATCGTTCAGCTGCTCCGGCGAGGATATGCTGTCCAGACTTGATTTTCGGAAAAGCGTGCTACCACTCATATCTCATCCTCCTCAATCGAGCATTAAAACACGGGTTGAGCCGCACGGTCAAAATGACCTTACGGCTTCCTCCTGCGAAGCGAAAATGCTGAAGATATTCGAAAATCCGGAGATATCGAAGACTTCCTTTACATTACTGTTAAGTCCCACAAGTACGACCTTTCCGCCAAGCTTGCCCGCCTTCTTGGCTGCCATAAGCAAAACTCGGAGGCCCGCGCTGCTGATGTAATCCATGGCGGAGAAGTCCATTATGACATCCTTCACTCTGTCGGTATCAATAAGAGCGATCAGCTTTTTCTCCAGCGCCGCCGAGGTGCTGGAATCGATTCTGCCTTCAACAGCCAGAAGAGTTGCCTTATCTTTTTTTATTTCCTTAATATCCATGACGATCTCCTTTAAAAAGATTTTTTCATTGTCAATATGTTAAATTCCGCATCGCGCCTATACGCGATTTCGTCCATCATTTTGCGCACAATGTGGATGCCAAGACCGCCAATGGGCCGCTCATCAACATCCTGGCTTATATCCGGTTCCGTCCTTTCAAGAGGGTTGAAGGGAACCGCATTGTCGCGGGCTTCGATGACAATCGTTTGATCCTGAATAGCCAGACTGACCGATATCTTACGCTCTCCGCCCTCAGGATAGCCATAACTTAAGATATTGGTCAGCAGCTCATCTAAAGACAGATTTATCTTAAATACCATGTCCTGCGGCACGCCATTGTCTGCTGCGAATTTCTCTATGGCTTCGGATAGTACCGGAATCTCCTCCGGCCCGCCATTCAGCCGGTATACCATTCGCTTCGGGCCAAGATATTTTAAAACAACTATGGAGATATCGTCCGATTGGGCGGCGCCACTCACAAATAGGCGCGTCTCATCAAGAATATACCGGACCGCTTCTCTTGCTGCACCGCCTTCAAACCGCTGAAGCATCCGAACCAGCCTTTCGTCCTTTAAAAGCTCCCCGACGGGATTCATGGCTTCCGTTACCCCATCGGTATATAGAACCAGGCTGTCTCCTGCATTCATTGTAATTTTCGAGCAGGCATATGGGGCGTCTTCCATTACAGCCAGTGCAATGCCCGGCATTTTTTGCAGTGCTTCGGTTTCCTTGTTTGCTTTCATCAGATAGGGAATGTTGTGGCCGCCGTTGCTGAAAACCATCTCCCCGCTGGAAATCGTCAGTATGCCAAGGAATATTGTTGCGAACATGCCCGAATCGTTATCTTTACACAGCTCATTGTTGACCTGATATAACACCTGATCCGGACTCATATGGATGCCCGCCTTGGCTTTGATCAGTGTTTTGGCAACCGCCATAAACAGCGAGGCGGGAACTCCTTTACCGGAGACATCGCCTATAGTAAAGCAGAGATGGTCGTCATCGAGCAGGAAAAAGTCGTAGAGATCGCCGCCTACCTCCCGTGCCGGTTCGATCATGGCAAAGATATCAAATTCGCTGCGTTCCGGAAAAGCAGGAAAGATCTTGGGGACGATGCTCATCTGTATTTCGCGGGCGACACTGAGTTCGCTCTCAATCAGTTCCTTGGTTCGCTGTGTTTCACGTTCGAGCATCAGGTTGCGTATGATAAAGGCGAATATGCCCATTCCAAGCGAATTGGTTAAAATCATGGGAAAGCTGATATCTCTTATAATTGGAAAGATGGTGTCAAAAGGTTTGACGATCAGCAGCGCGAGGCCCATGTGAAATGTTTCCATCAGCACCATAAATATGGTTGCTCCGGCAATGCCAATAAACTTTCCTTTCCTGAACCGGCAAATCATCCCTCCGGCAAGCCCGGCCAGAACCGTCGAGATCGAGCAGGGAATATACGTAATCCCGCCCATTGTGAAGCGGTGGATACCGCCGATAAGCCCGGCTCCGATGCCGGCCAATGGTCCGCCGATAAGCCCGGCAATGGCCGGTCCAAGATCACGGATATTTGCAATCGCACCCATAACATCTATTCCGCCAAGAGTCCCGAATATCGAAAACAGGCCAAAAATCGCAATCAGCACCAGCGTTTGTTTAAGCGTAACCTTTTTTGCCGAAATGATAGAGACATAAATTTTGGTACGCGTCAGTATGTATGCAAGAACTATAACGACCGACATGCTTTTGATGAGGTCAATCAGCAGATCTATAATGTCTTTGATGAATGTCACCTTCTTTGATGTGTTTCAATCAGTTTGTACAACGTCAGGTACATTTACTTTTAAAATCCTTCATGGGGCTCCTAAGCCCAATGACCACGACCATTTGATGTAAGGCCGTTTGTGACAATCTTTTTTTCTGCTGAAGCCGTAGCTTCGTCTTCTGCAATCTCTATATGCCCTCCTGATACATCTTCGAGTTCTTTATCGGCCAGCTCTTCTTCATTTAACTCCGGCAACTTTTTTTTATTATCTACTAACATGAAATTTGCCTCCTGTTCTTATTTTTTTGTAGCAACTATACCAATTTCTCTCAGGCGCTGAACGACTGTGCTGATTGTCAGCTATTACGGGTATCTGTTATACCGAAGAAGTATCCTTTGTTACATGAACAAGTGAAGTGGCGTACCTTTCGGCCATTCACAAACTCAACATATTCCCCCATGACATCCAGCTGAGGGCATTTGCCGAAATTATAGCAGCAATGATTATAATCGTATTTCTTCTGACAGGTATCTATGATTGTGATGTCGAATAATCCGCCTGATACGCCGTTCAGCTCGTCATCCGAAAGCTTTTTGCCATGGCCTGTGACGGATTTCTGTTGTAATGCTTCTTTTTCAGACATAGTATATCTCCTTAAAACAGTTTTTTGATTTACATAAATTCCTGATAGGGCACGTCCTTAAAGCAGCCTTTGGCGCAGCTTCCGGTATAGTGGAAGCTCGTTTGTAATATGCCTTCTTCTTTTTTAACATAAACCCTGCTGAAATGTTTGCAACTGCCCCATGGCGCGTTCACGCATACGTTATAAACTAATTTGTTCTTGCAAAAATCAATAATGGTTGGCAGCTCGAACCCGCCTGATACATTCTCCAGATCTTTTTCATTCAATGCCGTGTTCTCAGAGTCCGGCTTCGTTTCGTTGACAACAGTGTTTTTTTGTTCTTTATTCATGAGTAATGCTCCTTTCACACTGCAGCTGACCGAATAATAGATTTATTATGTGACAATTAATCGCTTTCGGGCTTATTCCTATATCCATTAAACTATATCGGCTATTATGAAGCAAAAATAAATCGGAAAAAAGAAATTATTACTATCCCATCAGTTTCTGTAAGGCACAATATATCTACTTCATATATTAAATTATACCAGATATGCGATGTAAAAGAAGGAAATGCAAGGTAAAATTTTGACAACCTTTCTTTTAATCTCAAAAAAAATGAGAAAAAAAGGTATAATTATATTATTGACAATCAATTGGCCTGCATTTATAATAGTAGCAATTCATCTATTTATCAATTTATCATGATGAAGCAGCGCAGGAATGAAGCGAACGGTAGCAACCGGCTAAGCCTATATTGCGGTAATTGGCAAAGCCTAATATGACAAAGTGAGGTGCTGGTTTTGTCCAAGTGGAAAATTTATACTCCGGATGGCGTGCAGGACATTTTATTTGATGAATGTTTTCTAAAGAGGAATCTGGAACAAAAGCTCAGGAATCTTTTCAAAAGCAGCGGCTACAGTGAAATTGAAACGCCGACCATTGAGTTCTATGATGTTTTTACATCCGATGAAGGCGTCATGCCGCAGGAAAACATGTTCAAATTTTTTGACCAGCAGGGCAGGATACTTGTTCTGAGGCCGGATATTACTGTCCCGGTGGCGAGGATCACAGCTACGAAGTGCAGGGAGGCTGCCTACCCTTTGCGTTTTTCATATATTGGAAACGTTTTCAGATATAATGATTACGGCGGCGGAAAGCAAAATGAATTCACGCAGGCCGGCATAGAGGTGCTTGGCGTCAACACACCGGAATCGGATGCGGAAGTGATATCACTGGCGATCAATGCATTGAAGGCAACAGGGCTGGAAAATTTCCAGGTGGATATCGGCCAGGTCGAGTTCTTCAACGGCCTGATGGAAGAAACCGGGCTCTCCGACGAGGATGCGGCACAGGTGCGCAGGCTTATCGACCGCAAGGATTACGTAGGATTGGAGGAATTCCTCGACCGGTGTAATATCAAAGGAGAACTAAAAAAACTGATTTTTGACCTGCCAGGCTTATTTGGTTCGTCGGATGTCATTGAAAAAGTCAGTATTCTTGATTTGAATAAAAGATCCCGGAAAGCGCTTGATAATATCAGCCAGGTTTTGAATATCCTTGAGGATTACGGCCTGATGCAGTATGTATCGGTCGATCTGGGGATGCTGAGGGCGCTTGATTATGATACCGGCATTATTTTCAGGGGTTTTACGTATGGAGTAGGCTTTCCCGTCCTCACGGGCGGCAGGTACGACCGGCTTGTGGGTGAATTTGGGAAGGAATGCCCTGCGACGGGATTTTCCCTTGGCATCAACCTGGTCATGACGGCGTTGCAGCGGCAGAAATCGAGCACTGAGAAGCCGGGAACGGACAGCATTGTCTGTTATTCCGGCAAAGGCAGGAAGGTCGCCTTTGAGCTGTGTGAAGAGCTGAGAAGGCAGGGGCTTGTTGTGGAGCTTGACATTACCAACAGCGGCCTTGAATCGGTGCGGAGCTACGCGGCGGAAAAGAACATCGGCGGCGTCATCAGTATAATAGATGAAGATACGGTGGAGATACACTATATTGAGTCGGGCGAAGTGGCAACGGTACGGATCAGTGATTTATTGAAGAGGTGATACGGGTGAGATATCTGACAATCGCATTATCAAAAGGCAGACTGGCGGATTTGTCCATTGAAATGTTGGAGAAGCTTGGAATAGATTGCTCCGAATACAGGAATGAATCACGCAAGCTGATATTTACGGATGAGAATAATAAGATCAAGTTTTTTCTGGTAAAACCGGCCGATGTCCCTACATATGTGGAGTACGGCGCTGCAGACCTCGGGATAGCAGGGAAGGACACGCTGCTGGAGGAGGGCAGGCATTTGTACGAAGTGCTGAACCTGGGATTTGCGGCTTGCAGGATGGTGCTTGCAGGCCCTGCTGAATTGATGGGGAAACTGGACGGTTTAAACAATAAGAGGGTGGCAACAAAATACCCGCGGATTGCAAGGGAATATTTCGAACATAAGAGGCGGGAATCCATTGAAGTGATCAAGCTGAACGGCTCCGTCGAATTGGCGCCGCTGGTCGGGCTTTCGGAGGTCATCGTGGATCTCGTCGAAAGCGGCAGGACTCTTAAGGAGAATGGGCTCGTCGTACTGGACACGATTGCCGAGATCAGTGCGAGGATGGTTGTGAACAGGGTGAGCATGAAAATGGAAAGCGAACGGATCAACGCCATAATCAACGGGCTCAAAAAACAGCTTTGATGCTTCTTCACGGTACAGACATGAGGCTTGCTGTACGCTGCATAGGCTTGCAGCCGGACGGCATTAATATACGGCCTTGCAGCCGGATACGGAATGGAAATTTTTGATCGGGATGGTGAAACAAAAATGATAAAAATGATCGATATGAGGCAGGGAAAGGATTCCGGGCTTTTCGACAGGCTGGTCGGAAGGAACAGGCTTGGACAGGATGAGGTCGTGAAAGCGGTCGGGGAGATCCTCTCCAAAGTCAGGGCGGATGGGGACCGGGCGGTCCTAAAATATACTGAAGAGTTTGATAAGGTGAAACTTGTGCCTTATGCTTTGAAGGTGTCACAGCAAGAGCTGGAAGCCGCATACGACAGGGTGGATCCGGAGCTGCTCGGCGTGATCCGCAGGGCGAAAGCCAATATAGAGGATTTCCATAAAAAGCAGAAGCAGAACTCCTGGTTCACAACAGGTAAGGACGGCGTTTTGCTGGGGCAGCTATACAGGCCGCTTGAAGTCATCGGCATCTATGTCCCGGGCGGAACGGCCGTACTGACCTCCTCTGTTTTGATGAATGCCTTGCCTGCCAGAGTCGCCGGTGTAGAGAAGATCATCATGGCAACGCCTCCGCGCAGGGATGGAAGCATCGACCCGGCTGTGCTGGCGGCGGCCCAGGAAGCAGGTGTGGATGAAATCTACAAAATAGGCGGGGCTCAGGCTATTGCCGCAATGGCATATGGCACTGAAACGGTCCCAAGGGTGGATAAGCTTTTCGGCCCCGGGAATATTTACGTGGCAACAGCAAAACGGCTGGTTTTCGGGTATTGTGATATTGATATGGTCGCAGGACCGAGTGAGATCGCTGTTGTGGCCGATGATTCCGCCAATCCGGCATATGTGGCTGCGGACCTTCTTTCACAGGCCGAGCATGACGCGCTGGCCGCTGCCATTCTGGTGACTCCCTCGGAAAAGCTGGCCGCAGAGGTCGTAAAGGAAATTAAGATGCAGTATGGGAAGCTTTCCAGGAAGAATATTCTGGATAAATCTCTGGCGGAATACAGCGCCGCTGTGATCGTAAATGATCTCAACGACGCCGTTGAAATGGTGAACCGCATCGCACCCGAGCATCTGGAGCTTTGCATTGAGGAGCCGTTCAACTACCTGCCGTCCGTTAAAAATGCCGGGGCTATTTTCCTGGGGCATTGGTCGCCGGAGCCTCTGGGCGATTATTTTGCCGGTCCGAACCATGTATTGCCTACAGGTGGCACGGCAAGGTTTTTCTCACCGCTCAATGTAGATGACTATATGAAGAAGTCCAGCGTGATTTCCTATACCAGAAAAGCTCTGGAGAAAGTAAGCAGGGACATAATGCTTTTTGCAGGGTCGGAAGGCCTGGATGCTCATGCTAATTCACTCGGCGTACGATTTGGTTCACCGGATGAAAAGCTTTTGTAAATGAGCACATGAAGCAACAGCAAGGAACACTGACAGACATTAAAGGAGTGTAACGGCAATGAACAAATACTGGAGCAGGCTCTCTCAGGGATTGGCACCCTATGTGCCCGGAGAACAGCCCAGAGACAGGAAGTACATAAAGCTCAATACGAATGAAAATCCCTACGGGCCATCTCCGCGCGTACTGGAGGCCATCAGGAATTCATCGGACGATAGTCTCAGGCTGTATCCCGACCCGACCTGCGACATGCTTGTAAGTGCGGCGGCAGAAAGCTATGGTGTAAGGAAGGAACAGATATTTACGGGAAATGGATCGGATGAAGTGCTGGCATTTTCATTTATGGCTTTTTTCGATCCGGGAAGGACTATCGTATTCCCTAACATAACGTATTCCTTTTACCCTGTTTATGCCTCGTTGTTTCATCTTGATTATGTTACCACCCCGCTTGACAGCGAATTCAATATCCCGGCAGAGCAGATGATGCGAAGCAGCGGAGGTATCATCATTGCAAATCCCAATGCTCCGACCGGCAGAGCAATGCCGCTGTCTGTCATCCGCTCGGTGCTGGAAGGCAATCCGGATACGGTCGTAATCGTGGATGAAGCTTATATCGATTATGGCGGAGAATCGGCAGTAGGACTGATCGATGAATACCCAAACCTGCTGGTAGTCCAGACTTTTTCAAAATCACGCTCGCTGGCCGGAATGCGGATCGGATTTGCATTTGGAGACGAGGAGCTGATCAAGGCGCTGGAAAGCGTAAAGAATTCTTTCAATTCGTATACGCTCGACAGGCTTGCCATTGTAGCAGGTACGGAAGCTTTGAAGGATGCGGTATATTATAGGGAAATCACCGCTAAAATCATTGCCACAAGGGAGCAGTTCATCAGCGGGCTTCTCGGAAGAGGCTTTGACGTGACGGAATCCGCGGCCAATTTCGTATTTGCGAGCCATAAGGAAGTCCGCGCGGAAAAGATATTCAGGGAGCTTAGGAATGAGGGCATACTGGTCCGGTACTTTAATAAGCCTATCATCGACAACCACCTTCGCATCAGCATCGGGACGGACGACGACATGGCCCGCGTAATGGAAGCGCTTAACCGGATTTTGCATGAATGAACCGGTTTGGAACATAATAATAAAATCTTTTTATGTACATTTTCATTTTATACAATATATAGGTAGATTTACATGTGAAATTTTTGCTATAATTAGGACATGTACAATGGATCACATTACTGCAGCGGAAGATTCCTGATTATTCTTACAGAAATATACCGTCGGAGGTGCCGGATGCAAAGAAGCGTTGAGCTTTCCAGGAAAACGAATGAAACAGATATCTCATTGAAGCTGAATTTGGACGGGAAAGGGAATTCCAGTACCGATACAGGTATAGGATTCCTCGATCACATGCTGACGCTGTTTGCGAAGCACGGCCTCTTTGACATGGATTTAAAGGCATGCGGCGATCTTGAGGTAGATGCGCACCATACGGTCGAGGACGTAGGGATCGTGCTGGGGCAGGCGCTGAAGGATGCAGCCGGAGACAAGAAATCCATAAGAAGATACGGCACTTCATATGTCCCTATGGACGAAGCACTCGCGATGGTTTCGCTGGATTTCGGCGGAAGGCCGTATCTTGCATGCAACATTAATTATTCAACCGATCGCGTGGGAGACATGGACACCGAGCTCGTGGAGGAATTCTTCAGGGCGGTTTCCACCAATGCCGGCATGAATATACATATCAATGTGCTGTATGGAAGCAATAGCCACCATATAACTGAGGCGGTGTTCAAGGCTTTTGGAAGGGCGCTGGACGATGCTGTACAGGTAGATACAAGGATCGACGGCGTCATGTCTACCAAGGGAATTATATAAACGGGAAGTGAAAGGTGAGAAGTGAGAGGTGGGAAGCGTGATATAAGGCAAGTCTGAAAGGATAAAGGCGGATATTATAGTGAATGAAAGATTATAAAAATGATACATTAGGAAGGAAAAATAAATTATGCTGATTAATGACACTAATTTTATCGATAAGCCCTTGTTCATCAGGGGAAAAGTACGCAATGTCTACGATTTGAATGACAAACTGCTTATTGTTGTAACCGACAGGATATCGGCCTTCGATGTGGTTTTCCCAAACCTGATTCCAAATAAAGGCAAGGTTCTGAACAGCATATCCGAGTTCTGGTTCAACTATACCTCCGAAATTATCGGAAATCATATGATCACAACGGACGTAAGCCAATACCCTGAAGGGCTTTCAAAATATTCAAAGGAGCTGCAGGGCAGGTCCATGCTGGTTCACAAGGTGAAGATGGCTGAGGCGGAGTGCATCGTCCGCGGATACCTGGAAGGCTCTGCTCTCAAGGAATATAATGCGACAGGGAGCGTAAGCGGCATCAGGCTTCCCGCCGGGTTAAAGCAGTGCGGCAAGCTGCCGGAACCAATATTTACACCATCTACGAAAGCTTCTTCAGGACACGATGAAAATGTGACGTTCGCAGTCCTTGCAGACAGGATCGGAGCGGATCTGGCCAAACAGCTGAAGGATGCAAGTATTTCATTGTACAAGGCGGCCAGCAGTCATGCGGAAAGCAAGGGAATCATCCTGGCCGATACCAAGTTTGAGTTCGGCATGCTCGACGGAAAGCTGGTGCTTGCAGACGAGGCGTTCACTCCGGACTCTTCAAGATTCTGGGAAACGGCCGACTATCAGCCCGGTAGAGCACAGAAGAGCTTTGACAAGCAATTTGTCAGGGAATATCTTGAGGATATAAAATGGAACAAGCAGCCGCCGGCGCCGGAGCTTCCGGAACAGGTCATCAGTAAAACGGAAGCGAAATATGTCGAGGCATATGAGAGAATCACCGGTAAAAAGCTGATATAGCAAAAGGCAGGTATGACATTGATAGCGATTATTGATTATGGTGTGGGAAATCTGCGAAGTGTCGAGAAGGCTTTTCAGTACATAGGCCTCAACGCAGGGATTACGTCGGACATTTGCGTAGTGCGGCAGGCTGATGCAGTCGTTTTGCCCGGTGTAGGGGCATTTTCCGATGCGATGCATAGCCTGGAGAAATATGGGATGATCGGTGCGGTGAAGGAAGCAGTTACCCAGAGCAGGCCGTTCTTAGGAATCTGCCTTGGAATGCAGCTGCTTTTTGATTATAGTGAAGAAGGCGGAGAAAAGGTGAAAGGGTTGGGGCTTTTTAGCGGAGCTATCAAATCGCTGCCGTCAAATATGGGACTGAAGGTGCCCCATATGGGCTGGAACTCGCTCAAAACCAGTGACAGTCCGTTGTTTGCAGGCCTTCCGGAAAACCCTTATGTGTATTTTGTGCATTCATTTTATCTTGATGCAAAGGACAGAAAAATTGTAACAGCTACCTGTGATTATGGAGTCACGATCGATGCGGCGGTCGGCAGCGGCAGGGTATTTGCCACCCAGTTCCATCCTGAAAAAAGTGGTGAAACAGGTCTGGCAATATTAAAGAACTGGGCATCCCTAATTTGATGATCTGCAAAATGCCAGCCGCTCACAATGATAAAATAGATTTGGACAGGAGTGAAGGAGCATGATTATTTATCCCGCTATTGATATCAAGGATGGCAGATGTGTGAGGCTTGTTCAGGGGAAGTTCAATGATATGACCGTTTATTCGGATCACCCTGTGGACATGGCTTTGAAGTTTGAACAGATGGGTGCGGAATATCTTCATATAGTCGATCTCGACGGAGCCAGGCTGGGTAAACCTCAAAACATAGCCGCAATAAGCGAGATGGCTGTAAAGCTCGGAATTCCGATTCAACTTGGCGGCGGCATCCGCTCGATTGAAATGATCGAAATCATACTATGCAGGGGAATACATCGGGTAATTCTCGGCACTTCCGCCGTTAAGAATCCTGACCTCGTAAAAAAAGCGGTACAGGCTTTCGGCAACAGCCTTGCCGTAGCGATTGACGCCAAAGGCGGTATGGTGGCGATCGAGGGATGGGCGAAAACGAGTGAGTTCACTGCAATAGGGTTTGCAAAAAAAATGGAGGAACTTGGAGCGAAGATCATTATTTATACGGATATTTCCCGCGACGGCATGTTAAAAGGGCCGAACCTCAAGGCAATGGAGGATATGGTAAAGGCAGTGGGCATTGAGGTGATTGCTTCCGGGGGAGTTACAAATCTTCAGGATATAAAGAACCTTAAGGAAATAGGCGTAGCCGGGGTTATCGTTGGCAAGGCTCTTTACACAGGGGATGTTGACCTGAAGGAAGCCATAGCGGCAGCAAAGTAAGGCGATTGCCGCGCGTAGTTTATCCTGAGCTTTGCGAAGGACGCAATGACAAAAGAGAGATTGCCGCGCTTCGCTCGCAATGACGAAACATACGGTCAGAATGATGAAAACTTTTACTCGCAAAAACAGGCAAGATCGGAGAAGAAAAGCATGCACACCAAAAGGATCATTCCCTGCCTTGATGTTCACGGCGGAAGGGTTGTAAAGGGAATAAATTTTGTTAACATAAGGGACGCCGGCGACCCGGTCGAGGTGGCATCCATCTATGACAAGGCCGGCGCAGACGAACTTACCTTCCTTGACATAACGGCTTCGTCGGATGCAAGAAACATCATGCTTGATGTTGTGCGCAGAGTGGCAGAAAAGGTCTTCATACCTTTTACGGTAGGCGGCGGCATTCGGAAAGTAGAGGATTTCAGGGAAATACTAAAGGCAGGCGCCGATAAGATATCCATCAACTCGGCCGCATTGAAAAGGCCGGAATTGATATCGGAGGCGGCGAACCGCTTCGGAAGCCAATGTGTCGTAGTGGCGATTGACGCCAAAAGGCGTGCGGATGGCGGCGGCTGGGAGGTATATCTCAACGGCGGACGCGTCAATACGGGCAGGGATGCGGTAGAGTGGGCTGTTGAAGCGGCAAATCTCGGAGCAGGTGAAATCCTTCTTACCAGCATGGACTGCGATGGAACAAAGAATGGTTATGACATCGGACTCACCAGAGCTGTTTCCGAAAATGTTAACATACCTGTAATTGCTTCGGGCGGAGCGGGAACAATGGAACATTTCTACGAAGCGCTTACGGCCGGAAAGGCGGACGCGGTGCTTGCGGCTTCGCTGTTTCATTTCAGAGAGATGGAGATTTGTGATTTGAAAGCCTATTTAAGAGGAAGAGGAATAGAAGTTAGGAGTTAATAAAATGGCAAATATTATGGAAATGGTAAAGTATAATTCGGACGGACTAATACCGGCTATCACGCAGGATATTAGAACTGATGAGGTCCTGATGCTCGCTTATATGAATGAAGAATCGCTCAGCAAGACGATAGAGACCGGTAAAGCCCATTATTACAGCAGAAGCAGGCGGAAGCTGTGGCTTAAGGGCGAGACCTCCGGCCACTTCCAGCAGGTGAGATCCATCAGTGTTGACTGTGACGGGGATACACTGCTGTTAAAAGTTGAGCAGAGCGGCGCAGCCTGTCATACCGGACATCGCTCCTGTTTTTTTACAAGACTGGACGCGAAGGAACTGAAGACCGGGGCAGTATCGGAGCAAGCCGGAGAAGAACATTCGATGCCGGTTCAGAATGAGGCGGCCCAATGCAATGCATCACCGCTGCAACAAGATCATGCGGCAGCTTCGCAAGCCTTGCCTGAGAATGTCGGAAATGCGCAGAATACCGCCGGAGCGGAAGTGATGCAGGAAGTATTCGATGTTATTTCAGACAGGCTGGCACACCCCAAAGAGGGCTCCTATACAAATTACCTTTTTACCAAAGGGCTGGATAAGATTTTGAAGAAAATCGGCGAAGAGTCCTGTGAAGTAGTCATTGCTTCCAAGGGTGGAGACAATGCAGAAATCAGGTCGGAAATTGCAGATCTGTTTTATCATGTGATGGTGCTCCTTGTTGAAAGGGGTATGACATTGCAGGATATCTATGGAGAATTGAAACAAAGGGAATGAAGTTGAAAAACAATGAAATTACATAATCCAGCCAGATAAATGGTTCTAATGCGTTAAAAACGGCACAATTTAGTAAAAACGCATATTTGATTAGGAAATGGTTAATATATTATATTATTAATATGATTAGCACTCATCATAAGTGAGTGCTAATAAATTGAAAAAATTCGTTTCAGGAGGTATATCTTATGAAAATAAAACCATTAGGTGAAAGAGTGGTTATCAAGATGCTTGAGAGCGAAGAGACTACCCAGAGCGGTATCGTTCTTCCAGGCAGTGCAAAAGAGAAGCCGCAGGTTGCGGAAATCGTAGCAGTAGGCCCGGGCGGGTATGATGATAAAGGTCGGGAAATCAAGATGGAAGTCAAGGTCGGCGACAAAGTACTTATCAGCAAATATGCCGGGACAGAAGTGAAGATCGACAAAGTCGAGTATACGATATTAAAGCAGAGTGACATTTTGGCAGTCGTAGATTAGAATTTCCGGCAATGTCTTTAAAGTTTAGGAATTATTGATCAAATAAGTTATATTCAAATAATGAAAGATAATAAGGAGGCTTATATAATATGGCAAAGGATATCAAGTTTGGCGAAGAAGCCAGGCGTTCGCTTGAAAGCGGCGTAAACCAGTTGGCCGACGCAGTTAAAATAACTCTTGGACCAAAGGGCAGAAATGTGGTTCTTGACAAGAAATTCGGATCCCCGCTGATCACTAACGACGGTGTTACGATCGCAAAGGAAATTGAACTGGAAGACAAATTTGAAAATATGGGCGCGCAGCTTGTTAAGGAAGTTGCCACCAAGACCAATGATGTAGCAGGCGACGGAACAACAACAGCTACTCTGCTGGCGCAGGCCATCATCAGAGAAGGGTTGAAAAACGTTGCGGCCGGTGCAAACCCGATGATCCTTAAAAAAGGAATTGCAAAAGCCGTTGACGCAGCAGTGGAAGCCATCAAGGAAGGCAGCCAGAAAATCAAGGGCAAGGAAGATATCGCAAGAGTTGCTTCCATTTCTGCAAATGATGATGAAATCGGCAGCCTTATAGCAGATGCAATGGAAAAGGTAACAAACGACGGTGTTATCACTGTTGAAGAGTCCAAAACAATGGGCACTAATCTTGAAGTCGTTGAAGGCATGCAGTTTGACAGGGGCTATGTATCTGCTTACATGGTAACGGATACGGAGAAGATGGAAGCTGTTCTGGACGATCCGTATATTCTTATCACAGATAAGAAAATCAGCAATGTACAGGACTTGCTCCCATTGCTTGAGCAGATCGTACAGGCAGGCAAGAAGCTTGTCATTATCGCTGAAGATGTAGAAGGTGAAGCTCTCACTACACTGATTGTCAATAAACTCCGCGGCACATTCAACTGTGTTGCTGTGAAAGCTCCCGGCTTTGGCGACAGAAGGAAGGAAATGCTCAAGGATATCGCAATACTGACTGGCGGAGAAGTCATTTCCGATGAACTCGGCCTTGAATTGAAAGACACCAAAGTTGCTCAGCTTGGTAAAGCCAGACAGGTAAAGGTACAGAAGGAAAACACGATCATTGTGGACGGCAGCGGCAAGCAATCCGAGATCAAGAAGAGGATTGGCGCCATCAAAGCTCAGATCGAAGAGACCACTTCCGATTTCGACAGGGAAAAACTCCAGGAAAGGCTTGCGAAGCTTTCCGGCGGCGTAGCAGTCATACAGGTCGGAGCAGCAACGGAGACCGAAATGAAGGAAAAGAAGCTCCGTATCGAGGATGCTCTTGCAGCAACCAAGGCAGCAGTCGAGGAAGGAATTGTAGCAGGCGGCGGCACGGCATATATCAATGCGATTCCGAAAGTGGAAAAGCTGCTTGCTGACAAGCATGGAGATGAAAAAACAGGTATCAGGATCATATTGAAATCCCTCGAGGAGCCCATCAGGCAGATCGCTGCTAATGCAGGCCTTGAAGGATCCGTTATAGTAGATAAGATCAAGAATGATAAACCGGGTATCGGCTTCAATGTCATGACTGAAGAGTATGTTAATATGATCAGTGCCGGTATTGTCGACCCCACGAAGGTAACCAGATTTGCTCTGCAGAATGCTTCTTCCGTAGCAGCCATGGTGCTGACGACAGAGAGCATCGTTGCCGACAAACCGGAGAAGGAACCCGCAATGCCAGCCGGCGGCGGAATGCCGGGCGGCGGAATGGGCGGAATGTACTAAACCGGAATAAAATAGGTAAATGAAAATGGCTTGCACATGCAAGCCATTTTTTATTGGTACTGTAATAAAAAGATCACAGGTTTTTCCAAAGGCATTATTGAGAGAGTCTACTCCTCATATACTTTTTTTACTCCGGAGAGGCCTTGAAGGTCACAGATCGTCTGCAAATCGATGCAGCTGTTCGGCAGCTTTACAGAAAACTTCATCGTTAGTCCGTTTTCCTCATTCCTGACCAGCTGTATATTCCTGATTTCTATGCCGTATCTTTCAAAAGTGCTGCTTACCGCACCGATCTGCTCATGAGCGCCGTCGGCTTCCACAATGTATGTTCTATACCGGTTCTTTATAGAAAAATGCTGTTCGGCCTTTTTCAGAACAATCAGTGTTACGAAAATAAGTATCGTAGCAACCGCGGCGCCGGCATAAAAACCCGTTCCTGTGGCGATACCGATGCAGGATACCGCCCAGAGGCTTGCTGCTGTTGTAAGGCCCCGTACATTAAAGCCGTCCCGTATGATGGTTCCCGCCCCAAGAAAGCCTATCCCGCTGATAACCTGGGCGCCAAGCCTTGCGGGGTCAATATTGGCGATAGCACTGTACCTGTTGAACATAAATTCGGAGGTCACCATGACAAGTGATGATCCGACACATACCAATATGTGTGTTCTGAAGCCGGCGGGCCTGTTTGTATGCTCTCTTTCAAAGCCGATAAAACCGCCGAGTACGCCCGCTAAAACCAGACGCAATAAAATATTGACCATATCCATCGCAATACCTCTGCCAATTAATATATTTATCTTATTCCATACAAGAGGAAAAAATAATCGAATTAATTGGTAAATATTTTTCTTGGAATAAAGATCTTGAAATTATTCAGCATTCTTTCATCAGGTTCGAATATCAAAAGCGTCTTTTCCCCCTTATAGTTGAGCGTGGCAAAGAATGCATCGGGTGAGTCGATTGAGCTTGTTGTGTCGATCCGGTTTTTTATACTTTGAACCGACTGGCTGAAGCTGTTGCTTTTAACGCGCGAAAGGATCTCAAATTCCTTGCAGCTGGCGCTGAATATTCTTTTTCTTTTTCTTCTTGCAGTAATTTTATCGATATCAAGATCGCCGTTTGTTACGATATATTCAAATTCTACATTCCTTGATGTAATCAGCCTGTATCCGAGATAAACGATAGCGGCCGCAAGAAAGAAGCTGATTCCAAGCTGAGCTATCACCTGGATCGAAAGGACGACCATTATAAGTATCATAGCGCCCAGTATAATGCCTGCGGTTATAAACTGGTCCTTAATGCTCTTCCTTTTCGTCACCAGTTTTTCCATGAAAGTGTCCATTAAAAGCCCTCCTAAAAATAATAACCAATATTGGGTAAAAAATCTGTAAGTTAAATTTTATCATACCTGTTCATGATAAACAATATACGCAGCGCAATGTTAAGGCATGATTTTTTGGCGTGGTCTATTCCAAAATCTTTTTGAATAAAAATAGGACAGATAAATGATTCGGAAGAAATATGGATAGTTACGTGCATAGCAAAGGGGTGCTTGAGATGAATACAGGAGATGCGGCACTAAAAAATGCCGGAAGGCCACATGGAGGACACAATGGGCTCAGCGATAAGGAAGCGCGAAAGAAACTCATGGAGCATGGGCCCAATATACTGGCGGAGAAAGAGAAAATTTCACCTTTAAAACTGTTTTTCAGCCAGTTTACCGATGTGATGGTTTTGATACTTCTTGCTTCTACAGCTATCTCCGCTTTTATGGGCGAGATGACGGAAGCGGTAACGATTATTGCTATTGTTCTGCTGAATGCCGTTCTGGGCTTTGTACAGGAATTCAGGACGGAGAAGACGATGGAAGCGCTCAAAAGTCTGGCAGCCCCGGCCGCCAAAGTATTAAGGGACGGAAAACAGGTCAGCATCCCTGCGGAACAGATCGTCCCCGGCGATGTGATCATTCTTGAAACCGGCGACAGGGTGCCGGCCGATGCTACATTGATCGATAGCATGAGCCTGCAGGCGGATGAATCATTGCTTACCGGAGAATCGGTGCCGGCTGAAAAGACCGCTGTTCCGGCGGGTAAGGCATCAGGCTGTACGGATAGGAAAAGCATGGTCTATATGGGGACAGTCATAACGGGAGGAAGAGCGAGGGCGCTGGTCCATGCCACCGGTATGAATACCGAAATGGGCGGGATAGCGGATTTGATCCAAAATATAGAGGAAGAGCAGACCCCTCTTCAGAAAAAACTGGAGAAACTGGGGAAGATCATTGCCGTAAGCTGTATTGCCATTTGTGCGGTGGTGGCTGCAACAGGGATTCTGAGGGGCGAAGACGCCTTTTCTATGCTGCTTTCAGGGATCAGCCTTGCTGTTGCGGCAGTACCCGAAGGATTGCCGGCGCTTGTCACCATTTCACTGGCACTGGGCGTGCAGAGGATGCTCAAAAGGAATGCGCTGATCAGAAGGCTGCCCGCCGTCGAAACGCTTGGATGCGCAGGAGTTGTGTGCTCGGATAAGACAGGCACGCTGACACAAAACAAAATGACTGTCAGGAGGTTTTATGCCGGGGATCGATTTGCAGAGGTGAAGGACGAGCGGGCAGAACAGCCATTTCTTGTCGGCGGCAGTGCGATAGATCCTCTTAAGGACAATATTTTAAAGCTTACCCTTGAAATAGGCGCACTTTGCAATAATGCCAGTTTAATAAACGATAAGCCAAACAGAATTGAAATGATAAAAAACAGGATCAAACCGGCTGCAGCAAAGTGTGAATTTGCGGGAAATCCTACAGAGGTGGCTCTGCTTGCGGTGTCTGCCAGAGCGGGAATGACGCCTGAAGTGCTTGAATCCATGTATTTCAGGGTCGATGAGCTGCCTTTTGATTCCGATAGAAAATGCATGTCGGTGGTATGTGACAATCACAGAGGAGAAACATTTGTCTTTTCCAAGGGCGCTCCGGATGTCCTGCTGAAAAAATGCACTAAGATATTCAACTCCAGCGGCATTGCTGCTTTAACACATGAACAGAGCGTAAAAATCCTGAGAGCAAATGAAACAATGGCAGGCGGGGCATTGAGGGTGATTGCCGTTGCATACAGGAAGCTGGATTCGCGTGTTTACCGAAAAGAGGAGTTGGAATCCGACCTGATATTTACCGGGCTGATCGGCATGATCGACCCGCCGAGGAAGGAAGCGGCCGAGGCTGTGCTTAAATGCAGGATGGCAGGCATCAAGCCGGTGATGATTACCGGTGACCACAAACTGACGGCCATGGCAATCGCGAAGGAATTGGACATTTACAAGGACGGGGAGAAGGTTTTGACCGGCGCCGAGCTTGACCATATGGACGAAACCAGGCTGGAAAAGATGGCGGAGGACGTCAGCGTATACGCAAGGGTTTCGCCAAAACATAAGCTCATGATCGTACGGGCGTTGAAAAGGCGCGGACACATTGTGGCGATGACCGGGGACGGTGTGAATGACGCACCTGCAGTCAAGGAAGCGGATATCGGAGTGGCGATGGGCCTCACCGGCACGGATGTGACGAAGGAAGCCTCCTCCATGGTGCTGCTTGATGATAATTTTGCCACGATCATATCGGCTATAGAAGAGGGCAGGGTCATATATAATAATATCCGAAAGTTCATCCGGTATATGCTGGCCTGCAATATCGGCGAGGTGCTCACCATGTTCCTTGGAATGCTGGCGGGCCTTCCCATACCGCTGCTTCCCATACAGATCCTGTGGGTTAACCTTGTGACGGATGGGCTTCCCGCTGTAGCGCTTGGTTTCGACCCTGCGGAAAAGGATGTTATGAAGAGGCCTCCGAGAGAGCCCGGCGAAGGTATATTTTCCAATGGGCTTGCAGGGATCATCGTGTTCAGGGGAATCCTGATCGGACTGACCACGCTGGCTGTTTTTGTCACCATGCTGTATTATAACGGAGATATCGGTCTGGCAAGGACAGGTGCTTTTGTTACGCTGGTGCTTACGCAGCTGATACATGTTTTTGAGTGCAAGTCGGAAACGAAGAGCATTTTCCAGATGCCGCTTTTCAATAATATATATATGGTGTTTGCCGTATTGTGTTCGTTGTTCATGACACTCGCGGTCGTATATATTCCGGTGTTGCAGAATGTATTCAAAACTGTTCCGATGGGGCTGAACGACTGGTTGGTCACAGGCGGGCTGTCATTCTTCATACCCATTGTTGCAAGCCTGTTTCCGGTACACCCTGTTCATCGCAACCACCGCAGGAGCCATCACCGGGATTAACCTGCCACAAATTATTCTTGAAAAGCCCTATGAAAAACTATATAATGATTTTGCTGTAAAAAGTCTCATTATGAGACTTTTTAAGTTTAAAATTATGGAAGCGTGATTTTACAAATTGTTCACAATTTATTAAAATGTATCTTCCATAATGGTGTTAGCGTTATGTGTCGAACGGTCAATAATAGCAGGAGGGAAAAAGATGATAGAAATACAGAATTTGACCAAAAGATATGGTCAGATAAAAGCTGTAAACAATCTGAATTTTACTGTGGAAAAAGGTGAAATTCTTGGCTTCCTCGGACCCAACGGAGCTGGAAAATCCACTACCATGAACATCATAACCGGTTACCTGCCTTCAAGCGAGGGTACTGTAAAGGTATGCGGCTACGATATCATGGAATCGCCCAAAGAGGTTAAAAAGCGTGTGGGGTATCTTCCCGAGCAACCTCCGGTTTATATGGACATGACAGTCAGGGATTATCTGAATTTTGTCGCCGATCTGAAGATGGTGGACAAGAAACAAAAGAAAAATCAATTGAGCGACATCATGGAACTTGTTAAAATAGGCGACCACAGAGACAGGCTTATAAAGAATCTTTCGAAGGGGTACAAGCAAAGGGTGGGACTTGCGCAGGCACTTGTCGGAAGTCCGGAAGTCCTTGTACTCGATGAACCGACCGTCGGACTTGATCCAAAACAGATCATAGAGATCAGAAAACTCATCAAAGCATTAGGCAAGGAGCATACGATCATCCTGAGCTCACATATACTGCCTGAAGTAAGCGCTGTATGCGAGCGTGTCGTTATTATCAATAAGGGTGAAATCGCTGCCATCGACACGCCTGAAAATCTTTCCAAAGGCTTCGACACAGCCTCAAAACTGCTTGTGTCCATAGCAGGACCCAAAAATTCCGTAGAAAATGACATCAGGGAAATATATGGCGTTAAATATGTAGAAACAGCTGCTGAAACAGACAAAGAAGCTATAAGCTATATCGTTGAGTCCGACAAGGATATCGACATCAGAAAGCCTTTGTTCTTTGCTATGGCGAAGCTGGGTTATCCCATCATTGAACTGAAGACTACCGGAATGACCCTTGAAGACATATTCCTGCAGATCGTCACCCAGGAAAAGGAGGTTGGTTAAGCATGGCGGCAATATTCTGGAAAGAAGTAAAGTCCTATTTTTATTCCCCAATGGCTTATATACTCATTGGTTTGTTCATTTTGCTGGTATCTATATTTTTCTATCCTAATCTGGTATACAGCAGTGGTGATTTCACTTATAACCTCTCAAACATGGGCTTTATTCTGTTGTTTATCGTACCGATTCTTACCATGAGAATACTGGCAGAGGACAGGAAAAACGGCACCGAGGTGCTTCTTATCACCTCGCCGGCAAGCATAACATCCATGGTTGCAGGCAAGTTCCTGGCGGTATGTTTTGTATTTTTGATCATGACGGCTTTGACTTTTGTTTACCCCATTATCCTGCTTGCTTTCGGAGGAACCTTTACCGTTCAGCTGATCGGGGGCTATATCGGCTTTATCCTGCTTGGGGCGACTTTCATTTCAATTGGTGTTTTTGCCTCTTCATTGACAGAAAACCAAATTGTTGCTGTTGTGATAAGCTTTGTTTCACTGCTTATCATGTGGCTGGCCGGAAGTTTGAGTACGATGGTCGGCGGTTTTGCATCAAAAGTGCTGGGCTGGTTCTCTCTCATGACAAGATATGAGGATTTCAGCAGGGGCATACTTGGACTGAGCCCGGTTGTATATTATCTGAGTTTTATTGCAGTATTTCTGTTCCTTACAATCAGAGTAATTGAAAAAAGACGTTGGAGTCAGGGGTGATAAAGATGGAAAAAAAGAATGGTTTGAAGAAATTCTTACACAGCAGAAACTTGAAATACGGATCGAATTCCGTCATTCTAGTCTTAGCAGTTGTGGTTATAGCAGTGCTCGTCAACCTCCTTGTCGGGATGGCCGACCTTAAACTGGATCTGACGCCGAACAAGCTTTTTTCTCTGTCGGATGTAACAAAAAAGCAACTGAAGGATTTAAAACAGGAAGTTCAGATCATCGGCCTTTTTGATGATGGGAAAATCGGTGCTTCCGACGATTATAAAGAGGTTACCGATCTGCTCGGCCTGTATGAAAAGAATTCGAATATTAAAGTGAAATATATCGATCCCGACAGAAATCCAGGCATACTCAACGAGCTGGATCCGGATGACACCATGGATCTGGGCAGTGCAAGCTTTGTCGTAAAAAGTACTGTAAACGGCAAGGAAAAGAAGAAGAAGCTGGACTATTATGACTTATTTACAACAGATTATACCGAAAGTTATGAACAGTATAAGACCGGTTCTACTGCAGAGCAGGGCTTTACAGGAGCAATCAAGTATGTTACCTCCGAGGTGACCCCGGTAGTTTACTTTACCGAAGGCCATAATGAGATCGACGTAGACAGCGAGTATGAGAACTTGAAATATTTCCTCGATAAAAATAATTATCTGGTAAAGAAGCTGAACCTTCTTACAACAGATAAAATACCCGAGGACGCCGAGCTGGTCATTGTCGCTTCTCCCAAAAACGATATCACGATCGGAGAAAGGGATGTGCTTGAAACATATCTGAAAAGCGGCGGAAAAGCAGTATTTATGTTTGATTATCTTGAAAACGATCCGTCCTATGATCAGCTCAACAATTTGCTGGGCACATACAATGTAGCAGTCAATTATGACAAGGTGAAGGAAACAAACAGTAACAACCACCTGCCTAATGACGAATATACCATTGTACTTGACGTGCCAAGCAACAGCATTATTCCTCAGGCATTCAATACGCTGATCAACAATTCCAGGAGCATCAGCATCCTGAAGAATACAAAAGATTATATTAAAACGACTTCCCTGATGAGTACCAGTGATGGTGCAGTCGGTGAAATGGTTAACAAATCAAGGGGCGAGGATCTGAAGGGACCTCTTGACATAGCGGTAGCGGTAGAAAACCAGGGCGGAACGAAGACTTCCAAAATACTTGTGATGGGTAATGCGTCCTTTATCAGCAACAGCGCTGCAGATGCATACGGGCAATATTATAATAACAGCATCACATTTTTCCTGCAGGCGATGAGCTGGATGATCGACAAAACGGATGAACTCATTGTGCCTGCCAAGCAAAATGTAGATAACACAATCCAGATCACACAGCTTCAATCAAGCATGATGGGCGGAGTATTGATTGTCATATTCCCGCTTCTGATACTTGGATCCGGCCTGATGGTATATTTGAGGAGGCGTCATTTATGAAATTGTACAGGAATGCAATTATTCTTGTCATAATAGTTGCGCTTCTTGTCGGGGCATATTTCCTGATCAGCAGGAACAAGGCTAATGAGGAAATAACGGACAATACGGCCGAAAATCTGCTGAAGCTGACGGATTATACGTCGGAGGATGTGGAATCCGTGAAGCTGCAAAATGCGGACGGTACTTTTATAATTGTAAAAAAGGATACGGAATGGACGCTTTCTTCCCCTACGGATTTCACTGCGGACTCATCCGTATTGAGCAGTATTGTGATCAATGCGGCCTCGCTCACGGCAGACAAGCTGGTGGAGGAAAATGCAGGGAATATGGCGACCTACGGCCTTGATAAACCGATCATCATTACTCTCAAGCTCAAGGATGGCACTGAAAAGGTATTGGAAATCGGTAATCAGACTCCAACAGAAAGCGGTTATTATGGCAGGCTCTCAGGTGAAAACAAGGTGTATGTACTTGGATCGTATTCCAGCGAAAAGCTGGTTATCGGTAAAAACGGATTAAGATCCAAGGCGATTTACAGCATTGCTTCCGATACCATAAATCAGCTTAGTATGGACAGAGACGGACAGAACGTCTTTGTTTCCGAAATGGACGCAAATAAAAACTGGAGCATGGTTCAGCCGATAAAGGGCAGTATGAATGCGTCTGCACTGACTCCCATGCTCGAGGCGGTTGCCAGTCTGACCGTTACCGATTTTGTAGAGGATAAACCGGCAGACCTTTCCAAATACGGCCTTGATAAACCATCTTACTCATTAGGCTTTAAAACGGCAGACGGTAAGGCTTACAAGCTGATAATGGGAGCCGAAAAAACCAAGGGCAGTGATATTTATGTCAAATTGGACGGCAGGGATGAGGTATATCTGATGGATATTTCCGCATTCACTTTCCTGGATAAGCCTCTCAAGGAAATCGTCGATGTATTTGCTTATATTGTGAACATCGATCAAGTCAAGAAGATCGACCTGACAATGGACGGCAAGACTACAACCATGACACTCGACGTTTATACCGATGCAGAAGGCAAGACGGATGCCGACAAGGACAAGTTCACTGTAGATGGCAAGGATGCGTCCGGCAAGGATGATAAAGATAAGCAGCCCTTCAGGACATTCTACCAGAGCCTGATCGGAATCAGCCTGGATGAGGTGGATGTAAACGGTACGCCGGCCGGCGCTCCGGAAATATCCATCAATTATACGTTGAAGAACGGTACAATGAAGGTGGATTATATCTCGAAGGATGCCAACTATTATTATGTAGTAAGAAATGGAGAATACGCGGGCATACTGGTTAAGAAGAACAAGGGAGACCTTGGCGTAATAGGTATGAAGGAATCTTACAAGGCAATGATGGATTTCCTTGCGGCACAGAAGTAATCCCGGGGATTCGCTGTATTACCGGCAGACAATTGAAAGTCATTTAAGAAACGGCTCCGACATAGAATGTATAAATTGGTCTATGTTTGGAGCTGTTTTTTTGATGGCGGATGAATTGAAAAACATTTTGAAGGTCGCCTGCATCTATACTACAAGCATCATTGGAGCGGGATTTGCATCGGGGCAGGAGATCATGCAGTTCTTTTCCGTATATAAAACCGGCGGTTTTTATGGCATCCTGTTTGCCGGCTTTTTGTTTTCAATTATTGGCTGTATTGTGCTGGAGAAAGTCTACAGTGAGCGGATCAGGAATTATGAGGAGTTTATATATCCCACATTTGGATGGTTCGCAGGCTGGGTGATCGAAATTGCAGTGACGCTTTTCATGCTGTGCCTGTTTTGTATTATGATTGCCGGTTCCGGCGATGTACTTTCCGACCGTCTGGCAATACCATTCAACTATGCCGTACTTATCATGGGATTTTTGTCTATGCTTGTAATACTTACCAATTTAAAGGGGATCGTAACGCTAAGTACCTTTGTGACTCCGGTGCTTATCGTGGGGATTTTGCTGGCAGGTCTCTACATCATCTTTTTCGGGGATAATGAGGTTTTCAAGTCAACTGGATTTTTTACAAGGCTATCCGGCAACTGGTTTGTTTCATCGCTGCTCTATGTCAGCTACAACAGCATACTTGCCATCGTCATGATGTGCAGCCTGCTGCCGTACCTGAAGACATGCAGAACGGCGCGGATGGGAGGGATCCTTGGGGGAGCGATGCTGAGCCTGGCGGCACTTGTGATAAATGCAGCGATTTTTTTGTTTTACCCGTCTGTATTTGAAAAGGAACTGCCTATACTGGCCATACTGAGAAGCTTCAACAATACGGCAGGCAATCTTTATGCCGTCATCCTGTGGCTTGCCATGTTCGTGTGCGCAGTTACCTCCGGCTTCTGCTTCATAGACAGGGTAGGAACATCGCTAAAACTTAACAAAAGAATGATCACGCTGGTCCTGTGCGCTGCTTCCGTCCCGCTTTCAACGCTGGGATTTTCCAGGCTTATATCGGCAATTTACCCTGCATTCGGCTATCTGGGACTATTCGTCATACTGGTCCTGTTGATACAAAAATCAATATGCATATACAGGGAGCGCAAAGGCTGATATGGCAGGAAATAGATTTATATGCTAAAATATTGGTAGCAATACGGCATGCAAAAGACAAAGACAGGGGTGAACCTTTTGAAAGAACCCAGGGAACAGGTAAATCCGGAGCCGGGCAGCCGGACGTCAGGCATTGTAATGGCATTACTGCTGTTTTTATGCATTGTTTCCGTAGCGTTTTATACATATCAAAAAAGTTTGAACCCATCATCCGGTCCGAAGGATCTTCTGCAAATATTTCAAAGAGCGGGCAGCGATGTGAATGAGGCTGAAGTGCAGTACCGTTTTGATTTTGATTCCGGAGAAAATCCCGTATTTGCCGTATATAAGGACTATATCGTCAAATGCGATACGAGCGGCATTTGGTTTATGGATAGGAAAGGGGATGTCGTCTGGTCTGAAAGCATCGTTTTCGGTAAACCTGCGATAAAGATAAGTGGTTCAAGGCTTCTTGCAGCGGATATCGGTTCCGGAGGAATTTATGTTCTGAATGACAAAACGATAAGATGGCAGGAAAAACTGGACACAGCCATTTTAAATGCGGATATCAGTGAAGACGGTTATGTTACAGTAATTACATCCTCCAAAAGGGACAATAATGAGGTAAGGGTCTTTGACCCGAATGGAATAGAGCTTTTCAGGAAGATCATAGCGAATGATTTTGCAGTATCCGCCTGCATATCTCCTTCGGAGAAAACGCTTGCGGTGTCTGGTATCAGTGCCGGGACTGCTCGGGCATATTCCAATTACAAATTCTATAATAAGGAAGGCGAGGAACTGGCTGATCAGGCCTTTGACGCTACGGGCGAGCTTCTCCCGATTTTCTGGTACAACCATGACGATAGCATTTATGCCGTAGGGGACAGTGCTTCCGCATCGATCGATAAAACGGGCAAGCTAGTCTGGGAAAAACAGTTTAAGAGGGTCGCCGGCGCTTCTCCCGCTGGAAATGCGTATCTTGCCGCAGCGGTAGAGGATGATGCCGGAGCGCAGCTGAAAATATTTGATAAGGCAGGGAAAGAGATTTCTTCCTGCAGCCTCCAGGGCAAACCTGAAGGTCTGAATGCTATAAAGGGCGCCATTGCGGTAAATACATACGATACGGTATATTTCTATAACGAAAAGTGTAAAAGCACAGGGAAGTATTCGGCCGCCTCGCATGTCCGGCAGGTACGCTTCCTTACGAGGCAGCAGGCCGTAATCATCTGCGACGGTTCAATTATTGTGGTAAATATAGTATAATAAGAGACAGATTGCAACATAAGTTATGGCATTGTGCTGCTTGAACCGGTATAACAGTAAAACTTTATTGTATTTTAGCCGATGAAATAGATGGAATTTTAGCTGCCGGTTTACCGGATGAAAAGGAGGCTGTATGAACTGGATCGACCTTGCCGTGATTGCCTTGATCGTTTTATTTGCTGTTGTTGGACTTAAAAAGGGTTTCGTCATGACTGCTTTCAAAATTGTGTCCTTTTTTGCATGCATTTATGTTTCTATCAGGTTTTATCCTGTGCTGGCGGAAGCGCTTGAGAAAACAGCGCTTTATAGCAGTATAAAGGGAAGTATCGTTAAAAACCTTTTGGCCTTTAGCCAGACAAACAGCGCATCCGCTTCGGTTTCCGGAACGGCTGGCGCTGAAGCCATGCTGGGTTCACTGCCCTTGCCGGAATTTTTCAAAAAGTCCATGCTTTTAAAGCTGCCGTCTCCTGCTGAACTGATCGATATTCAGGGAATAGCTAATTCGGTTGGCGATGAGATCACAAAGACAATCATAGCCGTTATCAGCCTGATAGGCATGTATGTCGCTCTAAGGCTGGTGATGGCGTTCGTCGGCCTTATTTTGAAGGGCATATCGAAACTGCCTCTGTTCAAACAGGTCGATAAGTTAGGAGGCTTCATCCTCGGGGCGGTTCAGGGATTCATTGCCATTTACATATTATGTGCCTTACTGGTCCTATTCAATACGAACCCGCAGTTTGCGGGGATTTTTAAAGCACTTGACAGCTCTCTGTTTGCCGGATGGTTTTATGAAAACAATTTTATTATTAACTATATAAGTTGAATGAAATTTTCTAAATGCCTGTCTTCGCAAACATCATAGAATCACTGCTGTTTGTGCAGCCATTCGTAAAGAAAATTAAATCATTCAATATAGTTGAATGAATTTTACACTGCGGCAATTGGAAAATGAATGCTTTTGACTTTATTGCATCGGATTATAGACATATCGAAACAATTCGTAGTAAAATATATTCAACAAAAAAACATAAACGTTTAGCCGGGATAAGCAGCCCGGCTATTTGCTTAATAAGGCGGACAACGGCCTATTGATGTCTCAGGCCTATAAAGCCGGCATATGAGATAATATTATTAAGGTTGGAAAGGCGGGTAGAAGATATGAAGAGTGATATTGTAAAAAAAGGCGTGGAAAGGGCTCCCCACAGGGCGCTTTTCAAAGCGATGGGATATACGGATGAGGAGATAAACAGGCCTCTTATTGGCGTTGTGAATTCAAAGAATGAAATCATTCCGGGACACATTCATCTTGGCCAAATTGCAGAAGCGGTAAAGGCCGGTATCAGAATGGCAGGCGGCACACCGGTAGAATTTGGCTCAATAGGCATCTGTGACGGGATCGCTATGGGACATGACGGAATGAAATATTCACTGGCGTCAAGGGAGCTGATTGCGGATTCCTGCGAAGCCATGGGGCGCGCTCACAGCTTTGACGGCATGGTTTTCATACCCAACTGCGACAAGATCGTACCGGGCATGCTGATGGCTGCCGCAAGGCTCAACGTACCTTCCGTTGTTATTAGCGGGGGACCTATGCTTTCGTTAATGCGAAATGGGAAGCAGCTGGATCTGAACAGTGTCTTCGAGGCTGTAGGAGCCTGTAAGGCCGGAATCATGACGGAGGAAGCTGTAGCGGAATTTGAAGATCACGCCTGTCCGGGCTGCGGTTCCTGCTCTGGCATGTTTACGGCAAACTCCATGAACTGCCTTACCGAAGTATTGGGAATGGGATTACCCGGGAACGGAACGATTCCGGCCGTATATGCGGAGAGGATCAGGCTTGCCAAGCAGGCAGGCATGAAAGTTATGGAACTGGTTGAAAAGGATATCAAGCCCTCGGACATTATGACTGAAGAAGCATTTCAAAACGCATTGACAGTTGACATGGCGCTGGGATGCTCGACGAACTCCGTCCTGCACCTTCCCGCTATTGCAAATGAACTGGGCATTGAATTAAATCTGGACATCGTGAATGAAATCAGCGGCAGGGTACCCAACCTATGCAAGCTTGCACCGGCTGGACCGCATCATGTACAGGACCTGTATGCCGCCGGGGGAGTGCAGGCGGTAATGAAGGAGCTTTCAAAGAAAGGCTTCCTGCATCTGGAACTGTTAACTGCTACAGGCAGAACGGTGGGAGAGAATATCAGCAAGGCCGGGGTAAAGGACAGGGATGTCATAAGAAGTGTGGAGGAGCCGTACAGCAAGTCGGGAGGCATAGCGGTCCTAAGGGGCAACATCGCTGTAGACGGGGCAGTTGTGAAGCGCTCGGCAGTTGCACCGGAAATGCTTGTGCATAAAGGCCCCGCAAGGGTTTTTGACTCGGAGGAAGCAGCCATTGAGAAAATATATGCCGGTGATATTAAAAAGGGTGATGTTGTTATCATACGTTATGAAGGCCCCAAGGGAGGACCTGGGATGAGGGAGATGCTCGGGCCGACATCCGCCATAGCAGGTATGGGTCTTGACAAGGATGTTGCATTAATTACCGATGGAAGATTTTCCGGTGCTTCAAGAGGGGCTTCCATCGGGCATGTTTCACCGGAAGCTATGGAGGGCGGCATGATTGCGGCTGTTCAGGATGGTGATATCATCAGCATCAATATTCCGGGGGGTTCGTTGAATGCCGAGGTCCCGGAGGAGGAACTGCGCCGCAGAATGTCTGCATGGAGGGCGCCGCAGCCAAGGATCACAAAGGGTTACCTTGGCAGGTATGCAAGGCTTGTGACGTCGGCCGGAACCGGCGCTGTGCTGAAATAATATTGGTTGAAATCAGTATTTGGTAGGGATTTGGTGGGGATTTGATATGAAGAGATTAACCGGTGCTGAAATATTGATTGAATGTTTGAAGGAGCAGGGGGTCGACACCGTATTCGGTTTTCCCGGAGGTGCGGTGCTCAATATTTATGACGCCCTGTACAAGGCTAGAAATGAGATCACGCACATTCTCACATCCCACGAGCAGGGGGCGTCGCATGCTGCCGACGGGTATGCCCGCGCTACGGGGAAAACAGGTGTGTGCATAGCCACTTCGGGTCCCGGAGCCACCAATCTGGTTACCGGTATTGCCACGGCATATATGGATTCGGTGCCGATGGTCGCCATAACCGGGCAGGTATCTACCGCCCTGCTGGGGAAAGATTCATTCCAGGAAGTGGATATCACCGGAATCACCATGCCTGTCACAAAACACAATTATATCGTCAAGGATGTGGAGAAACTGGCAGGAATCGTACGGGATGCGTTCAGGATCGCTGCCGGCGGACGTCCGGGGCCTGTTCTGGTCGATATATGCAAGGATGTTACGGCAGCTTTTGCCGATTTTGAGCCCATGACGCCGAAAACCCTTGAAGAACTGCCGGCCGGAGTAACGCCGGTTGAACTTGACAGGGCAACCGCTCTGATCCGGGAAGCCCAAAAACCGATCATCCTGTCCGGCGGCGGCGTTTCGATAGCCGGCGCCGATCCTGAGCTCCGATGCCTGGCTGAAAAAGCCAAAATACCGGTGACAACCACTCTGATGGGGCTTGGTTCATTCCCGGGCACACATGAATTGTTCACCGGTCTGGTAGGAATGCATGGTACCAGGACGTCCAATATGGCTGTGTCCGAAGCGGATCTCTTTATTGCCATCGGCGCAAGGTTCAGTGACAGGGTGATCAGCAATGTAAAAAGATTTGCTCCCAATGCTAAAATCATGCATATTGATATAGATCCTGCGGAAATCGGGAAAAACGTTTCCGTTCACTATCCTCTGGTAGGCAATATCAGGCAAATTCTTCGCGGGATCGCAGAACGGCTGGAAACGTGCGACGCGACCGGCTGGAACAGTAAAATTGCCGGATGGAAGGCTCAGTATCCACTTAAATATGATAAGGAAGGTCCGCTGAAGCCTCATTATATTATTGAAAGATTATATGAACTGACAGGCGGAGATGCGATCATCACGACCGAAGTCGGCCAGAACCAGCTCTGGGCGGCGCAGTTCTACAAATACACCAGGCCGAGGCAGTTCATTTCATCCGGCGGACTGGGCACCATGGGTTACGGACTCGGCGCATGCATCGGCGCACAGCTGGGCAGACCCGACAAAAAAGTCATCAATATCGCAGGAGACGGCAGCTTCCGGATGAATTGTACAGAGCTTGCCACCGCAGTGGAATACAAGCTTCCCGTCATCATCGCCATACTGAACAACCGAGTATTGGGCATGGTGAGGCAGTGGCAGAAGCTGTTTTATGATGGCCGTTTTTCTGCGACGACCATCGACAGAGCAACCAATTTTGTGGCGTTGGCTGAGGCTTTTGGAGCAATCGGCATCAATGTGGCCAGGCCGGAAGAAGTGGACGGGGCCTTTACGAGGGCGCTTGCTTCAAAGGATCGTCCGGTCCTGATCAATTTTGAGATAGACAGGGACGAAAAGGTATTTCCGATCGTGCCGCCCGGCGCCCCGATTGATGAGTTGATAGAGGAATAAACGTTTGGTTCGGGCGGTGTGCTTTATCTGGTGAGATATTGACTACTCATGATATGGACGATATAGTGGATATATGCAATACATTGATTATGATAAATATATGTAATATCATTTATGACGGTATGCTTTCGGAACATAAGCATATGAACTGCCATGATATATTAATGACACGTTAATGAAGGAATAACATAAACGATGTATTTTGAATTTTTGAAAAAAAGCTTCCGGCAGCAGTTTGTTTATAGAACGAATACTGTAATACATATATTGTCTTCATTTGTATACCTGTTTGTTACTATAAGCATATGGTCTGCACTATATCGGGGGAAAAGCAACGTTGACGGCATCTCCCTGAAGGAAATGCTTACGTATGTATTAATGGCGCAGCTTGTGAAAACGCTGGTAAGGCTCCGGGTAAGCAAGTATGTTGCGGACCGGGCGAGCAGCGGTGTTATTTCCATTGACTTTATCAGACCTGTAAGCCTGAAATTATGTGCAATTTCCGACAGCCTTGGCAGTGCGCTGTTCAATGCTATCGCATTTGCTATTCCGATGATTATACTGGGAAGTTTGGCGTGGGGCTTTGTATTGCCGGCTCATTTCTATCAGTGGCTGGTTTTTATGCTTTCCATGATCATGGCTTTTATTCTTTATTCAACTATGGAATACATTATGGGTCTGACAGCATTCTGGACAAAAACCGATTTTCATATTAGCTGGATAATCGGAGCTTTTATGATGCTCTTTTCCGGCTCGGATATTCCCCTTTGGTTCTATCCGAAAACCATTAGAATTGTCGCTGATTTTTTGCCTTTTAAATATTTTATATTTGAACCCATTAATATATTTCTAGGGAAAGCTACGCCTGATCAGGCAGTGAATGTTATTTTACTTCAATTTGTCTGGCTTATTATTTTATTTACAGCAGAACGCATCGTATGGTATTATGCACAAAAGGTTGTTACTGTTCAGGGGGGCTGAATATGGAATACATATCCCTATACTTTGATTTTATAAAGATAAAACTACGCAGAATGACTGAATATCCGGCAGCTTTTTGGGCTTTTACAATCGCAAAAATGTCCGGATGGGCGGCCGGTTTGATTGTAATATACCTGATGGTATACAGGTTTGAAAATGTACTGGGCTGGTCGGCGTATGAGGTACTGCTGTTATACTCAATGTACGCAACCTCTTATGCCCTGGCCGGGTTTTTCATGTATAACGCCTTTGAAACACTGTCAACGCATATTCAAATGGGTACGTTTGACGAAATGCTGACAAAACCGTTGAACCCATTCTTATATTTATGCTTTAAGAGCTTCTCAACCGGCTACATAGGAAATCTGATTGCAACGATTACTGCAATGATTGTTTGTATTATAAAACTGAAAATCCTGATGAATTTTTTTAATATATTCTATCTTATAGTAATCATAATTGGTTCAGCGCTGATTCATGCAGGAATGTTCATGTTTGCCAATATTCCGGTATTCTGGATTGTTAAGGCGGATGCGGTATCTTCGTTCCGGTCCTCGCTGGAAGATTTTATCCGGTATCCCATATCTATTTATGACAGGTGGATACAAGTGATGCTGACGTTTGTTCTACCGGTAGCTTTTATTAATTTTTATCCTGCGCAGTATTTTCTGAAGAAAAGTGATTTTCTTGGATTTAGTCCTGTTCTGGCGCATTTGACGCCTATTATCGGTATCGTAATGTTTACCATCGGCTATTTGTTCTTTTTCCTGGGAGTTCGGAATTACAAAAGCACCGGTTCATAAAAAGGGGGATATATATGCCCATTATAGAGGCAAGAGATTTACATAAGGAATTTACGGTATATAAAAGAAACGAAGGCTTTAAAGACACGGTTAAATCGCTTTTTCACCGTGAGTTTGAGATTAAGAAAGCTGTCGAGAATGTATCGTTCTCGGTAAAGAAGGGTGAGCTTGTCGGGTACATAGGCCCGAACGGAGCAGGGAAGTCCACAACCATAAAGATGCTTTCCGGGATATTGTATCCGACATCCGGAGAGGTTTTGGTCAGAGGCATTGTGCCCCAAAAAAACAGAAGGGAAAATGCCATGCATATAGGCGTGGTATTCGGCCAACGCAGCCAGTTGTATTGGGATTTGCCCATGATTGACGCATTCGATCTTTATAGGAAGATGTACAAAATTGATAGTAATACCTTTAAGAAAAATGTGGATTATTATACGGAATTATTAGACATGGGAGAATTCATAAACCGCCCTGTCAGGCAGCTGTCACTAGGACAAAAAATGAGGGCGGAGTTTTCCGTAGCACTTTTGCATAACCCTGATATAGTATACCTGGACGAGCCTACAATCGGCCTTGACGTACTTGCCAAAAGGCGTATACGTGAATTTATAAGGCAAGTCAATAAAGAGAGGCAAATAACAGTTATTTTAACAACTCATGACATGGATGATATCGAGCAAATATGTGACAGGCTTATACTCATTGATAAAGGCAGGATTCTTTATGATGGCAATCTGGAAAAATTTAAGAGCAGCTATTCCGAGGAAAGTGTCATTGAGTTTATTTGCGAAAAAAAGGATGGACCTGGTGAAGAGAATATTTTAAAGGAAGAGAATATAAAGCTGTCTGATGGCGGGAATGGCAAAAAATATGCTTCGTTTAGCAGAAAGCAATATACAACGGCCCAAGTGACACGCATGCTGATGGATACATATAATATCGTGGATTTTTCAATAAAAGATTCCAATATTGAGGATATCCTAAGTAATTTATATGCGGGATTATAGCGCTTAAAAATAACGCTATATAAGCGTTTCAGGAGGCACTCTGCGGGAAAAGCGATTATTATTGGCGCAAGCAGTGGAATTGGAAGAGAATTGGCATAGCTCTCCAAATACGGGCTAAGAGAAGTATTCTCTAACCTCGCTTCTTGAATTAGCAGCCGCAAATGCATATAATGGTATTTGAAGTAATTTTTATATCAATGTGCGAATAGTATACTATTTAAATGTACACTTAATTGAAGCTGGAAAACCTCCTTACGATATCTTAAATAATCAACTAATTGAAATGAATATTTCGCATGATTGATAGGAAGGACCCCGGTATGTACAAAATACTTGTTGCAGATGATGAGGATATGATAAGAGAGGGTATTGCGCTTGGCGTTCCGTGGTCTGAGCTTGGATTTGAAGTAAGCGGACAAGCCGTAAACGGTATTGAGGCTATTGATTTAATTAAAAGAGATACGCCTGATGTTGTGATTACAGACATCAGAATGCCCAAAATGGATGGAATTGAGCTGATAGAATATCTCAGCGTGAACTATCCGCGTGTAAAAACCATTATTATCAGCGGCTACAGCGATATAGAATATTTTAAAAGCGCTATAAATAACCGTGTTTTCGAATATCTGCTCAAGCCTACCGACTATAACGAATTTGAACAGGTATTTAAGCATGTAAAGGATGCTCTTGACGAGGAGCGCAGAAAAAAGGAAGAGTATGATAAGCTGAAAAGCAGTTTGATTGAGAGCCTTCCATATATGAGGGAAAGATTTTTGAACCAGCTGATAAAGGGTTATTATACAGATGTGAAGCAAATAAGCGATAAGCTTATATTTTATGAAGTCAACCTGGATTATAATGAGCTTGCCGTCATAGTTTTTGAAATCGATAACTATTTCGTACTCACAAACGGTTATTCGGAAGAAGTAAAAGAATTACTCAGATTATCGGTGATACTAACAGCAAATAATGTATTTGGCGAAAAGCAGCCCGGCATATTTTTCTCCGGCAGCAATGATGAAATAATCGGCATATGTGATTTGAAAGACGGGTATAAGGCAATTGTACCGGCTATTAATGAAGTTCAGAAGAGGATTTATGAATATAAAAAGGTTACGGTTTCAGCAGGCATCAGTGATAAATGTGTGGATATAATGCACATCAGCCTTTCATACCGGCAAGCGATCCAAGCTATAAAGCAGAAGGTTTTTCTCGGGAGTGAAAGTATCATATTTTTTTCCGATATAAATATGATGGATTGCCCCGACTATCTGCCGTATTTATTTGATAACGAAAGATTGATAAACGCGGTGTTTTATAAGGATGGGCAGGAGCTGACAAGCTTTCTTGACGATGTATTCAGTCAGTTTGAAAGTAAAATGATAATAAAATACGATAACATTGACAGGCTTTGCATGGAAATGCTCTTCATTGTTGCCAGGCATGCCGTTCAATACAACATTAAGCTGGAAGAGATCCTTGAAGCGCGGGGAACAGCATATTCGGACGTATATCATTATGACAGCCTGCCAGCAAAAAAGGAATATGTACGTGATATTTTAACAGAGGTAAATAATAAAATAAGACAAATTAGAAACGATAGTGCATCGCATACGATTGGCATAATTAAAGACTATCTTGACAAAAATTTCTCCAATAACTGCATATCTCTTGATTTAGTAGCCGAGAAGGTAAATAAGAATCCGGCATATGTAAGTTACCTGTTCAAAAATGAGACCGGTAAAAACTTCACGGAATATGTCACGGAATTGAGAATCAACAAAGCAAAAGGGCTTTTGAGCGATGTCCGCGTAAAATTATATGAAATTTCAGCTATGGTAGGTTATGCGGATGCATCTCATTTTACTAAAATTTTTAAAAAGTATACAGGCCTAATACCTTCCGAGTATAGGAAAATGACAGTAAGTACTACAACGAAAACTACCGTATTATCCTAAATCAGCATTGGAGGAATATTCAAATGTCCGGCATGCTTGCAAGGTTTTTAAGTATGATAAGGAAAATGAAGCTGAAACAGAGACTGATTTTATTTAACATCTTTTCAATACTCATTCCCGTACTTGTGATAACCTATATGTTTTTCGTTGCCGCAAAAAGCATGATGACCGACGAAACCGTAGAGCTGTCAAAAAATACGATCAGCCAGGTTTCAAGTAACATTGATGACCTCATAGGCAATGAAGTCATCAACAGCACCAATATTTTAATGCATGAACAAAAGCTATACGATCTATTGAGAAATGGCCTTGGTTCCGGGACCGATAAGGAGAGGGAGAAGCTGATCGACGTATTGCTTTATAGAAATGAAGTGCCCATACTATCTGTTCTAAAGGACAGATATATCAACATAGCTGCGTTATACGGCAAAAACGGCGAGCTTTTCAATTTTTCACTTCCCGCAGCCAACGAGCAGACAGTGCTGGACAGGCTGAAGCAGATGGGAGTATTGTCCGGTGAAAAAAACTACTATTTAAAGTGGTTTCCTGTACAGAACAATTTTTTTACCACGGAAAAATCCGGCGATATCCGGCAGGATTATGTAGCTATAGCCAGCAGGGTGATCTCCAATCCGAAAACCGGTGAATATCTTGGCTGCCAGATATATACCATATGTGAGAGAGCTATTTACAATACATACAGCAATATAAAGCTCGGCAAGACAGGAAAAATATTTATTATTGATAAAAACGGAGATATTGTTTCCAATAGTAACGAGAATGAGCTGAGTGGGACAAACCTCAGCTCCGACTTGATTACAAGTATCCTTAAAACAGAGGATCCGGTATTCCACTACAATATCAACCGGAGTAATTTTCTCATAATTACGAAAGCGTCTTCGGAAAACCAGTGGATTACTGTTGGAATGGTCCCTGAAAACGAGATTTTCGAAAAAGTAAACAGGATAATTAAATACGCAGTATTGATATTGCTTGTAAGTATCCTGACTTCTCTTGGTTTTATGATCGTCACTGCAGACGGAATAGTCAACCCTATCAGAAAACTGGAAAAAGCAATGAATGAAGTGGAAAATGGAAATCTCAGCGTAAGTGTCGATATTAAGGGCGATTATGAAGTGAGCAAGCTTGGACGCTATTTTAACGGCATGATAAATAAAATCAACAAGCTGATACAAGAGGAATACATACATGAAAGAAAAAGAAAGGAAGCGGAGCTGAATGTGCTTATGGCTCAAATAAACCCGCATTTTCTGTATAATACCCTTGATTCAATTGTTTGGAAGGCCAGATCGATGAAGGCATTTGAAATAAGCGAGATGGCGTCTTCGCTTGGAAGGCTTTTCAGGATTTCAATAAGCAAAGGAAATGTAATGGTTTATGTTGAAGAGGAACTGGAACATGTTCAGGCATATATCAATATTCAAAGGCTGAGATATGGAAACAGGTTCGACTATGTACTTGATATCCCCGATGACCGTGTAAAAAAGTATAAAACATTAAAGCTTTTACTACAGCCTATAGTTGAGAATTCGCTTTCCTACGGTATCGAGCACATTGATAAAAAGGGCGTTATAAGGATCAAAGCAGTGCAGGACGGCAGTAAATTGGTATTTGAAGTAAGTGATAACGGTATTGGTATTCCGGAAGAGAAATTAAAAGCTGTAAGAGAGAAAATTTATACAGTAGAAAATATTAAAACAGAAGAAAAGTATGATAAACAATATGCATATAGTACCGGGATCGGATTTAAAAATATACATGACAGAATCAGGCTGTATTTCGGACCGGAATATGGAATCCGTATAGAAAGCCATGAGAATGAAGGTACAACAATATATGTTACAGTACCGGTTTTGGACAAAGATATATAACAAAGCGACCTTTTGCAGTGCAATCATATATAAAAAACGCCAGCAAAATAAAATCTACACTATGTAATTGGCAAAAGCACAGTGTTAATCTGTAATCAGGGGCAACTGAACGAATTTGGAATATGGCGGCCGCCTTATCCGGCACTTTAAAATCGTTGGCCTGAAAAGCTTCATTCAAAGAATAAAGAGGGGGTAACGGAATGAAAAAAGTTGTCAGATTTTTATCATTCGCATTGGTTTTAGTTATGGCAGTTTCAATGTTTACGGCATGCGGGACGTCAGAAAAGGAAGGACAGGCCGGCACGCCGAGCCAGACCGTGCAGACCGGCGCCTCGAGCCAGACGGGACAGGCTTCGCAGCAGCAGTCGACAGGTTCCGATAAAAAAGCGGAACCGGTTACATTGAAGATAGCTTCCAGTTCCATTGAAATGCAAAGCTCTGAGTTCAAAAAAATGGAAGAACTGTGCCTTGCAAACGGAATCAAGCTGGATGCGATCATGATGCCGCCGCCGAAAGACGGTGAAGCCGACAAGCTTCTTGTCAGCCTTATGAGCGGCGATGAAATGGACATAATGTATCAGGCATATCCCAACGCCAAAAAGTTTTACGACGCCGGTGTAATAACACCGCTGGAGGAGCTTACAAAAGGGACGGACTATAATGCGGAAAAGGTTTTCGGCAAATATCTGCCGAAATTTGACGGCAAGGTTTATGGACTGCCTACTTTTGTTGATATTTGGCTTACTCTGTACAACAAAAAAATATTTGACGATGCCGGTGTTCCATATCCGAAGGCCGAAGGCTGGACCTGGAGCAAATATGTAGAAACCGCGAAGAAACTGACGAACACCGAAAAGGGAATATTCGGCTCTTTTATGGCCAACTACAACAATTATAACTACATGTACGCCGTACAGTGCGGAGCATCCCATTATAAACAGGACGGAACGTCCAATTATGACGATCCGTTTTTTGCAGAGGGGCTGAAATTCTATTATGACCTTGGCAACGTTCATAAAATACAGCCTGATATCGTAACCCAGCTTGGCACGAAGATGACTAACGACTCTTTTACAACAGGAAAATACGGTATGTTTGTCTGCGGAGGCTGGACGCTTTCCTCCTTGATGGCTAACAAAGAAAAGTACCCAAGGGATTGGAAATTCGGCGTTCTTCCGATGCCATACCCGGACGGCCAGAAGAAATCCACTCTTACAGTAATCGGCTGCTATTTTGTTCCGACAACGTCCAAGCACAAAAAGGAAGCATTCGAAGCCATAAAATTGCTTGCTGAAAAAAGATACACACTTGGTTTTGGTAAAGTTCCGTGCAGAGTTGACCTTTCAAATGAAGAACTTAATAATTATATTACAAATGACCTTATTACAGCCTACAAAGATGACGGCGTTACGGTTGACGATATTCGTGCGGCCTGGTTTGACCCGAATATGGAGGTCCGGGACGAAAAGGTCATCGGATACGGTTCCACAAATATAAACCTGACATTCGTTCAGGAGGGCCAGCTTTATGCAACCGGGAAGCAAACGCTTGAAGAAACAATGAAGAATATAAAGGCTCAATCCGACAAGGCAATACAGGAAGCCAAGGTAAAATAAACAGTAAAATCCTACATAAAGTCCGGGGCATTAGCCTGACGTGATTACCGGCTGATGCCCCGGAGATTTTAACCAGGGAACATGCTCAAGGGCATGTGTCCCAAAATCAAGAGGGGCTCGATGCCCCGGAGATTTTAACGATACGAAACTGGATTGGGTGGAAAACGATGCTTTTTAAATATTACCGCAATTTAAAAATAGAAAAGCAGGAATCGATTACGGGATTTCTTTTCATATTGCCATATTCTATCGGTTTCCTGTTATTCCAGGGACTTCCGTTTGTTATATCATTTATTCTGAGTACAACTAATTTACGATATATAAGCAAGCTTAATCAAGTGAAATTTATCAATATTTCCAACTTTGTGGAAATATTTAATGACAAGAGCGTTCTACGGGCAATGTTGACTTCTCTAAGATATTGTATTATGTATGTGCCACTGGTAATGATAGTGGCGCTGCTTTTTGCATTAATGCTCAACCAGAGGATCTATGCGAGGAATTTCCTTCGGACGATGCTGTTTATGCCTTATGTATCCAATATTGTTGCTGTTTCGGTCATCTTTTCAATCATGCTTTCACCGACGAACGGTATTATAAACGCCGTGCTGAAGGCAATTGGCATTGTCAATCCCCCTTTGTGGCTTCTGGGTACTGAAACTGCGCTTCCTACGGTTGTAGCAATTGCGTGCTGGCAGCAAATGGGGATGCAGATGGTCATATATCTTGCCGCACTCCAGGATGTGCCGAAGGAATTGCTTGAATCGGCAAGCATTGACGGTGCAAATGCCTGGGTAAAATTTACGCATGTTTTGCTGCCGATGATTTCGCCTACGACATTTTTCCTGACGATTACGACCGTCATAGGTTCGCTTAAAAACTTCAGCATTATACAAACCATGACGGGCGGCGGGCCGGGTACCTCAACAACCGTTTTGCCTGTGTCTATCGTAAAAAGCGCATTCGGCTCATACAGGCTCGGATATGCCAGTGCACAGGGGATGCTGCTTTTTGCCATTGTTATGATAATTACAGTTATTCAGTGGAGAGGACAGAAAAAATGGGTAAATTATATGTAGACAAAGTAAAGGATATGCCGGGCGGAACAGCGATTTCGACAAATAGGAGCAAACCGGGGCTTGCGGATCATAATGCAAATACAGGTACAAAAATCCTTACTGCGTTTCTCATAATAGTCGGATGCATTAATATATTTCCGTTCATTTTCATGGTTTCATCATCATTCAAGCCTCTGAACCAGATATTTGAATATCCTTTCAGGCTTATCCCGGGGACGTTCACGATGATAAACTATAAAGGCCTGTTTTCAGAGGAATACTTTTTTACCAGATGGTATGCGAATACGATTGTAATGGTAATCAGCACGATACTGCTGAAATCAATAGTCATTATCCCCGCTGCATACGCGTTCTCGAGGCTTAAATTCCGCGGCAGGGACAAGATATTCCTTGTATTCCTTGCTACGCTTATGATCCCCGGGGACGTGACTTTGGTTCCGAGGTATGTTGTTTACAAGCTGCTTGGCATAACCGACTCCATGTGGAGTCTTGTACTTCCGAATGCATTTGACATATTTTTTGTATTCATGCTGAGGCAGTTTTTCGCCACCATTCCGTTTGAACTTACAGAAGCGGCGATCATTGACGGTTGCAGCCATTTTAAGGTGCTTTACAGGGTAATACTCCCAAATGCGAAACCAGCCTTTTTAACTATGATTATTTTTACATTTATATGGGGATGGAATGATTACATGGGTCCATACATTTTCATCACCGATAACAAGAAACAAATGCTTACTGTCGGTATTCAAATGTTTCAAAACGGTTACGCCGAGGATTACGGATTGCAAATGGCGGCAGCCGCTCTGGCAATGGTCCCGGTAATCATATTGTTCCTTTCAGCTCAAAAATACTTTATTGAAGGAGTAGCAACAAGCGGTATAAAAGGATGAAAACTTTTCCATAGAAATATTAATCCTTGACTTTAAAATTGTTTTATGTTACATTAATTATTGCTCCGTCTCGGAGGTCTTTTTTTTGTGCTACAAATAATTGGTGCCGAAAAACAGGCACCTGGACGAATAGGTTACACCCTGAATATTTACCGCAAGGGCTGGAGGTGCCGCAAATGAGAGTCAAAATAGTAATGGCATGCACGGATTGCAAGCAGAGGAACTATAACACCATGAAAAACAAAAAGAATGATCCTGACAGGATCGAAATGAAAAAGTACTGTAAATTTTGCCACAAGCATACAGTACACAAAGAAACCAAATAATAATTCGGAGGTGCACACATATGACTGAAAATGCAAGCACATCCAAACTGGCCAATGCCAGAAAAAGATTTGTCAGGTTCTTCAAGGATATCAGAAGTGAGCTGAAAAAGGTCATCTGGCCTACAAAAAGCCAGCTCATTAACAATACAGTATCAGTATTGGTCATTTGCCTGCTGATTGGTGTAATTATATGGGCGTCTGATGCGATTCTTGGGATGATAGTGGAATGGACTCTGACGAGGTAATGAAGGAGGACATGGAACCTGATGCAAGTCAATGATATGCCTGAAATAGCCAAATGGTATGTTGTTCATACATATTCCGGCTATGAAAACAAGGTAAAAGCCAATTTGGAGAAGATCGTCGAGAACAGAAGCATGCAGGAACATATACTGGATATCGTTGTTCCCATGGAAGAACAGATCGAGATCAAGGATGGCAAGAAGAAAGCCACCCTCAGGAAGGTATTTCCCGGTTATGTTCTTGTTAAGATGATCATGACCGACGAAACCTGGTATGTTGTAAGGAATATCAGGGGAGTTACCGGATTTGTCGGACCGGGATCCAAGCCCGTGCCGCTTACGGATGAAGAAGTACGTACGATGGGCGTGGAAGAATTTATGACCATGCTGGATTATGAAGTCAATGACAATGTAAGAGTGATCAATGGACCTCTTGAAAACTTCATAGGCATCGTTGAAGAAATCAATATGGAGAAGAAGAAGGTAAGGGTCGCCGTGTCCATGTTCGGCAGGGAAACTCCCGTTGAACTTGAGCTCACACAGATACAAAAGCTCTAGGCACGTGGCGGGGACCTTATGGCGAAAATTCAAAAGATAGTGAGCAGATCGGAAGGTCTCTTTCTATAAATCAAAGGAAATGAAAAGATTGGGAGGTGGATATTAAGCCATGGCAAAGAAAATTACAGGTTATGTTAAGCTACAGATTCCTGCGGGGAAGGCAACTCCGGCTCCACCGGTTGGACCAGCTTTAGGACAGCATGGTGTTAACATCATGGGATTTTGCAAGGAGTTTAACGAAAGAACGGCAAAAGACGCAGGATTGATTATTCCTGTTGTCATCACCATATACGGTGACAGATCTTTTTCTTTTATTACAAAGACTCCTCCGGCAGCAGTGCTTTTGAAAAGGGCGTGCAAAATTGAAAGCGGTTCAGGCAAGCCGAATACGGATAAGGTAGCTAAGATTTCAATGGCAGAGGTCAGGAAGATCGCGGAAATGAAAATGCCCGACCTGAATGCGGCAAATGTTGAATCGGCAACCAGAATGATCGCAGGTACTGCCAGAAGCATGGGCATCGTCGTAGAAGGCTGATGAAGCCCGGATGCATGGGCGAGCAGCAGGCAAGGCCTGCGACCAGCCCCGGATGCATGGGCGAGCAGCGAGCAAAGCTTGCGACCGCCACCCAGTAATTTGCAATGAAACGAAGCAAAAGTGGGAGGGAACTCTTTTCCCGAAAAAATAACCACACAAGCGAATTTCGCGATGCGAAATCGCCGTAAAGGAGAGGATAGTAATGAAGAGAGGAAAGAAATATGTCGAAAGCGCCAAGCTTGTTGACAGAGCTACAATGTATGATCCGGCTCAGGCGATGGATCTTACGAAAAAGACTGCAAAAGCCAAATTCGATGAGACAGTTGAAGTTCATATAAAGCTGGGTGTCGACTCCAGGCATGCCGACCAGCAGGTCAGAGGCGCAGTAGTCCTTCCGCATGGTACAGGTAAGGTTGTAAGAGTACTTGTATTTGCAAAGGGTGATAAGGCAAAGGAAGCTGAACAGGGCGGAGCGGATTTTGTAGGAGCCGAAGACCTTGTTGCAAAAATCCAGAAGGAGAACTGGTTCGATTTCGATGTTGTCGTAGCAACTCCCGACATGATGGGTGTCGTTGGAAGGCTCGGTAAAGTGCTTGGCCCCAAAGGTCTCATGCCGAATCCGAAGGCCGGTACGGTTACCATGGATGTGACGAAAGCCATTTCCGACATCAAGGCCGGTAAGATCGAGTACAGGCTTGACAAGACAAACATTATTCATTGCCCGATCGGCAAAGCATCTTTTGATGCCCAGAAGCTGACGGACAATTTCCATACTCTGATGGATGCTATTTTGAAGGCTAAACCGGTTGCATCAAAAGGCCAGTACCTGAAGAGCGTTGTTGTGTCATCAACGATGGGCCCCGGAATAAAGGTTAACCCGACAAGAGTGACGGAATAGTGTTTGGAACAACATTTGAAGCAAGGTAAAAGTTTAGCTTTACAAAATATGAATAATACTGTAGTATATACAAGGAAAGGGGACACACCTCAACGGGGAGTAGACCGTTGAAGTACGAGGAATGTCCCCGATGGAAAGGGGACACACCTCAACGGGGAGTAGACCGTTGAAGTATGAGGAATGTCCCTGAAAAAAATATATCACATGCCACAGACAGCAGGTGCAACAGCATAACGATGAAAGTCGGCCTGCCGAGGTAGAAGCGTTTTCGAACAGAAAATATGGTGCTTAACCCTTGTGTGTCTGCTGCATGCGGATATACAAGGGTTTTTTAGTCAGGGAACATGCTCAAGGACATGTGTCCCAAAATCGAGCGGGGCTCGATGCTCAGGAGATTTTAGTTTATATATTGTTACGTGAAACTCTATTTAATAGGATGAAGGAGGTGGAAAATTTGCCTAAGGAAAATACCCTAAACCAAAAACGTGTAGTTGTAGAAGGAATCAGCGCCAAGATGAAAGCTGCAAAAGCAATGGTTTTTGCTGATTACAGGGGATTGACCGTAGAACAGGATACCGAGCTTAGAAGCGCTTTAAGGAAAGCCGGTGTTGAATACAAGGTTGTAAAAAATACGCTTGCCAGAATAGCGGCGGATGAGAATGGCCTTGGAGGTCTGGACTCCTACCTGAACGGACCAACAGCAATGGCGTCGAGTCATACGGATCCTGTTGCGCCAGCCAAGATCCTGAGTGAATATGTAAAGAAGTTTGATAAGCTGAACCTTAAGGTTGGCGTAGTCGAAGGGAAAGTAATCGATCCGAATGGTATCAAGGCTCTGGCTGAACTGCCGCCAAGAGAAGTTCTTGTTGCAAAGGTGCTCGGTGGCTTTAATGCACCGTTGGCAGGTCTGGTCAACGTACTGAACGGAAACATCAGAGGTCTGGTTGTGGCCTTGAACGCAGTAGCTGAAAAGAAAGCAAGTGCAAATGCTTAATATTGTTAAATTTAAAAAATTAAAAATTATGGAGGTATTTTAAAATGGCTAGTGATAAAGTTGTAAAGTTGATTGAAGATGTAAAGGCGTTGACAGTATTGGAACTGTCTGAACTCGTAAAGGCTCTTGAAGAAGAATTCGGCGTATCCGCAGCAGCTCCTGTAGCAGTTGCAGCAGCGGCTCCGGCAGCAGGCGCGGCAGCTCCGGCAGCAGAAGAAAAGACTGAATTTAATGTTATCCTTAAAGAAGTAGGCGCCGAAAAGATCAAGGTTATCAAGGTTGTCAGAGAAATCACCGGACTTGGCCTCAAGGAAGCAAAGGACCTCGTTGACGGAGCTCCAAAGACCGTTAAAGAGAATGCCAGCAAGGAAGAGGCAGCTTCCATGGAAGCTAAATTCAAGGAAGTTGGCGCAACAGTAGAAATCAAGTAAGTCAAATCAAAGTTAACATAAAAGTGCCCAAGTTTGGGCACTTTTTTATGTTAAAATAATTTATCATAAAGCTCTGATTTCAGGTTCATTTTTGTCTTTTTCAACCTGCTGCAGAATATAGTTTTTAAATGCGAGAGTAATAGGCGAGTGGTGTTTTGAAGCAGCCAATACCAGTGCAGTATATGTTTTGATCGGTGGAATGATGGGTATTGTTTTTATTTCCGTATTCCTGTACTTTGTAGCTACTTTATTTGTTAAAAAAGAGATTCCCATCCCGTCAATAATCATGCTTACGAGCGTATCCGTACTGTCGCATTCGCAAACCACGGGCGGGTTAATATGATGGCGCTTAAATTGCGAATACATTGTTTTGGTCATACTGGTATGCCCTTTTAGCATCAATACCGGCATATCTGCCAGTTCTTCCATTGTAACGCCATTTTTTTCAGATATCCCGTTGTTTTTATTTGTAACAAGCATAACAGTATCTTCCAACAATGGGTAACATTCGATCTGATTAAGAGCAGTATCGCCTGCGGATAGAATTGGATTTAAGAATGCTATATCGATCTCATTGGATAGAAGCTTTACCATAAGCTCTTCACTCCAATCCTCGATAATTTCTACTTTAATACCTGAATAGTTTTTTAAAAATGCCGCGATATAATGCGTCAGGTTTAGCTGTCCGATTGTAGGCAGCACGCCGATTATAATACGTCCTTTTTCCAGAGAAACATGACTTTGCATAATAGAATTCAGTTCATCCCAGGCATCTACAATTTTCTGAGCCTGTGTTACAAAATCCTCACCGGCGTTGGTTAGCTTAACAGAACGGGTAGTTCGCTCAAACAGTACCACCCCCAGTTCCTGTTCCAGCTTGCTGAGCTGTTGGGACAAGGTAGGCTGTGAAACAAACAGCTCGTCAGCCGCATGTGAAAAGCTCCGGCATTTTGCGGTTTTAAGAACATACCTGATTTGATTAATCTCCATGATGAGTCACCATATCCCTATTTATAGCCTATGCCTATTAATTATATAGTATAATGCAATTTCACAAAATTCAATCCATAAATTAAAATTAACATAACGAAGTAAAAATATTTACGCGAGGAGAGACAATATGTTATGATGTTTCTGATTGAACCGACAAAAACATTGCAGGGTAACGTTCATATACCAGGCTCAAAATCCGGAACTGCGAGAGGAATTGTGTTAGCTGCTTTGGCAAAAGGCGAAAGCAGGATAAGCAATCCGATGCCGGGAATAGACAGCTACTCAATTATTGACTGCTGCAGAACACTGGGAGCAAAAATCGACTGTTCCAGTGACAGCGAATGGGTCATTCAAGGTACAGGGATGGATCTGAAAGCTCCGGGTGCAGTATTGGATGTGGGTAATTCCGGAACAGGATATTACATTTTAACTTCGGTTGCCTCACTTATTCAGGGTAAAACTATTATTACCGGCGACTACCAAATCTGCTACCGGCCTATTGCGCCTCTGCTGAAAGCAATCAGGGAACTGGGCGGCAAAGCAATTTCCACCAGAGATAACGAACTGGCGCCGCTAATGATTGAAGGGTCCATTGAAGGAGGGCATACCGTTCACTTCCCCGGTGTAAATGTACAATGGCTGATAGGTCTTTTAATTGTTTGCCCAAGCTTGAAAGGCGATACCCGCATATTGGTAGAAAATTTGGGGGAATGGCCTTATGTGCTGATTACAATGGATTGGCTGAATGCTGCCGGAATCAGGGTAATTAACAACAACTTTAAAGAATTCATAATCCCCGGAGGGCAATCCTATAAACCGTTCACAAAGACGGTTCCTTCAGATTGGTGCGGTGCTACCTACCCGATGGTTGCCGCCGCAATAACCGATTCTGAAATAAAACTTGAAAAAATGGACATTAATGACCATCAGGGTGAAAAAATATTTGTTGACATAATACGCAATATGGGCGGCAAGGTGGAGGTGCTGAACAATGGAAAAGACGGCGTAATTATCCAGGGAGGTCATCCGCTGCACGGAATTGAAATTGACTGCAAAAATATGCCGGATGCAATTCCCGCACTTGCAGTATTGGGTTGCAAAGCAGAAGGCAAAACAGTTCTAAGAAATATTCAAGCCTGCCGTTTGAAAGAAACCGATCGGGCTAAATCCATCGTAGAAGAACTTAAGAAGATGGGCGGCAGATTTGAGGAGACCGAGGATTCTCTCACGATCTATCATGCCGATTTAAAAGGCACTGCATTGAGCGGACACCATGATCACCGGATCGTAATGGCGTGCACCTGCGCAGCTCTGGCCGCAGAGGGTGCGACGCTGATTGACGGAGCTGAATATGTAGGAGTATCCTTCCCAAGATTCTTTGAAGAGATGACTGCAATTGGAGCGCATATTAAAAAGCTGACCGAACAATAAAAAAATTGAAAGGATTGATTTAAATGAAAAAATGTTTTAAATTCTTTACTGCAATTTTAATGGCAGCCAGCATAATTCTTATGGCTGCAGCTTGTTCGAGCAATAATGGTAATTCTACAGCTCAGGGGACGTCTGCTGCGTCAGCTACGGTGAACTCAACCGCACAGCCCGCTAAAGGTGAAGCTAAAAGATTTACTATAGGCACGGCAGGTACAGCAGGTGCGTTATATCCTATGGGTGTAGCCATGGCGGAGTGTATATCAAAACATGTTGAAGGCTTCGCAGCTACAGGAGAGGCGACGGCTGCCTCTGTTGAAAACCTTAGAAATTTGCACGACGGTAAGCTTGGGTGGGCTATCTCCCAGACCGAAGTTGCTTCGATGGCTTACTATGGAAAAGGCGACTACAGCAAAAACAAGTTTGAAGATATCCGCGCTCTTTATTCCACTATCTATAATTACCTGCAGGTATTTGTCCGCGCTGACAGCACTATGGATTCTATTGATGATTTCAAGGGAAAAACTATCGGCGTCGGCGCTGCCGGAAGCGGCGGAGAAATGGCTGCCAGAGCGCTTCTAGAGGTTTATGGCCTTACCTATAAGGATATTAAGCCCCAGTTCATGCCGGAAACTGAAGCAGTCAGTGCGTTAAAGGATGGCAAAATAGATGGTTTTATAGCGACTCATCCTTTGAAATCCGCAGCAATGACCGATCTTACTACTTCAATTAAAGCTAGATTACTGCCCATTGATAATGATGCATTTTATGCCGCCAATCCGGCATATACTAAATTTGCAGTACCGGCAGGTACTTACGCCGGTATTGAAGTACCTGTAATCATACCGCGTTCCAGAATTATTATGTGTACCTCTGTTAATGCTGGTTTCTCGGATGAAGATATTTATAAAATGGTAAAAGCTATATGGGAAAACAGGGATGATTGGGCAAACAGTAATGCATCTGTATCATCGCAGGTATTGGTTGAAAAAGCGCTGGAGGAAATCGATATACCGCTGCATCCCGGAGCAGTTAAATATTATGAAGAGATTGGCATGAAAATACCGGATATCTTGAAACCATAAACTGTTTTTGGAAGCCTATGATGTTTTGTAATCGCGGACAGGGCAAGCAATTGCCTTTGTCCGCAATTCTAAGGAGTGGATCTCTATGGGAAATAACGACATTCCTGCGGTCACCGGACGGGGAACGAAATCAATTACTCTTATCATTACAGTGCTCTCAATTGCCGTATCACTTTTCCATGTCTTTATTTCATACAGTACGGCTATAAGCGTAATGCAGCAGAGGGTGTTTCATCTCTTTATACTTGTATTGATATTTTATCTGTATAAGTTTAAAGATAGCTTGGAAAATCATAAGAAATCATCAATTATTCCAGGTATTCTTGGAACAGCCACACTGATTACCGGTATATACTTCATGGTAAATACCTCGGTAACTTCAATGCTGCAGCGGGGGATTACCGGTTCAACTACTGCAGATATCATTATAGGCGTTATTTTAATATTGCTGATACTGGATATCACATGGAGAACTGTCGGGTTTGCTCTCACGGTTATCGCGGTAGTATTCCTGGCGTTTGCATTGCTTGGACCTTACATGCCCGATATTATTGCGCACAAAGGATATGATATCCCATATATAACCAATTATATTTCGTGGACAATGGAAGGAATCTTTGGAACCCCTATCGGAGCATCTGTGTCATTTGTTGCACTCTATATCATTTTCGGAGAGTTGCTGGACCAATTTGGCGCCGGAAAGTTCTTTATCGAGGTTGCATATGCATTGACCGGGCGTATGAAAGGCGGACCCGCAGAGTCGGCGGTAGTATCGAGCGCATTGATGGGCTCTATAAATGGAAGTGCTGTTGCTAATGTTGTGACCACCGGTACTTTTACAATACCATTGATGAAAAAGGTCGGGTATAAGCCGCATTTTGCCGGCGCAGTAGAAGCGGTGGCTTCCACGGGCGGTCAGCTGCTCCCTCCTGTTATGGGTGCGGCGGCGTTTGTTATGGCTGATATGACCGGTATCCCGTATTCAAAAATCATTATTGCGGCCATTATTCCAGGCATTTTGTACTATTTAAGCCTGGGCGTCTCTGTCTACCTTGAAGCCGATAAGCTTGGCCTGGAGGCAGAACCCAGAGAAAGGCTGCCTCAGCTGAAAAAAGTCCTTAAAAACGGGTGGTACTATTCGATACCGATTATAATGCTTATAGTAGCTTTGCTGGGATTGAAGCTTTCCGCAAACTACTCGGCCCTGTTCGCAATTGCTGTTTTGCTGGTGGTAGGCTGTATCAAAACAATTTTGTCGGAAAAGCGGTTCCCGATAAAAGAGATAATAGCTTCATTGGTAAGTTCCGCAAAAACAACCATATCCGTTGCAATGGCCTGCGCTTGCGCCGGTATTGTAATAGGCATCGTCAGTATGACGGGCATTGGCGTTAGGTTTACGAGCATCGTATTTGACATCTCGGGAGGAAATGTATTATTAATGCTCATGATGATAATGCTGGCCTGTATAGTACTGGGCATGGGCCTGCCTGCGACTGCGGCTTATGTAATAGCGGCTACCATAGGAGTACCTCCGTTGATTTCAGCGGGCATACCTGCTATTGCGGCTAATATGTTTGTTTTCTATTTTGCAATCATATCTTTCATTACACCGCCGGTTGCTATTGCTGCATATGCGGCAGCCGGCATTGCAGATTCAAATGCCATGAAAACAGGATGGCAGGCTTTTATATTGGGGTTGTCCGGCTTTATTATCCCGTTTGTCTATGCATACAATCCTGCATTGCTTATTATTGATACGAGTACGGGCGCAACAGTATATATAACAATACTCACAACTTTTGCCGTTGTTTTGATGGCTGTTGCTATCTCCGGATGGTTAAGGGGTAAGCTTTCAATATTAGCCAGACTTGTATTTTTGGCAAGTGCTATATTGATGTTTATCCAAGGAAATAAAATTTTCGATATTGCCGGTATCATCTTAGGCGTAGCTGCTTTAGCTGCAACCCTGGCAGTTCGCAGCAGGAAAAAGATTGCAGTTTGAAACAGGTTTTTCAAATCTAAAAATAAAGTAAAAGGCAAAGTGCGATGAATTTGATACTGCACTTTGCCTTTTTATGTATACGGCGCATAACTGAATCTTACTCTTTGTACTAACTTAAAAAATCATGGCAATAGCATTGAAAACATTGTTATTTTTATATAATTTGTTTCTAAAAAATGTATCTTTCGTGATATACTTATAATAATTCATAAAATCATATACATTATGTAAATTAGATAAAATGCTTTTTATAAAACAGAAGGGAACGAAGGGAATGAAAAAAATCTTCAGTTTGATTATGGCAGTCCTTGTGTTGGCAGCTGCTTTGCCGGGTACAGCTGCAGCAGTGGTTTTAGGGCCTATTAATGCAGACATCACAATAAATAGTGTGACAAGTGAGCTTGTTTTCGGAGCAGCATACTCGGGTGTTATTACTATAGGAACGGGAGCTCATAGCGTTAAAATCTCCATGGATCCCACGATCACAGATGAAGAGATAGCGGCAACAACGGGCGCAAGCATTGTTATAGCGGCTGGAAGGACGGAACTTCTGGAGTTTACGGTAGAGAATCTCCGTTTTAAAACGCCGGAAGGCCGTCCGGGAATTGATTTCGGAGATGCCGGCAATTATCCTCACACACTTTACATAATCGGTACAAATGAGTTCTCAGGCAGTCAAGGTAAAGCAGGTATCCATGTGCCCGCGGGAGTTCAGTTAACAATAAGTAAGGCGGCGTCCGTAACGGATGATACGCAGGCAAGGCTGACAGCTGCAGGCGGCAGGTATGGTGCCGGTATCGGAGGCAATTTGGATGAATCAGGCGGAGTAATAAATATAAATAGCGGAACGGTAACAGCATCAAGTCAGGATTTTGGCGCGGGGATCGGTGGTGGCAGCAATAGTGGGCCAGGCGGTATCATCAGCATCAGCGGCGGAATCGTGACCGCTGCCGGCGGCATCTACGGAGCAGCCATTGGAGGCGGCTGGACCGGGACCGGCGGCGTTATAAACATAAGCGGCGGAACGGTAACAGCAATTGGATCATATGGCGGAGCCGGCATCGGTGGCGGTAGGGAAAGTTATGCAGAACTTCCCGGAGAAGGCGACGGCGGAATTATAAATATAAGCGGTGGTACGGTAACGGCAACAAACTCAAACGTGGGAGCCGCTATTGGAGGCGGATGGGGAGGCTCAGCCGGCAATATAACCATAAGCGGCGGGACAGTGAATGCGACCGGTTTGGGAGACGCCGGCATCGGGAACGGGTCTGAAGGAACCGGCGGAGTGATCAATTTAACCGGAGGGACGATAATAGCATCCGGCGGCGGTGCAGGGATCGGTGGCAGCGGATCGGGATCAGTCGGCATTATAAACATTACCGGAGCGGCCATCACTGCAACCAGCACTATTGGAGGTGCGGGCATCGGCGGCGGCCACGGTGAATCAGGCGGTACGATCAATATCGGCGGCGGCACGATAACGGCAATCAGCCAGAATCAGGGAGCAGGAATCGGCGGTGGCAGCGGAGGATCCAGCGGCAATATAAACATAACAGGTGGAGTTCTGAATGCAACCGGCAGTTCCGGAGGAGCAGGAATCGGCGGCGGTTATAGAGGAGCGGGCGATACGATAAGCATTAGCGGAGGCACTTTGACTGTAGCAGGCAGTTATACCGCAGCAGGTATCGGCGGAGGCGGAGACGATCAGGACATCGGCAGGGATGGCGGCAATATAGCAATAAGCGGAGGCACGATAAATGTATCAAGCGTTGGTTATGGAGCCGGTATTGGCGGAGGTAACAAGGGAAATGGCGGTATTATAACTATAAACGGCGGATCTGTTACGGTAAGGTCCGGAGATGGAACCTCCTATGACAATAATGGAAGCGGCGGAGCCGGCATCGGCGGCGGTAATGGGGGAAACGGCGGCACGATAACCATAAATGCAGGAATAGTAAATGCAACAGGTGATTTCTCTGGAGCCGGCATCGGCGGTGGATCTACGGGAGCAGGTGGTACGGTAACGATCAGCGGCGGCACGGTCGAAGCCGCTGGCGGCGGAAATGGGGCAGGCGTCGGCGGCGGCTGGCGTGGAGCAGGCGGCATAGTGACCATCTCAGGAGGAAATGTATCGGCAACAGGCGGTCATGCTGCTGCGGGTATCGGAGGCGGTTATGGAGGAGCAGGCGGAAGTGTGATTATCACAGACACTTCGGCGGTCATTGCTGCAGGAGACGCGGAGGATGGCGCACAACACATCGGAAAAGGGACGGACTGGTTTGATGAATTGGATTCCGGAACGCTGAAAGACGGTTCCGGTAATGATTTATCATACCTTGTATTTCATGCCGAGGTGGAGACAGGAGTTGCATTACACGATGCCCAAATCCGGCTGGAAGGTACCGATACCGTATATATGACGGACGGGCAAGGAGATTACAGGGCATTCGTTCATCCCGGAGAGTCCGGCATATATTCCTATATGGTGAGTAAAACAGGATACGCAGCTGCAAAGGGACAGGGATCATACTCGACAAGCCATCATTTTGCTGCTCAAATGCCTCTTGACAATACACCGCCTGCAATTTCCATAAATCCGGTAACTTCCTGGGAGGCGGATGTTTCCTGCCCAAATTACGGTGTTTATGGAACAGTATATTTTGTGCCGGAGCCGGAAGTCGACTACACCAGCAAAGCTGCTCTGGACTTTGTGGCGAATGGCCGCAAGTTCTATATAAACAGCCCTCAGACAACAGTAAGAATAGATGCTTTGGGCTTACATACCGGAAAATACCAGATCTATGCGGCTGACAGTGCGGATAATGTTTCATTGCCTTCAGATGTCACTCTGCCGTTTGAAGTCAACTTTGATTACAGCAGCATCCTGTCCGATACGATAACGATCGTGGAAGGAACACCGGTCATCCGGTCAATCCCTTCACTGAACACGAACACCGGAACATATGGCTTTTCCATAAGCACAGCAACACTGAACAAGGCGTTCTCATCATCTGCTGCGGATGAATCCGGTCTTCAGACCATAGCGGTCGATATACCGAAATCGCAGGGAGTTAATGCATATGAAGCCGGACTGCCAATAAATGCCCTTTCAGGGGATCCGGGCAGGGCGGTTGAAATCAGAACTGAACTGGCAGATATAACGGTTCCTTCCAATATGCTTCTACAGGAGACAGCCGGCAGCATGACATCTGCTTCACTTATCATAAGGAAGGCGGATACCGGAAAGCTCTCTGCAGAAATCCAGTCGCAGATAGGCAGCAGACCGGTGATTGAGCTGTCCCTTTTACTGGATGGAAGAATCACCGCATGGGACAACCCGGATGCGCCTGTAACTGTAACGATCCCATATGAACCCACGCCGGAAGAGCTGAAGGATCCGGAGCATATTACAGTGTGGTATATTGATAGTGACGGAAATGCCCAAAGCGTGCCGAGCGGAAGGTACGATCCCAAAACGGGAAGGGTCACTTTCATAACGACGCATTTCAGTTGTTATGCGGTGGCTTACGTACAAAAGACCTTTTCAGATATGAGCGGATTCAGCTGGGCTGAGAATCAGATAGAAGTACTGGCATCCAAAGGAATCATCAACGGCACTTCAAAGGATACATTCTCTCCTGCCGCCGGCATCACCAGGGCGGATTATCTGGTCCTGCTGGTCAAAACACTGGGATTGACTGCGAGCTTTGATTCCAATTTCAGCGATGTTGAAAAAGGCACATATTATTATGAGGCGGCGGGTATAGCGAAAAAACTGGGCATTACCAATGGAACCGGAAACAGCGGGTTCAGCCCGGAGGAGTATATAACCAGGCAGGATATGATGACGCTTGCGGCTCGTACACTTGAAAGGTTCAGAGATTTTGAATTAAAAGCTCCGGCAGCCGTACTTGACAAATTCAAGGACAGGAGCGATATTGCCGGATATGCTGTTGACTGCGTTGCAGCTTTGGCAAATGAAAAACTGATTACAGGCCAGGAAGGCGGATTGAATCCTCTTTTCCGTGCAACCCGTGCCGAGGCGGCCGTTTTCCTGTACAGAATATACAACAGGTACTGAAAGACGCAAAGGACTTTAGCAATGGTTTATACAAAAAAGCTTCCTGAACTGCTTTGTGCAGCGGAAGCTTTTTTATTTACAATTTCCAGCCTGACAGCTTCTTTGTACAAACTTACAAAAATCCGGGCAATAGCGTAGAAAAGCTCGTCAAAATTCCGTTGACATATTGCTGGTGATATGTTAAAATTATAAACTGCGTTATAATCTGAGAGGGGTATTATTTATTGGAAATAATACTACAACAACTATTGATTAGATTATAGCATTAATGGATTAGGGCTGCAAGACCTTTGTAGTGCGAATACCGCTATAGAGGGCATAAAAGGATTAATATACCTTCAAAAATCAAGGAAAACCTGATTTTTGGCAGATTACAGGAGAATAGTTTAGGCAACAATTGTAAATAATTAATTAATGGGATTTTTTTGTGAGTTAGCCCCAAAAGCTTTTAATAATACTACTAAAAGCTTTAAATATACACGGACGCATCGAAGGATGCGACCGATGATCCGGTTGGATTGCATGAATGCAAGCTTTTCATGTAAAGACGTTCAATGAGTGACAAATCATAATTTATGAGGTGATTTTTAATGGTACATCCCGTTCAACTGGGCCGGAATACAAGGATGAGCTATTCCAAGATCGATGAAGTTCTGGATATGCCCAATCTGATCGAAGTGCAAAAGAACTCTTACAAATGGTTTCTGGAAGAGGGGCTTCGGGAAGTATTCAGGGACGTTTCGCCGATCATGGACTATACCGGCAACCTGATACTGGAATTTCCGGATTACAAGCTCGAAGATGACAACCCCAAGTACAGTGTGGAAGAGTGCAAGGAGAGGGACACTACATATTCGGCTCCTCTCAAAGTCAAAGTACGCCTCATCAACAAGGAAACAGGAGAGGTGAAGGAGCAGGAAATTTTCATGGGTGACTTTCCGTTGATGACAGACAACGGTACATTCGTCATAAACGGCGCTGAAAGAGTTATTGTCAGCCAGCTGGTCAGATCACCCGGCATATACTTTTCATCGAAACTCGATAAAACAGGTAAGCAGCTTTTTTCGACAACGGTAATACCCAACCGCGGAGCGTGGCTGGAGTATGAGACGGATTCAAACGACGTCATGTCGGTAAGGATCGACAGAACAAGGAAGCTGCCTATTACCGTATTGCTGCGTGCGCTTGGCTATGGCACGGATCTCGAGATCACCGAATTGCTCGGCGACGATGAGAGGATCCTCGCAACCATTCAAAAGGATAATGCAAAAACAAAGGATGAAGGGCTGATCGAAATTTACAAGAGGCTGAGACCGGGCGAACCGCCAACAGTGGAAAGTGCGACTACGCTTATGAACGGTCTGTTTTTTGACCCTAAAAGATATGATCTTGCTAAATTCGGAAGGTTCAAATTCAATAAAAAGCTTTCTATTGCTTCAAGAATCAGCGGCTTCAAGGCTGCGGAGAAGATCGTAAATCCGCTAACCGGGGAGATACTGGCAGACGAAGACGAAATCATCGACAGGGATAAATCGGAAGTAATACAGAATGTAGGTGTTGATTCCGTTTACCTCAATATTGAAGGAAAGAAAATCAGGGTTATCGGAAATGGTACGGTAGATCTGAAGTCTATAGTCGGGTTTGATGTATCGGATATTGGTATTACCGAAAGAGTACGTTATGAAGTGCTCAAAAAGCTGATGGATGAAAACCAGTCTGAAGAGGATCTGAAAAAGGCTCTGAAAGATCACGTCGATTCACTTGTCCCAAAGTACATAACGGTGGAAGACATCATTTCGTCGATCAACTATCTGATACACCTCAATTATGGCGTCGGGACCGTTGATGATATCGACCATTTGGGAAACAGAAGACTGCGCTGCGTCGGAGAGCTTTTGCAAAACCAGTTCAGGATCGGCCTTGCCAGAATGGAAAGAGTTGTCAGGGAAAGGATGACGATCCAGGACATCGACATTGTTACTCCGCAGGCGCTTATCAATATCCGGCCTGTCGCAGCTGCAATCAAGGAATTTTTCGGGAGCAGCCAGCTGTCACAGTTCATGGATCAGACAAACCCGCTGGCCGAGCTGACGCATAAAAGAAGATTAAGCGCACTTGGACCCGGTGGATTAAGCAGAGAGAGAGCCGGATTTGAAGTCCGCGACGTTCACCATTCGCATTATGGCCGCATGTGTCCCATTGAGACGCCTGAAGGCCCGAACATAGGACTTATAGGTTCTTTGAGCACATTTGCACGTATAAATGAATATGGCTTCATTGAAGCCCCATACAGAAAGATTGATAAGAAGCGCGGTATGGTATCCAATGAGATACTGTATCTGACAGCGGACGAGGAAGATAAATATATAGTTGCACAGGCGAATGAACCGCTCGATGATGAGGGAAGGTTCAAGGACAAGAAGGTCCTCTGCAGGTTCAGGGATGATATCCTTGAGGTGGAGAGCAGCCGTGTCGATTTTATGGATGTATCTCCCAAACAGCTGGTTTCAGTAGCTACAGCTATGATTCCTTTCCTGGAAAACGACGACGCAAACCGCGCGTTGATGGGATCGAACATGCAGCGTCAGGCCGTGCCGCTGATCAAGCCGCAGTCGCCGGTCATAGGGACCGGTATTGAATATAAGGCGGCAAAGGACTCAGGCACAGTCATACTTGCTAAAAACGCCGGCACTGTGGAGAAAGTTGCGGCAAATGAAATCGTTATCCGCACGAAAAGCGGGAAAAAGGATGTATATAAGCTTTTGAAGTATATCCGTTCGAACCAGGGCACCTGCACGAACCAGAGGCCGATCGTCAAAAAAGGCGAGGTCCTGGAAAAAGGCGATGTGATTGCAGACGGCCCTTCCACGGACCAGGGTGAAATAGCGCTTGGAAAGAACGTACTCATTGGCTTTATGACCTGGGAAGGTTACAACTACGAGGATGCTATTCTTATAAGTGAAAAAATGGTTAAGGATGATGTGTTCACATCCATCCATATCGAGGAATACGAAGCGGAAGCAAGGGATACCAAGCTGGGACCGGAGGAGATCACACGCGATATACCCAATGTCAGTGAGGAATCTCTGAAGGATCTTGAAGACAGAGGTATCATCAGGATCGGTGCGGAGGTCCGTTCCGGAGACATCCTTGTCGGCAAGGTCACGCCAAAGGGTGAAACGGAGCTTACAGCTGAAGAAAGGCTGCTCCGTGCTATTTTCGGTGAAAAGGCGAGAGAAGTGAGGGATACTTCGCTGAGGGTTCCGCATGGTGAATCCGGTATTATTGTAGACGTCAAGGTATTCACCAGGGAGAATGGCGACGAGCTGCCGCCGGGAGTCAATCAGCTTGTAAGGTGCTACATTGCGCAGAAAAGGAAGATATCCGTTGGTGATAAGATGGCTGGAAGGCACGGTAACAAGGGCGTTATCTCAAGGATACTCCCTGAGGAGGATATGCCTTTCCTGCCTGACGGCACACCTCTTGAGATCGTACTGAACCCATTGGGCGTTCCTTCCCGTATGAACATCGGTCAGGTGCTTGAGGTACATCTGGGCTATGCTGCCAAAGCGCTGGGCTGGAAGATCGCCACTCCGGTATTTGACGGCGCTACCGAGGGCGACATTGTGGAAACGCTTTCAAAAGCCGGTCTTTCAGAGGACGGCAAGACGGTTCTGTATGACGGAAGAACAGGACAGCCGTTTGAAAACAGGGTAACGGTAGGATACATGTATATCCTCAAGCTGGCGCATCTTGTTGACGACAAGATACATGCGCGTTCAACCGGCCCATACTCCCTTGTCACTCAGCAGCCGCTAGGCGGCAAGGCGCAGTTTGGCGGGCAGAGGTTCGGAGAAATGGAAGTCTGGGCGTTGGAAGCATACGGAGCTGCGTATACGCTTCAGGAAATTCTCACCGTTAAGTCGGACGATGTGGTTGGCAGAGTGAAGACCTATGAATCGATCGTCAAGGGTGAAAACGTTCCCGAGCCGGGCATTCCGGAATCCTTCAAGGTATTGATCAAGGAGCTGCAGAGCCTCGCGCTGGACGTAAAGGTATACAGTGAGGAACGTGAGGAAATAGCCATCAAGGAATCGACGGAGGATGAACTTGAGGAACTGAACGTCAATATCGAAGGCAGGGAAGATGAGACGCCGCTTACCGACTATGAAGAAATCGGCGATGATATTACCGATGATGATATGGATATTGACGAATTTGACCTTGGTGAAATCGAAACCACTGAAGACAATCTGGATGAAACGCTGGGCGAGGATCTGTTCTCTGAATCCGAAGAGGATGAATTTACTGAGAGCCTGGACGAAGAGGATTTTTAGGAGGGAGAAAAAGACCATGTTTGAAATGAACAATTTTGATGCTATAAAGATTGGTTTAGCTTCACCCGAGAAAATCAGAGAATGGTCAAGGGGTGAAGTAAAAAAGCCGGAAACGATCAACTACAGAACCTTAAAGCCTGAGCGTGACGGACTTTTCTGCGAACGTATCTTCGGACCGCAAAAGGACTGGGAGTGCCACTGCGGAAAATATAAAAGGATCCGGTACAAGGGCATTGTGTGCGACAGGTGCGGAGTTGAGGTAACGCGTTCAAAAGTAAGAAGAGAGCGTATGGGCCACATAGAGTTGGCCGCTCCCGTTTCACATATCTGGTATTTCAAGGGGATTCCCAGCAGAATGGGACTGATATTGGATATGTCCCCGAGAGCTTTGGAGAAAATACTGTATTTTGCTTCATATGTCGTCATAGATCCGGGACAGACGCCGCTTTCCATGAAGCAGATACTGACCGAGAAGGAGTATAGGGACAGTATTGATAAATTCGGTTACAAGTTTAGGGCTGCAATGGGCGCAGAGGCAGTCAAGGAGCTGTTGGCGGCACTTGACCTGGAAAAGCTTTCGAAGGAATTGAGAGCGGATCTGGAGGATGCGACAGGGCAGAAGAGGATCCGGACGATCAAACGGCTTGAAGTTGTTGAAGCGTTCAGGCTTTCGCAAAACAGGCCGGAATGGATGATCCTGGATGTCGTGCCGGTCATTCCGCCCGAACTCCGTCCGATGGTGCAGCTGGATGGCGGCAGGTTTGCCACTTCCGACCTGAATGATCTGTACAGGCGTGTAATTAACAGAAATAACCGTTTAAAGAGGCTCCTTGACCTTGGAGCACCTGATATTATAGTACGAAATGAGAAGAGAATGCTGCAGGAAGCGGTAGACGCCCTGATCGATAACGGCAGGAGGGGCAGGCCTGTGACCGGCCCCGGAAACAGACCGTTGAAATCACTTTCAGATATGCTGAAGGGTAAACAGGGACGTTTCCGTCAGAACCTGCTTGGCAAGCGTGTTGACTATTCCGGACGTTCCGTTATCGTTGTCGGGCCGGAGCTGAAAATGTTCCAGTGCGGACTGCCCAAGGAAATGGCGTTGGAGCTGTTCAAGCCTTTTGTAATGAAAAAGCTTGTCAATGACGGGCTGGCGCACAATATCAAGAGCGCCAAGAGAATGGTCGAAAGAGTGAGGCCTGAGGTCTGGGACGTGCTGGAGGAAGTGATCAAGGAGCACCCTGTATTGCTGAACCGTGCGCCTACGCTTCACAGGCTTGGTATTCAGGCATTTGAGCCGGTATTGGTTGAAGGCAGGGCATTAAAGCTCCATCCGCTGGTATGTACCGCCTATAATGCAGACTTTGACGGAGACCAGATGGCCGTACACGTTCCGCTTTCAGCGGAAGCACAGGCGGAAGCAAGATTCCTGATGCTTTCTGCAAACAACCTGCTGGCTCCAAAGGATGGCAAGCCCATCACCGTGCCTACACAGGACATGGTGCTTGGCAGCTATTACCTGACGATCGAGCGCGAAGGCGAAATGGGTGAAGGAAAAGCCTTTAGTACCCTGGACGAGGCCATTATGGCTTACGAAGACGGTTTGCTGGGGCTTCACGCAAAAATCAGGATCCGGCTGCACAAGGTAATAGACGGCAAAACAGTTTCAAAAATCATTACCACCACAGTCGGCAAGCTGTTATTTAATGAAGCGATTCCTCAGGACCTGGGCTTTGTAGACAGATCCGACCCTGAAAAACTATTTGAACTGGAAGTCACAAAACTTGTTACAAAGAAGGAACTCGCCAGGATCATTGAAAAGTGCATAAAAGTACATGGAACGACAGAAACAGCAATCGTACTGGACAGGATCAAGCAGCTCGGCTTTAAATATTCCACCAGGGGCGCCATCACAGTCAGTGTTTCAGACATGGTCATACCGGATGTGAAGAAGAAGTATATCAATGATACGGAAGATAAAATAGAAAACATTACCAAGATGTATAAGAGAGGACTCATATCCGAAGAAGAGAGATACAATTCCGTTATACAGGCCTGGACGGAAACCGGTGAAAATCTGACTCAGGCATTGATGGATACGATGGATAAGTTCAACCCCATATTCATGATGTCCGACTCCGGCGCGAGAGGCAGTATTAGCCAGATCAAACAATTGTCCGGTATGAGAGGACTTATGGCGGATACCTCGGGAAGAACGCTGGAAATTCCTATCAGAGCTAATTTCCGTGAAGGACTTAATGTTCTGGAATATTTCATATCCACTCACGGCGCCAGAAAAGGTTTGGCCGATACCGCTCTTCGAACTGCAGACTCCGGTTATCTGACACGCCGGCTTGTTGATGTGAGCCAGGATGTCATCGTAAGGGAAGTAGACTGCGGTACGAAAAAGGGTATAGAGGTCGGAGATATCAAAGACGGAAATGAAATTATCGAAAGCCTCGCAGAAAGAATAGTAGGCAGATATACCGCCGAACCGGTCCTTCACCCCGAAACCGGAGAGGTTATTATTGAGGGAGATAAGAGGGTAACGGATGCCGACGCGGACAAGGTCGTCAAGGCCGGCCTTAAAAAGGTCAAGATCAGGTCCATGCTGACCTGCCACTCCGAATACGGTGTTTGCGCGAAGTGCTATGGAGCCAATCTGGCAACCAATGAAGAATGCAATGTAGGCGAGGCGGTTGGAATCATTGCAGCCCAATCCATCGGCGAGCCTGGAACGCAGCTGACCATGAGGACCTTCCACACAGGCGGTGTTGCAGGCGATGATATTACACAAGGTCTTCCCCGTGTCGAGGAACTTTTTGAAGCCAGGAAGCCAAAGGGTCTTGCTGTTATTTCGGAGATAGCCGGTACGATCAAGATCAATGAAACAAAGAAGAAGAGGGAAGTAGTTGTTACTACGGAGGATGGAGAGGCACGCACCTATCTTATTCCTTATGGATCCAGGATCAAGGTTTCCGAAGGAGATGTTATCGAAGCAGGCGACGAGATCACCGAAGGCTCCGTCAACCCACACGATATCCTGAAAATTAAAGGGTTAAAGGGTGTACAGGCCTACTTGCTGCAGGAGGTACAAAGGGTGTACAGGCTGCAGGGCGTTGACATCAATGACAAGCACATCGAAGTCATCATCAGGCAGATGTTAAGGAAAGTCAAGATTGATGATGCGGGTGATACGAATATGCTTCCGGGCGGGCTTGTGGATATGTTCGACTTTGAAGAGGAGAATGCCCGTGTATCCGCAGAGGGTTTGAGGCCGGCAACCGGTAAACGCACGCTGCTTGGAATCACCAAGGCGTCCCTTGCTACGGAGTCATTCCTTTCAGCGGCGTCGTTCCAGGAAACGACAAGAGTATTGACTGAGGCAGCCATAAAGGGTAAGGTCGATCCTCTGGTCGGACTCAAGGAAAACGTCATCATCGGCAAGCTTATTCCGGCAGGAACAGGCATGAGCAGATACAAAGATATCAATATAAGCACGGTAACGGAGTAGCGCGAATGCAGCAGCATGCATAGCGCGCCCGCAGAACAGTTGATTAATGACAATGGATTTACGGACGGCCAATGGCCGTCCGTACAGTATAAATATTACGTCGCCGGGATAGTTTACCCATATTGACACACCCGGAACGTTTGTCTTGACAATGGTTGACTGCGGTGATAAAATAGTTCAGTGCGAATTCCGGGCGGCTTTATACCTGTGCGATCCTGAGTTTACACAGCCCGGACGGGATATCCTCCGTGATATTGCGGATATAAAAAGCAACGCATTTACTGCTGCTTGGGATCAGGTATAAAGAAAGTTGAAGGAAATAGAGGGGAAAGGTGTAGATTTGTGCTGGAGGTTTTAAAAAACGGCAAAAAGGCAATCGGAATCAAACAGACGCTTAAAGCGGTAGAGAACAATACTGCGAAGCTGGTTTTTATTGCAACGGATGCTGATGAGAAGATCGTGAACAGCCTTAAGGAGCTTTGCCTCGCCAATAAAGTTGAAATGGAACATGTTGATACGATGAAGCAGTTGGGAAAGGCATGCGGCATAGAAGTAGGCGCTTCTGCTGTTTGCCTGCTGAAATAGGGCTTCAGGAGTCCGCATGAGGTTTAGCTTTTACTGTATATATACTTAATTGTAATATAAATGTAAACTTGAAAGGAGGTGTATGGATGCCAACATTTAATCAGATGGTTAGAAAGGGAAGGGAAACAGTTGAATACAAATCCACTGCTCCGGCTCTTCAGAGAGGTTTCAACTCGTTAAAGAAAAAGCCTGTTGAGATAAGCGCACCTCAAAAAAGAGGCGTTTGCACCGTAGTCAGGACGACTACACCCAAGAAGCCAAACTCAGCTTTGAGGAAGGTTGCCAGGGTGCGTTTGACAAACGGGATCGAAGTAACTGCGTATATTCCCGGTATAGGCCACAATCTTCAGGAGCACAGCGTTGTTCTTATCAGAGGCGGCAGGGTAAAAGACCTTCCAGGCGTCAGGTATCATATCATAAGAGGTACGCTTGATACCGCCGGCGTTGCGAAGAGAATGCAGGGTCGTTCCAAATATGGAGCAAAACGGCCGAAAGCAGGCGCAGCCAAGAAGTAACAGCGATGAAGCTCAAAAAATCAAAAAGTGCCAAGTATTTTGTATAAAAAATTTGCTAAATTTATATATTACATGTACGGACGCACTAACGAGAACCATAGGGTTCCGAGTACCTCGGGAAAAATTCCGAAGGGGAAAGCCAAAAGCTTATGAAGTATTTCATGAGCAGCTGTTTTGAGCAGCACAGAAGGGCATGCCCCTATCATTAACCGTGAAGGAGGGAAGTAAAGTGCCAAGAAAGGGACATACTCCAAAAAGAGATGTATTGCCGGATCCGATTTATAATGACAAAGTTGTGACAAAGCTTATCAACAACATTATGCTTGATGGTAAAAAGGGAGTAGCACAGACAATTTGCTACGATGCTTTCGATATTATAAAGGAAAAGACAGGCAAGGATCCTCTGGAAGTATTTGAACAGGCAATGAACAACATTATGCCTGTATTGGAAGTAAAGGCCAGGAGAGTCGGCGGTGCAACCTATCAGGTGCCCATGGAAGTCAGGCCTGAAAGAAGGCAGGCTCTTGGGTTGAGATGGTTGACCAACTATTCTCGTACCAGAGGCGAGAAGACGATGAAAGAAAAGCTTGCAGGCGAGATCATGGATGCAGTCAACGGACTGGGCGGAGCCTTCAAGAAGAAGGAAGATACCCATAAGATGGCTGAAGCAAACAAGGCTTTCGCTCACTATCGCTGGTAATCCGGAAAAAGAATTATTTGCAGTAAATATTGGAACTTATCGAGGAGAAAGGAAGCATTTATGCCCAGGCAATTCAGTTTGGAAAATACCAGAAATATTGGCATCATGGCACATATCGATGCCGGTAAAACTACCACTACTGAACGTATCCTGTTTTATACGGGCAAACTTCATAAAATGGGGGAAGTTCACGAAGGCGCTGCAACCATGGACTGGATGGAACAGGAGCAGGAAAGAGGAATCACAATCACCTCTGCTGCTACTACTGCGCAGTGGAAAGGCAACAGAATCAATATTATAGATACGCCGGGGCACGTTGATTTTACGGTTGAGGTCGAAAGATCTCTCAGAGTTCTCGATGGTTCAGTAACACTTTTCTGTGCAAAGGGTGGGGTTGAACCCCAGTCTGAAACCGTATGGAGACAGGCTGACAAGTACAATGTACCACGTATTGCATACGTTAATAAAATGGATATTATGGGTGCTGACTTTTTTAACTGCATCCAGATGATGAAGGACAGGCTTAAAGCGAATGCCGTTCCTATTCAGTTACCTATCGGCAAGGAAGACAATTTCCAGGGGGTAGTTGACCTGGTCACCATGAAGGCTGAGTACTACAAGGGAGATTTGGGCGAAGTAGTAGATGAAGAACCAATACCGGCAGACATGGTTGATATGGTTGATAAATATCGTAACATTTTAATTGAAGCTGTTGCTGAACAAGATGAGAATTTAATGAACAAATACCTTGAGGGTGAAGAACTGACCGTAGAGGAAATACGTGCAGGTATCAGAAAAGCCACAGTCTCTGTGAGCATGATTCCGGTTACCTGCGGGTCATCTTACAGAAATAAGGGCGTGCAGCAGCTTTTGGACGCAGTTGTATACTATATGCCTTCACCGTTGGATGTACCTGCAATCCGGGGCGTATCACCGGATGACGACGAAATGGAAATCGAAAGGCCCGCTAATGACGACGGGCCATTCTCGGCACTGGCCTTCAAGGTTATGGCCGACCCCTTCGTCGGGAAGCTTTGCTTCTTTAGGGTTTATTCCGGAAAGCTGAGCGCAGGTTCATACGTTTTGAATTCTACCAAGAATAAAAGGGAACGTATCGGAAGGATTCTTCAGATGCACGCAAATCACAGGGAAGACATCGACATGGTATATTCCGGTGATATTGCGGCTGCTGTGGGGCTTAAGGATACAACCACCGGCGATACTCTCTGCAGTGAAGACTCTCAGATCATACTGGAGTCCATGGAATTTCCGGAGCCTGTCATCCATGTTGCTGTTGAACCAAAAACAAAAGCAGGACAGGATAAGATGACAATGGCTTTGATGAAGCTTGCAGAAGAGGATCCGACCTTCAAGGCGCATACCGACCCGGAGACCGGTCAGACGATCATATCCGGTATGGGTGAGCTGCATCTTGAGATCATCGTCGATAGAATGATGAGAGAGTTCAAAGTGGAGGCAAATGTAGGACAACCGCAGGTTGCTTACAAGGAAACCATACGCAAGGCAGTCAAATCGGAAGGTAAATTCATCAGGCAATCGGGCGGCAGAGGCCAGTATGGCCACTGCGTATTGGAAATAGAGCCGCAGGAACCCGGAAGCGGATATACCTTTGTCAACAAGATCGTTGGCGGCGCTGTTCCGAAGGAATACATCTCACCAATTGACGAGGGTATTCAGGATGCCATGAAAAACGGCGTCCTGGGTGGATACCAAGTGCTCGACGTCAAGGTTACCCTGGTAGACGGTTCATACCATGAGGTCGATTCGTCGGAAATGGCTTTCAAAATAGCAGGTTCCATGGGCTTCAAGGAAGGCTGCCGCAAAGCGGATCCTGTTTTGCTTGAACCTATCATGCGGGTAGATGTTGTAGTACCCGAAACATATATGGGTGACGTAATGGGAGATTTGAATTCCCGCAGGGGCAGGATCGAAGGGATGGAAAGCAGGGCGGGCGCACAAGTGATTACGGCAAATGTACCGCTTGCCAACATGTTCGGCTATGCTACAGAGCTTCGTTCAAGGACCCAGGGAAGAGGCGTATTTACAATGCAATTCAGCCACTATGAAGAGGTTCCCAGAAGTATTCAGGAAGCTATTCTAAAGTGAGCTAAAATTAAAATAATGTAATTATAACAAATTTATTCAGTTATCAACTGAACAAAGGGAGGAGATTTAACAATGGGTAAGGCAAAATTTGAAAGAACAAAACCCCACGTTAACATTGGAACAATAGGTCATGTTGACCATGGCAAGACTTCTTTGACAGCAGCTATCACAAAGGTATTGGGATTCCAGGGCAAAGCCCAGTATACCGCTTACGACCAGATCGACAAGGCTCCTGAGGAGAAAGCAAGAGGAATCACGATCTCAACCGCACACGTTGAATATGAGACAGATAAGAGACATTATGCACATGTCGACTGCCCCGGTCATGCCGACTATGTTAAGAACATGATCACCGGCGCAGCCCAGATGGACGGCGCCATCCTCGTTGTTTCAGCAGCAGACGGCCCGATGCCGCAGACCAGGGAGCACATACTCCTTGCCGGACGTGTTGGCGTTCAGCACATCATCGTATTCCTGAACAAGTGCGACATGGTTGATGATGAGGAACTGATCGAGCTTGTTGAAATGGAACTCAGAGAGCTACTCAGTGCTTATGAATACGACGGAGACAATATTCCAATCATCAGGGGTTCCGCCCTGAATGCTCTTGAGAGTACCTCCACCGATCCAAACGCTCCGGAATACAAATGCATCCTTGACCTCATGAATGCAGTTGACGCATATATTCCAACTCCGGAGAGACCGACTGACAAGCCATTCCTGATGCCTGTTGAAGACGTGTTCTCTATCACCGGCCGTGGTACGGTTGCTACCGGCAGGGTTGAAAGAGGAACTGTCAAGGTAGGCGAAGAAATTGAAATCGTTGGATTGATGGATGCCCCGAGAAAGACCGTCGTAACCGGCGTTGAAATGTTCAGGAAGCTGCTTGACCAGGCTGTTGCCGGTGATAATATCGGTTGTCTGCTCAGAGGTATTCAGAGGAATGAAGTTGAAAGAGGCCAGGTTCTTGCTAAGCCAGGTTCAATCAAACCTCACACGCACTTCAAGGGTCAGGTTTACGTTCTGACAAAGGAAGAAGGCGGAAGACATACTCCGTTCTTCAATGGCTACAGGCCGCAGTTCTATTTCAGGACCACAGACGTTACCGGTGTTGCCGAACTTCCTGAGGGCGTTGAAATGTGCATGCCCGGCGACCATATTGAAATGACGATCAAGCTCATTACTCCGATCGCTATGGATCAAGGCTTGAAGTTCGCTATCCGTGAAGGCGGAAGGACTGTTGGTTCCGGATCTGTTACATCTATTATCGAGTAATAAACACCAATCATGGGAACCGTCTTTTAAGTAAGACGGTTCTTTTTGTTTTTACGGATCTTATTTGGGTATAATAAGGAGAGGGGACACACCTCAGCCGGAAGAAATGCTTTGGGGTCCGAGGAATGTCCCCTTTTGACGCTAAAGCTGATCGGGACACACCAGAGACCAGAGACCAGAAAGGCAGAGAACAGAGATCAGAAACCAGAAACCAGAAACAAGTAACAAGAAATTAGAGACTAGAAACCGGAGATTAGAAACCAAAAACCATGAATTAAAAAGGAGATACGGCCATGATTGAGATCAGGAAGGATATTTACTGGGTAGGCATCAAGGACTGGGGATTAAGGCATTTTCACGGGCACGAGCTTTCAACGCACAGAGGATCAAGTTACAATTCATATCTCATAAGGGATGAAAAAACTGTGCTTGTCGACACGGTATGGGACCCATACCAGGAAGACTTTGTTAAGAAGCTTGATCAGGATGTAGGGCTTTCGAATATTGACATGATTGTCATCAACCATACCGAACCGGACCATGGAGGAAGCCTTGGCTATTTGCTGGACCGCCTGCCATCTTCGGGCATACCCATTTACTGTACAAAGAACGGCGCTGATATCATAAAGAAACATTTTCATCGTGACAATATGAATCTCAGGATTGTGAAAACAGGAGATACTGTCAACATCGGCCGTTATGACCTGGTTTTTGTGGAGATGCAGATGCTGCATTGGCCTGACAGTATGCTTACATATGTCAAGGGCGCTGCCACGGCGCTGACGAATGATGCATTCGGCCAGCATTATGCAGCCTTGTCTCTGTTTAATGACGAAGTGGATACCTGCGAGCTTTATGAAGAAGCAATCAAATATTATGCCAACATATTGTCGCCATTCACTTCACTGATCAGGAAAAAGGTTGAACAGATAAGAGCGATGAACATTCCTATCGAAATGATCGCGCCAAGCCATGGCGTGATATGGAGGAAGGATCCCATGCAGATCGTGGACAGGTATTATGAGTGGGCTGATGAGTATAATGAAGGATTTGCAGCCGTTATTTACGATACGATGTATGACGCTACAAAGTCCATGGCGGAGGCGATATCGGACGGCCTCATGTCAAAAGGCGTCCGGTGCAAGCTATTCAATGTGGCTCAAACGGATCAGAGCGACCTGATGACGGATATTTTCAAGGCGAAGGCTGTTGTGATAGGAAGCTGTACGGTTAATAACACGGTATTGAGACAAACAGCCGGCCTGCTCGATGAAATAAAAGGTCACAAGCTTAAAGGGAAAATTGGCGCGGGCTTCGGCAGTTATGGCTGGAGCGGCGAGGCGCCAAAGATAATCAGCGCAGCTTTGGAGGGAGCCGGATTAAGTGTTCCCCTTGAACCGCTGAGCTTTAAATATAGATTGACAACAATCGAGCTTTCACAGTGCGCTGTATTCGGTGAAAGGCTTGCAACTGCAATTCTAAATAAATAATCATATGCACTGTGCCGGCTGATTTTGTAAAATCAGCCGGCACAAGTGAATTCCATGATTACCCTCCATTTTGAATAAAAAAATCTACTTGCCGGCACGATTACCAGGTGATAGTATTATTTAGGAGTGCGCTCGAAAACTCCTGCACGCATCTTTTCGTCCATTGTTTCCGCCCAAATTCTTTCAAAAAAAGCGTTAAATATCCGGATATTCGCCGTTTTTTTGAAAGTTTTGGACGAAAAAATGACCTGAAAATCTGCATACATTAGTTTCCGAGCGTACTCCTAGAACAACTGTAAAAAGAGGTTATATATTTATGCCTGCTTTCAAAGGGCTGGGTAGAAAGCTTAATGACCTGTCACCTGCAGCTGTACGTGAAATCATTGCAGTTATAGTAATTCTATGCATTTCTATTGCAATTAGCATGCCTCAGTTTTTTGAGGACAGGAAACTGGCGGCAGTACAAAAAGAAGCACTCCTGAAAGGTAAGGGATTTGAAACTGCCTTACCGGATGAGCAGGGTATGGATTTTTCTCTGTTTAATGAAGATCTCAAAGGTCTTGATAATACTTCGATCCTCAGTTTATCAATCATCCGTAACGGGAAAATTGTATATAAAAAGTATTACGGAAGTGAAGGCAGAAACAATGTCTATTCCGTTACGAAGAGCATTATTTCCGCACTGACGGGTATAGCAATCAGGGAAGGGTTTATTCAAAGTACAGATGATCCCATAGAAAAATATCTGCCTGAATACTTTGTAAACGTATCCGACCCGCGTTGGAAACAAATCACCATCAAGCACCTGTTGACAATGACGCCGGGCTTCTGCGAAGACCTGAACAAATGGACGGCGAGCAGCGACTGGATCAAAGCAACTTTTAGCCTTCCGCTTCAATATGATCCTGGTGAAAAATTTCAATATGCCAATTCCGCCAGCCACCTGCTTTCTGTAATTCTGACAAAGGCTTCTGGCATGAATACTAAGGATTTTGCCGATAAATACCTGTTTGGACCGCTTGGAATCCTGAGTCCCCAATGGACTTCGGATCCGGGCGGATATTATCTGGGCTTTTCCAACATATATTTGAGTGCCTGTGATCTTGCGAAATTTGGCTGGATGTATTACAGTATGGGTAAGTGGGATGGCACGCAGGTGGTACCGGAGGAATGGGTTACCGAGTCTACAGCTGTTCATTATGATTTCAGCAAAGAGAAGAATTTGACGTATGAGAGCGGATATGGCTACAAATGGTGGATTGACGGCCGGAACGGTTACCATGTTTATTCAGCCCGCGGATATGGAGGGCAGAGTGTCAGCATCGTATCCGACCTGGGGCTGGAGATGGTCATAACGTGTGTTCCCGGTGACTTTTGCGTAAATGATGAAGTGAGAGAAGAGTTGCTTGGAGATTTAATAAAAGGCTGTAAAAAATAAGTTCATCGAATATATAGCGGAATCAATGGGGGTAGAAAATGGAACTGTATGAAATAAAGAAGCTGGTTGATACGGTGAAAGATAATATATCCAGAGTGCTTATAGGCAAGGATGATACCATTGACCTGGTGCTTACATCACTTCTGTGCGGCGGGCATGTTTTGCTTGAGGATGTGCCCGGCGTCGGAAAGACCATGCTGGCAAAATGCCTTGCCAGATCCATAGATTGCGACTTTAAAAGGGTTCAGTTCACACCTGACCTGCTCCCGTCCGACCTTACAGGAATCAATTATTTCAACCAGAAGCAGGGTGAGTTCATTTACAGGCCGGGCCCCCTGTTTTCAAATATCGTACTGGCGGACGAGATAAACAGGGCTACGCCCAGGACTCAATCAAGCCTGCTCGAATGCATGGAGGAAGGCCAGGTCACAGTAGACGGCGAAACCAGAAAGCTTAAGAAACCATTCTTTGTCATAGCAACGCAAAACCCCGTTGAAACGCGTGGCACCTTTCCGCTCCCAGAAGCCCAGCTTGACAGGTTTTTCATGCGTATCCGGATGGGCTATCCGTCCGTCCGGGAAGGGAAAGAAATTCTGCAGCGGTTCAGAAGCTCGGATCCGGCGGCAGAATTACAGACGGTCGCTGATGGCGAAGCGGTAACCGCAGCACAGGAATCGTTCTCCAAAGTGATCATTTCGGATGCGGTCGAGCAGTACATCATCAATATAATAGAAATGACAAGGCATGATGAAAAAATAACTCTCGGCGTGAGCCCGAGAGGAAGCATCGCACTTATGAGGGCTTCCCAGGTCACAGCCATTCTTGGGAACAGGGATTTCGTCATACCGGACGATGTGAAGAAGGCAGCCGTACCGGTGCTTTCTCACCGGCTTATACTTAAAGGCCATGCAATATCGGGCGGCTCGGAAAATGCCGAAGCGGCGGTCCGGGATATCCTGAAGCGAGTACCGGTGCCGACCGAAAACAACGATGAAGTGGGAAGCGGGAAGTGAGAGACGAGAAGTGGGAGACGAGAGACCGAGAGCGGGACAAGAATCGGGAGGCAGGACTAGGCAGGAAACATAAAAAGTACATGAATTTGAACAAATGATAGGAGTCGGGAGGTGGGGATCGGGTGGATGTAATTGCACTGGCATTGATATTTGCTGTTGTATTAAGCATTCAGGCTATGCTGCTCAGCAAATATTGCTTTTATAAACTGAATTACAAATGTGAGTTCAGCGTTTCCGAGGCACATGAAGGGGATACCATCCACCTGGTTGAAACGGTACATAACGCCAAATTGCTGCCGGTCCCATGGCTGAAGGTGGATATACACTCCTCGCGCTGGTTGGATTTTGCAGGGACATGTTCTGTCGTAACACAGGACGACAGGCGCGTGACAAGCAGCTTCATCCTGAAGAGCTACCAGAAAACCACCAGGAGGTGGAGGCTTAAATGCCTGAAAAGAGGCGTATTTACCACAGAAAACGTAACACTGATCAGCGGCGACCTGCTTGACTTTCATGTTGTTTCCATACCTGTTGCAGTGAATATAAAACTTATGGTTTATCCGGAGATCGTTGATCTCGATGAACTATTCACACCGGTCAATCTGCTGCAAAGCGACATAACCGTAAACAGGTGGATCGTAGATGATCCCTTTATTGTATCAGGGGCCAGGGAGTATATGCAGGGCGACTCATTGAACCGCATACACTGGCCTGCCACTGCAAGGAGCGGGAAGCTGATGGTAAAGAAAAATGAATTCACATCACAAAGAAGCCTGACCGTTCTTTTGAACATGCAATCCCAGCTCTATGAATATGCGGACACTATCAACAAGAATGTTGCGGAGCTTGGAATCAAAGTTGCGGCGACTCTTTTCGACAGGGCGTTGAAAGAAGGGACGCCAGTCAGGTTCGGCACCAACGGGTGTACGGTTTCTGATGCCAGGCAGGCTATTTTTACAGGTGAAGCAGCGGACAAGGATCACATTCAGGACCTTTTCAGGATACTTGCAAAGCTGCTGATGAAAAATGTAAAGGATTTTGAAGCTTTTTTAGATGATCTGATGTATGGATTGGACAATACCGAAGTAGTGATTATTACGGCTTATATGAGCAAAAGATTATGTGAACAGGTTGACCGGATGGGCCTGTATGGAAATACAGTCAGCATAATTCTGCTGGATACGGTATTTGAGGACGGTATGAAACCGGAAACGGCGGACTTGTATGTAATGGCTCAGGGAAATCAATCCGGGCAGGAGAAGGTGAGCTGAGAATTGAAGCTGCCAGGTCGTTATATTTTGCTTAAAATACTTTCAACAGCAGCAATCGTTTCATTTGCATATGCCGGTGCCGTAACTTTGCGTACGGTGTTTTTCCGCGATGACGGAGGGCTATTGTCCCTATCGTTCTTCATACTGATCATTCTTGCGGGTCATCTGGCCGGATGGTACTTTTGGAGTAAGACGCCTAAATTTGCCTTAAGATTGGCCGGCTCAAAGTTTACCCGTTTCTTATATTTCATGCTGCATGTAAAAAATGGAATGTACTTTACAGCCGCTGTAGCGGCATGGTCCGCTATGGTGCTGCCTTTGCTGGCAACACTGCTTATATACGGCACGGATGACTTATTAAGGACCCTGTTTGAAGTGCTTCTGTCGATATTGGCCTATATGATGGCACTGAAGTATTCAAAGATGTCTTCCACCCAGATTCTCCACAAAAAACGGGTATACACCGGCTTTGCCGTATTGGCAGCATGCCTTGAAGCGACCTATTTTATGAAGGATTTAGCCTACCTGAGGCCATGGATGTTTGCAGTATCCTACTTCTTCATACTGGCTTTTCTCATCACAAAAAATCAGGAAGATATCGATAGTAATATTTTTGACAAGAAGCATGTCGAAAAATCCATTTTACCGAGGAATCTCCGACGTTTCAATACGCTATCGGTCTGCACTGTATTTTTGGTGATCCTGCTTTTCTTCAATTTTAAAAAGGTGGTAGTTTATACTCTTAAAATAACTGCTAAACTGATTTTCATGATTATAGAAGGCGTCTTATGGCTTATGTCCTTTCTATTTCCTTCACAGCAGGGAACTTCACAGAACGGCGGATCGTCCGGAACGATGGATTTTTTGGGGAAAAGCATCGAGCTGATCAATCCCATTATTAATCTTATTGAAAATACGATAAAATATTTTGTAATACTTTATATTTCCTATAAGCTTATATCATTCCTTTTAAAAAAATTACCCGGCTTTTTAAGGAAAGTCGCAGATTGGATCAAAAGGCTTCTCTCGATCAAAAATGGTGAAGGTCTGCTGGAAACAGCGGACTACAGCGATGAAACAGAGAGGGTCAAGCCTGTCCGGGAGCGCCGGCTGCATAATGAAATGAAGAAAAAGATCAAAAAAAGCAAAAAAGACTTGAAAAGTGTGTCAGATCCGGTAGAAAGGGTAAGATATATGTATTCCTCTATCCTTCACATGCTTCCGCTGGTTGGCGTCAGACAGGAGCCGTCCGATACGACGCTGGAACTGATTGTAAAAACACGTTCCGCAGTAGTCGTGAAGGGACTGTCGCCTTTTACCGGAATTTACAATCAGGTGCGCTATGGCGGAAAAATACCGGACGACGGGATGCTGAAAGAGGCGGAAGCGCACTATGAAAAGGTCACAGAAGCGACGGATGTAAAATGAGTAAAGATATGAAATAAACTGACTGGATATGTGTTATTGCTGTAGGACGAAGCGGAGCAATGAAGGAGGTCATATGAGCAGATATGCAGGCAACCGTTCCATGAAAACCGGCATGGCGCCAGGAACTCTTGTCCATACGGGCAAACGTAAAACAAAGAATGTTTCTGTTTCAGTAATAGAATACGATGAAAATCATATAAAACATATTGATGTGGACGATCCGGGAGATCTTACCTATTTCCGCGATAGTGACAAAACCTCATGGGTAAATATAAATGGCCTTCATGATACTTCCCTGCTTGGGGAGATTGGTTCCGTTTTCGGCCTGCATCCGCTGGTGCTGGAGGATATGCTTGATACGCAACTGCGACCGAAGATCGAGGACTATGGGGAATATATCTACATAGTCATCAAACAGCTGTGCATTGATGAAGCAGATGGTGCTATCCTGGCCGACCAGCAGAGTATTATACTTGGGAAAGGCTTTGTCATATCGGCAAGTGAAAGTAAAACAAGGATTTTTGATCCTGTCCGGGAAAGGCTTGAAAATGGCGGGAAAATAAGAAAAATGGGAGCGGATTTTCTGGCTTATTCGCTTCTTGATGCAGTGATCGACAATTATTCCGACGTACTTGAGAGCCTTAGCGACAGGATAGAAATTATGGAGGAACTGCTTGTTTCAAAGCCTGTTCCGGACACGCTTAATAAGATAAATGAAATAAAAAAGGACACGCTTTTCATTCATAAAAACATTTGGCCGCTCAGGGAGGTAACGAATCTTCTTGAGCGGATGGAGTCGCAACTGATTCTGAGCAGCACGCGCCTTTATATGAGGAGCTTGTATGATCATGTAGTGCAGTCCATGGATACGACGGATATATACCGGGAGATCCTTTCAGGGCTTCTGGACGTTTACCTCTCAAGCCTCAGCTACAGGATGAATGAGGTGATGAAGGTGCTTACGATTATTTCCACCATATTCATCCCGCTGACGTTCATGACAGGTATTTATGGCATGAATTTCAGGTATATGCCCGGAGCTAACCGGTATTGGGGATTTTTTGCGATGCTCGGTCTGATGTTTGCGGTCGTTGTTGGTATGCTGGCTTTCTTCCGGAGGAAAAAATGGCTTTAAATGAAAGGGGGAAGAGTTGCCACCGATTCCATATAAAACAATTGTAAAAGAGTTTTGTACAAGATATAATAAAGACCATTGTATATGTATTAGTCTAGCCATTTGCTTTTGTTAAGAGCAAATGGTTTTAGTGAGGGGATGGTCAAATGCCGGATATGAAGAAGACGATAAAGAAACAGGCTCTGCCGCTTCTGCCTCTCAGGGGGTTAACAGTATTTCCTTATATGATATTAACCTTTGATGTGGGCAGGGATAAATCCATTAAAGCGCTGGATGAAGCAATGATCAACAACCAGCTTATTTTTCTCGTTGCTCAGAAGGATGCAAAAAATGATTCACCTGAAGAAGATGATATTTATTCAGTGGGCACGATCTCAAGGGTAAAGCAGCTGCTGAGACTGCCGGGCGATACGATAAGAGTGCTTGTTGAAGGGATAAGCAGGGCAGAAGTAAAAAGCTATCTGCAGACTGAACCGTTTTTTATAGCAGAAGTGGTGGAGAAAACGATACTGGACGAAGACAATAGTAATATTGAGAACGAAGCGCTGAAAAGAAGAGTGCTGAGCACTTTTGAGGAATATACAAAGCTCAGTGGCAAAATCTCACCGGATACCGTATCGTCATTGGGTACGATTGAGGATATCGGGCAGCTTTCCGATATTATTGCATCAAATATGCTGTTGAAGGTTGAGCAGAAGCAGGAAATCATGGATGAATTCCATCCGGTACTGAGGATGGAAAAGCTTCTGGGGATCCTGATGAATGAAATCGAGATTCTTGAGATCGAAAAAAATATCAGTGCAAGAGTTCGTAAGCAAATTGATAAAATGCAGAGGGAGTATTACCTCAGGGAGCAGATAAAAGCTATACAGACCGAGCTTGGCGATAAGGAAGGCATTGCCGGCGAGGTGGACGAATACAGGGAAAAGCTAAAGAATGCAGCTTTTCCTGAAGAAGTTGAGAAAAAGGTGGTCAAGGAGCTTGACCGCCTGCTCAAGATGCCTTCGGGTTCAGCGGAAGGCTCCGTGATCAGGACATATCTGGACTGGATCTTTGATCTGCCATGGAATGTGAAGACCGACGAGGTCATAGACCTCGATAGGGCTCATGACATTCTTGAGGAAGATCATTACGGGCTTGGGAAGGTGAAGGAGAGGATCATAGAATACCTTGCCGTACACAAGCTGACCAATCACCTGAAGGGCCCGATACTATGTCTTGTAGGCCCTCCGGGCGTAGGTAAGACCTCTATAGCCAAATCCATTGCCAGGGCGCTGAACAGGAACTATGTGAGGATGTCGCTCGGCGGTGTGAGGGACGAGGCTGAAATCAGAGGCCACAGGCGCACCTATGTCGGTGCGATGCCTGGCAGGATCATCTCGGCATTGAAGCAGGCCGGTTCGAATAATCCATTGATCCTTCTGGATGAGATCGATAAGATGAGCAGCGATTTCAGGGGCGACCCGGCATCCGCCATGCTGGAGGTGCTGGACGCGGAACAGAACTTCGCTTTCAGGGACCATTACATGGAGCTGCCGTTCAACCTTTCCAACGTGCTATTCCTCACCACGGCAAACAACCTTGATACGATACCGAGGCCGCTGCTTGACAGAATGGAGGTCATCTCCATTTCGGGTTATACAGAAGAGGAAAAGGTGAACATTGCCCAAAAATATCTGGTGGGCAAGCAGATGGAAGCTCACGGGCTTCAGAAAAAAAATATGAGGATCGGCGAAGAGACGATCAGGGACATTATCAACTATTATACAAGAGAAGCCGGTGTGAGGAACCTTGAAAGGGAAATTGCTTCTGTGTGCAGGAAAGTGGCAAAAACGCTTGTTTCGAGTGGGAAAAAATCCGTAACGGTAACGCCGTCCAACCTTGAGAAGTACCTTGGCACCAGAAGGTTCCGGTATGACAAGGCGAACGAAAAGGACGAGGTCGGGCTTGCCACAGGCCTTGCATGGACACCTGTCGGAGGAGAAACACTTGTGATTGAGGTCACGCTGATGAACGGGAGCGGTAAGCTGGAACTGACCGGACACCTGGGCGAAGTGATGAAGGAGTCTGCAAAAGCGGCCATCAGCTTCATACGCTCAAGGACGGAGCAACTGGATATCGATAAGGATTTCCACAATAAATTTGATATACACATCCATGTGCCGGAAGGCGCTATACCCAAAGATGGTCCTTCTGCAGGAATAACGCTTGCAACGGCAATGGTTTCGGCGCTGACCGGCAGAGCTGTGAAGAAAAATGTTGCCATGACCGGAGAGATCACGTTAAGAGGCAGGGTGCTTCCGATAGGCGGTCTGAAGGAAAAGGTGCTGGCAGCGCATAGAGCCGGGATCGATACGATCATTGTCCCTATGGAGAACAAGAAGGATATCGAGGAAATACCGGACAACGTCAAGAACCAGCTCAAGTTTGTATTTGCGGCAGATATGGATATTGTATTGGGCACTGCCCTTACCGCAAAAAAGCTGCCAAACAGCCTCAAGGAAGCAGAGGATGATCAGAAACCCCTGATATTGAATGAAAATAACGCTTCTTTGCTGAAGCAGGAGCCAACGCATCAGATGCAAAAAGTGCAATAGGTAAGTTGTATAATGGAGCATAAGCAAAAGGAGTGCTTGCCTGTTAAGGCAGTACTTCTTTTGTTGAATTTCTTCCAACTATCACAAAAAATATATCTAAAATGCAGGAATTATGCGATTTGATATCGAATTATGCTTAATTACCCGAATAATGCAGGTAAATTCATGCTGTTCAAATTTAGCTTCATCAGACGGGACAAGTAGCTGGAGGTGTTGGATGAGTACATATGCTATCGCTGTAATATGCGCAATAGCAGTCAGTTCTGTTTTCATATTTCTTATTTTTAACAGGATGAAGCTGCTTAATTTCAGGATCCTTCTGTCGGTGACAATTGCCTCGCTGATCTCCGCTATTACCTTACCAGGTGTATTCAATGCCATTTCTGCAAATAATAACGGAGATTCTGAGTTTAAAACACTTTTAGCAATAATGATCATTTCCGTTGCTGTATATATCCTGCTGTCATTTATAATGAGTGTGATCATATCACATGTTATTCCCGGAAAGATTGGCAAAAAGGAGACATCGGATTCAAACAGGATAGAGGCTGTGCCGGCGGAGTCCGATCCAAAATGGATGTCGGCAATTGTGGCGGCAGAATCGGCCGAAAAGGCGGAATCATCCGTGCCGGAGGAAATAGGAACAGCGGAAGTGGAAGAAGCCGGAACGATGGAAATTCCGCCTGCAGCGGAAACAGAAATGAAGCCGGCGGACACTTTGAATTATCTGGAGCAAATTTATGACAATATGATGCACGATAAAGGTGCAGAAGCTGCAAATAATGTAGAATACGTGCATAAAGACGAAAATAACTTAGAAAAATCTGTTGACAGTATTGAAAATATTGATAAAATGGGAATAGAAAATAAAGTACAGGAAAGTGAAAATCTGACTATTAGCGAATGTATTGAGGAAGCATTCAGGCTGAAAGAGCAGGCGGACGGCGAGGGCGCTATTCTATATTACATGTATGCGCTGGACAAACAGCCGGAAAAGGAGCTTGCCTTCTGGATCGTACTTGATATATGCGTGCTGTATAAAACCCTTGGTCAGAGCGAACTGGCGTACGATATATTGAATAGTTACAATGATGCCTTCGGAGACATCATGGATGATTCTGTAAGGAAAGAAATAGAGTACAACTTGTCAGGTGTTTAGCTTTACCGGATAGAATAGTTTCTATGAATTGAAGGAGGGTATTTCTACTATGAAAAAAACTCAAAAGATACTTGGCTTGCCTATTATAAGCATTTCCGACGGCCTTGAGGTCGGTAAGGTAAAAAGTATAATCATAAACGCGGACAGGGGCGCTATTGACTACATCGTTGTAGACAGCGGCATACAGATATTCAGCGCCAGAATCATTCCTACGGAGGATGTGCTTGGTATAGGAGAATATGCGCTTACCATTGAGAATGAAAGCGTTATTACCGACATCAGCAAGATCCCGGCGGCCATACAACTCCTCCAGAATGATATCAGGGTAAAGGGCACAAAGGTGCTGACGAAAAAAGGGAGCCTGATTGGCGAGATTGGCGATATCTACATTGACGAAAATAATGAATGCAAAATAACCGGGTTGGAGTTTATAGCCGACATCACACAGAAAAAAATACGACTTATACCTCGTGATACCGTTATTACATTCGGTAAAAACCTTACAGTTGTAAAAGAGGATTTCGAGAACTCATTGCTGGATACTCCTTCCCAGCTGGGCTCCGATCCCGTATACTCCGATTTCAGCAAAAAGAACAGCGCAAATACAGATGGGTTTGATTTCGCGGATGTTTCGGCAGCGTCGGACACAGCAGCTGTTGAGACGGTTTATGCAGAAGCTGAACCGGTTAGACAGGCCGCAGCTGAAACAGTCAGTCATGAAAGCGACAGCGCATCTGTATTGTTTGAGCAAAGGCAAAGACAATATTTAAAGGGCAGATACGCTACCAGGACAATCAGTGATAACATGGGAAATGTCATTGTTGGCGAGGGAATGGAGATTACCGACGCAGTGATTGACGACGCAAAATCCAGGGGAAAGCTTATTGAACTCGTAATGAACAACAGGGCATAACGACAACAATAGAACGCATTGTGGGGTTGTATATTTGTGAAAAGAGCCCGTAAAACATTACCTATATTTTTGCTGGTATTGGTTCAGAGCGCACTTGCAATCATTATCGGGGTCGCCGTATTGTTCCGGGTGTCTCTGGATACTGTACCGGCAGGAGCTTTGGCAGGCGATTTGTTCATCGGTGGTATGAGCTGTTCCGATGCGGTACAAAAGATAGAATCGTACTATTCTGATAAACTCAAGCTTCATATACTGAAGCTTGAGTTGGAAGATGGTAAAACCTATGAAATACCGTTTTCCGACATCGAAGCCAAAGTTGACGGCAATGCTACGCTCAATACGCTTAAATCCGTGCAGGGGCTTAAAGATATTCCAAACCTTTTCAATAACTATTTCGGACATGGTAAGCTGGTGCTCCAGCCGGTTGTCCGCTTTAATGAAGGTAAGCTCAGGATGGAACTGGCCGAGCTTGCCGAAAAGATTTATATTGTCCCGAAGGATGCCAGCATTTCCTATTATGATGGCATTATCAAAAGAAAAGCTGAAACAGACGGGATATCTCTGAATGTCTCAAATGCAGTAGAAGAAATACGCAAACAACTTTCAGCTGCCCCGTGGGAATCTGTCAAACTTACCCGCACCAATAATTCTGCATTGCAGGTTGTGGAACCCTCTAAAAAACTGAAGGACTATGAGGATATTCAGCAGGTCCTATCCGAATATACGACTCAAATCATCGACAGTGAGCTGACAGAGAGCATAAAGCTTGCCGCCGATTCCATAAATGGCGCTATTCTGCCTGCTGCTGTTAATGTTCAAGCTTCGCCGGTATTTTCATTTACAGAAAAGTTAAAATCCAAAAATGTAAACATCGATAATGACAATGAGGGGTATGATCTGGTAGCTTCAACGCTATATGCCGCATTGCTTACAGCCGGTCTTCCGGTTGATTGCATTACAAGGCTGCCGCATAAGCTTCCAGTGGACTATATAGATCCGGGGCTTGACGCATGGATATCGGAAAGCACAGCAGACCTCAAATTCAACAATCCTTACGGACATCAGCTGGCAGTATTTGTACAGGTGGAGGGAAGCAGGGTCAAGGTAGCGATTGCAGGGAGCATGAGTGATAAAAAGGAAAAATATGAAATCAGGACTGAGATTACTCAAAAGTTTGCACCGCCTGTTTTCTATGTTGAAGACAAAAGCCTGAAACCAGGCGAGAAGATCGTGTTGAATCCAGGGAAAGAGGGCATTTTGGTCAACGTATATCGGAATGATGAATTGATTGGACTTGGACCAGACAAATATGACGCTGAAAAGACTATCATCCAGATAAGCCCGGATAGCAGCTGGAGCAGTAATGACAAGTGAAATGAGCTTTAAAAGTATTGCTTCAGTATATTGAGTGCGCCGCTTTCTATCACTTTTTCACCATATTCATTCAGATAACCTTCGAAAAAGCTTACATTGGAAACCTTTGTACCGTACTCATTCAACATGAGCTCAAACAGTTTCAAATTTGCGGCAACGAGTCCGCTTCTGGTAAGAGTGAGATAATAGGTATTTCTGCATCTGTAAAGAGTACTTTCACCGCTGTAAATATTTTCGAGTTTTCCTGCAAGTTCGCAGACGTCATCGATATTTTTAAAAGCATAGATCAATAGCGCAGAACATACTTTGCGGCTTTTTTTCTTAACGCGCAAATCGCTTTTTCTCATCCTGCTTTTTATATATTTCTGTATGGATTCGAAATCTCCATCTTCATCAATTCTGGTTATGGTAATCACAAAACCATTGCTGGAATCGGGCACTGGTTCAATGATCAACTGAGAGTCGGAAAGATTGAAACCCAATTGGACCTCCGCCTGCTCCATCAGATCCCAGAAGAATTCCTGAGCAGCAGGGGTGTTGTAATTGAGTGTGTTCAAATCAACATTCCTCTCTTTAAGGTCATTTAGTGATATGGTTACTTTAATCGTGCTTTCACTTATCTTCTCTATTTTCATATCTCACCATATGTTTAAAATTGTTTATTTTAAGCTTAATTATATTATACTGCGAAAAAAATGAAAAGAGAAGTACATTATTTTCCAGAATTTATGATTGCAGTACATCGAAAATTTTTACGATCTTATCCATATAGACCCGCTGCCTGTTGTTGAGTATCGGTGCGACAAGCTTCAGGCTCTTGATGAATTGTACGGTATCCAATCTGCTTCCATCCATCCTTCTGACGTGCTGCTTGATTTCACGGTATGCGCTACTGTACCGGCTTCCTTGTTTGAATGCATCGCTGTAGGCGCCTCCTCTGCCGGCAGGAAAAAAATCTGAGATTGACGTCAGGGTTTCCTGCAGCAGAGATAACCTGTCCGGCTGCACATGGGTCTGGTTTTCGCCTCCGTCCAGGCGACTTTCCGGCTTGTACAGCTGTTTTAATTTCTGCAGAACGAGCAGGCCGTTTGATATATTTTCTATATTGAGCTTGTTATCCATTCTATTCACCAGTCTTACATATTCTCATATCATATTATGTAAAACCTGCTGTAAAGTTGCTTCCTGTTCTACATATTGTATCCGGGGCGCATTAAAGCTACGCAGAGATCATTTGCCCCGGCAATATTTTCAGGCGATAATTGTGTGATATAGCAGGCGGACAGAATCAAAGAGGAAAGTCCTTATTAAGCTTCCTGTGTTTTAGAGTACTCTTTTTTGAGGCATAATCCGCTGCAATTTGCCCATGACCTATCAGATTGTATTTATAGATGACCAGTCCTTCAAGCCCGACCGGGCCTCTGGCATGCAGCTTTCCTGTGCTTATGCCGACCTCTGCGCCAAGGCCGTACTTAAAGCCGTCGCTGAAACGGGTCGAGCAATTCCAGAATACATTTCCCGAGTCTACCAGGGACATGAAGCGCGCCGCGTTTCGGCTGTCGGCGGTGATGATGGAATCGGTGTGACCCGAGCCATACCGGTTGATATGGTCAATCGCTTCATCAATACTCTTAACGACCTTTATGGAGAGCTTATAATCGAGATATTCCGTTTCCCAATCAATTTCCGTAGCAGCGGCGACCGGTATCACAGCTTGCGTTTCACGGCATCCCAGCAATTCAAGGTGCTTTTCATCCGCGGATTTTTTGAGCAGCGGGAGAAAAGCGCGGGCGATGTCTTTGTGCACAAGGAGTGTTTCCAGAGCATTACAGACGGCTACGTACTGTGTTTTGGAATCGATGGTAACGCGTACAGCCATATCAAGATCGGCAGAGGAATCGATATAGCAATGGCATATGCCGTCGGCATGGCCCATGACGGGTATATTAGTATTATTCATGATATATCTTACAAATTCGTTGGAGCCTCTTGGTATAATGAGATCGACAAGATTATCCTGCTTAAGGAGTTCATTTATGTCGGAACGTGTCTCAAGCAGCGCACACCAGCCTCCGGGCATTCCGGAAGCTTCCGAGGCGGAGATGATGAGACCGGCAAGGACCCTGTTTGTCTCCCTGGCTTCGGAACCTCCCTTTAGAAGCACGCCGTTTCCGCTTTTAAGGCAGAGCGTGGAAATCTGTATCAATGCGTCAGGCCTGGACTCAAATATGATCCCGATCACACCGATCGGGCAGGTGACCTTATACAATTCAAGCCCCTCGTCAAGTTCGGTCGACAGCAGAGTTTTACCTACCGGGTCCTCAAGGCTGACAAGGCTATGAATCCCCTCGATTGTATCACTGAGCTTAACTTCGTCAAACTTAAGCCGTTTCAGCAATGGCGACGGTATGTTTTCAGCCTCGCTGCGCCTGAGATCCTCTCGATTGGCGGCAAAGATCTCTTCCTTATGTTCAAGCAGCATATCTGCTATATTATTGAGTGCCTTGTTCTTCTCCTCACCGCTTGCTGCTGCAAGCCTGAGGGAGGCAGACTTGACCTGCCGGCAGGTTTCTGATATATTCATATTGATCGCTTTCTGCCGCTTTGTGCGGCGTAAATTTATTTATATATATATTATCTAAATGCACAGTCGGGTTAGGACTGGCGGTATATTTTTGAGCGAATGCGTCAGTAAAATGTGTGTACGTTTATTAGTATAGCAAAAGGCGGGATTCCTTGCAACGTTGCAGAATATATTTCAGATGTCATTCTGAACGAAGTGAAGAAGCTTTAAATGATTCATATAAAATGAAATTGGGAGATGTCATCAGAATGGACGACGTGAGAGCTGCTCTTGAGCATGCAAAAAGGATTGTGGTAAAAGTCGGTACTTCAACGCTTACATATGATAACGGAAAGGTCAATTTTACCAGGATAGACAAGCTGGCAAGGGTGCTTTCCGACCTGCTTAACCAGGACAGAGAAGTAGTGCTGGTATCTTCAGGCGCGATCGGCGTAGGAGTGGGCAAGCTTAAGCTGAAAAGCAAGCCTGTGACTGTTCAGGAAAAGCAGGCTGTTGCAGCAGTCGGGCAATGCGAGCTCATGCATATTTACAGCAAATTCTTTTCAGAATATGGTCACACGGTAGGGCAGATATTGCTGACACGTGACGTCGTTGAGGAAGAGCATACAAGGCACAATGTCGTCAATACGTTTGAAACGCTCCTTAAGATCGGGATCGTGCCAATCGTAAACGAAAACGACTCGGTTTCCATTGATGAAATAGAATTCGGAGAAAAGCGCGTATTCGGTGACAATGATACGCTTTCGGCTATTGTAGCCGTACTGGTGAAAGCCGATTTATTGATCATCCTTTCGGATATAGACGGGTTTTATGACTGCGACCCCAGAAGAAATTGCAATTCACACATGCTGCCCATCGTCCGGCAGATCACTCCCGAGATCGAAATGTGTGCCGGCGGAGCTGGAAGCAGGCGCGGCACGGGCGGTATGGTAACCAAGCTGTCGGCGGCAAAGCTTGCCAATGCCAATCACATTGATATGGTACTGGCAAGCGGGTCTGAGCCAGGCGTCATTATGGACATCCTTGACGGCAAAAGCATCGGAACGTTATTTACCGTCCGGTAGAGATTCCTTCGGACTCTTCACCGGCTTGTGTGCTGCTGCCCGGAGTCGGCTGTGCTTCGCTTTCCTTTGGCTTCGGATTGAAAATATTCTCAATGAAATTGATGATACCAAGGCCTGACCCGGACCCTTCCGTGACCGGCGGCGCCCCATGTACCGTGCAGTATTCTCCTGCAGGAAGTTCGTAAATGATATCTTTCGGCTGCTTTTCATCCGGCATGACAGGTACATAAGGTGGATTACGCTGTATAAATACCTGGCTGACTACTGTTTCGGCCGGGCAATATTCGCCTGCCAGCAGGTTGCGTTTTGAAGTATCCTGGCTTGCCGTGCACACTTTTGCTTCCACATGCACGGTGCAGATATCGTCGTCCCTGGGCTCGGTGCCTTTTATGAAATACTCGGTCCTGGTCGCGTTTCCTCTGGGATCCTTCTCACACAGAGCAGTTGCGATCTTTCCGGAGTATATGCAGATTTTCTTTTCCACGATATTTGCCGGCTTCTCATCAAAATCTTTATCAGGAAGCCCTTCATGGACCTTTTTCATAACGGCGGCCCAGATTTTCATAGCCTGGTAATATTCGGCCGTTTTCAGCGTGATCGGTTCGCTTCCGGTGTTGTCATAGCCATACCAGGTAGCGGCGGCGTAATATGGCGTATACCCGACGAACCACTTGTCAACGTTCAGGGTCGTCGTTCCGGTCTTACCTGCTACAGTCATGCCGACTGTTTTTTCATTTACGTATGATGCTGCAGTACCGCTGTGCGGATAAGTAGAAGTTCTGCCCGTCGTTACCTCCTTCATCATGTCGGCCATGATGAAAGCTGTCTGTTCACTGTAGGCGATGGTGAAGTTGGGCTTCCTTTTGAGTATCTCTTTTCCGTCATTGTCCGTCACCTGTGTAAATGTGGTGGGTTCAAAATACATACCCCTATTGGCAAAGGGAACATAAGCCGACGCCATTTGCAGGGGATTTACGCCTTTCTCAAGGCCTCCCATGACAAGCGACAGGTATTTTTCATTTTCCCTGTTTATTCCGACCTTTTTGAGGTATTCAATCGAAAGATCGGGCCCCAGCCAATCTCTCCATATACTAGCGGCCACAACGTTAACGGAATTTTTAAGGCCGTTCCGCACCGTGGTAAGGCCGTCGTGCTCATCGTCATAATTCCTCGGATATTCGCGTTCGGCATCCTTTCCGGTGAGCATATAAACCGGTACGTCGTCTATTATAGTAGCCGGCGTGATTTTTTGTGCATCGATCGCGGGAGCATAAACGGCAATCGGCTTGATGCTTGAACCGGGCTGTCTTTGCATGAGCGAGGAAGAAGCCCTGTTCAGCGTATTGCTGGCCTTCTTTTCGCCGTAGCCGCCGTAAAGGGCTCTTACCTGGCCATTTTGGACATCGACAATGGCCATTGCGGCTTGGGGGTGCTCCTGCTGCTTTTCAGCGGTCTTATTTACCAGAGGAAAATAGGTATCATCCTTGAAAACTTGATCCATGGCGGATTGTATGTCAGGGTCCAGCGTGGTATAAATATGCAGTCCGCCGCCGTAAATTGTCTGCTTTGCGATTGTGGAGGACATGTGTTTTTCCTCGACAAGCGCCTTTTTAACATCGCTGATGACCTGATCGACGAAGTAGCTTTGGACGCTTGTGACCTTCTGAGACTGCGACTTCGGCGCATATTTCAGATCCTCGGCTATTGCTTGATCAAATTGTGCCTGGTCGATCATTTTCAATTCAAGCATCTTCGCTAATATAGTTTCTTGACGATTTTTTGCGCTTATGCGTCCTTTTTCGGTAAACGGGTTATATGTTCCGGGGCCCTTCGTAATGCCTGCCAGTAATGCACACTGTGCCAGCGAAAGCTCCTGCACGGGCTTGCCGAAGTATTTCTTTGATGCGGACTGAACGCCGGTGCAGCTGTTTCCCATATAGCTGATATTCATATATAATTCAAGGATCTGCCATTTTTCCAGATGCTCTCTTTGAAGCTTTACAGCAAGATACGCTTCCTGAACTTTCCTCTCCAGAGAGCGCCGGTCATTCTGCGTGATATTTTTTACCACCTGCTGTGTTATGGTGCTGCCCCCGCGTGTAGGCGCGTCACTTCCTGTAAAAAGGCTTTTCATGAAGCCTATTCCGGCATTTACAATACCCTGTATGTCGATACCCGGATTCGAGTAGAAGCGTTCATCCTCTATGGCAATGATCGCATTCTTCAGAAATAGCGGAGCGTCCTTTTCCAAGAGCCATTCGCTGTCCATATTGTCTTTCCCTGTGAGCTTCTGTATCACATTTCCCTTTGAATCGTATATGAAGGTGGTTTTGTTAAAGGATGTCTGACCAAGCTGTTCCGCTGTGATCGGTTCCGCCGTCTTGATGTAGCCGTATACTGCGCCGCCTGCCAGACCGGCTATCGAACAGCCCAGTACCAGCAGGAAAACAATAAGGGACTTGGCCGCTGTAAATATAAACTTCTTCAAGAAAGAAGGTTTTTTTTGTTTTTTAGCCGCTCCATTTGAAGCGGGTTTCGAACTGGACTTCATGCATGTCCTCCTTGTTTATACTATAAATTTCACCGGAATTTATTCAATACAGTCTCTATCCATACTTAGACTGCATATCATGGTTCCTTGTTCCATTCATCATCCTGCTGCAAAGGTGCAGTTTTCAAACCTGTTACGGTCAAAGCGCAAAAGTGGATGATCATCCGTGCCGCTTTCCCATTATAACACAAATGGTTTTTCACTGCAAAATAACATGGTTATTCTTTCTTGCCAAATGCAGCAGCATTATGTAAAATGGGTATATGCAATACAAGTATCCGGTAACAGGCAACCAATGTGGGCTACCGCCCACAACCCAACGAATGTACTTATTGCCGTGAATGTGAAATTATTTTCTTGTTTTTTTATTGCAATTTCGCGGCAATAAGGTACTAAAGGAGGAACCGAATTGCAAATCAAAGCGGGAGAAATCATTAAGGCAAAGAGGGAAGAGAAGAAGATATCTCTGGTGGAATTTGCCAGGGAGGTCGGCATATCGCCCGGCTATTTATCCCAGCTGGAGAATGGCAAAAAGGTCAATCCTAATCTGGAGGTCATGCTTAAAATCACTGAAGGTCTCGACATTGACTTGGACATGCTGCTTGGATTGGAGCAGGAAGCAGAGGCTCCCGCCCTCAGGATCCCGTCGCTGCTGCGCTTGGTTATCGCCAGGGATAGGAACCAGAAGACCCTTGAAGATAATGAGGTGCAGAAAAAAATAAGCGCTCTTCTTGACCGTGCTCTTGAATGCAAGTATTTAATAGGGGACAAGGAACTATACAGCCTATTTCTTGAAGATGTGACCATTCAAATGGAAACGGCACTTAAACGATACATGTCAATTGAAATTCTTTTAAGCACCCGCAAATAAACTGTAACCAATTTGACACCTCTTCCATACTATATATTACTACAGCGAAACAAACGTTAATATATCGGCATTTATACGCCTTCCGGAAATCGAACGCTTCAGCACGCTATTTCCGGAAGGATAAATGAAATGTTTCGCCGCAGTAATCGGAAGGAGGTGATACTATGTTCAAAAATTGCATACTATACCGAAGATGGTGGTATGTCAAAAGAAGGAACATAAAGAAGATACGGTTGCTCCTCCGCCTGGCACTGGCCGCCATCATCATGTGGCTTGTCCTGATGGCTTCGCAAAGCAGTGTAATTGCCCTATTCAGTTCTTACTTGTCTTCGTAGACCTCTTCAAGTACGGAGCTCTTTTTGTAGTTTTTCTTTGAATTGCTCTTTTCGGGCTTGTCAACGGGAGTAATGTCCATCATGTTGCACTTGCCCTGGAAAAATGCGCCCTCATCGGCAACAAAGCTGTTTACTTTGATGTCTCCATACAGCTTGGCAGTTGAAAGGATCTTCAGCAAGCCCTTTACGGTGATATTACCCTCCACCGTACCCGACAAATTGACGTTTGCGGCTTCTATACCCCCGGTAATGGCAGCATGGTCACCGACATAAACATCGCCGGTCACCTTAATATCTCCATTGACTTTGCCGTCTACCCTCACGGTGCCTTCCGCTTCAATATTACCATTTATGGTCGTATTGGTACCGATCAGTGTATCTACTCCCTCACGGAAACTTGCATTCTTATTACTAAACATGGCGACCTCCTTGCACATATACGTACATGAATCTATCCTTTGAATATACTAAGAACCTCAATTACTTTTCGTCGAGGTACTGGACCGGATCAACAGTCGTACCATAAAGCAATATTTCAAAATGGAGGTGTGGTCCTGTACTGCGGCCGGAACTTCCAACCTTTGCGATTACATCGCCCTTTTTAACTGTCTGCCCTACTTTGACCAGCAATTTCGATGCATGTCCATAAAGTGTGACCAGACCGCGGCCATGGTCGATCTTTATTGCTCGTCCATATCCGCTTGTACGCTCCGACAGGATTACTTTTCCGGCAGCTGCGGCAACGATGCTTGTCCCATAATCGGCGCCGATATCTATGCCATCATGGAATTTAGTCCTTTTGGTAAAAGGATCCTTTCGATAACCATAATCATCCGTTATTCTTTTTGAAGAGGGTGTAGGCCAAAGAGTAGGTATGGTTTCCAGGTATTTGGCCAGTTTGGCTTCGGCTGCGCTGAGATCCGCTTCCGGCCTGTTAGTCCGGCTGTAGAGAACGCTGAGGTCATCTATTGAATTCTTCAGGATCTGGATCTCACCTGAAAAGGCAACTTCCGTCCTGTCGCCGGAACGGTCGGATTTCGTGGAAATACGCCCGCTGATATAAGTGTCTGTTATTTTATTGAAGTTATTTGTGATTTCTTCGATTTTATTATTGACTTCTTCGCTGTAGGCGTCGCTATCAGCTTTCAGCTGATTGATCTCATTACTTTTTTCATCGAGCAGCTTACGCTGTTCCGTATTTGCACTGTATAGCTCTGTGAGATTCTGCTTCAAGGACTTGTTTTCTTCAAGCATTTTTGAAATAAAGAACCCTCCGCCCACAAAAACTGTGGTCAACAAAAGAAAGCCGGCTATAAGCTTTGTGTAAAATGACTTGAATCTCAATACCTTTACATCATTTGAGGAATGCGGAACCAAAACAATTGAAAGATATTTTTTTTCAGTTTTTTTTGCCTTTCCCTTGTTCATGCTAACCGTCCTGTAAAAAATGATAAAATGCCTATATATTCTTATCTTTTGTACAGACCTGGCCAGAAAAACAGGTATTATCTTAATTCGATAAAAAATTAGAAAATCCTTCTTCTGAAACCAAATTTATTTCTTTATTATTTATATTCTATTATAGACAATTTGTCAAACTTTTATTAATTTCCATTTGCTTTATTGTATGCGGCTCTTATTATACATCCGAAGCATTGTTATGACAGCTTCCTGCCTGGAGTAGTAACCATGCGGATCAAAAACGGTAACTGAGGCTGATGCTTTGCCGTTCATAATTCCGGTTTTGCATATAAAACTTACAAAATCCCCTGCCCATGTCGAAATCTCTCCGGTATCCTGAAAAACAGGTTCCTGACCGGCAGCTTCAATTTTGAGATATTCGCATACTTTTGACAGCATTTTGGCCGCTTCCTCCCTGCTCAGGCTGGCGTTCGGGTCGAAGATCCCCTTGCTCTTTCCGTTAACGATATTCAGCCGATAACAGTTGATCACATCCTGATGATAGGTATCCGTAAAGGCTACCATGGCGTCATCGTACGACATGCCGGTCGCCCATATCGTCTTATTAAGCGCGTCTTCACCCATCACGGTCAGCAGGAGCTTCATGGCGAGGTTGCAGAATTCCTGCCTCGTAATGTTGGTTTGATAAGCTCCATCCACATTTTCAGTGATCAGACCAAGAACTCTTGCCTTGTCAATGTCAGCCTGCGCCCAGGGAGATGCCTTTTCCTGATCTGTTGCGGGATTGATGGAAGGGAGCACCCCGGAGGAATAATCGACAATCGAAAGAACATTGCTGAGCTTTCTGCCGGCAGATACCAAATACCCGCTATCCTTTTCGTAAAGCATGGTCGATGCTCCGCCATCCAAAGACATTGCATCCACGGCGCCGATAGAAAGCAAATAGACCGCAAGCTGCTTTACGGAAGCTGTCGCCGTACCGAGCAGCAGCCTTCCATCCTTCATTTTTGCTGCAAAAGCACGCAGCGCAACATAGGTCGGCGATTGTTTCGCTTCGGTAAAATCCGGATTTTGGTCGGAAACATCCTTTCCGTCAAGCAATATCATAGGCCCTGCACTGACGGCGGTGACGACGCTGTTCCACTTATTCCGGTTCTCTGCAATGCTCGGTTCCATTACGGTCTTCAAGACGGCTGAATTGCCTGCCTGGGGTTCAAGGCCGTTCTCGCTTGCATGGCGGTAGGAGGCCTGATTGTAAGCCAACACGACTGTGTCATCGGGAATCGGGCCGAGGCTCGTTTTTGTACCCGTAATGATCTTTGATACTATGTTGTTTTCGATATAAACCAGCGTGCATGTATCGGGAATGTCCAGTACCTTCCCCAGGGATGAATTAAAAAGCATGACAGCCGCCGGATCGTTGTTCCATATATTCACAGCCCACGGCTTTGCTATAGCAGAGTTGCGTATAACGACCTCCACATGGATGCCGACTCGGTCGATCAAAGCTTCTCCTGCTGAGGTAAAGCCCAGAACAGGCTTGTTTGAATAGCTTCCGCCGTTTACCAGGATGCCGTTTTGAACGATAGCGGCATAGGTCGTGAAACCGTTTGAATATGCGTCAAAATATCCTCCGTTTACCGCTACGGCAACGGTCTTGCCATTTTCGGCATTTTTCCGGCTGATATGGTTCTGAGCCGTATCTACCGTATAGAATTTTCCTGTTCCGATGGTGATTTCACCAGTTCTGCCTTTGCCCATTCCGATATAGATCAAATTGGAGGATTTACCCGCAATTTTTGGCGACTCACGGCTTATATCCGGCGATAGTGCATTTGAATGTGCAGGAAAGGATAATAACAAAATACAAATGAAAATGATGACGGATAATGATTTCAATGTTTTCATTTCAGCAGCCCCCATTCCGTAAAATCAACAGCCTAACAGGCCTAAGCAGCCTGGTTCTGTCCGGCCATACCGGCAGCCTCCGGTGGACAAGCCTGAAACATGACGTAATAGAACCGGTTATGGCGGCTTATTCCTACCTTGCAGTAATAAGTATATAGAAAATAAAATTAACAGTCAATCCTGTCTGTAGACCGGCTGCCCGCAGACCGGCCGGGCTCCAGGCATATGTTCCCTTGATGAAGCCGACTGGAACAGCAGATTCATTTATATGTTATAATATCTGGTAGCAGGCGGTATGGTATAAAATTGTTTCATTATGTATATCTGATAAATATTATGAATAGATTTGGTTAAATCTGGAACAATAATACTATGGCATACTGATTCTATCTGATATATTATATTGCCCCTGCAAAGGGGTATTTTTTTGCCGGAGAGGGTATATGCAACCGATAAAAAAGAATGAGCATTATAAGCTTGATATTACGGGTATGACGCATGAAGGCCAGGGAGTGGGCAGGATCGAAGGGCTCGTCGTATTTGTGGACGACGCGCTGGAAGGCGAACAGGCAGAGGTCAGGATCATCAAGCTCAACAAATCCTATGCAGTGGGAAAACTGATCAGGGTACTGAAGCCTTCGCCAAACAGAATCGAGCCTTTTTGCGGTGCATACGGGCGATGCGGAGGCTGCAGCCTGCAGCATATGGACTATGCGGCGCAGCTGGATTTCAAGACAAAGCTGGTAAAGGACAATCTGGAGCGTATCGGCGGCTTAAAGGAGATCGCCGTCCATGGCACGATCGGTATGCTGCATCCCCGCAATTACAGAAACAAAGCACAGTATCCGGTAGCCGCAATCAGCGGAAGCGTCGTGACCGGCTTTTACGCAGCCCGTTCACATGATGTTATCGAGTCGGAGGAATGCGGGATACAGGATGCTGCAAGTGAGAGGATCCTTGGTATAGTAAGCCGGTTTATAAGGGAAAAAGGGATATCGGCCTATGATGAGACGACAGGTAAAGGGCTGGTGCGCCATATTGTGACGCGGGTTGGCTTTCATACAGGCGAGGTCATGGCGGTGCTGGTTATCAACGGACAAACGCTGTCGGATTCGGATGAACTGGTCCGCAGACTGGTTGAAGGGACGGAACCTTATCCAGGGAAAATGCATCCTGAAATACATGAAAAAGCTGCAGCGAAAGTTGTGAAAAGCATCTATTTAAATGTGAATAATGAGAATACGAATATTATTATGGGACAAAAGAATATTCTGCTTTACGGTAGCGAAACAATTACCGATACCATCGGCAGCTACCGGTTCCTGATATCACCGCATTCTTTCTTCCAGGTCAACCCGGTGCAGACGGAGGTTCTCTACTCAAAAGCCATTGAATATGCTCAATTAACCGGCGCTGAAACCGTTTTCGACCTGTACTGCGGGATTGGAACGATTTCCTTGTTTTTATCGGCAAAAGCGGGAAAAGTCTATGGCGTGGAGGTTGTGGAAGCAGCCATAAACGATGCCCGCAGAAATGCTGAGCTCAATGGTGTTGGCAATGCTGAATTTATTACCGGAGAAGCAGAAAAGGTAGTGCCGGACTTGTACAGCCGAGGCATCCGGGCCGATGTCATAATGCTCGACCCGCCCCGTAAAGGCTGCGACGAGTCGCTCCTGAAGCTGCTGTCCGAAATGCAGCCCAAAAGGATCGTCTATGTCTCCTGCAATCCGGCTACACTGGCCAGGGATCTGAAGTACCTGGACGGGCAGGGATATAAGGCTGTGGAAGCACAACCGGTGGACATGTTTCCGTGGACGGGGCACGTTGAGAGTATAATACTGATGACGAAATGTGGTTTGGAGGATAAATAAGGCGGGTCGACCACTATATGTAGTGGTTTTGGAGCAAAAAATGAGCAAAAATCGGGGTCAAAAAGTTCGTTTTTGGCCCTGTTTTTTGAGGCATTTTATAGATGACATAGGTCATTTTTGATGATGACATAGACAATAGTTGAAAATTATGGTATGTAAAAGGAAGGAGAATTAGCTTTTGTCGCTGAGCTAATTTATATAATCTCATTTTAATAACAGGGGAGAAAATGATATGTTGGTATACGAAAAGTTACTGGACATGAGTGAAGATTGGTTGAAGTATGCCATTCAGCTTAATCTTTTGCATAAAAATAAAAACGATTTAGTTGAACTAAAAAATCAAGTTTTAAACTGTGAAAAGATTCGAGCTTACCTATGTGATATTACTAATTTTCACAGTATGTTAGTGAGTAATCACAAGAATCCAGAACTGCCTATACACAAGCTCCTTTTCCTTTTAGATATTGGTTTGGACTCTACCGTCCCAGAAATTCAAATTGCAGTTAATGAAATTATGGAGCATCGGGACGAAAATGGAGTCTATCAATCACTAATTAATATTCCAAAGCACTTTGGTGGAAGTGGAGAAGATATGTATAGTTGGTGCTTATGCGACGCACCTTTACTACTTCTTGCTCTTTTTAAAGCTGGTGTCGATTATAGTAGTCATATCAAAGACGGAGTTGATTATCTCGTATCCTTTCATAAAGAGAATGGGTTTCCGTGCACAGTGTCTTCAGAACTTGGAAAGTTTAGAGGTCCGGGCAGAAAAGAGGATTGCTGTCCTTATGCAACTCTAATAATAGCAAAATTGCTATCCTATATACCCGAATATAAAAACAGCGATATTGCAAAGGATACTGCCACCGCCTTGATTTCTTTGTGGGAAAACAGCTTGGAAAAGCACCCATATATGTTTTATATGGGGACAGATTTCCGTAAATTAAAAGCACCAGCTATATGGTATGATATTGTAAGTGTGACAGAAGTGTTAAGCAGATTTGAAAGCATTAGAAATGATAGCCGATTCAAAGAAATGCTTTCACTAATAAAAAACAAGCAGGATGATAACGGATTATTTACACCAGAAGCAGTATTTCAAAAGTTTAAAGGTTGGGATTTTGGACAAAAGAAAACGCCATCACCTTATCTTACATATTTGTGCTTAAGTATATTTGAACAGGCAGGGGTATGAGCAACCTCTTTATTACCCAGAGAAAAACAAAGGCATGGGGATAAAAATCTTGTGTGATAAAAATCTTGATGCCTTTGTTTTATTATAATCCTATAACAATTTAATAAGTACTGCCATCGGCAGGAGCATGAGAGGCTATGTTTTTCCTTTTTGAGAAGCATAGCCTCTTTTTTATTGCCTGAAGTGGCTAAAAAGAAATGGAGGAATTCAAAATGGTAAACGAAACAATGCGTATCTTTTTCCCTCTGAAGATTTTCAGCTATCCTCAGTATGACTGTTCGGAGGATGAGCGAGAGGATATCTCACCAAGGGAGGCGATGGCTTATGAGGATCAAATCCTCGCCGCTATCGCAAAGGAGAACCGGCACTTTGAAAATGACCGAGGTCTTGCCGAGTACATTCACGACGAAGCTCTCAAGGAAAAGGTGTATAGTCTATACCCGACAGTGGAGATTGTTGATGGCGAGCTGTGGGGAGTCATGGCTGCAGGCCTGAAGCGCCCTCTCTCTGGAGAAGAAACCGCTGCGCTTATGGATTATGTGTGCGGGCAGAACTCTGATGGGTACGGGGAAGGATTCGAGCAGCGTCCTATCAAAACGCCGGATGGAGAAATCTTTGTCAGCTTTTGGGACAGCGAAAATTACTCCATGAAGCTGGAGCAGGAGATGAAAAGCGACTCACACAACCTCGGATATGGAGATCAGGTGATGGTGTGAGGCATATAAAATCGAAAGGAGAACACCATGAAAAAAATTAAACAAAGCAATTACCAAAGAGCTTCCCAGTTGCTAGGGAAGCTCTTTGACGTTGACTCGGATATTGTCGAGCAGATCAACACTGGAATCAGCCATAACGGCATCCGGGGATTCTTTAAAAACCTTGATGCCTATGATTTCACTGGCGAGGTATATAGCAAGCTGACTGCTGTGAGGCATATGCTTTTTGGAACCCGAACGGAGTCAATGCCAAAGTACCTTCTGCATGAACACATATCAAAATACGATTCTGCGGAAGGCGGTGTACTGAAATGAATAAAAATTATGATGAAGCCTATGCGTCAAGCTTCATAAAAGGGCTGACTACGTTGATCGGACTTCCCGAAAGGAAACTTAGAAGATATGCTTCAGGGAATAACCTGTTTAATGTTTTAGAGCATCCCAACATCATCGGGCCAAATGAACAGCAGCTCGAAAAAATCAATCTTCTCAATGAATTTCTATCCACCTACAAGCTTATGAAAATGCAGGAGCAGGAAACAAAAATATGCCTTAACTCATCAGCAAAGGCCGGAGAATATTTTGCTTCCATGCTGGGAGGAGTTAAGAACAAGGAAAAGTTCCTGGCTGCATTCCTGGACAGCGGTAATAATGTAATTGAAACAAGGAGCATGTCTGAGGGAACGATAGGCGAAGCTGTGGTTTACCCGAGGGATATTCTGAAGGCAGCTCTTGACTGTGATTGCAAATCCATTGTCATTTCTCACAATCATCCCGGAGGCAGCATAAAGCCTTCTCCGCAGGATGTGGATTTGACCCAAAGGCTGGTATCGATTTTTTCTCCATTAAATATTAGCATACTGGATCATATTATTGTTGCAAACAGTGGTTATCGTTCAATGGCAGAAACGGGAGAAATGCCAAGCGCATCACATTCCAAGGTAAGTTATGAAGCATTTAAACTTAGTGATGAAAACAAGGTCAAGGAAGACGAAACTAAAATGGGAATGGATACTAAATATGATGAGGTCGAGACAATGCGTATCTTTTTCCCTCTGAAGATCATCACCTACCCCCAAGGAGAGTACAGACTGGATGACAATCCGGTGGATATTACTCCTGCAGAGGTTGTGGCGTATGAGGATGCTATTCTTGCTGCCATAGCAAAAGAAAACCGTCAATTTAAAAATGACTGTGGTCTTGCCGAATACATTCACGATGAAGCTCTAAATAAAAAGGTACATAGCCTGTACCCGTCAGTGGAAATCATCGACGGTGAGCTGTGGGGAGTCATGACCGCCGGGCTGAGGGAGGCCCTCTCAGGAGAGGAAACCGCCGAGCTTCTTGATTTTGTAACTGGTCAAAATAGTGACGGCTACGGCGAAGGGTTCGAGCAACGTCCTATCAAAACTCCTGATGGAGAGATTTACGTCAGCTTTTGGAATCATGAAAATTACTCCCTTAAGCTTGAACAGGAGATGAGAAACAGCTCGCCTGACCTTGGATACGGAGGTCAGGTGATGGGATGAATGAAAAAATGAACGGACAAATAGCGCTCTTTGGTTTCTTATGAAGCTGAAGGGCGCTTTTTTTGTTGCAGCAGATTGCTGTGAGCTATACAACTAAATAAAAGAACAAGAAGGCGTTGTCTTGCAAAAAAGGCAGCGCCTTTTTTGTTTTTCCGAGAAAGGAGCTGAACCATGAAAAATGATTTAACCACAGAAGCAAAAGCAAATGCGGGAGAAAACAGTCCGCCTAAAAAGTTTATCGTCCCCCCGCCCAAAGATACCACTCGATGCGATGACTGCCCATATCCCGGCGTCGGCTTCATCTGCTGGAGTCCTGACGGCTCCTGCTTGAGAACCGAGGTTGAAAGGATTAGCTCCCGCAGCCGAGGGAGGTGATGCAATGAACAGTCCCATCAGCTGGGTGGGCGGTAAAAAGTCTCTGCGGGATCTGATTTATCAGAGGCTGCCGAAGGAATTCGGCAGGTACATTGAAGTGTTTGGCGGAGGCGGCTGGGTGTTATTCGGACGAAGGCCAAGCACCATTATGGAGGTATATAACGATTTCAACTCCGACCTTTCCAATATGTTCACCTGTATCCGTGACAGACCCATGGCTTTGCTAAAAGAGCTTGGCTTTCTTCCTCTTAACGGGCGGGACGAATTCAATGTTCTGAGAAAATTTCTGGAGAAGGAGGAATTCACAAACGAGTATCTGCATGAGGAATTGGAGATAGCGCAGAAGCATCTCACCGAGCTGCAGTTTGAAGAAATCAAGCCCATCCTTTTAGAAAAAGCGCAGATGAACGATGTGAAACGCGCCGCAGCCTTTTACAAGCTCATCCGATTAAGCTACGGAAGCGGCTGCACCAGTTATGGATGTCAGCCCTTCGATATCCGTAAAACCTTTGACCTCATTTGGCAGGCAAGCCGGAGGCTCAAGGACACAGTCATTGAGAACAAGGACTTTGAAGCTCTGATAAAGCAATACGACCGAGAACACGCCTTCATTTACTGCGATCCCCCATATTATCAAACGGAGGGACACTACGAGGTGGTGTTCAGAAAAGAGGATCACTACCGCCTGCGAGATACCTTGGCATCCTGTTTGGGCAAATGGCTGGTCAGCTACAACGACTGCGAATTCATCCGTGAGCTGTACAAGGACTTTAATATTGAAGCGGTCAGCCGAATCAACAACCTCGCCCAGCGGTATGACAACGGCTGCGAATATGCCGAAGTTCTAATCTCTAATTACGATACCGGCGAACGACTGAGGGACATGCCGACCCAGTTGGGACTATTCGACCTCGCCTGTTTTAACGGCATGGAATAACTAATCCAAATCTATTAGGAGGGTCAAAATTATGAAACTGATTGAAATGCGTACATTCGTAGACAAACAAGGCAGCATCATCCTGCCGGGAGAGACGCTTGGCGCAGCGGGATTGAAGTCCGGCGACGAGTTGCGTGTCACTCTCGCTGTGGGGCAGGAAGAGACAGAAAACCTTCGTCCGCAGCTTGTCATCACACCCAAGGGCGTGGGAGTTGCTGTGCAGCTGACCGGCTGGCGGGAGGACGATGAGGAAGGTGATCTGACTCTGCCTAACGATCTGCTGGAGGCGGCGGATATTCCGGAAGGCAGCGATCTGGAGATCGTCTGCACGGCCGGAGCTATTGTCATTATGGAATCGGATGTTCTGGACAACCTGCCTGACGAGCTCCGTGAGCTCTTCGGCGAGCTTGGCATCGACCCCGGCACAGTCCGGGAGGTTATGAGAAAGGACGGATATTTTATATGAAAGAAAAACCCATATACAAGATCGTTGACGGCAAGGGCCGCATCCTGATTCCCAAGGAGCTTCGAGCTGCTTCCGGCATGGATTACGGAGATATTGTGAAGCTGAATATCCATCAGGGCGTCGTCACCGCAAAGAAAGTGGATCTCATTGAGGTAGGCGACCAGTCGCCGGAGGCTGTGGAAGCCTTTGTTCATGCCGCCATCCGTGAGATGCCGGAGGATACACAAATCACACTTGCCGCGAGACTGCTCGAACTCATCGAGCAGAGAAAGGGACATCGCTATGAGTGAAAAAGTATTGTTTACTCAGGAGGACTGCCTGCTAACTGGATATGACATGTCCATTGACGGAAAGGTTATTGTACTTCATCCGTCCTCATTGCCGGAGGAATTCCGGAATGCGAATTACCAGATGTACTTCTGTACAGGAGGAAACGGCAGCAATCCGAATCCTATCGGCCGCTCCATCTTCACAGTATCCCTAGCGGAAGGAGAAAAACTCCGCTGGAACAGGAACGACATTCTTGGCATTCTAAAGCCTGAACTCCTTCCTGAATATGCACAGCTGCAGCTCTCGCAAATCCGTCCAAACGGTGCACTGGATCTGAAAAATAACGAGCCGCAGTACAGCGGCTATTGTTTTCTGCCGGACGGACGCTACACCTCCGGCGTAGGACTATGCAGTGCCAAGGAGGTTCAGGACTACATCGAGATGCAGAAGGACTACCAGCACAGGGTGATGATCTGCGACCGTGAAGATTTCTGTGTATTTGAGATGATTGCGGGACAGATCGTCCATCCATTGCCGGAAACCATGGAAGCCTACCAGAAGGAACAACAGGAGCAAGGCGGAATGGATCTGAAGCTATGAAACCAATTGAGACTTAAGGCCGGGGTCAGGTTGCTGATTCCGGCCTTGTCATTGTTAAAATCAAAAAGAAAGGACTGAAAACCCATGAAACAAAAAGGAAAACGCATCGGCATTCTCGCCCTTGTTCTCATCCTTCTGGTGTGCGGCGGAATCTATACGGCATACCGCCTGCATCCGGAAGCCTTCATCCGGCAGGATGAAATCATCACACGCGGTGAGTTTGCCGCCATTCTGGTGCGGGATATACCGCTGGATACCGCAAACGCGGCGAAAGACCCACCCAGCTTTCCTGACATCGACGGCCACTGGTCGGAGAAAAACATCGAGGCACTCATCGACGCCGGCATCATTGACCCTGCTGATTATCCGGACGGCTTCCATCCTGATGACCCTAT
>JBDKVA010000143.1:0-39573 GCA_039679375.1 Clostridiaceae bacterium
ATCATTTAATCACTACCTTGCTTTCTTAGTTGGTAATTCACTTCATTATATCACGTAAAATTTACCATTCCAATATAACCTGCCAGCATTTTCGACACATCATGCATCTATACATTTCATCTTTTTCTCATTTTATATTGAGAGTATCTGTGATGAGAATAAGCCCTTTATTCATACTCCGCTCCTTAAAATTATTAGTTTTTCAATGATGCAAAGTCTACATTATAAACTGTCCAAATTGTAGTAAGAATGAAAGCCGGCGATTATTTATCAGGCTCCGTGCAATCAACCGCCAACTGTTTATATTGCAGACTTTGCATGGAGCCTTTTACTTAAGAAATTATTTAGAAGAGAGAATTTCATGTTCATCTCCTTGCATTTCGTGCTTTACCATTTTATACTATAAATTGATTTTGATAAAGTATCGACTTTCCTGTTGTGGTGATGGTCTATAGTGAAATAGTTAATCCGGCTGGTATCTGGCAACTTGGTGAAATCTCTCCAACTCAGCAATAAGCGGCGTTGATCGAAAACAATTATGTATCGATTTTGGGCTTGCTTTCGCAAATCATGTATGGTAACATTTGTATGTTATTGTGACAAAATGAGAGGAGAACTTATGAACTCTTTGCAGGCGTATAATCGAATACTCTGCTCCGCGCAAAGACCACAGAAACTTAAGTCGGCGATGCTTTGCCCGGAGCCTGGTTTCACAAAGTAGCTGATGCTGGAACTTATTCGTTGTTACGGAGAATATTTGCATGTGATTACATGTAAGTTTTTTTATGTAACCTTTTTCAGCATTGCTATAAAAGAGAACAGGACAATGATTTATAAAATCAAACTGCGGCGGGCTTTGCCCGTATTGCAGTTTTTTATTTAATATAATCATTGTGGTCTTTGCTTCAACCTAAAAATTGGAAGGAGCAGAGATATGAAATATGTGAATGCACAAAAAGTGCTGCCGGAAGAAGTAATAGAAATCATACAAGAATATATCGATGGTGAATTTCTCTATATACCAAGAAAGAATGGCAACGAAAAGTCCTGGGGTGAAAAAAGCGGTGCAAGGGAAACCCTGAGTGAAAGAAATAAAATCATATTTGGTGACCATAAGGCCGGTGCATCCGTTCCTGAGCTTTCGCAGAAATACTTTTTATCTGAACAAAGTATAAGAAGGATAGTCAACCTGGAGAAAAAGCTTTTATCAAAAACGGTACAGAACGATTTATGAAATTGAAACAGGACGATTGCTGTGCTATGGTTGTAATACAGCTATTTTGCAATGCCTGCGGCACAAAAATCAAAGGTCGGTTCTATATTCTGAACAAAAAGAGAGGTATAAAAATAATGGCTTCAAAAACTCATAGAGGGAAAACATTATGGAAGCTGCCTTCCCATGGCAGAGGCACCTGCCCTGTTTGCAAGGCAACGAGAATTAAGGTGCTGTACGAACTCATAACAGGTGATGGCAATAAAATAAAAGTATGCAAGAGATGCCAGCATAAAAAGGCGGCTTCTTTAGACGAGTGAAAAATGTAGAAAATAACTAGAAACAAGACTATCAGAACGATTGTGTAAACAATATGAAATATCGAATTTGTAAATCGGGAACTCTGGGAGATGCTGATTTGTCAGCACTCCCAAGCCCTTACACATTGGTTTTTTCCTAATAGGCACGTGTCTATTTACCTTCCAGAAACTCTTTTGCCAGTTTTTCAGCCTGCTTTTCCAGATCCACAGCATTTACAAACATATCTGCCTGAGCTTCACGTATTTCTTTAGTCCAAAGCTTTCTTGCTTCTGATGCCTGGGAAGGGCAAAGGTCACGCAGGTTTTTATAAATTCCGTCTGCCATTTCATATATCCGCCTGTATTGATCGGAAACCTCAAGAACGATATCCTTATCCCTTCCAGTAAACAGGTCGGCACTATCCGCAAGATACTTATAAGCGCAGCGCCGAGCGTCAACTAAAGCCATCATGCAAAAATGGTTTACTGAAGAATACCGCCAGTAGGTATTGTCATCAGCATTCGCAAAAAGATCCTCATTCCTCAAATCCGCTCCCCATATCTCATAAGCTTTATATCCTATGAAATAGCCGCAGCGGCGTTTTTCCGACACATTATTACAGTCGATCATGATTCGAAGAGAGTTCATCAGGTTTTCTTTATCCGACGGCGGTGTAGTTTTGCATCCAAAGTGCGTTATTATAAACGGCCAGTTGTCTGCTTTAAGGTATTGGTCAACTCCGCCAAGCTCTTTATCGATAACCTCCCTGTCATAGTAAGTCCTGCAAAGGAAAGTTTTACCTACATCCTGATACCCTGTAATAATTCCCCATTCAGGTGCAACACGCAAATTAATTGCAAGGACGGGCTTGTTAAAATTAAGGCTATTAATGATATTGTTCCGTTCATCCTCACGATATTTTTTATCAACTCTTTCTGCGAATATGGGTTTATACCCAAAAGCCTTATAAGCGGGCGTCGCATAGTCATAAGCCACCAGACCGTCAACAGAGCTGTAATCCCACCTGGGATGGCTGAAAGCCAGTCTATAGCAGGCACCTGAGACACCCATAACTTTTTCATAGGTTGTATCCTGTCCTATAGCCCTAAGGGCAACCGTCAGCGCCCCTGCCCAGGAACAGTCCATACCGGTTCCCCACTGCAGAGCTTCAACACCCTCTATTACTTTCCTTTCAGAAGTAAAAGGCTCCCTGTACAAATTTCTTCTATCAATAGTATAAACAAGGTTTTCTCCTTCCTCGCACACAGCGATGTGCAAGCCGCCGTCATTCATATAAAGTACGGAAAGATATTCAGGCTTTGATGTTGCGGGATTGCTTGGAAAGGTTTCATGGTTTACGCTGTACTTGCCCCACTGAAAGAATTTATAATGCTCAATTTTATTCATAACCCTGTATGAACATTCTTTATTGCCGTAGTAAGCATCAATAATGTTCAGTCCGTTTTGGAAAGCTGCCAATCCGTTGCTTTCGGAATTTAAGCTCAGGTTGTCACTCTGCTTTGTACATGAGTAGGATATATCTTCGTTATTTTTGTATTTGACGATAAGAAACCAAAGCCTTTCACTGTCGGCAACCTGCCTGATTGTCTGTTCCGTTACAAGGATGTCGATTTTATTATTATCAATGAGCTTGTTAAGTCTGTTTGTAACATTATAACCTGTAAATCCATCTGTAAAGCTTGCATCCAAAATCTGCAATTCACTTGGCATGAGAATGGTATCAATAGAGCAGTCCAATTGTTTTGCAAGCAGCGGCAAAAGGGATGTTTCCGGCAGTGTATGCCCGTTTTCCCATTTGCTTACCGCCTGTGAGCTTACCGATAGACTCTCAGCCAATTTATCCTGCGTCAACCCTTTTTCTTTTCTAAGTAAAGCAATCTGATCCCCGACCTTTTTCATATCAAACATATATCCACCTGCTTTGTAAGTATTAATCAGCACTGATAGTTTTATTATACTGATTTTTACTAATAAAGCCATAATCCTTTAGTTGACGCAAATTTGAAAATGTAAACCAGTAGTTAAGTTTGTTATGATAAGCCTTCCATATTCCTAAAATCATTCAGTTCAATCAATTCCGCAATGTCCTGCCTGCAGAACGCAAAACCTCGCAGGCTTCGACAACACGTTTGCTCATGCCCTTTTCAGCAAGCTTCAAATATGCTCTGGGATCATAAAGCTTTTTATTTCCTACTTCATTATCCACTTTGAGTACTCCGTCGTAATTTTTTAGCAGATGATCGGCTATAGGTCTTGTGAAAGCATATTGTGTATCCGTATCAATATTCATCTTGACCACGCCGTACTCAAGTGTTTCTGAAATCTCTTTCTCTGCTGAACCGGAGCCGCCATGAAATACCAGGTACATTCCGGCATTTTCGCCATATTTCTTTTTAATGGCATCCTGTCCGCGCTTTAGAATTTCAGGCCTGAGTTTCACATTTCCGGGTTTGTATACGCCATGGACATTTCCGAAGGTAGCTGCAACCATATATTTTGAGCCGGGCACCCCCTGCAGCACCTCATAAGCTTTTACTATGTCTTCGGGAGTTGTATACAGTCTGGAAGAGGTGACGCCGTCCGCCCGGAAGCCATCCTCTTCACCTCCCACAACACCTGTTTCAACCTCCAGAATGATTTCATTTCTTGTACATATCTCCATAAGATCCCGTGATATCCGCATGTTTTCATCAATTGGCAGGCTTGAGCCGTCAAACATATGGCTTTGAAAGAGATTGCACTTTCCTTCCGTCCTCCGTTTCTCAGTTTCCTTTAACAAAGGATACAAAAAGGATTCCAGTTTCTCCGGTCTGCAGTGATCGGTGTGCAGCGCTATAAAAATATTATACCTTTCCGCAAGCAGATGGATATGATTAGCCAGAGTTATTGCTCCCAAAGCGCTATCTTTGATCATCTGCCCGGATGCGTGCTCCCCTCCGCCTATCGACACTTGTATGATTCCATCGGATTCGGCTTCTGCAAAGCCAGCCAGTGCAGCGTTTGCAGTCTCCATTGATACTATATTTACAGCCGGGTATGCATATTTACCCCTGTAGGCTGACTCCAGCATTGCACAATATTGCTCGTAAGTTGCTATTGGCATAAATCTTCCCCCTTCAAAAAGTTTGTTCGCTTGAAACCCGCTCATTAAATTGGCAATCGCATCATTCTTTATTTGCTATATAAAAAGCCAGGTCGGCGCATCTGTTGGAATATCCCCATTCATTATCATACCATGCAACAACTTTTATCAGATTGCCATCAATAACCATGGTAGATAACGCATCGATCGTGGATGATGCCGGATCGCCAACATAGTCGCTGGAAACCAGGGGCTCCTCCGAATAATTCAGAATGCCTTTCATTTTCCCATCTGCTGCAGCTTTTAAAATAGCGTTGACCTCATCTTTTATAACAGATTTCTCAGTCTCCGCCACCAGGTCAACGACTGAACCCGCAGGAACAGGAACCCGCAGAGAAAACCCATTTAGTTTGCCGGCCAGTTCGGGAATAACAACTCCGATTGATTTGGCAGCTCCGGTTTTTGTAGGTATGATCGATATCGCTGCTGCCCGTGCCCTTCTTATATCACCATGGGGCAGATCCAGAATCCTTTGATCATTTGTATACGCATGAACAGTAGTCATAAAGCCCTTTTTTATCCCAAAATTGTCGTTTAGCACTTTGGCAACGGGAGCCAGGCAATTTGTCGTGCAGGAGGCATTGGAAATAATGTGGTGCCTGGCCGGGTCGTATTTGTCCTCGTTTACCCCCATCACAACGGTAATATCTTCGCCGACAGCCGGTGCCGATACGATGACCTTCCTTGCTCCACCCTTTGTAATGTGGACCTCCGCCTTTTCCCTTTTGGTAAAAAGGCCGGTCGATTCAAGTACTATATCAACCCCAAGCTCCTTCCAGTTAATGCTCGCAGGATCTCTTTCAGCCAGTATCCTGATTTCCTTCCCGTTGACCACGAGCGAATTTTCCAAAGCCTCAACAGTCCCATTGAATTTTCCATACACCGAATCATGCTTCAGGAGATGAGCCAGCGTTTTCGCATCGGTCAAATCATTAATAGCGGCAACATCAAGCTCATTCGAGTATTTCTCCAGCATAACTTTGAATGCATTTCTTCCAATCCTTCCAAAACCGTTGATTCCAATCTTTTTACTCATTACCGATCCCTCCTTGTAATTTATTACAACTAGATTATAATAGAATATGTGATATAAATAAAATGCATATTCATTATATCTATTATAAAGGTAGGTCATACCTATGAATACGGAGCTATACAAATCGTTTTACTTTGTTGCACAGTACGGAAGCATATCAAAGGCCGCCGAACACATGTATATAACCCAGCCTGCGGTAAGCAGAGCAATAATGCAGCTGGAGGATGACCTGGGATGCAAACTGTTTTCAAGAACACCAAAAGGCGTCAAATTAACACCTGAGGGCGAAATCCTTTACTCCTATATCGAACAGGCTTTCAATTTCATATCGACCGCAGAAAGGAAAATAAGCGATGTTAAAAACATTTTAAGCGGTGAAATCAGGATAGGTGTGAGCGATACCTTATGCAAGCACTATCTGGTTCCTTACCTTAAGCTGTTCAATACTCTGCACCCGGCAATAAAAATCCGGGTGACGTGTCCGACCACTCCAGGAATAATAAACCTTCTGAAAGCAGGGAAGATCGATTTCGGTATCATTAATATGCCCTATCACGATGATCAGTTAGTTGTGAAGAATATAATGTCCATACAAGACTGTTTTGTTGCAGGTGAAAAATATAGGCTGCTCTCCAATAGAATGCAGCCATTGAGCGAAATAGTGAAGCATCCTTTGCTCTTACTGGAGAAGAGCAGCAATTCAAGAATATATATCGACCAATATTTCAAGGATCATTCCGTATCGGCCGTGCCGGATTTTGAACTCGGCAACATTGATCTGCTTATTCATTTTGCTAAATATGACTTTGGTATCGCATGCGTGATCAGAAATTTTATAGAAGAGGATCTGGAAAGTAGGAGGTTGTATGAAATCAAGCCTATTGAGAGGATTCCGCCAAGAAGCATAGGAGCAGTCTGGCTGAAGGACGTTCCTTTATCTATCGCAGCCAGGGAATTGATCGGGCAGCTGGACAGGGATGAGGAATATGAGATATAGGAGATTGGCGGGAGTTATTCTTATTTTCTTTGAGTTTATCATTTTCAATATCGATTTGCCCTTGAATAGGATTTATGTATTCCATTCATATTAATTTTAAAATATTACTCAATGCATAATGGATACCCTCTTCATCATTGCCAAGAGTAACAAACCTGGCACAGCATTTAACCTCATTACTTGCATTACCCATTGCTACAGAATACATAAAACCTTTCAGCATTTCAATGTCATTGTAATCATCTCCGAATACGGCAACCTCACACCTGTTAAGATTACATAATTCTGTAACCCTATCTACTGCCAGTTTCTTATTTATAGCTTTACTTACAATCTCGATACTTCTAAGAACTCCACTACCTGTCAAATAAACATTTGTCGAAGCGCCTGCTGCAGCAAGCAATTCATTCTGTAATCCTGCCAGCTTGTCACAAGAAGAAAACACCACTATTTTTACTACATCAAAATAGCTGATGTCCTGAAACGATATAAGCTCATCCTCATTAACTCCCCATAATGAATAGTTAGCATCTGTCAGACCGTAACGGAATGAATGTTTTTCATGAACAAATTGTAATGCGATATTAGCTTCCTCGCAGGCTTTTATTATTTCAATTGATATTTTGACTGCTTCCTCAGGAATTGTCGTATATATCTTTTGGTTATTGCAGCATATGCATCCGCCGTTATAAAAAACTCCGCCATCCTTTATAATCTCCAACTCTTCAGGTGCAAAGCAGAGCATCTTGCCAATCAGGGGAGGCCGCGCAGTAGCAACAAAAATCTTTATTCCATTCTCATTGCATGCCTTTAATGCTGTTTTGGTTTTGTCAGACAGCTTTCTTGCTGATGTAAGCAATGTGCCGTCAAGGTCGAAAAACAATGCTTTTATCATATTTATGCTCAATCCCCCCTGTTTCCCGATTGTCTAAGCATTTCAACATATTTAGCAATATTCTCGCCTGGCACAACGGCTTGCTTTAACCTGTTCTCCTGCTTTAATATATCTCCGGGTTTATCTGCTCTTGCTGAGATCCCGTTAATTTCACATGGCACACATAATAAACCCCGCAGATCTGCTCCAAAAAAGCGACTCTACGGGGCTGTCTTCATAAAGCGACTGATTTTGCCGTACTTGTACATACCCATAGAAAATCACTTTTTAATATATTTCCACAACAGGGTCGTTTTGTCAAGATACTTTTATTAATTTAATTAATCCTGCTTTTTATGATAAAATGTGATAATAACCCCATTACTATTGGAGGCCTAAATGAAAAGCAGGAAAGAGTGTATCATGGAAAGAATGGCTTTGTTGTCAGATGAAAGCCTTGTAAGAATAATTACCGACGAAGCTGGTGAATACGAGCTGGATGCTCAGGAAATTGCAAAAGAAGAACTCAAAAACAGATGCATTGACATTGATGCTTTTTTCAGTCGAAGAAATTCCAAGACTATACCCTGCAATTCCGATATCTGTGAAGAAAATCCGGTTACTTTAAATGATATTATTCACAATATTGACTACTCATTAGTGGAAAAAGTATTATATGATATGCACCCGGAAGATTTGAAATTCTCAAGCGATTACAAAAGCTTTTTTGAAAAGCTTCTGCAAATGAGCCCTATTATAAGCAAAAGCATATTGATAAAGATTGAAAAAGAGCAATTTGATGCAGATGATCCCTCCAATTTTATATGGGTGATATCAGGATTGGATATTGAATCCGGTGAGAAGCTTAACCTTGAGTTAAGTACATGGAATGAATGGCTTGGATTCCACGTACGCCCTGAAGATCTAAAAAGTATCAATCAGGAGACCTTTGTCTCACTTTGCCTCTATCAAATGACTATGAATGGGTTTTCGGAAGAAGATCGTGAAAGCAACCTTAAACTGAGAAAAAATGAAGGGCAAGCAAACAGTTATCTTTTTGGCACCAACACCAATAGACCGGATTTCATACATGATAATGTATTCATTTCAGCTTTGGAATATAAAAAGAGCCACACTGCAGATGAAGCACTTCAAATCCGCCCATGGACACGATTATGGGCACGATCAATGGATTACTCCCTAATTTTTTTTATTTTTTTAATACTTAACAAATCCGTACTTCATACGGAATTTAATATGCGACTCCTGGGAATATCCATAATCCCTTTGATACAGGCTCTTATTGAGACCCCCATGCTGCATTTCTTCGGTACAACACCTGGTAAGTGGCTTTTACAGATAAGAATATGTAATCCGGACGGTTGCAAGCTAAGTTATAAAAACGCGCTAAAAAGAAGCTTCATGGTATGGCTGTTTGGCGAAGCTATAGGTTTGAATACAGTCCTTAATACATTCGCTTACCTGGTTTCTTATTATAGACTATCCTATTCGGGAAAAACATATTGGGATGATAAAAATAAAGTCTGCGTTATACATAAAAAAATTGGTATACTCAGAGGTATAGTATTTATAACAATATTTCAAGCGATGTTTGTCTTGATTTGGTCAATATTGTATTGATATAGTTACAGAAAACGAGGTTTTTTATTATGAAAATATCCCTGGTAATAAAAGGTTTATTAAAAAATTATCGTATTGTTTTTATTCTTTTTGGTATGGAATTTATTTTGCAGTTCACGCAGATTCAACGACGCTTTCTACAACAAACCATATCGGATTTGTACAAAAATAAAATCATGAGTGACACTGTGTCAGACTTTGTATCAAGCTCTCTGCCTCTCATTTACCAAACGGTTACATACCTGGTTTTGTGGATATGCGTTTTTTCCGGAGTTCTATACTTATGTAAAAAAATTATTCATCATGAAGAAGCCAATATGGGTGATTTTGTGCATGGATTAGAAAGCAATTGGAAAAATGTCTTTACTGTTGGACTGATTTTCACCTTAACCTTTGGTTTGCTTAAAGATATTTTACAGGGATTAATCTCAGGTTTGCGTTTCTTTGATAATGTAATATTTGTTTATGTAAAATCAGCTGTTTCCTCTTCTTTATCTATATTCTACACAGCTTTAATTCCATACGGATCATTAATGCTTATTGAAAACAAAATAAAAATCCGTGAGCTATTTTCATCAATACTAAATTTTATTTTTTCCAGAGAAGCATTAAAGCTATATATCATCCTGCTTTTTGCGGGATGCTTGCTGCAGCCGGTAAATATGATAAAAAACCAATATATGTTAAGCTCATCATTAACAGAAGATAGTTTATTTAGTATCATGGATATAATATCAACATTTAAACCTCCCCTGTGGTTAAAAATTATAGAGTGGTTTATTAATACTATAATCACAGCATTTACAGTTATGTATGTTAGTTTGATTTTTTATAACAAACCTGGTAAAGCCGAATTTATTGATTAAAATTATCTATGTCAATGGTTAATTCCTATTTTGCAGTATCTCCATTTTTTTTCAATCTGCTCCTGATAGCTCCTGATGTTCTTTCGTGGAGCTTGCTTATTTCTGAAATGCTCAGGCCGTTTTCATATTCCTGCCTTAACCTGGCATCCTCCTCTTCGCTCCATGCGTTATATGCACTCACTTTGCCCTGGGTCATCAATTTTTCCTTATACATTGCGAATGAACCTTTGGGACTCCCAGTAGAATTACCTGCATCAGATGAATCATTCCCCACGGATCTATCCATTGCGGTATCATCCTTTATCTCTTCATGTTGTTTTACATACGATACAATTTCTTCAATGAATATTTCCCCATACTTGTCCAGTTTGGCTTTGCCGACACCATTCACTTTTATAAAGCCGGTTTGGTTTACCGGTAATTTTCTGCACATATCCCATAGAGCTGCATCTGTGAAAACTATATATGCAGGAACTTTCTGGTCTGCCGCAATTTTATTTCTCAAAAGTCTCAGCCTGTCAAACAGCTCTTCATTTTTATTTTTTTCAGACGCCTTTTCCTGCTTAAGTCCCTCTTTCTCTGCTTCGAAATCCTGCTTCAATATTTTCATTTTCACTTCGTAACCTTTAAAAAGTACCTGTGCCGCACTTTCTGCAAGTCTGACAACAGGATACTCCGTATCAGTTATTTCTAAAAACCCCTGCAGAATGATGAAGTTAAAAATATCACGGAGCTTGTTTTCGGAGCAATCTGACATGATCCCATATGTAGACAGCAAGTTAAGCCTGTTTGAAATAAGCTTCTGATTTTTACTTCCTCTTAAAATATCAATAACCATTTTCATTCCGTACCGCTCACCTGAACGCTTTACACATGAAATAATCTTTTGTGCCTCTAATGTAACATCCATATCCTCAAAATTCGAATTGCAATTAGAGCAGTTACCGCAATAATTAAGCGTTCTCTCGCCAAAATAGTTCAGGATGTATTCGCGCAGGCAGTCATTTGTATGGCAGTAAAACGTCATTTTCTTCAGTAGTTGCCTATCCTTTTCCTTGATTGCAGCTTTTGTTTCCTCATCCAGATCCTCGTTTCCATCGGTTTTTTCAATAAGGAACTGGTTAATAATGACGTCCTGTCCACTGTAAAACAGCAGGCACTCCGCCGGTTCACCGTCACGTCCTGCTCTCCCGGCTTCCTGATAATAGCTTTCCATATTCTTGGGCATATTGTAATGCACCACATAGGACACGTTGGATTTATCAATTCCCATTCCAAATGCATTCGTAGCAACCATAATATTACATTTGTCATAAATAAATAAGTCCTGGTTCTCTCTGCGTTCCTGATCGGACAGTCCGGCATGATATCTTGCAGCGCTAAAGCCTGAAGAAATAAGATCACCGCATACCTCATCCACTGTTTTCCTGGTCGAACAATACACTATCCCGAACCTTTTTTCTTTGCCTTTAAGATAACGTTTCAATTCAACAAGCTTGTTACCGGGTTTGGATACGGAAAAGTACAGATTCTTTCTATCAAAGCCTGTCGTTAATACATAGGGCTTATTCAAATGCAATTTTTCCGTAATATCGTCCCGTACCTTCGATGTTGCTGTCGCAGTAAATGCAGACACTACCGGCCTTACTGAAAGCCCTTCTATAAACCGGGCTATTTGCAGATAGCTGGGTCTGAAATCCTGCCCCCATTGTGAGACGCAATGCGCCTCGTCAATTGTTACCATTGAAATTTTCATATCCTCCGCAAAGGAGAGGAACTCTTGTAACAGCAGTCTTTCGGGTGCCACATAGATTATTCTGTACATACCTGCCGCTGCATTCCGAAGTGCTCTGGAATATTGTTCGAAGCTTAGTGAGCTGTTAAGGTACGCCGCACATATACCAGCCTGATTAAGTGAGCTGACCTGGTCTTTCATAAGTGAAATCAGCGGTGATATTACAAGGGTTATCCCTTCAAAAAGCAATGCAGGCAGCTGGTAGCAAATAGATTTCCCAGCCCCTGTGGGCATGACTCCAAGCGTATCCGTACCGTTAAGGATATGGTCGATCAACTCTTCCTGGCCTTCCTTGAAAGAATCGTATCCGAAATATTTCTTCAGCGCGTCTGATTTATTCATTATACTTTATCAAATCCCTATTCATTTTTAGTCACTTTAATATATTCTACATAAAATTACAGATTCCTCCATTGATTTGCTATTTTTCTTTATCACTTTGGCAAATGTTACATTATCGGCAGCGCAAGTCAGAAGAATAGATCGGATACCCAGTTTGGCTGCTTCAGGCATAAGCAGTTTCAAAAGCATACTCTGTTGAATTTCTTTATGGACCGGTTTTTCCGCCCTTCAGCTCATCCTTCAGCAATGCTCCTACAGCGCCGTGATTATGGTTATAGTAGAATGCTTCTTCCGTAAACTGCGGGTATCTTGTCAATTCATCCGCGATCGCATCAAAAATGGATATGATCGCTACAATGCTTGCTGTTGGCAGCATATGACGATAGTCAGATTCCGCCACATTAAGATGCAGTACGATATCTGCCGCTTTAGCCAGCCTGGAATCCGGATTTTGCGTTACTGTGATCAGTTTTATGCCTTTCCCTTTTATTGAATCGATCAGGTTAACAAGCTCTTCCGTATTTCCTCCCTTGGACAGGGCTATGACCAGATCTTCCTTTTGCACTGCTCCGAATGCTCCATGTGCGGCGTCTCCCGCTGATATAAAGAAGGACGGTACATTCGCCACACAGAGCATATGCGCTATTTTCCTGGCGGCAACCGAGGAGGTGCCCATACCCAGTGTTGCGATCCTGCCCTTACAATTCAATATCGCATTAAAAACAGCTTCATATTCTTCCGGATCCAATTTCTCCGGAAGCTCCTGCAATTCCTTTGCATTGATCCTCCACATGCTGCAAGCGTTTTCAAATATACTGTTATCTTTCATATCGAACGCCTCCCATTAAGCTTTTTTGTGGTAATATCCTGCCGTATTTTACTCCTGCGGTATAAATACCACCTTCAGCGCCTTTCCTTCCGAGGCAAGCGCCACGCCCTTTTTAAATTCATCCAGAGGCATGACGTGCGTCACCAGAGAGTCTCCCGGAATTTTTCCTGATTGAAGCAGGGAAAGCGCCAGTCTGTGGTGTCTGGGCGCAAAAGTCGTAGTTCCGATAACGTGAAGCCCTTTATAATGGATCAGGTTTGTATCGATTCCCGGTTTGCTTTTACCGTGGGGCAGACCGCCGAACAGCAGGATGCGGCCACCCTTTTTGGCCATCTCCAACGCCTGTATTTGAGTTTCACCGACCGGGTTTGCTGTAATGACTACGTCTGCTCCTTTTCCACTCGTTGCTTTTTTAACCTCTTCAACAAGATCAACATTTAACGCATTGATAAGAAGATCAGGTTTGAAGGCTTCGCACATTCTCAGCCTGTCCTCGAACACATCTGCTATGATGACCTTTGCTGCGCCTCTGGCCTTTGCCACGCTTACATGGATGCAGCCGACAGGGCCGCTTCCGATGATCACAACCGTGTCGCCCATCCCGACCTGTCCCTTTTCCTGGGCATTGACAACAGAGGATGCGGGTTCAGCCACCGCAGCAGCCTTATAATCTATTCCGGCCGGAACAGGCTGGATCGCCCCATGTGCGAGCGCCTCCTCCGGAATGGCAATATACTCCGCAAATCCGCCCGGCCAATGCTGCGCTATCTCTCTCAGATTGTCGCAAAGCTCATATCTGCCCTCCAGGCAATAGTCACAGGAGCCGCAATACACAGTCGGTGCAATGGCTATCCTGTCGCCGGTTTTCCAGCGGCCTTCGTACAGGCTTCCCGTACGGATCACCTCACCGGCGATTTCGTGCCCGATGATCCATGGCAGATGAATATTCCTGTGCCCGCTCCCAAGTGTCCTGAGGTCGGAGCCGCACAGCCCGCATGCCAGCACCTTCAGTAAAATCCCTTTATCGCTGCACTCCGGCGTCTTTACTATTTCTATTCCATACTCATTTGGCGCATACAGTACCAGCGCTTTCATCAAATCGGACATCTCTATTCACCCATCCGCCTTTCATCCGTCAACATGGCATCCTGCATCCTTCTCAGCCTGTAAATGAATGTATTTGCATCAGGCGCAAAGTTGTCCTCCGTCAGCATTTCACCCTTTTTGACCTCTCCTAGGACCTTCCCTCCCGTTGCAATGCCCATGGGAATGGCTTTTTTCTGCCTGGCCTCCTGATAGGTATATATTCTGTTGAATATATCCGCGCTGCCGATCGAGCCAACGGTTTCGCCCGGCTTCAAATCCCGCTTTGCCATTGCAACCACTTCCGAGTACATCGATTTGGCCGTTACGGTAGGCTCGCCATAGATAACAGCTTCCGCAACCGCTATCGGCGTCTCGATATTGCACAGGTGGAATGGCCTGAAGAACATATAATACGGCCCTTCCCCCATGGAGACGAAATGCATGTCGTTAACGATCCTCGGTTCATCTGTTGCTACAATGGCGAATACGCCCGGTGCAACCTTGCCTGTTGAAAAGTCCACACAGCCGCGCCTGCCGAGGATGCCGCCGTCCGATTCGGGAATGAAGACCCTGCTCAGCTCACCGATCTCCGCCTTTGGACCGTGCATGCCCGGGACATCCGGGATCAGGCCTGTTGCATTTGATACAGCCGCCATCTCTACCATCGTCTTGGTACCGTCAATAAAGGACGACAGCATCTTTGGGTTCATCCCCTTGCTTTCCGCTTCGGCACGGCACATATCCGGAGTGATTTCAAAATTGATCGGGTTATTTTTTCCTTTTCCAAGGCAAACGACTTCAAAGCCGATCGTCCTTGAAAAATCGTAAAGCATCTTGCATACGGCAGGCTCGTCACCGGAGGCCACCGTATACACGGAACCGGTCTTTCTTGCAATCCGGTCGAGAAGGACGCCTACCGTCACATCTGTCTCTACATTGAGCATGACAATGTTCTTTCGGTTTGTGATCCCCTCCCATGCAACCCTTGCTCCGATGTCAGTGATCCCCGTAGCTTCGACTACCGCGTCCAGATTGTCCAGTTGCGGAAGCAGCAGGGCGTCCTCCGTTATCAGGTATTTCCCGCTTCTCAATATATCCTCCGCCTTTGAGCGGCTATTTGCAACACAGATCATGTCCTCCGGGATACAAAGACTTTTCAGCACATTTCTGGGACGGTCGGGGTCGATATCCGAGATCGCATACGTCTCAAGGCCTTCCATCCTGTGGGTCACATGCACCAGCCCCGAACCCATCTGGCCGCAGCCCACAAGCCCGGTCCTGATACGTTTGCCGTCCTTCTCAAGCTTTTGCAGATGTTGATATAATTCCATGTCCTTTGCTCCTTACCTGCTATATTTGTTCCTGATCTCCGCCAGGCTTTTGTAATCGTCTTTTACGTGCTCATACAGGCTTTTATACAATGCGAAATAGTCCATATACAGCGAATGGTTGCTATTATCAGGCTCAAGCCTGTCAATATGCTCCACTTTCCGCCGTGCAATTGAAAAATCGTTGAATACGCCGGTTGCAACGCCCGCCAGGATCGCGTCGCCATATGGCGCGCCCGCCCTGTTCTTCACCAGCACGGTAGGAACATTGAAAACATCCGTTATGATTTTCCTCCAGACCCTGCTCCTTGCTCCTCCTTCATTCAGTACAACGGGATAGTTGATCCTTCTGCCGGTATCCTTGATCAGCCTGAAGGAGTCATAGAGCGCATACGCCACCGATTCCATCATCGCCCTGACCAGATGGGCTTTCGTGTGTGACAGCGTCAGTCCGAAGATGACACCTCTCGCATGGACGTCCCAGATCGGCGTCCTCTCGCCCATCAGGTATGGAAGGGCAATGAGCCCGTTGCTTCCCGGGCTGATTCTCTCCGCCTCCATGTCCATCAGCTGATAGGAGCTGATATTGGCTAATTTCTCTATTGCCATCTCGGCAGGTGAAAATTCGTCCCGTATGTACCGCAGCAGCTGCCCTCCGGTAGTTGTGGTGGGTACGGTAATATAAGTGTTCCTGGAATCCGTCGTATACGCAAATCCGATCATGCTTTCCAGGAAGACCGGATCTTTATGGATAATGCCAAAATTGCCGCAGGTGCCCAGGTTCATCTGGATATCGCCTTCTTCAACAGCCCCTGCGCCGATCCAGCCCGCGTTACAGTCAACCTGCCCTGCCGCAACAGGTATCCCGGGTACAAGGCCGGTTTGTTCCGCCGCCTCCGCCGTTACCTCCCCGATGACCTCTTCGCAGGCAAATGCTTCCGGAATCAGCTCAGGGCTGATTCCGATCTCCTCCATCAGCCCAATATCCATTTCACGCTTCAGCAGATTGTAGGCTACTCCGTAAAAGGCGGCAGCCGAATAGTTCATGGTAGCCCTGCCTGTGAGCTTTTGCCTGATGAAGCCGTCTATGGTCAGCGCCTTGTCGATCTGCCTGTAATCGTCAATGCGGTTGTTCTTCTCCCACATCAGGTTTACGATGGCGGGATGGTCATCAAGACGGTTTTTTGATATTTCAAATATGCGTCCCTCGCCGATATGATCCTTCAGCCACTGCACTTCCGCGGTAGCTCTGCGGTCCATCAGGTTGTATGCCCGGTTTACCGGTTCATGATTTTTATCAACCATTACCAGGGACGGAAGCGCGGAGGAAGTCCCGATCCCCTTGATGCGCTTCGGATCGATCCCGGCTTTCTGAATGCACTCCCTGATCAGTTCGCATGCCGTTATCCAATACCGATGTGCATCATGCTCCGACCAACCGGGCTTATCCGTATAAATGGGGTATTCCCGGAAAGCGTATCCAAGCGTATCCGCCTGATCATCGATTATGCAGGCCTTCGCTCCGCCGGTACCGTAGTCGAGGCCTAGTAAATAGTCCGCCATCGCAGCTCCTCCCTTTCTTACTCAGAGCATGTCAAAATTCTGCAAACATTATTTTATAAACCTTATCTTGAAATGTTTTTCCGGTGCTCCTGCTATTCGGTCATTCGATCCCGTGCCTGTATACTTCCCATCCGAAATAATTGCCGAGCGCTTCCTCCAGGACTTTTGCGCAACTGGAGCGGTTCATTGCGACGTGATGCTCGAATCCGTTGCCGCTGATATATCTCATCAGCTTCCTGAGCTCAGGCACGCTGCATACCGCAGCTCCTCCTGCAATCTCCGCCCTTTCGCCGGTAAATTCTCCTTCACCCACATATACCTTTATTTTACCGGTGATATCATCCGTGGAAATTTTCGCATAAGTCATGGGTCCTGCCGCTACGTTGGCTTTGCAGGCGCCAAAGCATTTCTCTGCTCCGAGGCTGTTGCCAAGAACGTCGAGATTCGAGATCTCGAAATCCTGCGCAAAAAAACTTTTCGGGAAGCTGGAGCAATGGGTATTGATGCATTTGTTCCTGTCATCGCCATAATTGTTGTTCCAGTCCAGATAAGCCGCCGGCTTGCCTGACGCCAGCAACATGGCGTACATGGTCAGCGCTCCCGTCACATCCATCTCGCACGCACATGGGATGCCTTTTTCGCCAAGCATGCTCATGGTAACGCATGGCGCGCATCCGTAATTGATCTCAAGCGAATCCCAGCACTGCACCGCGGCAGCGTTGCATTCGTTGCGCCTGATCCAGTTTTCTATTGCAAGACCCAGCTTGGCTTGCCTGATGATTTTGTCCTCTTTTATGTATTCCGGCACCTTTCCGTAGGTTTTGATTTCAGCGGCCCGGTCCAGTACTTCCTGCGTCACTTCCGCATTCTGCGCCGCAAAGATAATCTCCGACAGGTCTACTACACAGGTTGATATCCCAGATGCCTGCAGCAGCTTTTCAGAATAGCGCAATGTCTGAAATGGTGCAGGACGTGTTCCAATCGCACCGATCCTGGATTTTTTGAGACCTTTTACAACATTGCATACCCTGGCAAAGAATTCAACATCTCCGGTAAATTCTGCACTGCCAATGCTGCAGGTATGCTGTTCCGTATCGGTAAACCTTATGCCGTACTGCCTCATGTTGTTGCAGACGGATAGCTTGCCGCAGAACGCATCTCTCCGGTTATTCACATCAATCCTGTCAAGATCGTCGTCACAGGCTTGTACCAATACCGGGACATTTAGTTCCGACAGGCTTATCGCGCTTACAACTCCCACCTCGTCGCCGAAATTCGGAAGAATGACAATGATCCCATCGATCCGGTCCCTGTTGTCCCTAAAAAGCTTTGCGCATATCCTGGCGTCCCCTCTCGTTTCTACCGCACCATATCCGGTATCGGTTTCCGAAAGGACAACGGCCTCGTGCCCCATCCCATGAAGCTTGTCAATGATCTCTTTCCTTCCTGTCCGGGCCAGATGCGCAGGAAAGAACCCCCTTGTAGATACGATTACACCGAATGTTCCCATTATGACACCCTCCTTCTTGTTACAGAGCGTTCCGCTTTATTTTGCAAATGTTTTTCCCACACTCTGATTTTTACTGTATTTTATAAAACCGGTTTTACATTTCCATAAAAAAATTATTCCTTTATAAGTACACTGCTTTCACGTACTACAAGCCTTGGTTCAAAGATAATCCTTCTGGACAATCTCTTCCCGTTTCCATTCAGCCGGTCCATCAATAATTCTGCCGCCGTTCTTCCTATTTCGTACTGCGCAATGGATACACTGGAGAGCCTGGGTTTTACCCTGAAACCGATATCGATATTATCCATACCTACAACTGCCATATCCTTTGGCATTCTGAGCCCTTCATCCTCAAATGCGCTCATTGCACCCAGCGCAAGAAGGTCATTGGCGGCACATACGGCGCTTGGCCTCTCCTTCATACCCATAAAGTACTTTCCGGCTTCGTATCCGCTGCTTTCCGAATAATTTCCCCAAAATATGTAATCTTCTTTTATTTTAATTCCGTTTTCGATCAACGCATTGCAATATCCGCTGTAACGTTCCCTGAACACTTCCAGGTCCTTTACGCCGCCAATATAGGCAATGTTTGCATGCCCTTGTGAGATCAAATGCTTTGTCGCCGCATACATCCCTTTTCCCGTATCCACACCGACATAGTCATAACGGTCGGTTTCCCTGCCGCCGAGCTGAGCGGCACTGATCCCGCTGATCACAAGGGGGCTGTTGATCCGGCCGATTTCCTTCAGGTGCTCCTGATCAAAATGGAAGGTTACCAGAATCATGCCGTCTGCAAAATTCTCGTGCATCATTTTCAGCGCTTTGATTTCATCCTGTACCTTCCCGTCCGTATAGTAAAGCACAAGTGAGTAGGCGTTGAACTTGGCCACATTCTGGACCGCCTTGATCAAATCGATGTAAAAGGGATTATCCGTATCAGGTATTGCGAGGAAAATCAGCCCGGTCTTTTTGGTCTTAAGCGTGCGCGCCGCCCTGTTGGGAGTGAACTTCATCTCTCTTACGACTTTCTCGATCCTGCTCCTTGTCTCATCCTTGATATATCCGACATGGTTGAGCGTCCTTGAAACCGTTCCGGGAGACACACCCGCTGCTTTTGCTATGTCATAGATCGTAAGGTTTTCCCCGTCGTCCCTCTTATTACCGCCGGTATCATTGCCGATTCTTTCCGAGATGTTTTTTTTATATTTTTTATCTTTATTATCCATATTGATCCTATCCGAAGATATAGTAGAATAAAAAACCGGTTTCATATATATTTAATTCTACAATAGTCTGGTGTTAAAATCAAGTACATTTCGTGTCCATTCCCTCCGGCAGTCTATATTAAATTATAGATATCCGAAAATTCGATGTTTACCATTTCAGCTTCATTGTTCAGGATAATGGCCTGCCTGCTCTCTTTCGGCTGATCTATGAGCCTTACGGGAAGCTCAATTTTAAATATGCTTCCCTTGCCGACCTTACTTTTTACGCTTATTTTTCCGCCATGCATTTCAACAAGCGATTTAACAATGCATAAGCCGATGCCGCACCCCTCGCTGTTGCGATACAGGGACTTATCGACCTGGTGAAACCTTTTGAATATAAATTCAAGATGCTTTTGATCAATACCAATTCCCTTATCCTTAATCAAAATTTCAACTAACCCGCCCTTATCTGAAATTTTAACGCAAATCTTATTTTCAGTATCGGAGAACTTAATTGCATTTGAAATCAGGTTCAAAATAATCCTCTCTATCATTACCGGATCGCAAGCAATCATGATCTCATCCGTATCTGCTTCAAAATCAATCGTTATGCCTTTGTTCCTTATATACTCCGATATAGTCTTTATAATACCCCGTACAATACCGATTATATTTTCATTCCTGATATTCAATTCGAAAAAACCCGAATCGATTTTTGTCAAATCCGTGATGTTGTTGATCAGCTTTGTGAACCTGTAGCAGTTCCGCCTTATGATCTCAATATTCCTGTTTAGCTTTTCCCTGTTTGATTCAAGCGAATTGTTCCTCAAATAGAACTCCATCAGCTGGTTCGTTGAAAAAATTGCATTCAGAGGAGTCTTCAGTTCATGCGATACATTGGCAAATATTTGATCCTGGACTTTAAGAGCTTCCTGCATTTTATTTTTTTCTTTTATCTCATCTGTAATATCGATCACAATGATGATTACTTCTGCAGCAATATTATTAATGCCGGGCACAGGCTGAAAAATGAGCTTGAAAAATTTATCCTCCAAACCGGCGAATTTTTTTAAGCTGTAAATATACGAGCCGCCATTATCTCTTACCGCTTTGTGAATTAATTTCAGAAGCTTAAAATTATCTTCGGCAGTTATAAAATCACCGATCATGTTAAAACCGGAATGCCCCTGATTCATAAAAGCAGTGACCTTATAGTTCATATCCAGCACTTTCATCTCAGGATACGAATATCTCAATAATCCGATCTCAAGATTTTCGATCATCCTGCTCAACATATCGTACTGTGTCTTTAAAAATTGGGCCTCTTCATTTTTTACTCTGTCCGTAATGTCTCTGATCAGCAATACCCCTGAATCAAAATTCCCTCTTTTATCAAAAATAGGAGTATAATTTGCTTCTACATTAATGATGCTTTCGTTGATTTTAATATTAACTCTTATATTGGAGAATTTCTCACACTTCAGCAATTGGATTATTGACACATTTTTTTTTGGTATCAGGTTCCCGTTTGCAAGATAAAAATCGGCCTGTTCCAACATTTTTTGCAGGAAAAACATATTATCCACACTGGATTTGTTGGCATTTATTAAATTACCATCCTTATCAAAGGTAAATATGGCATCCGACATTTCTTCAACAATAATTTCCAATTTCTCTTTCTGATGCCTGAGTAAATTGTCCTTATTTACCCGGTCAGTAATGTCGCGGGTACACAAAACCGCCTTTTCTACATTTCCATTACTATCATAAAGAGGACTTCCGCTTACGCTGTAATAAAATATCCCATCCGGTCTCTGTGCTTTTATTCTTGTCTCTTTTACCCTTTCACCCTTCAAAACTCTGCTTGACATGAAATTTTCAAAATCGATAAGATTGCCGTCCTGATCAAAATACCGGGTATCTTTAAAAGTATCAATAACATTCCTTATAGAATCGGGGCAGCAAAAAAATTCTTTGGCGCCGCTGTTAACCAAAAAGATTTTATTCTCTTTATCGGCAATGAATACTCCGTCCGACATATTCTGTATGATTGCTTCTATTTCCTGTTGCTGTTTTTCAACAAGCATCCTGTTGCTTACTTTCTCAGTTACATCCATTGTTTTATTGACAACATACTTTAATTTCCCTGAAATGTTGACAGGGGCAAAGGTAATATCCCAATAGGATACCATTCCATCCGGCTGCTCAAATCGGAGCTCCCTTTTGCAAAAAGGCCGGCATTCCTTTACCATATTGTAAAAAACATCTTTTACATAATTTTCACAATATCCTGAAAAAATTTCTTTTATATTTTTACCTATGATATCTTCTTTTTTAATATGTGATCCACCCCATAGATTCAAATATTTACTATTGGCATTTAAAAGAATACCATCGCTGCTGAATATGGCCATTCCTATTTCATTATACGTCATGTCTCTGGATAGGTATGGAAAAACATCCTCTATTCTGGAATTGAATTCCTCTTTGACATAGTATGCCTTATCTTTTCCTCCAGGCAAATTTTCGCATGTTATGGCAACTTCCCTTGGCTCATGCCATTTTGTAAACATATAACAGCATTGCTGGCCGGTAATGTCTTTAAGACAAATTTGAGAATCTACCCGTATCAGCCCGCCTATTTCCATTAATGTTTTACCCAGGATTTCATTTTCAGAAAAGCCGGATAGGTTCAAAAAGCAGCTGTTAACCTCAGTGACAGTATCTCCTCTGCAGACAAAACAGGATCTGCCTGCAGACTTTTTCAAATAGTATTTCATAACCGGACTACCTCACAATTTATATGCACTATTCATAATTTACGTATTAATATCGTTTGAAGGATCATTATAGTATGGCCGGATACAATCCTCAATGTGGAATATTATGCATTTATTTGTATATCGGATATTATCTTGTTAACCTTGAATATTTTTTTGACAAATTCAAAAGGCCGCGTACACAGAATATGCCAATATACTAGAGACTCTGTCATGACTATATTAATTGACAGTATAATCATGCGGCAGCCAGGTCCCGTATCTGGGCAGAATCCTTTCACGGTTGAAATCCTCCAGTTGTTTCATCGCAGCTGCCATCCCGGGTATATCCATCGCATCCACCATATCACATATCAGTCTTTCACCCCGCTGCGCGCACGCGGCGCGTTCTTCGGCTGACCTGATCAAAGGAGTGCCCATGTGATCCGAAGGATTGTTATAATAAAACCCGACGGCGCCTCCGGGGCTTCGCACGTTCCTGAGGATGCCAGCCAGCTCCGCGGATTCTCCGGAGGGGCCGCTATAGCATACTGAATTTGATTCCGGCACATTCAGCGGTACTTCCTCAATTTTCCCGAGTATTGAGTAGCCACCGGTTATCAGATCAAAAAAAACGGATTCGTCATAGAACTGAACCTTTTTACTTGCAGCGACCCTGATCAGATCAATATATATAATGGGAACCTTCGTCCTGTCAAAGAAATCACGGACCATGGCGCTTGCTGTCAGAGAGGCCGGTCCATGAAAGGAAAGATAAATCTGTCGCTTAAAACCTTGATTCAAAAGTGAAAGGGCAATTGCCTTCAGATAGGCAGTGCCTTCGGAAATGCTCATCTGGACAGTTCCGCGGCCTACCGCTGTCCCGCCGGCATAGAAATAGCAAAGGTTTGGAAGCACCAGGCCGTCTGCCGCTTCGGCCATTCTCAGCGCAAACGCCTCCGATAGTACGGCTTCGCAGTCCAGCGGAAGTCCTCCGTGAGTCTCTACCGCACCTATCGGAACAAATATCACGTCACGCCTCTCTAAAAAATCTTCCACTTCACTATTTATCATCCTGGTAAGGAATCGGGTACGCATCTCATTCATAATAATTCCTCCTATATTTTGTTATTACTATTACATCAGTATTATGGCGCTATCCTGTACTTTCTCCATTCCTTCGCCATAGCAAGCGTATTCTCCCAGGTCATCATGCATTTGGACGATGGGCAGGCAGTTATCAAAATGCCTTTCTTGCCGAATGCATCATACACTTTTTTAACTGCCTTTCCCACATCTCCGGCAGAACACCGGGTTATGTCATAAACGCTGTCAGGGCAAATCAAAAAGCTTTTTTTGCCATCCAACTTACGTACGATTTCCTTTAGGATCGAATCATCAAAGGTATTATCAAAATTTACGATACAGTCGAAATCCAGATCTGCAAGGAAATCCAACATTTTTAGATCGTCCGTTCGGAGAATGAAACCGGCCGCTTTTCCATAGCCGTGAACAAGACTGATCTCTTCGCGAAGGTTTTCCGCAAGCGTATCCTTCCATTTCTCAAGGCATTGGATATCCTCTTTTTCCATTAATACATCCAGCAAAATGATATCTACACCTGTTCGGGCGGCAGCCTCTGTGAAATGCATGTTCAAACGATGCCCGGGTTCAATGCGTCTGCCATGCAGTCCACCATTTTCTGCTGATTCATTACTATGGCACCCTGCTTCTTTCAGGTCAAGTCCGGCTCTATACGCAGTGGCCAGGCTGTATTGGTCTGCAATTGACTTCACCCTGCCGATTTCGAAAACCAGCTTATCAACGTATTCCTTAAGGCCAACCATGATATTCCCGTCGTGCCGATCCTGGCAGGCAGCTTCCGCAGCTTGTTCCAACGCTGTCATATCCACCGCCAGTATGGGATCCAGCCCAAGCTTATCCTGATTGTATTTTGCCATTCCCAGCTCCGAGTCCCCCCATGGAAACGGATTTCCGTCACCTGTGCCCGTCGCGGTGCAAAAACCCTTGAAAAAGGGAGAGCATGGCACATAGTCGACATACTCCCCATGGATGGCTGACAGCACCCTCTCCCTTGAGGTCATGGAACAACCTTCACCGCAGCATCTCGAATACATCTGCTCATATGACTCGATCCCGGCGCCTTCCTTATATTCTTCTTTTAATATAAATCCTCCGGATGATAATATACTATTTCCTTTTAAAAGATGCGCCTTTAGAGCCTTATGCATGGAGGATCTCTCGGGTAGAGTGGAAAGGTCGGCAGGTATATCGTACACATCAAATGCAAACCTGTAGACATCCGTATTCCCAAAATTCTCGGGGAAAAGGCGGAAGAGTTTCTGAAACCTTACGATATTCGTTTTATCCGGCAGAAGTACCGACAGCTGCGGATCCATCAGCCATGACTGGCAGGTAAACAATTCAAACGGCTGGTCAGAGAAATGTTTTGCATAAAAATCAACTGCCATGGACAGCGATTTCCTGCATGAATCGGTCGATAGCCTTTCACCGAGCGTGATATGGACCTCCAGCCGGCCGGCGCCTTTTTTCAGCACTTCCCTCCAGTCGCATAGCGGCAATCTGATTATTTTATCATCCCTGTATCCTGAATCCAGCAGCCGGTATCCCGTAACAAATCCTGGTTCAGCGTTGGAATCCTGCCTATAAATGCTGACAACCCTGCCGTCCCTAATATTACGGTAAACATCAAAATTCCCGGCGAAACCGCTGTACATGAACTCCAGCCGACCCAGCCTGTAAATCCTTCCCGAGAAATGGTTCAAGAGCCATCTGGTCCGAAATAGACCTACGCCGTATTCCCCATACTTGGCCTTATGCTCGTCGAGGCAGATGTCAAATTCGGAAAGTGTGTCAATCAATATTTTTAAAGGGATCCCCCTTTTTTCATAAAACCGTTTAAGCCATTCCAGACCGGATAACAGTACTATACCATGGAACATCTGCCCCAGCGAACCCATTTGCGTTTCAGGGAAAGGCCAGCTCAGGACCTCCATGATATCCGGGAACGGCTCATTGATAAAAAGGCAATAGTGCCACAACCACGCATATCGGCAAAGCTCCATATCAGACCGGATCATTTCAGCTGCCGAGTAGAAAAAACGAAGTTTTTCATCCGTGAGGAAAAGCACCTTATTCGCCTGCTCTATATATTCGTCGCTCAGAAATCGGATGCTGTTGCCCGGGAAGGCATTCATTGCAGCCTCCCAGTTGTGTACGAATATCTCCGGCATCCCGTTTATCCCCATTGCCTGTATAAAATGCTTCATATCGTTTCTCTTTTCCATCAACAGCCTCCAGATACAGTTTATAAATTTTACAGCAATGATTTCAGAAACTCAACGAAACAAATACCACAAGCTTCCTGCCAGGTTTATAACGCCAAGTACAGTAATGGATTTGCTGATCCGGTCCGTTTTTCTTTTATGCCTCAGCATGTTTAGTACAAAGCCAATAATGCAAACTGCCAGATTCAAAACGAAAAGGTAGAATGCGTACCGTAGCAGATACTCATCCCAATAGTACCTTACCTTTACATGAAAAAGCCGGTCAAAAAAAGACTCGCTTCGGGGCTTTGCCTGGTCGGTAAATGTAATTGCCGCAATGATCAATGCCCAGCTGATCCCTACGACCCACCATACAGCCTTAACGATCGCATCCGGTCCTTTGCGCTTTTCGATGAAGACTTCCTTCTGCTCTGACATTTTTCATCACCCGATTTCATTATATGTAAAATATTGACGAAAATCAACTTATAAGAAATCTGTCATAATAAAGCTTAATCCGTTAAGCATGCCTTGATTTTTTCACAGCGCCTTGATTTGAGATAAGGATAACGGTAAAATAGGTATGAACCGGGTAAATGGCAAAGTAAAGCCAGAATAGCCGGTTTATAATCGGGAGGTGATTTGTTGATCGTCGATAATCTTAAAAATTCGAAATTATATTGCGGACTTGGCAAAGGAATGGAGATAGCGTTTAATTATTTACAGCAAACTGATTTTAGCAAATTGGGACCGGGTAAATATGAAATCGATGGGAAGAATGTTTTTGCGCTTGTACAACAGTATCAAAGCAAACCGATCGAAGAAGGGAAATGGGAATCCCACCGCAAATATATTGATATCCAGTTTATATCGGAAGGAATTGAAAATATCGGTTACGCATTTCTGGATGATATGAAGGTGGCGCAGGAATACGATGAAGAAAAGGATTTCATGCTCACAGAGGGCAAGGGAAGCTTCCTGACCTTGAAAAGCGGCGCCTTCGCCATTTTCGCTCCGGATGATGTTCATATGCCGGGAATAGCTGTAGATAAGCCTCAACCAATAAAAAAAGTAGTGGTAAAGGTTCTGGTTTAGACCAAATACTTGAATCCTGCAGGGAAGATTGCTAAAAGGAGTAAGCTCAGAATAAAAGCTTACTCCTTTATGTCTTTAGTTTTTTAAGCATCTTGTCTATTGGGTTCACAAATGGAACTGCGGTATCTCTATTTTATATTTTCTTGTGTAATCCCCTTCTGTACATTCAAAATGACCTCAAGCGATTTGCGCGCCTCTTCTATGCTGCAGATAATCGGCTTATCCTCCGCCACTGCCTGTAAGAACTCCCTGTCCTCATCCCTGAACATATCATTCCGGGCGGTTTTTTCGGTGAATTTCTCCCAAACCCTTTTTACGGTATCATATATTGAAATGGTATATTCATCCCATGACGCAAATTCAACGGTAATGACGCCATTCGTCCCGATCAGCTCAATTGTCCTGCGGCGCGGCTTCTGGAAGAAATCCAGGTGGACCGTTGCAGCGCATCTGTTCTCGAATTCCAAAAGCAGCTCAACCGTATCGGGCGCCTCAAAACCGATATCGCTAAAAGCACCGTAAACTCCATAAGCCTTTTTCACATTCTGGTCCGCGAACCATATGGCCAGATCAAGATCATGGATCAATTCAAACGCACCTGAATATTTTACATAATAAGTATTTTTGTAATCGGGACGCACTTCTGGAAAATGTTCGCCCATCAATGCCCTGACGGAAACAATACGGCCTATTTTACCCGACTTTATGATGTTTTTAGCTCTCAGCAGCCCATCATGATACCGGAAGCAAAAGCCTACCATGACCTTTTTATTTTTTTCTGCAGCAAGCCCGGAAAGCTCATCTACCCTATCCAGTGAATCGGATAACGGCTTCTCCATAAAAACATGGCAATTGGCGTTGATGGCCTGTATCGCTGTAGGTACATGCAGCTTCGTCGGATTCAATACGAATACGGCGTCGGGATTTTGCCTTAACCCTTCTTCAAGCGAACCGCAAGGCTGTACGCCGGGCGTCTCGTTTACGAGCGCCTGCAGCTGTGATTCGACGGGATCGTATGCAAGCATTCCGGTCACGCCCAGCGAAGAAAGAACGCCGGCATGCCTTTTTCCGATCGATCCGCATCCTACAATCAATATTTTCAGATCCTGAAGGCTTTTTCTATTTACTTCCATACACTAAAGCCTCCATCCACAACCAGGTTATGTCCGGTGATATAGTCCGAAGCAGGGGAAGCAAGGAAAAGTGCGGCTCCCTTCATATCGGTGCCCATCCTGCCCATTCTCCCAAGCATCGTTTCACTGCTGTAGGCTTTTACAAACTCTTCAGGCTCTCCCTTATTGAAACCGCCCGGCGATATGCAATTAACGTTGATCCCATGAGGTGAAAGTAATCCGGCCAGATCCCTCGTCATCCCGATCACACCCGCTTTTGATGCGGCATAATCGACCGGCTGCTCCATCTTATTGGTTTTCCTGTACATCTCTCTATCACGCCCCACAATACCGGCAATAGATCCGATGTTAACGATCTTGCCCGAGCCTTTTTCCATCATAAACCGTCCGACTTCCTGGCAGCAGAAAAGCGAACCGATCAGGTTCGTGCTGATCAGATTGACAATGTCCTGCGGAGACCTTTTGAAAAGGTTCCCCTCACTCTTTCCGGAGCCGCCGCCGGCATTATTGATCAGAATATCGATATGCCCCTTCCAACTGTAAGCTTTCTCTGCCATACACTTAACCTGCTCATGGCTGCACTGGTCCATTTCCAGTCCCAATGAATCCACTGCGTATTCCCGGGCTATTTTTGCCGCCGCTTCCTCGGCACGTGAAAGCTCTCTGGAGGTAATGATGATGCTGCAGCCGGCCTCAGCCAATGCGCATGCCATATCATAGCCAAGCCATGCATGTCCTCCTGTCACGATTGCAACCTTATCCTTCAAATTGAATAAATCCATTACTCTCATGCACATTACCCTCCCTTCCGAATTTCTAATACAAATTATTTCCTCATGTACTTTTCCATGATTTCATCAATTTTTTTCTTCTCTTCCGCGGTCAAAGGCTCAACCGGGCTCGTAACCTTGTCGGTGCCAAAGCCGAACCTTTTTGAGATATATTTCATTGCGCTCATCCAGGACTTGCCGGCCGAAAGAGTCTTTCTTACATCCCATACCTGTTTTTGCAGATCATACACCTTTTTCGTATCATTCTTTAAAGCCGCGTCATACATATCGACAAACAACCATGGGAAGAAATTCGCCAGGCCGGGAACACACCCCTGCGCGCCAAACAGCATGCTTGCTCCACATAATTCCTCAGCGCCGTTGAACAGGCTGATATTGGAGTCCTCCAGCACGAAAATATTACGTTGGAACTGTTCCCAGTCGGCGCAGCTGTCTTTATATGCCACCAGATTATCAATTTCCGCTATTTTCTTAATTGTACCGGGAAGGATGTTGACGTGAGTCGTAGGAGGAATGTTATAAGCTACGACCTGTAATTTCGTACTGCTGCATACCTTTTCAAAATGGCGGATAATTTCCGACTGGCATGTGTTCTGCAGATAAAAAGCAGGAGTGATTACTACGATTTGTGCGCCTGACTGCTCTAGCTCCTTGATGTTTTCTATCACCCTGGACGTCGATGAATCGATCGCCCCGCAAAAAACCGGCACCCTGTTTTTAGCAGCTCTCAATGTAACCTCAATCGTCCTTTTCCATACCTTTTTGCTGACACACATGGCCTCTCCCGAGGTACCCATGGCAAAAACACCGTGCACTCCGTTATCGATGCAGTAATCCACCAATTTTTCAAGACCTGTCTCGTCAAGCGTTTCATCCTCTTTCAAAGGTGTGACGATCGGAGGTATAATTCCGTAATAATTTTTTTTAACATGTAAGTCCATCATTTCTGTGCTCCTTTATTGTTTGATTTTATATTAAACTACTGCTTTTCCGTCCAGCCCTCTTTTACAGCTTCTCCTTCTCCATAACCGGTCCGCTGTTTTTGTCCAGTCTTACATATGCCATGCTTCCAAATACTTCACCGTTTTTTTCCGGGAAGTCGGCCCTGTAATGGCTGCCTCTGCTTTCGTTCCTGTTTATCATCGAATACAGGATCATCCGGCCTGTAAGCAGCGAATTGTATGCATTCAGAGCCTTATCTGCAGTTCCCGGATTTTCGATATACCGGCAGGCATTATACCCTTTCTGCATTTGACCCAGTTTCTCAAAACCTTCCTGAAGCTTTTTACCGTCACGTACGATAAAAGCGCATTGCTGCATAATACTTTTTATATTGCTCACAACCTCTTCCGGTCGCATCTTTGAAATATTGCCTGTATCGAATGAAGCTTCCAACGTTTTGCCAATATCCCTATCATCATAAAAACAACTGCCGATATTTTTTGATTTCATCGCCGCCTGCTCCCCCGCAATCTTTCCAAAGACCTGCGTCCCCAGAACAGCATTGCCGCCGATGCGGTTCGCTCCATGAGGCCCCCCCGCACATTCGCCGCACGCGTAAAGGTTTTCTATATCCGTGGCGCAATGTTCATCGATCAGGACTCCTCCGTTGAAGCCCTGGCAATGTGGGTAAATCCGGAGGTTTTGAGTTTTTGTATCAACACCTTTTGAGGTAAGGTATTGACGCCAGGATTTGTACCTGTCGTCCTGATAAAATGCGTCCCTATACCGGATCTCCGCTCCCATATGCTTATCATCACGGTTCTCCAATTCCTCCCTGTAAATTGCAATGTCAAAATATCTCGAATTGTCTTCACAGCTGAAAGGCCCATGTCCAGCCTTGGTCTTAAGGCATTCCTCAGCGGTGACGCCTTCAGGCAGGTATTTCCTCAAAAACTCTTCTCCACGGCTGTTTAAGACCAGTGGGAGACTTTCCAGTGTCGGGTGATGGAAGTTCGTCCTGCGAAGCGGGCTGACAACCCCAGGTATGAATTGGATGAATTCCAGGTTTGCGAGCCTTGCTCCATGCCTTGCTGCCATTGCGTACGCGTCGCCGGTCATATCCGGATTTGCAAAGCCGTATTCCCACAGGTATTCCGCCCCGCCTGAAGCTAAAACAACTGTTTTGGAACGGATCACCGCCCAATCCCCCGGTTTATCCGTTCCCACTGCGCCATAACAGATCCGATCCTTAACGATTAAATCATGTATTGATAAATTTTCAATGACTTTTATATTTCTTTTCGCAATCTGTTCACCGAAGCATCTTCGGGCATTATCCATACTGATGAGGAGCGCGCCTCTCGGCTTTTTACCGAAGCAAGGCGTCCCGTCATTATTGCGGAACTCTATTCCATAACCTGTCATATCACGGAACCGTTCATCAGAATTTCGCACCAGTATCTCCGTCAGCTTTCTGTTAAGGCACCCGCAGCTGGCACGAAGGATCTCATCCAGGAAATCATTCTGCGCGTCTGCTCCTTCTCCAGCCGTCATGACTCCCCACGGTATGGAATTGGCATAGAAGCTTGACCCGCCGTAACCGTATTTCATTTTGGTCACCATCAGCACATCCGCACCGTTGTCGCTTGCTTCAACAGCAGCGCGGGTAGCGGCAGCGCCGCCTCCAATTATGAGAACATCGCATTGAAGCCTATTCTGCATAAGCTAAACCTGCTTTCCCTCCGTATTGAATCCTATCCGGCATGCTTTAAGCACGCTTTCCTTTTATATGGTTTTTCAAAATATCAACCGCTTCCTGATAACTTGACGCCTTGCAGGCAAACGTCATTCCCGTTTTGATTCCAAGATCTTTAGCTTTGTTTAAAAACGCATAGTCCTGATTATACCCCCAAAATGCGATGGATGTTTTACTTTCACTCCAGCCGGAATAATCATAATTTAGGTCATGCATCTCAGGATTCCCGTATTGAAGGCTTCTGAGCGCCGGATGACGGAGCACGTCATGGTGCCATTCCCTTTCGGGCCCGCAATAATGCAGCGACCCGCCAAATTCGCTGAGGATCCTCAGATTGTAAGGCTGCGAAAATCTCTCATATTGTTCTCGCGACAGGTTGATCAGCGCGGTATCATCTTTGAGCAGCACCTTGCCGCCGAATATTGCGCCATGGACATATACCGCATCCTCTCCGGCCCGATCCGTAAGGTAAGGCCCGATCCATTTCCTGAAACCGATATATACTGAAGTGATCAGCTCCAGCAGCTCCTGTACAACTTCAGGCTCATCGTATATTGCGTAGAACACGTCCGTTCCAAGAAGCAGATGCGCTATATCAAAAGGCCCCTGCAAATCCGGTTGAGTAATGTGTATTGCTTTGTAGCACTTGGGGAATTGTTTCAACGTGTCAATAAAAAATTGATGCGTTTCGAATACTCTACCGCCAAGTCCGGTATTCAGCTCCGGCAACCCCTGTCCTATCAGCCTTTTTACGCCATCCAGACCATCTTCCAGCGGATCCACCCAGGGCATACTGTCTTGCACGATCCGGCATTTTGCCCCGAAAAGCGAGCTGATGATCCCGATACCATGATTACTTCGGATCTGCATCGGAAAACAATCCTTTACCCTTATGCTGTTCAGGTTGCTGGAAAAACTCCACAGCAACTCATTGTACAGCATTTTCTCAGGGTCGTAAAATGCTTCATTATAGGGGAACAGCTCGTAGGAACCATCCAGCGGATAAATCGTTGTAAGAGGGATATAAGGCACCTCTTCATACCGTAGGCTTTTTAAATGCAATTCCTCTACATATTCCACATGCTCAGGTCTAATATTTTCCTCCATATCATTTAACAATCTTCTGAGACGCTCAATCATATTTTCACCCCCTTGATCAGCCCTTTACAGCCCCTGCAGTCAAACCCTCCACAAGGTATTTCTGTATGAAGGCAAACAGAATAATGATGGGAACCGATACGATCACGCCGGTTGCCATGATCCCGCCCCAGCTTTGTTTACCCATACTGTCCATCAATTCAGCGATCCCGACCTGGATCGTTTTTGCTTTTACAGAGTTCGTCAGGATCAGTGCATACTGGTAATCATTCCAGCTTAGAATAAAAGAATAAATAACTACCGCAGCAAGTCCCGGCGTGGTCAATGGAAGCATGATTTTCACAAACGTTGCAAGCTTGCTGCTTCCATCAATCTCTGCAGCCTCCTCCAGCTCTTTTGGCACAGAGGCAAAAAAGCCCTTCATCAGCCACACACCGATCGGTATGGTCGACGTACCGTAAATCAGGATCAGGACCAGTCTGGTATTCACGATTCCCAGAAGGCTTGCCGTTTTGTACCAGGGTATCATAATCAGCGGTCCCTGGAACATTTGCGATAGCAGCAGAATGACGCCGATCGTTTTAAATCCCGGGAGCCTGTACCTGCCAAGGGCATATCCGCCTGTTGCTGCGAAAAAAGCAGTCATCACTGCCGTCAGGCCTGCGGCAACGATCGAATTGTACAGCAGAGGCCCGATTTGGGGTCCCAGCGGTCCGAATGCCCAGAAATAATTATAAATCGTAAATTTTCTGGGGATCCAGTGAGGTATTACACTGAAAATTTCCTGATCCGGTTTAAAACTATTGGACAGCAGCCATAGAAACGGTAATAATATAAACAGCATTAGCAGCGCCAGGACAAAATACAACGAAACTTTACCGAAAACACTACTCTTATTCATTATAACCCTCACCTCCTAATCATTATTTCTATTAAACAGCTTTAAATAGAACAAGATAAATACCATCATAAACAGCATTGAGATCACAGCGACAGCTGAACCGGATCCCATATCAAAATTGATGAATGCTTTTGTATATACATAGGTCGGAAGAATGCTGGTCGTCGTACCCGGTCCGCCAGCCGTCAGGACCCAGATCAGTTCAAACTTTGTCCATGAAATAACTATGCTCACAAGACTGGAAGTAAGCAAAACAGGCATTAAAAGCGGTATTGTTATTTTGAAGAACTGCTTGAGTTTACTGCAGCCGTCGACAAATGCAGCTTCATAGATATCTTTCGGTATCCCCTGCAAGCCTGCAAGCATCATCAGCGTGGCGTACGGGAAACCTTTCCACACAGATGTGAGTAAAAGTGTAGGCCAGACCGTACTTGCATTTCCAAGCCAAACAATATTCGTATTCAGATAATAGTTTACAAGTCCATAATCACCGTCAAAAATCGCTTTAAAGATAACTCCCATGATAACGGTCGGAGTCACCCACGGAATCATTAAAAGCCCTCTCCACAAAGGACGCGCAACCAGCCTGCCGTTCAAAACCATCGCAGCAGGTATTGCTATGAAATACTGAAAAATCGTTGACCCTAAGACCCATCCAAAGCTGTTCTTGACAATTCTCCAAAAATTCGGATCATTGAACAGCAAATCCTTGAAATTAGCCAATCCGACAAATTTACCGCTGCCCGGACGCAAGAACGAGAGATCGGTAAAGCTTAACCGGATGGACTCAAGCAGCGGATAAAACTGAAATATCAGAAGATATAGCAATGTCGGCAAAATAAACAAATATACCAGCTTATTCTTTTTCATATTTGCAAGCCTGATGCTGCCCGGACTTATATTTTCTACCTTCAATTCATTCACCTGCCTTCTAAAAGTGGTCTTAAATAAACTGGAAGGCTAATTGCGCCTCCCAGTTTATTTGTTCCATCTACATCATTTTACTTTTTTGCCAGATCAGCCTTTACCTTGTCAATACCTGTTTTGATCTCAGTATATGTCTGTTCGGGTGTTGCCTTCTTGTCCAGCATCTTTTGCATTGCGCCCTGTACTACGATTTCCATCTGAGGCTGTCCAAGGATCTTCGGCATTGGTACGCCATAATCATTAGCAGCCTTCTGGAACTGTTCCATCAAATCCTGGTGCTGTTTGTACACTGTAGGATATGCTGTCTTGACGTAGGGTTCCATAGCTTCCTTCGTAATTGTCTTATTAGCGCTGACGCCAAGGTTTCCTGCCCATTCTCCAAGAATTTCAGGCGTCATAATGATTTCCAATACCTTCCACGCGGCTTCCTTCTGTGTTGAACCCTTGATAAGTGCTATACCGGATGCGCCAACCATGATTTTTGTTTTATCAGCAGACGGCCCTTTGGGGAACGGCAGGATTTGAGTCCTGTCAAAGTTGGTCGTACCATGTGTAATAACGTTTGCGCTGTAGTAAGCTCCGGTGTGGATGATACCAACGGTGTTTGCTTCCCATGCCTTGTACAGTTCCGGATAAAGCCAGGTAACCTGCGACTTTGGCATATAATCGGACATATCGTTGAAGAAATTCAAAACTTCCATATACTTTGCTTTGGATGCATCGGATGTATCATCAGGAGTTACTCCATTTGTGAGGCAAACCATCATAAAGTCCCTGAAAGTGAATCTTCCCTGACCGCCGTTTGCCATTGAATAACCATATTTTCCATCCTTCGTCATTGCCTTTGCAGCTGCTTTAATATCATCCCAGGATTTCAGATCTTCGGGCTTATAACCGGCTGCCTGCAGCATTTCCTTATTGTAAGCGTGGGCATAGATAACTGCCAGAGCAGGAATAGCATACAACTTACCGTCAATTGTCATATAGTCCTTTGCAGCCTGGATAAAATCTTCCGATTTTACCTTGTCGTTGAAATAACCGTCCAAAGGCTCAAGTGCATCCATGGCAACCGGATTGGTAACATCCTGTACCTGCATCATATCAGGATAATCTTTTGTATTTACCATGACTGTAAGTTTTTTCTCAATGTCAGCCCATACCAGAGGCATGAATTCCACATTTACCTTCGGATATTGCTTCAGGACTGCAGCTTTGATATCTTCAGCAATTTTTTTCTCTGCCTCCGAAGTACCTGGCCACAAGAATCTCAAATTTGCTGAAATTTCTTGTGCAGCCGGTGCGCTGGCAGTAGGTGTCGGGCTTACTGCTGCAGTACCTGTCTGCGTTGTCTGTCCCTGTCCAGGCTGATTACTTTTGCCGCAACCGGTTAATGCAACAGTTGCAATCATCAATACAGCCATAAATAGTGCTAGAAATCTCTTTTTCATACATAATCCTCCTCTGATTATTTATCGTTATCACTGTATCCATATTGAATGAATCCATTCAATGAATCTGGTACAGTGTAATGAACAGGACCATTCATCAAACCGCTTCATTCTTGTCTCTTTGACTGCCGCAGCTTTCCCTTACAACCAATTCCGGCTGCAGCACAATCCTTTTGTTTTTTTGTACATTTTCACCATTAATAATGTTGAGTAGCAGTTCAGCTGCTTTTGTACCGATCTCCTGTGTTTTGAATTTAACTGATGTGAGTTTGACAGGCAGGCTTTCACATAAATTCGTATTGTCATAGCCAACAAGGCCGATATCCCGACCGACCTTTAAGCCTGCTTCCGTTATAGCCTGAAATGCGCTTTGGGCTATCGCATCATTGAAACAAAAGATCGCGTCTACTTCAGGGTTCCTCTTTAACAGCAGCTTGGTATTCTCATATCCGTTTTTTTCAACGAGGAATGATTCTGCAAAATATACATATTCATCGCCCGCATCGATGCCGGCTTCCTCGATTGCGCTTCTATAGCCCTGGTACCTGTCCAGAGATACCTGATACATTGGATTGGATATATATGCTATTTTCCTGAATCCTTGCTTAATTAAGTGCTTCGTCGCAATATAACCTCCATAAAAGCTGTTTGAGATGACTGCAGGAGCCACTATCCCGTTAATGCCCCTGTTGCAGAAAACAAATGGAATATTTCTCTCCTGAAGCATTTTAAACGGCCTGACGTCAATCTCATCCGTAATGGCCGGTACGATAACCGCTCCTTCTATTCCCGATTCAACAAGCTTATATATATAATTTGCCTGTTTTTCATTAATATTATCCGTATTGCAAATAACTGTATTTCTTCCATGCTTATTGGCTACATCCTCAACTCCGCGCAGAATTCCCGGATAGGTATCATGCATGATATTGGGCAATATCATGCCCCAGTTTATAATTTTGCCGTTTTCCTGCCTGTTGACCGCCGCAGCATTTTCTGCCGCAAATGTGCCGCTTCCGTCACGCGAATACAGGTACCCTTCCCCTATCAGTTCCGAAATGGCCCTGTCAACCGTGGTTCTTGTCACATTATATTCTTTCATCAACTCATTGCGGGAAGGTATGCGTTCATTTGGACCTATTGTCCTGAGTTTTTCAACGAGATTCTTTTTAATTTTTAGATAAAGTAAATTCGTATTCTCGTTCATAATGATCTCCTTTATCCTGTCTGTCAGATATTTATCTGTCCGTCAGAGCAACTGGATTTGTATACTGCCTTTATGTAACCTGCCCGCCTGCCCGACAGGTTTATTATAGCACTCGCCTTTAATCAAGTCAATATCATTAAATATTTTTTTATACCCCGTTCAGCAGCGCATTTTGTTTGGCAAAACCGCCTATTTGGAGCAAGACTCCGCTATGCTTCAGTAATAAAAAACTTCCGTTTCATCGCTGACTATCGGAAGTTTATGCAAATCAGAAGCAAATTATTAAATAACAACTGTATGAGTTTCGCGTGCTCTTACCCGCCGATTTTGTCAAGGCAGTATATGGCTATGGCTGCAGCCGCATAATCACCGATGGCTTCACCCAGTTTCGCCGGTACGATTTTGCACGCTTCAAGGCTCAGTCCGATTGTTTCTTTTTTTAATGTCTCCATCAATAAAGGCTCGATGATTTTCCTCTGCCTGACATAAATACTGCCAAGAACAACGACCTGCGGATTCAAAATATCGATTATTGTGCTGATTCCTTTGCCCAGTTTTCTTGATACCACCTCAAATATTTCAAGGGCATACCGGTTTCCCGCCCCCGCAGCCTCGCCTATATCCTGTGCGGTAATACTGCCAAGCCGGGCAGAATCTTTGCAAAAGCCCACGTCTTTTTTCTCCGAAAGCCAGCCTGCGATCATGGACTGACCCAGCCTGGCAATGCCTCCGCCGCTGCAGAAACCCTCGAAAGACCCTGCTTTACCGAAGCCAACAGGGCCGTCGTTCTCGATCCTGATATGTCCGACCTCGCCCGCCAGATCGTTTGTGCCTTCATATAGCCTGTTATTTAAAATAAGTCCGGCTCCCATACCTGTCCCGAACGTTAAAAACACTGCGTTCTCATATCCGTGTGCCGCTCCCCACAGCCATTCGGCAAGAGCGCCCGCATTCGCATCATTCTGAAGCGCGGCCGGTATGCAGAACTCCTTCTCAAACATCTCGACAATTGGTATATTGACCCACCCCGGCAGGTTCGGAGGGCATACAATGATCCCCTTTTTTCCGTTAAGCGGCCCGCCGCAGCTGATGCCTATACAGTCTGTCTTTTTCAACGCATGCTTTCCGGTCAGGCCTCTTACCGTTTCGAATAACACGCCGATCGTTTCCTGAGGCGTTCTATATGTGGCAAAGCGCACCTTATCAACAATGACCGGTTTTCCGTCCTTTTCACTGCAAAGGGTAACTGCGCATTTGGTGCCGCCTATATCAATTCCTATGATCGTCCTATCACTCATAAAAGTGATCCTCCAATGCCGCGCATATAGCATGATACACAGGCAGATGAAGCTCCTGGACTTTATATGTTTCCTTCTCCGGCACCGATATGATGATATCCGCCAGGGAACTGATCCTGCCCTCATTGCTGCCGCACAGCAAAATAACCGATACGCCAAGTAATTTTGCCGTCATTGCAGCATAATACACATTTGCGGAATTGGCCGACGTCGATATGCAAATAAGCGTATCCCCCTGGGCAGCCTGTGCAAAAAGCTCCTGAGCATACACAAGCTCGGCTTTCACATCATTGATATAGGCCGTAGAAAATCCTTCATGTCCGCCTAATACAATTACAGGGAACCCGCCTTGTAAATTGTCCGCCAGATATTTCCCTTCATCACGGAAAAGCTGCGCCGCCCTGTTCCTGAATGATTCATCAGCATGGCGCTTTTTTAAAAAACCTTTCAGAAGTTCTCCCGCGATATGCTGGCTGTCGCACCAGCTGCCTCCGTTTCCGCATATGAAAACCCTGTTTTTATCAGTAAAAGTCTTTTTAAGCAAATCGATGGATGCTTCAATATCCTCCCCGCATGATCCCAGTTGAGGGTATCTGCTGGTCAAGTCCTGCACATATTTATTGTCCATGCAATTCCCCCTGTCTTAAAACCATTTCTCTGGCAGCTGAACGGATGGTATCGAGCATATAGCTTTTATTCATTCGTTTTATACCTATCATATCAAATCTTTCTGCTTTGACCTGAGTAAATAACCGTTCCATGGAAGTCAGGCAGGAAAGTATACCATTCCCGCTTCCTCCGGCAGCTGCTATTGATATCACAGGTTTCCCTTCGATTTTGTTCTCTTTGCCTATTGCTTCACATCTTCTGAACCGGTCAAAAAATACCTTCGCAGCTTCACTCATCTCTCCCCAGTAAACCGGTGTGACTACTACGTATGCATCCACTTTGCCCATTTGTTCATGGAGTTTTTGAAAATCATCCGATACCTGGCATACATGTTCGTTCCGGCATGTGCCCCACCCATTACCACAAGCATGGCAATGTGATATGTTCAGGTCGTTAAGCCGGATCATGACAGCTTCTCCGTCAGCATCTTCAACGCCAAGCCTTGCCGCCTGTCCGCATGCTTCAGTAAGGCCGTCTTTATTGGGACTGC